>CAZIAS010000021.1:19538-31244 GCA_964536825.1 uncultured Alistipes sp. | reverse complement strand
ATATTATTGGCAAATCTTAGAAAACGGGCGAAAATGCCCTATAATTTACTCAAAGTAAATGAGCATTTTGAGGGCGAGTATGACGCCAAAATCACCTTGTTAGACGGCTTCTCGTCTCTTTTATTCTCGCCGACGGGCTACTTTTACTGATTCTCTTCGCGCTCCTTGCGAGAGTTGGCATTGATGTAGCGGTTGATGGCGCCGGTAAGTCTGTTCGGGTCGATGTTGCGACGTAACTGTCCGTCGTGTGCAATCGATATACCTCCGGTCTCTTCGCTGACAACGACGATTATGGCGTCCGAAATCTCGCTCATACCGAGGGCTGCGCGGTGGCGTGTGCCGTACGACTTGGGTACTACGCTCTGCGTGACCGGAAGAATGCACTTTGCCGCTACGATGCTGTTGCCTTTGATGATTACGGCTCCATCGTGCAGTGGGGCGTTTTTGAAGAATAGATTCTGCAACAACGACTGCGAGAGGGTCGCATTTATCGCTATTCCGCCGTCGATGATAAGAGTCAGGTCACTACGCTGACCGATGACTATCAACGCGCCGGTCTTGCTCTCCGACATCTCACGGCAGGCAGCAACGATAGGCGTGAGATCCAACTCCTCCTTTTGTGCCGAGCCGAATATGCGCGAGATAAACTTCAACTGCTTTTGGCGCACGCCAATCATTTGGAGAAAGCGGCGTATCTCCGGCTGAAAGACAATGAGAAACGCTATCACACCGACGCTGATAATCTGTGTCAGGATGGTGGATAACAACTCCATATTGAGTGCATTGACCACCACCCACGCCAGATAGATAAGGACTATACCCGACAATATGTATAATGCGTTAGTTCCCTTTGTTGCACGGTAAAGACCATACAACAGCAGCGAAACCAGCAATATATCTATGAAATCAACGAGTGTAAAGGGTATAAAATCCATAGCTTGTCAGAGTTAGACTATTTCTCCTTCTTCTCGGCAGCGTAGAGCTCGTTGTACTTTGCCAAAACGGCATCAGTAATATCGAGAGCCATATCGGCATCGAGCAGTGCCGATGCGTTGAGGACCATCTTATACTGCTTGTCGGCATTCACAGCCTGCACGGCGCGGATAAGCATATCCTGCATACGGTTCGTGAATACGAAGTTCTCCTCTTCGAGGGTCTGTGCCTCTTTCTGAACTCGCTCTTGGAGTGCAGCGGCGCGCTTCTCGATATCCTCCTGCTTTGCCTGTGCATCGCGAGTGGTAATGAGAGCCTTCTGATACTTCTCCTGTAACTGTGCAGCCTCGTTTTGGAGTTTCTGCTCCTGACGAGCCCAGCTCTGCTGTGCCTTCTCGGTCTTCTCTTTCAGAGCAGCACCCTCGGTCTTGAAGATTTCGCTCTCGGCAAAAACCTTATCGGTATTGACAAACGCAAGGTCGCTGACAACCTCCGTTGCGGCGGGAGCTCCCTCCTCGGCCTTTTTCTGCTCCGCCTCCTTGCAAGAGGTCGTCAATGCAGCTGCGGCAAGCGCAACCCAAAAAATCTTTTTCATAGAGTAATTTAAGTTATTTTTCGTTAAAATTCACATATTAGACCACAAAGGTAGAAAAATTTATTTATTTTTGTCAATCGTATAACTAAATTTGACACTATGTACGAATATATACAGGGCTCCGTTGCCGAACTTGCTCCCGCTTATGCCGTGATTGATGCTGGTGGTGTGGGATACTTTATCAATATCTCGTTGCAGACCTACTCCGAAATTGAGAGCGCCTCATCTGCGAAACTCTATGTACATTACGTTGTGCGCGAAGATGCACAGCTGCTATATGGATTCGCATCGAAACGAGAGAGGGAACTGTTTCGCCTGCTGATAAGTGTTTCGGGTGTAGGCGGCAATACGGCGAGAATGATTCTTTCGACCTATTCAACCTCGGAATTGCAGAATATTATCGCCACGGGTAACGCCGTGTTACTCAAAAATGTGAAGGGCTTGGGGTTGAAGACGGCGCAGAAGATTATCGTCGAACTCAACGGTAAGATGCTCGATTTGAGCGATGTAGATAACTCGACGACTCCGCAGGGCGGCAACGAGGTCTATGAAGAGGCTCTGGCGGCATTGACGATGCTCGGATTTACAAAGACGGCATCCGAGAAGTCGTTGCGACAGATACTCAAAGAGTCGCCTTCGATTTCGGTTGAGGATGCTGTGCGCGATGCCTTGAAACGAATGTAGAGTTGCGTAGTAGTAGGATTTTTTGCTCAAAAATTGGGTGGTGTGCAATAAAATTACTAATTTTGTACGTTATATGTAAATGAAATGCCGATGGATGGCGAGATGAGAGAGATGGTTAAGAGTGTTTTGATACCGATATTAGCATTGATTCTGTTTGCCGGTTGCAAGCAGGAGGATGCTACGCTCTCGACCCAACAAACCTCGACGGTCAGATATCTCGAAACGAGCCATAATCCTCGCCTTCTTTCGGAGAAGGCGGCGGCAGAGAGCCTCGAAGAGGACCCTCCGTTCTATACGAATTACGGGAATATTGCGTGGAGATATATTGCGACGCAGTATGCCGACGGACGTGAGACCTGGGTTGAGGCGGACCGCAATGACGTGGTTGAGATTTCGTTCGATGCGTACGTGTTTAACTACTCCAATCCTGTCAATTCGGTGCCGTATTGGTCGAATCGGCAAACAACCATCGACCGCTTTGTTGCGTCGAATCAATATTTTGACCCGCAATATTGGACCACCGAGCCCTACGTTATCCGTCTCGATAGCGATGATGGTATGTCGGGACTGCGTCGTGCGTTGGTTGGGTGTCGCGAGGGCGATGAGGTCGAGGTCTATATGACCTACGAGGCGGCGTATGGGAAAGAAATTATCGGAATCGTGCCCAAGCAGTCTCCGATTGCTTGGCTGCTGACGGTTGATAAAGTAACGAAAAAGTAGTTTTTATGAGATATTTGATGGGTTTCGTAGGCTTTGCAGCGATGATGGCTGTGCTTCTTTGCGGTTCGTGTGCCAAGGAGTCGTCGGAGGCGTTTGCCGATGTGGAGAATCGCTCGTTGAAGGCGTGGATGTTGAAGAATCGCCCCAAGTTGGTTGATAATTTCCAATCGGATGGTAAATACTATGTCGAGGTTCTCGATGCGGGAGTTGCCGACAGCCTCTCGATTCACGATGTCATTGACGACGAGAATCAGGGCGACTGCTGGCTCTATTTCGAGGTTACGGGTCGCAGCCTGCACGGGGATGTCTGCCTGACGCGCAGCGAACTGATAGCCCGAATGCAGGGAACATTCTCGAAATCGACACACTACGTACCTTACCTTCGCTATATCGGCAAGGAGAATGTCTCGTTGATGGAGGGAACCTTCCTTGCGATGAAGAATGTGCTCACGTTGGGCGAAACTTACGCAGCCGAGAAGGGCTTATCCACAGAGTTTGCAATGCGTTATGGAACAAAACTTCGTCTCTATCTCCCTTCGGCGGTGGTAAATGGTGCTGCCGGAACCTCCGAGACGGGTGGATATGAGGGACAGTTCGCACTCGACGGCAATAAGCCTATGATTATGGATGTCGAGATTGTAAATCGTGTGAATAATCCTTTGGCGTATGAGGGCGAGATGGTTGAAGGTTTCGGAGCCGGTAATGGAGGTGTAACTCCGGTGCCGGAGAAGAACGGAACGAACCAAAGTGTGCTGAAATCGCTGCATCGCGCATCTGCACAACAAGGTGCGACACGCGAGAGTGGCAATGTTTGGCGCCACGCACAAGATACGATTCCCGGAATCATAGTGAATGAAACGTACGTGCCGAGTGTGAGCGAGCCTTTTGATTATGCCTTCTCGTTTGTGAAGAACAAGAGTGACGAGCAGACCCTCTTGGCGGTAAATAAACCATATACGGATACCGATGTCTATGCGGGAGGTCCGTCGGAACTCGATAAGAAGATTAACAAAGTGCTGTTGGAGCGATTCGGAACAGGCGATGTCGATGGCAAGGAGGTTGGCGAGAATGGTACCGCGAAGATTTGGTATATAGGTCGCTTCCTCGATGGTTTTATCTTTGATACCAATATCGACGAGGTAAAGGAGATTATCTACGGAAAGGTTGATAGCAAGGGCTCCGTAATCAGTTATTCGGTGTCGAGCAGTAAGGATGATTATATCACGGCGTGGTATTACACAATCCCGCATTTGCGCCACGGAAATTGGGCGACATTCGTGACCACTTCGAGTTTCGCTTATGGTGTGAAGGGTATGTCGGGTAGCTCGACGACAACGTCCAGTTCGTCGTCGGCGATGTCGAGCTATTACGACTATATGAACTACTACAACTATTACAATTATTATAATATGTATTACGGCAACGCCTATTACAACAATTACTATATGAACTACTATAATTATAGTAATATGTATGGTGGAGCAACGTCCGATTCTGACGATACGGTTACGACGACAACCGTAACGACCGAGATTCAGGCATATACGCCGCTTATCTTTCAGGTATTCCTCGAAGAGAGTGATAGTGAGTAGTGATTTCTTGAATTTTATCTAACCCAATCAGACTTATGAATATTCGTATTTTACTGGCAACCGTGGTGTTGTCAATTTTTGCTCAATCCTGTGCGGATAGAGAGTATGATATCTGTATCTATGGCGGAAGTTCTGCCGGTGTTGTGGCAGCAACCTCTGCGGCACGTCTCGGATATCGAGTTTTGATAGTCGAGCCGACGGAGCATATCGGCGGACTGACGACGGGGGGCCTTGGCCAGACCGATATAGGCAACAAACAGGTTGTCAAAGGTCTGTCGCAAGAGTTCTATCGAGAGGTCGGAGCGCATTATGGCGTTCTCGAACAGTGGGTCTTCGAACCGAAGGTCGCCAGCTCTATTTTCGAAAAGTGGCTTGATGATAAGCACATAGATATTGTGCGCTCGCGTGCGCTCGTCGATGTCGAGAAGGATGGTACGCATATCGTTGCAATTCGCACGGTTGATTCGAAATCGGGCTGCGATACGGTACGTTATGCTGCAAAGGCATTTATTGATGCGACCTACGAGGGTGACCTGTTGGCGGCTGCCGGAGTCTCTTATACGTTGGGTCGTGAGCCTAACGAACAGTACGGCGAGACTTACAGCGGAGTGCAGATGTTACACCTGCATCAATTCCCCGATAACGTGGATCCCTATATAATAAAAGGTAAGCCCGAGAGTGGATTGTTGTGGGGAATATCGGATGCGGAGTTGGCTCCCGCAGGTTCGGGCGACCGCCTTATGCAGGCGTATAATTATCGTATCTGCCTGACGGATGTGCCGGAGAATATGATGCCTATCGAGCGCCCTGCCGATTACGACTCTACGCGTTATGAGTTGTTGCTGCGCTTGATGGAGGCTCAACCCGATAAGCGCGAGCTGAAAGATTACTTTATATGGAGTATGATGCCTAATCGCAAGACCGATATCAATAACTATGGAGCATTTTCGACCGATGTGATAGGCGAGAATCACAACTATCCCGAAGCTGATTGGACGGAGCGTCGCAAGATTATCGACCTGCATACCTCTTATACGGAGGGACTGCTCTACTTTATGGGTCACGATGAGCGTGTGCCCGAGGTGTTGCGTCGTGAGATGTTGCGTTGGGGCTATCCGCTCGATGAGTACCTTGCAACCAACCATCGTACCCCGCAACTCTATGTGCGCGAGGGTCGTCGTATGGTGGGAGAGTATGTGGCAACGCAGGCAGATTGTGAGTTGCGTACCACGGTTGAGGATGGTGTTGCGTTGGGCGCCTACAAGATGGACTCTCATAACTGCCAGCGTGTAGTTGTGCGTAAGAATGGTCGCGCAATGGTCAAGAACGAGGGCGATGTGCAGGTGGGAAAGAGTATCCCCTATCCGATTTCGTATCGCTCGATAACTCCCAAACGCGAAGAGTGTGACAATCTGTTAGTCCCCATCTCGCTCTCGGCAAGCCACATAGCCTTCGGCTCGATACGTATGGAACCGGTGTTTATGGTGTTGGGACAGGTGTCGGCAATGGCGGCGGTGCAATATATCGAACAGTCGTTGCCCAATGTTCAGAGCGTGGATGTGGTTGCGTTGAACAGAGTTATGTCAGAGAATCCTCGACTCGACGGTTCTGCTCCCGATATTCTGATTGATGATACGTCGAACGCCTTGGAGTTGGAGGGCGAGTGGCAGAAGGTTGTCAAGAAGGGTGGATACGGATTGTCGTACTTGGAGGTTGCGGCCGGTTCGCCGGCACGTGCAACCTTCCGGGTTGAGGTCCCCTCTGATGGTCAATATGCGGTGTATAGCTACCAAAATACCCGCGATGAGTATCTCGATTCGAATGTGCAGTTCGAGATAAGTCGTGGTTGCGACGGCTCTTGCGACAAAATTGAGCATATTTACGACCGTGCGAAGTTCAAGAATCCGATGCAGCGTCGCGGAGATTGGTATCCGCTTGGCAAATTCGATTTGACAGAGGGTGAGCCCTTCGCGGTAAGCGTCGTTACGAATGAGCAATCGGGAGCAACCCGTGCGGATGCAATTCTGCTTGTGAAGGTGGAGTAGAGGGTGTCAGCAACCGGTTTCTTGGCGTAAAAAGTGGGTAAAATGCACTTTTTTCAAAAAAAAAGCGAGGAAATTTGGCTGTGTCAAAAAAAAGGATTATTTTAGTAGTGCGTAAATCTCGTTTTCGAGAAAATTTAATGTAACACACTATAAAATTAACAGCTATGATTATTACATTTAACGAACTGCGCCGAATCAAGGACAGACTTCCCAGCGGAAGCTCGCAGCGCATCGCAGACGAATTGGGTATAGACGTTGATACCGTACGTAACTATTTCGGTGGTCAGCACCTCGAAGCTGCCGCAGCCGGTGTTCATTTTGAGCAGGGTCCCGATGGTGGCGTGGTAACGCTTGACGATACGGCTATTCTCGATGCTGCAATGCGCATTTTGAACGAAAAATAGTCTGTCTTGTCAGATAATTTGAGCCGAACTCTGATGTTCGGCTTTTTTTAGATAAATATCAACTTAAAACTTAATCAATATGAAAAAACTCAATCTTATGCTGTTGGCGTTGGTGTTTGTATGCGCCAATGTTGTGGCAGCTCCGGCCATTAAATGGGTGAATGCACAGTCGCTGACCCATCTCGGAAAACTCTGTAAGACAACCAACCCCTACCACCGTGTGGAGTTGGCGGATTATCCCAACCAATTCAATGCTACCGAGTCACGCCTTCTGCGTCAATCTGCGGGAGAATCGATTGCATTCGAAACCGATGCAACCGAGATTTGGGTCAAGGCAACATTTGGAGAGGCTCGCGAGACTGCCGGTATGCCGAAAAATGCATCGTGTGGATTTAATCTCTACATCGAGAAGAATGGCGAATGGACTTGGGCATCGTCGAAATCTCCTTCATATTACAAGATAAAGGATGGTGTAATCTCTCTCAAAGATGCGAACGGTGTTCGACATCTCGACAAGCCGGTAAGAATGATTTCGAATATGAACAGCGAGAGCAAGAAGTGTATCATCTACCTGCCGCTCTATTCGGAGTTGCTGCACCTCGAAATCGGAGTTGAAGAGGGTGCCAAGATTGAGGCTTTGGAGAATCCCTTCCGCCACAAGATTGCAATCTTCGGTTCGAGTTTTACTCACGGTTCGTGCGCTTCGGCTTCGGGTCAGACCTATCCTGCATTCTTGCAGCGTCAGACAGGTCTCTATTTCTGCGGCCTCGGTATGAGCGGCAATAGCAAGTTGCAGCCCGTTATCGGTCGTATCCTCGGCGGTACGGATGTTGATGCTATCGTCGTTGATGCCTTCTCGAACCCCTCCATCGCGGTTATAGACGAGCGTATCGACCTTTTCATCAGCGAGATTCGCGCACAGCGTCCCGACCTTCCGATTATCTTCTTGCGCACCATCTATCGCGAAAATCGTAACTTCGACCAGAAGAGCGAGGGTAGAGAACAGGCTCGTATCGACCACGTGGAGGGTGTTATGAAACGTGTGATCTCGGACTACGACCACGTCTATTTCATCAATGTCAAGGACCAGACAGGTACCGACCACGAGACCTCGGCGGATGGTACTCACCCGACTTCGTGGGGATATAAGCGTTGGGCTGATGCCATTCAGAAGCCGTTGTTGAAGTATTTGAAGAAGTACGGAATCAAATAAATTTTGTGCGATGAAATACTTCACAAGAGTAGTATTGCTATTCGCTGCCGTGACCGTCTCTGTGTCGGCCTCGGCAGCGAATCTGCGTTATGTGGATGCACAAACGCTGACTCATCTGGGCAAGATGTTCCGGACGACAAATCCGTATCATAGAGTGGAACTCTCGGCATATCCCGACCTGACACCGAAAGAGTCGGAGTTGTTGAGCTATCCCTCGGGCGAGGCTATCCTTTTCGAAACAAACTCTGCGGAGTTGTGGGTGCGTCCGCAGGTGGGTATTAAGTATCCGATGAACGGTATGCCGAACTATGCGACTTGCGGCTTTACGCTCTATATCGAGAACGAGAAGGGCGAGTGGCAGTGGGCTGCCTCGCACTCCGGAAAGCTGGGACTCGACAGCAATGGTAACGAATTGATTGAGCGCCCGTTGGCGTTGGTGAAGAATATGGATGGCAGCCCCAAGAAGTGTCTGCTCTATCTGCCATTGTATATGGAGCTTACACATTTGGATATCGGTGTTGTCGAAGGCTCCGACATCAAAGCGGTCGAGAGCCCCTTCCGTCATAAAATCGCCGTCTTCGGTTCGAGCTTTACGCAGGGACACGGAGCGACAAATGCGGGTCAGACCTATCTCGGTTTTCTGCAACGATGGACAGGGCTGAACTTTGTAAGTTTCGGTATGGGTGGCAACAGCAAACTGCAACCGGTAATGGCTCGTATTTTGGCGGCAACCGATGCAGAGGCGTTTGTATTTGACGCCTTCTCGAACCCCTCCATTAAGGAGATAAAGGAGCGTATTCATCCGTTTATCAAGACTTTGCAGGCTTCGCATCCTGATGCTCCGCTAATCTTCCTTCGCACCATCTATCGCGAAAACCGAACTTTCGACACCGCTCGTGAAAAGCGTGAGCAGGAGCGTATGGAGTATGTTGATGCACTGATGGCGGAGATTGTCAAGGAGTACGACAATGTCTATTACATCGACGTTAAGAATCAGACCGGTACCGACCACGAGACCTCTGCGGATGGTACTCATCCTATGTCGTGGGGTTATTATCGTTGGGCAAAGGCTATTCAGAAACCGCTGTTGAAGTATTTGAAGAAATATGACATAAAGTAGAATGGAATCGTAAAGAACTCCTCCCTTGATGGCGAGGAGTTTTTTATTCTTTGCCATTGATTACCAGGCGCAATAGAAAAGGTTTTTAAGGGCAATTAAGGGCATTAAGGGGGCGCAATAAAAATTCAAAATTCAAAATGATTTCCCCATAATCCCCATACTTCCCCCCCCCTCAAAAATCCTCTACACTCCCCCTTATTGCCTTATCGAACAGCCTATAACTGTCAATTCGACTGACACAATGTCATATTTTTCGTCTGCGGTGTCAGTTTCTGCCACCTGAAAGTTGCCAAAAACGGCCAAAAACGGCATAAAACTCATTTGGTATAACCTTTGCTCAATCTAAAAGCGTCTGACGCGACACAAAGGTCGAGAATCGCGATCCGTGCCAAAGTCGGACGAAACAGAACAGAAAATTTGATTACAAACAATAAAACAGACAAAATTATGGCAAAGATTATTGGTATCGACTTGGGAACAACCAACTCCTGTGTCGCAGTTATGGAGGGTAACGAGCCCGTAGTAATCCCCAACTCGGAGGGACACCGCACGACTCCTTCGGTCGTGGCATTTACCGACAACAACGAGCGCAAGGTGGGCGACCCTGCAAAGCGTCAGGCTATCACTAACCCCAAGCGCACGGTCTTCTCGATTAAGCGCTATATGGGCGAAACTTACGATAAGGTAACCGGTGATATCGCACGTTCGCCCTACTCAATCGTTAAGGGCGACAACAATACTCCGCGTGTGGATATTGACGGCCGTCTTTACACTCCGCAGGAGATTTCTGCCATCACGCTCCAAAAGATGAAGAAGACTGCCGAGGATTACCTTGGCACCGAAGTTACCGAGGCGGTAATTACCGTTCCGGCATACTTCTCGGATTCGCAGCGTCAGGCTACCAAGGAGGCAGGCGAGATTGCAGGTTTGAAGGTTCGTCGTATTATCAACGAGCCGACGGCTGCTGCGTTGGCTTACGGTATGGACAAGAAGAACAAAGATATGAAGATTGCCGTTTATGACCTCGGTGGCGGTACCTTCGATATCTCGATTCTCGAACTTGGCGATGGTGTGTTTGAGGTTAAATCGACCAATGGCGATACTCACCTCGGCGGTGATGATTTCGACCACGTACTTATCGACTATATGGCAGAGGCATTCAAGGCAGAGCACGGTGTGGATTTGCGCCACGACCCGATGGCACTCCAACGCTTGAAGGAGGCTGCCGAGAAGGCAAAGATTGAGCTCTCGTCGTCGCAATCGACCGAGATAAACCTCCCATATATTATGCCTATTAACGGCATTCCGCAGCACTTGGTAATGACACTCACTCGTGCGAAGTTCGAGCAGTTGTGCGACCACCTCGTGCAGAAGACCATCGAGCCCTGTAAGATTGCGCTGCGTGATGCAGGTTTGCAGGCTTCGCAGATTGACGAGGTTATCCTCGTGGGTGGTTCGACCCGTATTCCTGCCATTCAGCAGGTTGTCGAGCAGTTCTTCGGCAAGACTCCCAACAAGTCGGTAAATCCCGATGAGGTTGTGGCTATCGGTGCTGCAATTCAGGGCGGTGTGCTGACCGGCGAGGTTAAGGACGTACTTCTGTTGGATGTTACTCCGCTCTCGCTCGGTATCGAAACTCTGGGTGGCGTGTTCACGAAACTTATCGATGCCAATACCACCATCCCGACACGCAAGAGCGAGGTCTTCTCTACGGCTGCCGATAACCAGCCTTCGGTGGAGATTAACGTCTGCCAAGGCGAGCGCCCGATGGCACGCGACAATAAGTCTATCGGTCGTTTCCACCTCGACGGCATCCCCGCAGCTCCCCGTGGTGTTCCGCAGATTGAGGTTACTTTCGATATCGACGCAAATGGTATTTTGAACGTATCGGCAAAGGATAAGGGCACAGGCAAGGAGCAGAAAATCCGTATCGAGGCATCGTCGGGTCTGACCGAGCAGGAGATTCAGCGTATGCGCGATGAGGCAAAGGCTAACGAGGAGAAGGACCGTATCGAGAAGGAGCGTATCGAGAAGATTAACGCTGCCGATTCGAACATCTTTGCTACCGAGAAGCAACTCAAAGAGTACGGCGATAAGATTCCCGCAGAGAAGAAGTCTGCAATCGAGGGTGCTCTTGCTAAACTCAAAGAGGCTCACAAGAGCGCAGACATTGCAGCTATCGACACTGCAATCGCAGAACTCAATGCCGCTTGGCAGGCTGCATCGCAGGACATCTACGCACAGCAGCAGGCGCAGCAGGCACAGGGCGCCGGAGCACAGGGTGGTGCGCAGCAGCAACAGCAGCAGACACAGCCCGAGGATGTAGAGTTTGAAGAGGTTAAGTAAAAAATCATTTTAAGGGGCAACTACTTCGTTGCACGGCGATAACCCGACTCCTCA
>CAZIAS010000021.1:0-19438 GCA_964536825.1 uncultured Alistipes sp. | reverse complement strand
CATACGTCAAGTATGCTGTGGGTCGGGTTTCTTGTACGCCTTGTATTTGCCTCCTTAAAATGATTTTTTTGTCTGCGCGTGGGCAACTACTTCGTTGCACGGCGATAGCCCGACTCCTCACATACGTCAAGTATGCTGTGGGTCGGGTTTCTTGTACGCCTTGTATTTGCCTCCTGTTTCCTGCCCCCCCCCATCCTCCGGCCTGCTATTTGCGCTTACACGAAAAATGCTTACATTTGCGCAATTAAATCGAATAGTTATGGAATCTTTACGCGAACTATATAAGGTGGGATGTGGCCCTTCGAGTAGCCACACTATGGGTCCGAAACTTGCTGCCGAGCAGTTTGCCGAGCGAGCTAAAGGTGTTGATGCTTATCGCGTTACCCTCTATGGCTCTTTGGCAGCTACGGGCAAAGGTCACCTTACAGATGTCGCTATTCTCTCGGTGCTCGAACCATTGGCTCCGACCGAGATTGTGTGGAAGGCGGATGTTGTTCTCGACTTTCATCCCAACGGGATGTTGTTTGAAGCGTTCAAGGGTGGTTTGATAGTTGATAGTTGGACCGTTTTCAGCGTAGGAGGTGGTTCGTTGGCTGATGAGCTGACTGTCAATACCTCTCCCAAGAATATCTATCCGCTCACAACTATTCAGCAGATTAAGGATTGGTGCTACAACGAGGGAAAGACCTATTGGGAGTATGTCGAGGATTGCGAGGGTAAGGAGATATGGGACTTTCTGGATCATATCTGGACGATTATGGTCGAGTCTGTCGAGCGAGGACTCAACAATGACGGTGTTCTGCCCGGAGGCCTGAAAGTCGCGCGTAAAGCGAGTACGTACTATGTCAAGAGCAAGGGTTATGCCGGCTCGTTGAGCTCTCGTGCGAGAATCTACTCCTATGCATTGGCGGTTGCCGAGGAGAATGCTGCGGGTGGTACCGTGGTTACGGCGCCGACTTGCGGCTCGTCGGGAGTGCTGCCGGGTGTGCTCTACCACCTTACCACTTCGCGCGAGTTTATACGTATCCGTGTGTTGAGAGCCTTGGCAACGGCAGGACTCTTTGGTAATGTGGTTAAGTTCAACTCTTCGATATCGGGGGCCGAGGTTGGCTGTCAGGGCGAGATTGGTGTTGCCTGTGCTATGGCTGCCGCTGCCGCCTGCCAACTCTTCGGAGGAACCCCTGCGCAGATAGAATATGCAGCCGAGATGGGTCTGGAACACCACCTGGGTCTTACTTGTGACCCCGTTTGCGGACTTGTTCAGGTGCCTTGCATCGAGCGAAATGCCATTGCGGCAGCCCGAGCATTCGATGCCAATACTTACGCAACTCTTTCGGACGGTTCGCACCTCGTGTCGTTCGATAAGGTCGTGAAGGTTATGCACGAAACAGGACATAACCTGCCGAGCCTCTACCGTGAAACCTCAAAGGGAGGTTTGGCAAAGAGCCTCTCGCCGAGCGAAGAGTAGCCTTCGGGATTTAGCTTATCGCTATCAGTACCAGAGTAACGACCACGGTAATAATCGTGAATCGATTCAGCGGGGTGTATTCCGGATCGGGCTCATTGGGGTCGTGGCGATTATTGAAGGCGGGGCTTGTGCATATCAATGCAAAAGCAAATACCGACAAGATATTCAACGCGATGACAAACCAACGATAAATCTCCTTAAAGGTCGGGATTGAGATATTCCCTGCCTCCATACCGTCGAAAATCCACAAACTCAATGCGCTGTTTGCCACAGACCAATAGCTCTCGACGATACACATCGCGCAGACAACCCAGACGGCTGAACGAACCCACCTTCCCAATCGATTGTTTCGGGCTATCATCGATGCCGTATATGCAAGTATCAGAGGGGTTATGATTTGCGCTCCGGAGATAATGTGGATGACCCACGAAGGCAGATTCTCGATTGTGAATAACTCCATAACCGCAAAGTAGGCGGTCCATAGAGCGTAGAGTATCGTGGTGATTTTCGCTGCGGTACGGGTGGCAGTGTTGGTCGCAATCTGCCATAACAGGAAGAATCCTAATGCCGACAGCAGGTGGAGTATGCAGTTGTTCGGCAACTTGCTCATAATGTCGGGAGCAATGCCGAGAATTCCGATAGAGTACCCCAATATAGGGATGACGAGCAGAAGGGTAGCAAGCCACTGTTTGGCGCGAGTTCCTGCGGATAATTTTTCGTTGAATGTTCCCATAGTAGTTCATTGTTTTTCCGCTGCACCGGTGCGGTATTATACATCGAAACGTGGTGCCGGTGTTTCGTCTTGTTCGTAAATTTACTGAAATTAGTTGAAAAAACAATAATTTACCGCTCAAAAAAATGTAAAAAAGAGCCGATTTTGCGAGAAAGTGCCACTTTGAGAGAATATTCCTTGTCGCTTTTGTTTTAATTCAGATAATTTCATTATCTTTGTACGCTTATTGGCATAGGGTGCCGAGATTGCTGCCCGAGCCAAAAAGTGGTAATCATCGGGATTTCGGAGGTGGTTTTCGGGCCGTAACCGAAGGAGTCGGATGAGCAACGAACAACAATTAAACTAAATAATAACAAAAATTTAACTCAAATGCAAAGTAAAGGCGCAATTAAATTACTCGCAATCCTTTTGGGACTTGCTTGTATTTTCCAGCTCTCGTTTACTCTGAAAACCGCTAACGTAGAGAAGAAGGCGGCAGAGTATGCACAGGCATTTGCCGAGGAGGAGCAGGAGGCAATGGAGCAGTACTATCTCGACTCTGTTGCAAACCAACCGGTTTATAATGTTTTGATCCGTAAGTACACCTACCAGGAGTGCAAGGAGCGTGAGATTAACCTCGGTCTTGACCTGAAAGGCGGTATGAACGTGATGCTCGAAATTCAGGTTGAGGATGTCGTGAAGGCTCTTGCCGGCGACAGCCAGAATGATCCCGCATTCGTTACCGCTGTGGAGGCTGCAAACGAGGCGATGAAGCAGGGTACCGACGACTTTATCGGTGCTTTCGCAAAGTCGTATTCGGCATCGACTAACGGTGCTCCGTTGGCTGCCATCTTCGTCAGCCCCGACCGTAAGGACATTACCCCCAACAGCACCGATGATGAGGTTGTGAAGATTCTGCGCAAGGAGACCGACGATGCTATCGCAGCGTCGTTCAACATCATCCGCAGCCGTATCGACCACTTCGGTGTTACGCAGCCCAACATCCAGCGTCTGCCCAACTCGAACCGTATCTTGGTTGAGTTGCCGGGCGTTAAGGAGCCGGAGCGTGTGCGTAAACTTCTCCAAGGTACTGCATCGTTGGAGTTCTGGACAACCTACAACGCAAACGAGCTTATGTCGTCATTGGCACAGGCTGACCGCGCGTTGAAGGAGTATCTCGGCGATGAGTTGGTTGAGGAGGTTGCTACCGAGACTGCTGCACCCGCAGAGGGCGAGGGCCTTCTCGGAGAGGTTGCAACTGCCGAGGCCGAGAAGAGTGTTGAGCCGGAGGCTACCCAGCACTACGACCGCTTGCAGAACCCGCTTTTGGCTGTTCTCGACCCCTACTACGCAGGTGGTGCGGTTATCGGTGTGGCTACAACGGCTGACGTTGCTACGGTAAATAAGTATTTGGCTCTGGATGTTGTTAAGGAGGCTTTCCCCGCAGACGTGATGTTCAAGTGGGGTATCAAGCCCGATGCACTCTACGACAATAAGGTTGCTCTCTACGCTATCAAGGTTGAGCGTCCCGATGGTAAGGCTCCGCTGGATGGCAGCGTAATTTCGGATGCACGCGAGGCATACGCACAGAAGGGTGCAGAGGCAGAGGTTTCGATGTCGATGAACTCAAACGGTGTTGCAGAGTGGGCTCGCCTGACTGCCGACAACGTAGGCAAGTGCATCGCTATCGTTCTCGATGGTTATGTATATTCGGCTCCTGTTGTTCGCCAGAAGATTGAGGGTGGTAACTCTTCGATTTCGGGTAGCTTTACCATTCAGGAGGCACAGGACTTGGCAAACGTACTCAAATCGGGTAAGGTTCCCGCTCCGGCTCGCATCATTCAGGACGAGGTGGTAGGTCCTTCGCTCGGTCAGGAGTCGATTAACGCAGGTCTTATCTCGTTCGTTATCGCGTTTATCCTCGTGCTGCTCTATATGGGTCTGTTCTATCGTACGGCAGGTTGGTTGGCTGACGTTGCGTTGCTTACCAACGTATTCCTGTTGATGGGTATTCTCGTATCGTTCGGCGCCGTTCTGACCTTGCCGGGTATCGCAGGTATCGTACTTACGATGGGTATGGCAGTGGATGCCAACGTGATTATCTACGAGCGTATCAAGGAGGAGTTGCGTAGCGGTAAGGGTCTTGCTTCGGCTATCAAGGATGGTTTCTCGAATGCTTACTCGGCAATTATCGACGGTCAGCTCACTACCATCATTACCGGTGTGGTTCTCTTCGTATTCGGTAACGGTCCGGTTCAGGGCTTCGCAACTACGCTGATTATCGGTATCATCACTTCGCTCTTCTGCTCGATTTTCATTACCCGTATGTTGATTGAGTGGGTTGTTGAGAAGTGGGGCAAACTCTCGTTCTCGCGCAAGTTCTCGGAGAACTTCCTCGCAAACGTGAAGTTCGACTTCGTGGGCAAGCGTAAGTACTCGTATATTATCATAGGTATCGTTGCTGTTCTGTCGATTGCTTCGTTCGCAATCCGCGGTCTGAATATGGGTGTTGATTTTACCGGTGGTCGTATCTATGTTGTACGTTTCGACCAGCCCATCTCGGCAGAGTCTGTTCGTAGCGCAATCAACGACAAGTTCTCGACTATCGAGGGTGTTGATGCTTCGAATATCAGCTGCGAGGTTAAGCAGTTCGGCGATGAGAACCAGATGCGTATCTTCACGCAGTACAAGTACGATGATACTTCGGAGGAGACCACAGCAGAGGTTGATAAGCTTATCTACGATGCCGTACACGGTCTTTACTCGTACGATATCACTTTCGACCAGTTTAAGGATACCGTGAGCGACGTGAATGGTATCATCTCGTCGAACAAGATTGGTCCTGCTATCGCTCGCGATATGATTTTCAATGCGTTCTACGCAGTTATCTTCTCGCTCGTCGCAATCGGTCTTTACATCGTTCTGCGATTCAAGAAGTGGCAGTGGGCTCTCGGTGCTACGGCAGCACTTGCTCTTAACGCATTTATGGTTATCGGTGTATTCTCGATGTTCTATGGTCTTCTTCCCTTCTCGATGGAGGTCGATCAGGCGTTCATCGCAGCAATCCTGACCATCATCGGTTACTCGATTAACGATACCGTGGTTATCTTCGACCGTATCCGTGAGTACCTCTCGCTCTATCCGAAGCGAAACTTCCGCGAGACTATCAATGCGGCTATCTGCTCGACTCTGTCGCGTACCATCAACACCTCGGCTACTACCTTGGTTACGTTGGTTGCAATCTTCTTGTTCGGTGGCGAGACCATCCGCGGATTTATCTTCGCGTTGTTGCTCGGTATTACCATCGGTACTCTCTCGTCAATCTTCGTTGCAACTCCGATTGCATACGACTTGATGAAGAAGAAGGCTAACAAGTAGTTTCTCGATAGAGAATTGTATTAGAGCAGGCTGTTTGGCAGAGTGTCCGACAGCCTGCTCTCTTTTTTGGGAGGGGCGGTACGGGAAAGTTGTTGATAACTATGACAAAAAAAAGCAGGGCGGGATGAGTCGCGCTCGGCAAAAAGTAGTACATTTGTCTCTGATATCATTTGCAATGAACGAACAATAAAATATAAAACTATGCAGGCAATTGTTAAAACCAACTTCAATCTGCCGGGTCAGACCGGTCACTATGTGGGAAAGGTTCGCGATGTTTATAGCATCGAAGGCGACTATCTTGTGATGGTCGTGTCGGACCGTATCTCGGCATTCGATGTAGTACTGCCGGAGGGTATCCCCTTCAAGGGTCAGGTGCTCAACCAAATTGCAGCGAAGTTCCTCGATGCTACCACCGACATCCTTCCTAACTGGAAAATCGCAGTTCCCGACCCGATGGTTACTGTGGGTCACAAGTGCGAGCCGTTCAAGGTCGAGATGGTCATCCGTGGCTACTTGTCGGGACACGCTTGGCGCGAGTATAAGGCCGGTAAGCGTACCATCTGTGGCGTTGAGATGCCGGAGGGTATGGTCGAGAACCAGCGCTTCCCCGAGCCTATTATCACTCCGACAACCAAGGCTGACGAGGGTCACGATGAAGATATCTCGAAGGAGGAGATTATCGCACGCGGTATCGTAAGCCGTGAAGATTACGAGCAGTTGGAGGCATACACTCGTGCAATCTTCCAGCGCGGAACCGAGATTGCGGCGAAGATGGGACTCATTCTGGTCGATACGAAGTATGAGTTCGGTAAGAAGAATGGTCAAATCTATCTGATGGACGAAATTCATACCCCCGACTCGTCGCGTTATTTCTATGCTGACGGTTACGAGGAGCGTTTGGCTGCGGGCGAAAAACAGAAACAACTCTCGAAGGAGTTTGTTCGCGAGTGGCTTATGGCTAACGGATTCCAGGGTCAGGAGGGACAGCAGGTGCCCGAGATGACTCCCGAAATTGTGGCGAGCATTACGGACCGTTACGTAGAACTTTACGAGAATATCACGGGCGAGAAATTTGTCAAAGTGGAGGATGGAGATGTCCTTGCGCGTATTGAGAAGAGTGTTACCGAGTGCCTCGCCTCGTTGTAAAATAAGTGTTTCAATACTTTACAAAGATGGCTGTCGAGATGTTTCGACAGCCATCTTTTTGATTGCTACTCCTTGACGCAGCGCACCTGCATTCCGTTTGCGCGCTTTTGGTTGGTTGCAGCGTCGTAGGCGTTAATCGTGGCTCGGCTGGTATTGAGAGCGAAGTACATAGCCGACGAAGTGTTGGTTGCAGAGTCTGTACCTGCGGTCCAATAGTATCCGACCCACGGTTTTGGCGTGTAGGGATAGTCGTCGCGGTAGTTTATGTTCGAGATTATACCATCGAAATAGCTGCGATAACCATTGCCTGTGAAGAAGACCTTATTTCCGTTCCCGTTATCGGTAAGGAACCAGCCATATTGCTTCTCGACATCGGTTAGCGGCAATTCGTCTTCTGCCGTAGCGAGGTCGAGAACTTCGAATTCGGACTTCGAGGGGACACGCCATCCGTGAGGGCAGGGGTCATACAAACTCTTCGCTCCGGAGTTGCTCCACAAATCATTACGATGGTTCTCGTAGAGCCAATCGCCACTCTCCGTGTCGCCTGCCGAGAGTATGGTCATCGGATTCTTGGTTGCATACTCGATGGTGCCTATCGTTGCATTTGTCTCTTTGACAGTGATATACACGTAGTTGTCGTTGGTGTCGAAGAGGGTGGTGTCGAGGTTCATCGCGCAGTCGTAATATTCGGGGCGCGGGAACGGGTCTTTACGTCCCCATTGATAATAAAGTCCGTATCCCTGCCATATCGTTGCGGTGTCGGTCGAACCGTTCGGATTGCACAATGCGCCGAGGTTGAAATTCATAATTGTCGAGCCGTTCGAAAGATTCTCTCCCACGCGCGGGTCGTTATTGCCAACCAGCCAGATGTGCCAGCTCCAAAGGATGGTACCTGCCGAGTCGTATGCAGCAAGCAGAGCATTGCCCTGCGGAGCCGTTGTAAGTTTGTTTCCATCCGAATCCTCGCCATATCCGACGTAGAAGTTGGCATAGCCCTCGTTATCGAGATAGAGGTATTCGAGCACATCCCTCTCATCCATCCAGAGAATCTTGATTTTTGCAGTTGGAATGCTCTCTGTCGAATTTCCCTTGACGGAGGCGTTGAATCGGTATTTGACGTTGGGTTCGGTAACGACGTAACTGTTCGATTGAGAGCCGTTTGCGCTCATATCGTTGATTCCGTCGATAATGTATGCCGAAATGAGAACTGTCGTGACATCTCCGCTTTTCGACACGGCAGCAACCGTTATCGAGCCACTCTTTTGTGCATTTGTTACCGACTCGCTTGCAGGTGCAGTTACGGTAAGAGTGCGGGAGGCTCTGTCGAGGTCGGCAGTCCAGCCTCCCGAAGTAGAGCGTACTGCCACGGTCTCGGCGTTGCTGTACGTGAAATTCAGCGTAGTGCTCTCTCCCCAATCTGCGACAAACGCGGCAGTTACGGGGAATTTGAGCTTGCTCTCCTCTTTGCCATTGCACGAAGCGAAGAGCACTGCCACTGCCATAAGCAGTGTGGCAACGATATTTTTCGAACAATTTATCATAGTCACAATAGTTTATTCGGATACAAAATCTTTGCAAAGATATAAAAACCCCAAAAAAAAGCGATGGGTTTAGTCAAATATTTCGCGCATACGCGTGCTTGCATTGCAAGAAAAACGCCCGATGCGGTTAATTATTGCCAATCTGCCCTGTTTTTGTATATAATTCCCTCTTTTCGGTCATAAATAGTTGTATATATGGGATTTTTGTTATCTTTATGCCGTCAATAGGACGATTCGGGTTGCCCGCAACCCACGAACCGCCCGAAGGGGCAGGTTCTTTGTATATTTAACACAAGTAACCTGATGAGAAAAGTACTATCATTTTCTGCCGTTTTGATGCTGGGTCTTATCGCCTCGCAGATTCTGCCCGGAGTATGTGGCGCGAATTATGGCACCCTGCGTGAAGTAACCAATACACTGCTCTATATATGCCTGTCGTTTATTATGATAAACGTGGGTCGAGAGTTCGAACTTGACAAAAGCAGGTGGCGTTCTTATGCGGGCGACTACTTTATCGCTATGGCGACGGCCGCAATGCCGTGGATGCTCATCGCCCTCTACTATGTATTTGTGTTGTTGCCACCCGAATTGTGGAGTTGTGGAGATGCTTGGAAGGAGAATCTGCTGTTGAGTCGATTTGCTGCGCCAACATCGGCGGGCATCCTCTTTACGATGCTTGCTGCTCTGAAACTTAACGAAACGTGGATGTACAAGAAGATTCAGGTGCTGGCAATTTTCGATGACCTCGATACCATTATCCTGATGATTCCCTTGCAGGTTATGATGATTGGTATGCGCTGGCAACTCTTTGCCATTGTGGTAATTGTCTTTCTGCTTTTATGGCTTGGGTGGAAAAAACTCGATACCTACAATATGCCGCAGGGGTGGTATTATATCCTTCTCTATGCGATTGTTATTTTTGCCATTACGCACGGTATCTATGTCGGTACAAAGGAGCTCTTTGGGGTCGATGGCGGAGTCCATATCGAGGTGCTGCTCCCCGCATTTGTCTGGGGTATGATTCTCAAAACCAAGCATAGCGAATCCAAGCACGAGCATCGCGCCGCCGATGTTATCTCGATACTCTTTATGTTCCTTGTGGGGTTGAGTATGCCTCTGTTTGTCGGTCTTGATGCCGATGCAGTAGCCAATGCCGATTCGATAACAGCATCGCAACCGATGATGTCGTGGGGCGAGATAGCCCTGCACGTTCTGGCGGTGTCGTTGCTGTCGAATCTCGGTAAACTCTTCCCGATGTTCTTCTATCGCGACCATAAACTTATCGAGCGTTTGGCGCTCTCGATAGGTATGTTCACTCGCGGAGAGGTGGGTGCCGGAGTTATCTTCATTGCATTGGGTTACAGCCTTGGAGGTCCGGCTCTGATTATCTCGGTGCTTACACTTGTTCTCAATCTTGTCTTGACAGGTATATTTGTAATATGGGTCAAGAAGCTGGCTCTTAAAGTTTATAAAGAGCAGGCATAGCAGCCCACAGCCGGATTAAGCCGTGAGATTGAAACTTTGCCAAAAGCATCTATATATTTCAATGTTGCAACTATCGTAAAACACGGACCACTCCGGACTCCTTTCCTAAAACAGGGGAGGAGGTGTTGAAATTCAGAATTCAAAATTCAAAATGATTTTCCCCATACTCCCCATACTCCCTACACTCTCCCTTAATTGCCCTTAACGCCCTTAATCCCCTTACCAAAAACTAATAGCCCCCAAACAAGTAAAGGACTGCTCAACATCAAAGTTGAGCAGTCCCATTGAATATCCTTGCGTCGCGCAGTTATGCCTTATTCGTAAAGATTAAACCTGCGTCATTTGCACTGATGCGAATCGGGTGGTTGCGGTCGATATTTCCTGCCAAAATCTCCTTCGAGAGTAGGTTGATAACCTCGCGCTGGACCACTCGTTTCACGGGGCGTGCTCCGAACATCGGGTCATAACCCTCTTTGGCTATCCACTCTCGGGCGGCATTGTCATATTCGAGTTGTATGCCGTTCTCGCCAAGCATTCGTGCTACAATACCCATCTGAATATCGACAATCTTCTCGATGTCGTTGCGAGTGAGAGGTTCGAACATCACAATCTCGTCAATACGATTCAGGAACTCGGGTTTGAGTTGTTGTTTGAGCAACTCCGTAACCTCATTACGTGTGCGCTCGATAACTTCGGGAGCAAGTTTCTCGCCATTGAAGGCTGCGGCAAAGTTCTCCTGAATCAGGTGCGAGCCCATATTCGAGGTCATAATGATTATTGTGTTGCGGAAATCGACCGTACGACCTTTGTTGTCGGTCAGACGACCGTCGTCGAGTACCTGCAACAAGATGTTGAAGACATCAGGGTGGGCTTTCTCGATTTCGTCGAGCAGGACTACCGAGTAGGGCTTGCGACGAACCGCCTCGGTAAGTTGTCCGCCCTCGTCGTAGCCGACATATCCCGGAGGCGCTCCGACTAATCGCGAGACGCTGTGGCGCTCCTGATACTCCGACATATCGATGCGTGTCAGCATATTGTCGTCGTTAAAGAGGAACTCCGCCAAAGCCTTTGCCAATTCGGTCTTGCCGACGCCTGTTGTGCCGAGGAAGATGAACGAACCGATGGGGCGGCGCGAATCGTTCAGTCCGGCACGCGAACGTCGTACGGCATCCGCGATGGCTGCAATTGCCTCGTGCTGACCCACCACGCGACGATGTAACTCCTCCTCCATATTGAGCAACTTTTCGCGCTCGGATGCAAGCATACGCTGCACGGGGATTCCGGTCCAGCGCGATACCACCTCGGCTATATCCTGCGCATCGACCTCCTCTTTAATCATTGCTCCGTTTGCCGAGGCGAGCGAGAACTCCTCTTGAAGTGCCTCGATGCGTTTCTCCGCCTCGACAATCTTGCCGTAGCGAATCTCTGCCACACGGCCATAATCTCCTTGTCGTTCAGCTTGTTGTGCCTCGATTTTCAGTTGTTCGATAAGTGCTTTGTCATCCTGAATTTTGCGCAGAAGGTCGCGCTCTCCCTCCCATTTTGCACGTAGTTCTGACTCGTGCGAGCGGAGGTCGTCAATCTCCTTCGAGAGGGTGTCGATGCGAACTGTGTCGTTCTCGCGACGGATTGCCTCACGTTCGATTTCGAGTTGGCGAATACGGCGGTCGAGGGAGTCAATCTCTTCGGGTACGGAGTTCATTTCGAGGCGAAGGCGCGACGCAGCCTCATCAACGAGGTCGATAGCCTTGTCGGGCAGAAAGCGCGAAGTGATGTATCGGTGCGATAGCTCGACCGCGGCTATTATAGCCTCATCCTTGATGCGGACGTGGTGGTGTGATTCGTAACGCTCTTTCAATCCGCGCAGAATCGATACCGAATCCTCGGTCGAGGGCTCATCGACCATAACCTTCTGGAATCGGCGTTCGAGAGCCTTATCCTGCTCGAAATACTTCTGGAACTCATCGAGCGTGGTAGCTCCGATGGTGCGCAGGTCGCCACGTGCCAAAGCGGGTTTGAGAATGTTTGCAGCGTCCATAGCTCCACTGCTCTTGCCCGCTCCGACAAGCGTGTGAATCTCGTCGATGAAGAGCAGAATCTCGCCCTCGGCAGCGATAACCTCTTTGACCACGGCTTTCAGTCGCTCCTCGAACTCGCCCTGATACTTCGCTCCGGCAATCAGCGCACCCATATCGAGCGAGAAGATACTCTTCGATTTGAGATTTTCGGGGACATCTCCATCGACTATGCGGTGGGCGATACCCTCGGCAATGGCGGTCTTTCCGACACCCGCCTCTCCGACCAGGATAGGGTTGTTCTTGGTGCGGCGCGAGAGAATCTGCAAGACACGACGAATCTCTTCGTCACGCCCGATTACGGGGTCGAGCTTGCCACTACGAGCCAACTCGTTGAGGTTTATGGCATACTTGCCGAGTGCGTCGAATTCCTGATTCGAGGTCTGCGAATCGACCGTCGCGCCCTTGCGGAATTCGCGAATGGCCGCAATCAACTCCTTCTCGGTTGCACCCTGGCCTTTGAGCAGATCTGCCGGCTTTCCGCGCTCGGCAATCAGAGCTAACAGGAGATGCTCGACCGAGGCGTAGCGGTCGTTGAACTTCTTGGTAAAATCTACGGCTCGCTGGATGACTTTCGAGGTGTCGGGTGCGAAGTATTGCTCGCCATTTCCGCCCGAGACCTTCGGAAGGGCGGCGATAGCACTCTCGACATTGCTGCGCAGGGTGCGGAGATTGACCCCGATGCGCCCCAGCAGGAACGACGGCAGCGAATCCTCCTCGGCGATAAGTGTGCTCAAAAGATGCAGTGGCTCGATGGCCTGCTGACCTCTCTCTCCGGCAAGGGCGTAGGCACTCTGCAACGCCTCTTGCGCCTTGATTGTTAGTGCATTGATGTTCATATATTCGTGAGTTTATCTGTTAATCTCGTTTTGAAAAGCAAGTGCAGCAAATCCTTTGCCACGCCCGACGACGTGCCATCGTGTCGCTTGTGGGCGACATAGTGACATTCGAGATATGAAAGATTGACAACCTGCCGTGCCGAAGTGGCAGAAGGGAGTGACTATTTGACTATTACGCTTCGGACAATCGGGACTCGTGACTTTGCATTCAAGGCTCCGCACAACTCCTCGCGCCGCATCATCAGCTCGGTGCGAACTATGCTCGACTGAACGTGAACGTAGAGTGTCCCACGCACAAGTCGTATCTGCGAGGTCTGATCGGCAATGCGGTCGCCCACGACCTCGCGCCAAGTGTCGGGCAGACACCCCTCGGCTATCTTGGCGGCTATGTGTGGCGAGTTGAATAGCTCTTTGAATAGAGAGCCGACGCTCTTGGGTTCGGTACGTTTCATCGCTCTATTGCTCCCTGCTTGACGTTAAAGAGTGTGTAATCGCAATCTGCACGGTCGAGTAGCGAGCGTAGTCGTTGCTCGTTGCAGTCCGTGATGACTATCTGGCCGAACTCCTCGCCCGACACCGAGCGTATGAGTTGCTCCACGCGCTGCTCGTCGAGTTTATCGCATACGTCGTCGAGCAGCAGGATAGGGCGCTCTCCGCGCTCCTTGGCGATAATGCCGTACTGCGCGAGTTTGAGCGCTATGAGGAACGACTTCTGCTGACCCTGCGAGCCGAATTTTCGCAGCGGCATACCTCCGATTGTGAAGATTATATCGTCGCGGTGGATGCCGGCGGTGGTAAATTCGTTGATAATATCTTTCTGGCGAGCCCGCTCCAAAATCTCCGCAAACGGCGTCTCGTTCAACTCCGAGCGATAACGTAATTCGACGGTTTCGCGGTCGAGCGAGAGTGCTTTGTAGTACTCCGCAACAATGGGTTGCAGTCGCTCGATAATCTCGGTGCGCTTGGCGTGTATGGCCTCGCCGTGTGCAACGAGCTGTGCATCGTAAATCTGCAACATAGCTTCGTCAGACGATGTTTTCAGAAACTTGTTGCGCTCGGCGAGCACGGCATTGTAGCGTATCAGTTTGTTGAGATATCCGCTGTCGATTTGCGAGAGAAAACTATTGATGTAACGTCTGCGCTCCTCGGCTGCATCGCTGATAAGCAGCGTGTCGGCCGGAGCAACGATTACTGCCGGTGCAAACCCCACGTGGTCGGCAATGCGCTCGTAGGCCTTGCCATTGCGTTTGAGGGTCTTGCCCGAGCCCTTGGCGAAGGTGCAGGTTATCTGCTCGTGGCTCCCCTCGTCGGTCAGATAGTCGCCCTCGACCACGAAGAAAGTCTCGCCGTGGCGCACACTCTGCCCGTCGGTCATACCCACTGCCGACTTTCCGAGCGAGAGGAAGTGCAGCGCATCTACAAAGTTTGTCTTGCCCGCTCCGTTGTCGCCTACGAAGCAGTTTATACCCTCACCGAGCGTGATATCCTCCTGCGCGATATTCTTGAAATTGATAAGCGATAACTTTCGTACCTGCATAATCCTTGGCTATTCCACCCCAAAGATACGAAAAATTACTTAAATCATATACGACTATTGGATTTTTTGCCAAAATTTACTATATTGCAAACGACTGCCAAAACAGACATTTTTTCTTGATTTTAATATAAGGTCTATGAAAACTAAGTTTCGTTTTTTGATGGTGGCAGCGATGCTGCTGGTTGAGGCTTGTAGCAAGGACTATGATGCGATGACCAAGATTGAGGAAACTCTCACGGAGGATGCTCAACACTCGTTCTATGTGACCGTTGATGAGGCGGTGGCAACGGCTAAACAATTCTTGGGGGCCGGAGACACGCGATCGCGCGATTTGCGCTTTAAAAATCACACTCTTTACAAAGCGTTGTCTGGCACTCGTTCCGAGGGCGAGCCTATCGACGTGGTGTTTCATGTTATCAACTTCGAGGATAATCAGGGTTACGCCATCGTGTCGGCAGATAGCCGTGCAACAGATGTTTACGCTTTTTCGCCAACAGGAAATATCGATATTGACGAGGCTGTGGAGAATCCGGGATTTCAAATCTTTATGAATGGCGCCACAGCCAATTATGAAGATGAAATATATGATGCAGGTGGTCTTGATACTAATAAAATTTTTCTACCTATTATATTCCCATACGATGGACCCGGAACCGGAGGTGGTGGTAGTGGCGGAGGCTCTGGCCCCGGAGGTGGCAGTTCGGAAGATGTTACCGAATATATGATTACCTACCTTGACGGAGTCGGATATTATACAAAATCGAGTGGCTGGATAGCAGAAGAAACTGTTTGGCCACTATTATCAACTGCGTGGCATCAAGATTATCCATATAACTATTATTGTCCAACAGAAAATGGAGAATTATGTGTAGCGGGATGTGTCCCCGTTGCTATCTCGCAAATTATGACATTTCATAAGCACCCTGCATATGTTAATGGGTACTCAATTCATTGGGCTTTGGTCGAGACGGGGGCAATGGAAGATTCGTTGCACTATGCAGCGCGAGTTATTAGAGAAGTGGGAAGAGAGGCTGAATCTAATTATGGTACAGAAGCGACTAGTACAGCCAAAACAAAAGCGCGTTCTACGTTTAGAGCATTTGGATATGAAGCGGGATATTTAGAATCATATGATAAAGACGTTGTTATATCCTCCATTGTTAATTATCGTCCTGTCTATGCAAGAGGTAATGATGCTGTGGATGGCGGAGGATATGCGTGGGTTATAGATGGTTATTACACATCTCGTAACACAAGTTATTATTATAACATGCAATCGCCGTATAGCCTTCATACAACGATTACAGAGCGTAAAACATATGTGCATTGCAATTGGGGATGGGGATCGTATTATAATTGCTATTGTTTAGAAGATTCTTTCTTTTTCAGAGAAAAGGAGGATACTCAAGACACCCATGATTATGATAATATCGAAATAATACCAAATATTCATTTCTAAAATATCCGAACAATGAAACGCCATATTTTGATTATTGCATTAGTCGCATCGCTATTTTGCGGTTGCAAGAAACAATGGGATGGTTGTTGGTACAATCGTTATAGCCAAGAACAAGTGTATATGGGACTTGAAGGTGGAGAAATTTCTATTACTGCCCACTGTGAAATAGTATATACATCAACCCAAGTGAGAAGCATTGACGGAGAGCCTGAAAATAATTTGTGGCATAGTTACCGTTTTATCTATGGGATTGACACATCAATATATCCATATACGATAGATACCGAATGGTGCATTATCGAACATACTGCACCAAGGCAGATGGATATAACCATCCTGCCAAGCGAACAAAAGAGAGAACTTTTCATCAGGCTTGGCGGAATGGATGAAAATGACATCACGCATCGAACACCGGATGATGGGATTTGGATTTATCAAGGCTATTCCGCGCAACCGAAATTGCCAGATCGGATATATTATTAACAAGTAAATTCAAAGCATTATCTCTTTGTGGATACGGTTGCGGTGCTTATAAAGTTCTGCAACCGCTTTTTATTGCCAAAAAATTGCCTATTGATGCTCTGTGAAAGGATTGTAAATCGAGTTTTGGTGCAAACAATCCCTCTCTTTTGAAAAAAAAGAGGTCTAATTATTTTATATTGTTGAAAATTTTGTACTTTTGTGTTTTGGAAATTGCCGAGAGGTCGAAATCTTGTGCAAAATTCCCGAATAGAATAAAAACAAATTAAAAACGTAGATAAAAATTATGGCAAAAGTTGATGAAATGAAGCAGCAAGAGGCTGCTATCGGCGAAGCAGTAAGCAAGACCGAGTCGTTCCTCGAAAATCACAGCAAGGCAATCGTTTGGGGTCTGGTGGCTCTCTTTGTGGTGGTAGGTGCAGTTTACGGATATCGTAAGCTTGTTGTCGAGCCGCGTGCAGAGAAGGCATCGGAGTTGATGGTTGAGGCGCAGTACCGTTTCGAGCAGGAGAATCCCGACTATGTACTCGCGCTCAACGGCGACGAGAACGGTGCAGGTTTCCTCGATGTTATCGAGCAGTACGGCTCGACACCTGCGGGTAATCTTGCAAAGCACTATGCAGGTATCTGCTATTTGAAGAGCGGAGATCTTGAAGCTGCTCTCGACTATCTTACGAAGTATTCGCCCGTGAAGGGTCTTCCCGGAGAGATTGTGAATGCCCAGAACCTCGGTTTGCAGGGCGATATCGCTGTTGAGCAGGAGAATTATGAGGAGGCTGTGAAGTTGTTTGCGAAGGCTGTGAAGGCATCGGATAATATCTACACCACTCCGCTCTATCTGCGCAAGCAGGGTCTGGCACTCAAAGCTCTCGGTCGCAATGCCGAGGCTACCGCTGCTTTTGAGGCGATTCTTGCCAACTATCCGGCATCGATGGATGCTCGTGAGGCAGAGAAACTTATCGCAGAGTAGTTTGCTCTCAAAATTGATGCGATGTTGGCAGCTTCGGAGATACGCATCGGTGTGGTTGTAGCCGGTGATTCCGTGATGGATGATGTGATTCTCAACCATCTGACAAAGTTTGCGGGGGTATCCGCTGCCAATATATCGATAAAGCACGTTCCTAACGACTCACAGGTCGTTATGGGCGTGCTTTTCTTTGCTGAATATACGGATGTTGATGGGGTAGTGATTATCGCCAATAGCGTGAGTCCCGATTGGTTGCTGTGTATGCAGAAGGCTCTGTACGATATCCAGATACAGTGGAATATGCCTATCGAAATCGGAGGGGGATATGGAGTTGCGGCAGCCGAGTCGGTTGTGCGTATGGTGCAGCTCCAATATGATATGGCGGGCGAACTTCCCGTTGAGCGTAATACCATCCTCGCAGCTAATCGAAAGGATAGCGTGAATTAACCAGGTGTCGTTATAAATGAATTAAACTTGAATTGACTCTTGTCATACAATTTCTAACAATAAGAGCGTGCCCAAGAAAACTTGTTGGGCACGCTCATTGATTTTTGATTAGGTAACTCTCTTATTTCACATTTACAAATACGGACGGATTTGCTGTATTGCCGTGCCACATATTCAGAACGGTTACCTTCATCTCGCCTTCGTTCTTCGGGCGCTTGATGTGCGTCGTGCTCAAACCGTTGATGATGTATTTGTTACGCCCAATCTGGATGTAGTAAGGCAGTGATGAACTGTTGGTTATGGTAATGTGCTTATCTTTTGAGCCGATGTGCTGCAACTCAAACTCGACACTCGCTTTGAACAACTCTACCAATAATTCGCGTTTGCCGACGAGGTTGTTGTTGCCATAAGCGATGGTGTTCCCCTTTTTGAGAGCGTCGTGGATATCCTTGTCGGTCAGCTTTTTAGCCAACACGAGGGTCATATTGCGATAGCGAACAGCTCCTCTTTCGTTGTTGGGAACATCGTATTTCCAGCTGACATAGTCGTGTGCATCGCTGTTACTGAATGGAGTGTAGCCGCCATTGATGCAGTGAGAGAACAGATGCTGCCACTTCCATCTGCCATTGAATACCTCTACACCATCAATCAACCCCTTTGCATATAGATCGTTGGTGAACGGAGTGATTGTATTTTCGGTATTCTTGTCGCGCATCGGATGGTTATGGATGATGAATGCACCCTGTGCGCGAGCGTTGCGGATTGTCTGCTCGAGGTTGGGATCGTAAATCTTGTTGTTGTCGGTGGTAAACAATGCATTATAGTCACCGAGTTGCTTGCGGGTAATCTCCACACCGCGAACAACGTGTATACCGTAATTCTTCGCTTTCTCGACAGCCAACTCGTGTGGTACGTTGAAATCGACCAACAGGCCGAGCGAATCGGGGTCTTTTGTCAAAATATTGGTATTAACAGCCTTTGGTAGTCCGCGCAAATCCTCGCGGATGTAATCCTTCATGTAGCGATACAAGTGGCGCTCGATGCGTCGGTACTCCATGTGGTCGGTGATGGCGATGATGTCCAATCCGTCGCGCCACGCCTCAATAACACGCATATCGGGGGTGACATCTCCGTCAGAGTAGATGGTGTGGAGGTGGAAGTCCGCTTTATAAACATTCATACCTTTGACCTTCGGGATGTAAATCTCGGTGCGAGCATCCTGGCTTGCGAAGGGGTACTCCAATGGGTGATTTTGAGCAGTGGCAGATAGCGACGTCATAGCAATTACTGCCGAAAACAAAAATTTTAAGGTGTGTTTCATAGTGTGTTTTGTAGTTGGTTAGTTTCAATTGCACAAATATACGAAAAAAGATTAAAAAACCACTTTATATTATATATATAGGTGTAATATTTGGAGCGAAAATTTATGTTGAAAATTTTTTTTGAGGCTAATTTGCCTGTTTTCAGATGGTTATCAAATCGGGCCTGAAAAAAGCAAAAAATAATTATTAAAATATTTGCAAATGTCGAAATTATGCCGTTATTTTGCACCCGCTTTCGGGAATAAACGTACCGAGGAGCAGGTTAGCAAGGTTCTGTTGAAAATTTTTTGAAAAAAGTTTTCCAAAAATTTGGAGGATTAAAAAAAACGCTTTACCTTTGCACCACTTTCGCGTCTAAAATTGAAGAATGGCAGATTGCGAAGCAAATTAGAGAGTACAGAAGGGCGCAAGCCTGAAAGTATAGAAGTTCTTTGAGGATATTGAGCAGCAAAGTTTTTATCTTCTCTCGCAAGAGAGAATTTCAAAGCAATACCTTTGAGATTAGAGCTAAGATTTATTCAAAATTATTTTTTACAATGGAGAGTTTGATCCTGGCTCAGGATGAACGCTAGCGGCAGGCTT
>CAZIAS010000020.1:22420-34275 GCA_964536825.1 uncultured Alistipes sp. | reverse complement strand
ACTTGCATACGATAGCGACGACTACAACAGATATATGGAGGAGTTGCGCTCGACCGGCACGATTGCAGATGTTACATCGAGCCCGCTCTACTCTCCATTGTGTCAATATGTCGATGCTCCGTCGCGCACCTACAACGTGGGAGGAACCCTCGAATATAACGAGCCGCTCGGCAAGGTAACCTCTTTGAGTTTCCAATATCGATTTGGTTACGAAGATGAGAGCAAAAAGCAGGAGGCTTGGATTACCGACGATAAGTTCGACATCTCGACCGGCACCATCAACAGCGATATGACGCAGGACTACCGCAGTGGTTATTGGACACACCGCGTGGGCCCCGGCTTCCGCTACTCGAAGAAGAAGAACACCATCGTTGCCAATGTCTATTACCAATACTCGTCGCTTGATGGCAATATTGCAGGTGTAAGCGCCGATCGTTCCGATAAGATTAAGAAGGAGTACCACAATGTGCTCTACTTCGCGATGATGAACTATATGTTCAACAAGGAGAACTCGATTCGCCTCTTCTTCCGCTCCTACACCGACAATCCCTCGGTTACGCAGTTGCAGAATATCTACGACGTTTCGACTCCGCAGTATTTGAGCATCGGTAATAAGAACCTTAACCCCTCATTTACACACCGTATCAACTTCCACTACATCAACTCGAACGTCGAGAAAGGTCGTACCTTTATGTGGATGTTTATGATGCAGAATCAGCAGAACTACATCTCGCAATCGACCCTCTACAATCGTAGCGGATTCGATATGCAGATTGGCAACAAGACCTATCGTCCCCAGCAGATTACCTCCTACGAGAATATGGATGGCTATTGGATGCTGCGCACACATTTGAGCCTCGGTCTGCCACTTTCGTTTATGAAGTGTAACCTCAACATTATGGCAGGTGTGAACTACACGGTACTGCCTTCGGCTGTATATAGCTCGTTGGAGAATATGCAAAAACATATCTTCACGAACAACTACGCCAACAATATCGGCTACGACGCGCAGGTAACTCTGGGTAGTAACATCTCGGAGAAGATTGACTTCACGGTTTCGTGGAACGGAGCCTTCAACCAATCGTGGAATACCGCAGCAGGCAAGAGAGATGGCAAATATACCAAGAACAACTACTTCAACCACTCGGTGAATGGTTCGCTCAAATGGGTATTCTGGAAGGGCTTCACCTTCACGGCATCCTGCTCGTACGTTCAGTACCTCGGCTTTACCAATAAGTACGACGAGAGTTATGTTCTCTGCAACCTCTACCTCGGAAAGAAGGTCTTCCGCAACCAATTGGGAGAGGTTCAGATTGGAGTAAATGACGTAGCTAACCAGAATACGGCATTCTCGCGCAGCACAGGCTCGGGATATACCCAGAACCTTACCAACAGCGTTATCGGTCGTTATTTCAGCATTCAGTTTGTCTATAACCTGCGTCACTTCGGCAAGAAGGGTTCGACAAGTATGAAGGATTATGACTATAACGAATCGCGTAGCGGTGTCGGAGTCAATGGCCACACGGGCGGTATGCGTCCGATGGGACCCCCGCCGGGAATGAGAAGATAGTGCAAGAGAAATGCTGTTCAGTTCGATGACTGAACAGCATTTTTGTTATTGGCATCTATATACGAAATTACACCGAATGCCATTTTTTACCGCTTTTCGGAGCCGAAGGCGACCCAGTCCCCTCCCGAGGAGGGGATTTAGGGGAGGGTCAGACTTGCAAACGCGGCGTGTCGCCGCGAGCAACGACCTAAATCAGCGGAAAAAGGTTGATGTAGTGTAATTATAAAAGCGTCCATTTTTTGTTATTGGCTCTCCATATCAGCAGCAACGCCACCCCGCCATAGAACACAACCTGAATCCACAAGGCGACAATCTCCGGCATCACCTCCACCGCCGTAGCCCCCATATCCCTCACTCGGATAAACGCCCCGACGGCGTGACTGCTCGGGAAGAGCGAGCCGAGAGCCACAAGTGCCTGCGGCATCGCCTCCTTGGGATACGATACACCCGAGAGCATCAGGATTGGTATCGACGACCATAGAATCCACATAATCGGCTCCTCGCGGTGGCGAAACAGAGTCGAGAGGGCTATACCGAGCATCGTACAGGCGAGGATGTAGGGAACAATCAGCGCTGCAACGGCGGTTATCGAGCCCCGCATCGGGTAGCCGAAGAGATAGTAGGGAATGGTCAGTGCAACGGCAGTTGTTACGGCGCTGACCATAAAATACGAGAGCGTCTTGCCCGCCATCAGAGCGAAGGTCGAAGGTTGCCGGCCATCGGGCAAGACCTCTGCAAACAGATTGTGTTCTCGCCACGTTCCGCCGATAATACCGATACCCATCAGCAGGGTCTGCTGAATGATAATCACAATCACGGCAGGCATCACGAATATTCCATAGCCGAGTGATGGGTTAAAGAGCGAGTGCGATTCGTAGATTATCGGTTCGGTTACCGCCATAGCCTGCGGCATTGCCAACCCTTGTGCCACAAGACGACGAAATTCGACCATCGCCCCCGTGGCGGTCAGCGAGGTCGCAACAGACTCAAAAATCTGACGATATATCAAAAAGTAACTCGCATCGCAATATACGGCAACCGTCGCCTGCCCGCCACCAAGCAGCCTGCGTTCATAGTCGGCAGGGATATAGACTACTCCATAGGCCCTACGCTCACGCATCAGTCGCTGCGCCTGCTGCATATCCTGCGCCTCAAAGGCTATCCTTGCGTCGGGGCCCTCTCCTATGGAGGTAATCAGGCTGCGACTTGCCGAGGTACGGCTCTCATCGACCACTGCGATGGGCACCTCACGCAACACCTCGCTGCCATACACCAAACCATAGAGCGTAGCATAGATAAACATTGCAAAAACCATTATCAGCAGCACACCACCATCGGTTACGATTTCGCGAAGTTCGATGCGCATTACCGAGGCAGTTTGCCGCAGAAGCGAAGATATATTTTTCGAGCAGGACATACTTCAAGACTTTCCCCAATATTTTTCATCACTACACACTCGCCGCAAGCGCGGAAGCAGCATCGGTGGCAGCAACCAGAAGAGCATCATTACCGCCACATACGGCAAGACATAACCGGCATCAATCCCTCGCACCGCCACATCGACATAGGCTCTCATATAGAATGTCAAGGGGAAGAGATTCCCCGCCAAGCGTATAGGTGCATACATCGCCATCGAAGGAAATGTAACGCCCGAGAACGAAAACGACAGTACCGAGTAGCCTCCGCCAACCGATAGTGCCAAACGCATATTATCGAAAAGCACTACAAAGAGCACCCCCATAGCTTCGTAACTCAACACAAACGCCACCGTAGCGAGCGCCAAGACCCAAAGGCTACCCCTCATCGGCGCACCCAGCAACACAAAGAGGATAAAAAACATTACCGCGCCCCACGCTATCATCGCAAGAGTCGGCAGCAGAAGTTTCCCGCACAAGGCTGCCGACATCGACCCTTCGGCACTATCGAGCCACTCGTGGGCGGAGCTCTCTTTGAATTCGGAGCCTATGGCGTATATGGTAGTCAGCACGGCAAAAACGAGCAACACCATCGCCATAAAACTCGGAGCAAGGTAGTAAGCGTAGTTGAGCCACGGATTGAAGAGTATGTGTCGGTCGAAGGTCACGGGCAGAGCCATAGCCACGGCCTGCTCCGGCGAGAGTCCCTGCGCCTCGAAGAGTTGCAGTTGAGTACCGACCGAGAGAGTTCGAATCGTTGTCTGCACATCGCGTTCAATCACTCCGTCGGTGGTCATATTCGCACCCGAATTGTAGAGTGCCACCCTTGCCTGTCCGCCCCCGAGCAGACTCCGTTCAAACCCCTCGGGAATAATCATCAAGGCATAGACCTCTCCGCGACGGACAAGGTCCTCGCCCTCATCGGCACTCTGCACCATTCGGCAGAGATTCACTCCGGACGTAGCATCAACCATTGTCGAGAGCCTGCGCGAGAGGGGCGTCATATCCTCATCAAGCAGAGCCACTGGCAAGTCTTTAACCGGTCGCACAAAGAGCAATCCGAACAACAACATAGCCAGAGCCGGCAGCAGAGTCAGCATTGCGCAGTAACTCCTCCGCTCCACTATACGCCGAGCCTCACGGTGCAGCACCCTCCGTACGCCTCCTACAAAGCCCATATCAGTGTCTTTGCTCAAAGATTCGCCAATCGACCACCACACTCATACCCGGGCGTAACCCCTCAACCTGCTCCACGGGGTATGCTTTGACGGCAAAGGTGCGAATATCAAACTCTCCGCGTGCGCGCGTGGCACTCCACGTTGCAAAATCTGCCTGTGGAGAAATGTACGTAACTTCGAACAGTACATTGCGGTCAAGTGCCGGTACATATCCCTCAAAACGGCTGCCTAAACGCACATCGGGCAACATCGTCTCCTTGATATTGAAGAGTGCGTGACAATCGCCCATATCGAGAATTGACACCACAGGCATACCGCTGCCGACAAGTTCTCCCGCCTCGGCAACAATGGTCGAAATCTCGCCCGAAATCGGAGCATAAACCACCGCATCACGGATATAGCTCTCGACCTCATCGACCACACCCTGCGCCTGTTGCACCTGCGCTGCTGCCGCCTGCTTATCTTCGGTCGTAGCTCCTGCAAGCGCAAGGTCATACTCCGCTCGTGCTGCCCGTGTAGTTGCAGACATAGCCTCAAAATTTGCCTCCGCCTCATCGAGTGTCTGCGAGGGGATAACTCCCTCTTTATAGAGGTTGCGCAGACGCATAAGGCTCTTCTCTGCCAACAGCAGCCCCGCACGAGCTTTTTGCCATATACTCCTCGCCGCCTCAATCTGCTGGATACGCGCACCGCTTAACGCCTTGCGATCGAGAGCCTCTGCGGCACTTCGCAGAGCCTCCGCCTGCAAGAGTTTGGTATCGAGTTCGGGCGTGGTCAGCGTATATAACACCTCGCCCGCACGAACCGACTTCCCTTCGGTAACAAACATCGAATCAATACGGCCCGCAATTTTCGACGAAGCTCGCCACGTGCGACACTCCACCACTCCCTGCACCAACAGCGGTTCGCGCTGCACCATCCACCATCCCAAAGCCACCACAGCCACCACAGCAAGGATGATGGTCAGCATTACGGCTGCGATATTTATACGTTTCATAGTATTAAAATGTTATTGCACGTGCATCTGTGCGGTTGATATAATTCGAAAAATCAGCGCTGATACCCGCCACTTCGAGCAGACGCGCAAGAGCCAAGTCGAACTTATAGGCAGCTTCGAGGCGCTCGACACGAACCTTGGCAAGGTTAAGTTCGGCGTCTATCAAATCGGACGAAGTGCTCATCCCCTCCAAAAATGCAGCCCGCTTAATTCGCAGATACTCCTGTGCGAAGTTCATCGACGCTTCGAGCGACTGCAAGAGATTGCGCTCGTTCAACATCTCTGCATACGAATTATCGACCAACAGCAAGATATCTCGTTCTGCCTTCAACACAAGCGACTCCACACTGCGCAGCGTCTGTCGTGCTGCCGAGTAGCGGTACTCGCGAGTCAAACCATCAAAAATCTTAAATGTAGCTCCGACGCCCACGGCCCAGCGAGGCACAAGGCTGCTAACCTGCCAATTATAGAACGAAGCCGCACCCATAGCCGCCACCTGCGGAAAGAACTCCGCACGTTGCAGTCGCACATTCTCACGCGCAAGTCCTTGCTGTAACAGCGCTTGCTGCAACAACTCGTTATTGGCAACGGCCGTACGTCGGAAATACTCAATATCTTCGAGATTATCGAGTACGAACATCGCCGTCACAGGCAGAGCCGACGCCCCTCCCAATGTATTCTCCAATGCCTCCTGGGCAGTCTGTGCCGTCAGAATCGCCTTTTGCAGGTCACGCTCTGCCTCTGCTGCTTTATACTCGACATAAAGGCGCTCGCTCGCAGCTATCATTCCGTTCTGTTCGAGGGCCTCGGCATCAGCCAGATGGCGAGCAATACCATCTACCACCTGACGACGGACTTCAACTGCGTGACGAGCAAGTTGCAGACCGAAGTATCGTTCGACGAGTTGGGTCGTAAGCCCGTTCTGCACCCCCTCCAACTCGCTATTCGCCATCTTCTCCCCTATACGTGCCGCACGATTTGCCACATTGATACGACCTCCCGTAAATATCGGAAGAGTTACCGACCCTCCTATCGACGCAAGATTGCGGGATTGAAGTGAGTGTTCCCAATTTTGCCCTGCAAACGGCGTAATTACCCCCTGCAAAACCTGCCCCAACGCAGGGTCAAGAGCCGGCAGGATACTCTCGGCACCCTTCAAAACACGCCCCTTTACCCCATTCAGGTCAATTGCGACATCATCATCCAGCAAGGCATACGCCCCACTGACGGCAATGGTAGGCAGACGCAATCCGATAGCGGCACGACGCTCCTGTTCGGCGGCTCTGACTCCAAATTTGGCGGCACGAACCGCTTCGTTCTGCTCGAACATCATCTGCAAAGCATCATCAAAACTCATCACTCTCTCCTGTGCCGAGAGTTGTAGCACGGATACCAATCCGCACACAGATATAAATAGACGTTTCATCACAAGCCGATATTGCAAATTCAAGGCGCAAAATCGGCTTTGCGAGGGAGAAGTGGCAGATAGAGATTTTATGTTATGCGATTAGGCTCTTTCGGCACATCCGTGCAGGGAATATAAGCGATAAAAGGGCGGGAAGCGGGATTTGGCATATATCTTGCTTAAATCGAGTCAGTAGCGTGGAAAAACAACATTCCAACAAAGGTAAGTTATTATAAACCAAAACATTTTGATTATGAAAACACTTCGACTCGTTATTGTTTCTATCTTGTTCGTCGTGACCTCTTCGACCATCTCGACAGCCTTTGCGCAACGTCACCACCAGCACGACAAGTACTCTCCGACGGTGTATCTGATTTCGGTAAAAGAGACCGATACGATATACCCGAACGCCGCAGCGACAATGCAACAAAATATTGCCGCCGCCAATGCCGCAATGGAGCAGACGATTCTCGACTACAAAGAGACTCATCGTCAAGGCTTCCAGCAGGCAGAAAAACCGATGTTTCTGTTCAGCACCAAGAACAATAAGTTCTCGTTTGCCATAGGCGGATTCATCAATCTGCGTGCAAGCTACGGATTTGATGGCATTGTCGATAACATCGACTTTGTCCCCTATGACATCCCCATTCCCGGGAACTATGCCACCAAGCAGAGACTCGGTATGGATGCTACAACCTCGCGCCTATATATCAAGGCGATAGCCAATAGTCGTGCGCTTGGACGTGTCGTAATCTTTATGGATGCCGATTTCCGTGGCGGCTCGGCTCACAGTTACACTCCGCGAGTACGCTCGGCATACGTTTCGTTCAAGGGTCTGACCATCGGTCGTGATGTCACAACATTCTGCGACCTTATGGCAGCACCGAACACCATCGATTTTCAGGGTCCTAATGCCTACAACTTCCGATTTGCCACGATGATTCGCTACGAGTTCTCGCTCTGGCGCGACATCTTCAAGATGGGTGTGGCTGCCGAGATGCCTAACGTCAGTGCAACTTATGGCACCGAAAATCACTTCGCCGCCCTGCCACAGCGTATGCCAGACTTCCCTGTCTATATGCAGTTCTCGTGGGGTAAGGATAGATTGAGCCACATTCGTGCATCTGCCGTCTTCCGCAATATGTACGCCTACGACCTTTCGCGCGATAGAAACACCTCTCTGTTCGGCTGGGGAGTTCAGGCAAGCGGCCGCATACACGTATTGAACTTTCTCGATATCTTCTTCAACGGAGTCTATGGCGAAGGTATTACCCCCTACATTCAGGATTTGACAGGTTCGGGCCTCGATTTCACTCCAAACCCGCTACGTCCGACCAGCATCCAGACAATGCCTATGTATGGTTGGCAGGCTGCTGCGCAAATAAACATATCGCGCCGTTGGTCGGTGTCGGGAGGATACTCGGCAGTCAATGTACAGCGTAAGAACCGCTTCTACACCGAAGACCAATACAAGCAGGGGCAATACATCTTCGGTAACGTATTCTTCCACCTCACTCCGCGTATGAAGATTGCGGCAGAGTATCTCTATGGTGTTCGCAAGAATATGGATGGTGCCAAGAACCACGCAAACCGCATAAACGTAATGGCACAGTATAACTTCTAAACGCTATTGCGGCATACACAAATCGAGAGCGTGTCCAACAAGTTTTCTTGGACACGCTCTTTTGACAGAAGTTATATAACAAGAGGGATTTTAGGACTGCAAAGCCCGAAAAAGCGTAGTTTACTCGGCGTAAATAGCATTTTGGGCGAGTATGACACCAAAATCACCTTGTTAGGCAGCTTCTCGATTCTCTTTTAGCAAATATGTATTATCCGAGGTAGGCTCCGGTTTCGCGCAGCTCGGTACGCAGAGCCTCAACATCAATCTGTGAAGGTTGTATGCCCGCCTTGACTGCGTGGCGTGCAGCACGACCTGCCGCCTCGCCCAAAGCCATACAGGTGGACATAACTCTGGTCGATGCCATAGCCTCGTGACTCATCGACGAGCAACGACCCGCTACGAGCAGACCCTCGACCTTCTCGGGGACAAGGCAGCGGTAAGGTATATCGTAGCAGTCATCACAGTAGTAGAGTGTGCAATCGCCTCCCTTCGCGTGGTGGATATCGACCGGATAGCTTGCCACGGCAATAGTATCGTCGAAACGACGGCACGAAACGATATCGTCATCCGTAAGCACATACTTTCCGACAATCACGCGGCTCTCGCGGATGCCCATAAATCCTGCTGCCTGTGCCATATAAGCCTCCTCAAATCCGGGGACAAACTCCTTCAAGTAGCGCTGAATCTCGTAAATCTGCTTGCGGGCGGTCATCTCGCCATAGGTGTAGCTCTCGGGCTTGGTCGAATCGACACCATTGACACGCGACATATTGACCCAAATCTCGTCATCGGCCATACCCGTAATCAAGATTGTACGTGCCACGGGAATCTCGATACCCTTCTCCTGTGCCTTGCGAATACGGTTGCGCAGGCCTACCGTGATAAACTTACCTTCGCGGAAGTGCTCATGCGGCATAATGTCCATATCGAACTCCTCGGGGTCGCCCGTGATGGCATCGCGCAGACGTTGAACATCCACACCACGCATCTGGAACATCAGCGTCGGGGGCTGCATACCACCCTCGGCATCGCCCTTGTGGCACTCGACACCGGCGCGATAAGCCACATCGGCATCGCCCGTGCAGTCGATAACGCACTTCGCCAAGATAGCCTCACGGCCCGCCTTCGACTCGATAATCACACCCTTAACCTCGTTACCCTCGCGGATGGCATCGACCGTGAAAGCATAGAGCAGCACATCAACTCCGCACTCCTCCATAATCTCGAAAGCCACGCGCTTTGCCTCATCGGGATTGATGATTGTGAGCGAGACGTGGAGTTGGCAGGGACGGTGGTCACTTGCTGCTCCGCGAGCCTGCATACGGTCAATAAACTTCTGGGGCAAGCCCTTGATAATCTGATTGCCTTTACGACCCAGGTAGCTCAAAATCGGAAGACCGATAGTAAGGTTACCACCCAAATATCCTCGGCTCTCGACCAACATAACTTTCAATCCGTCAGCTGCGGCAGCCTGTGCCGCCATAATTCCTGCGGGGCCTCCACCTACGACCAGGACATCTACTTCGGAACGCACGGGAATCTCACGTGCCGGTTCTTTTACAGTTCTCATATTTTTAGTCATTTAGTAATTACACGTGTTAGTTTGGTGTGGTTATGTTAGTTTTTCGGGGTTTCGGGACGAACCATCTTCGCCAAAATCAAGGCTGACAGCGGATGCAGCACAGCCATAACACCGAACAGCACGGTCCACATCTCGGTCGGAATCGAACCAACGAATTGGTTGAAGACCACGCTACCCAATGCACCCGCACCACAGCAGATACCCATAACACTCGCCACATTCTTAATCGGGAAGGTCTCGGCCAATACCACCGGCAGCGTGTAGAGCCAACTCAAACACATCACTGCCACCAACGAGAATATTGCCACCACCAGACCTACTCTCCACGCAAATGGAAGCGTCTCGGCTCCACCCACGTAAGGCACCAACGCACAGAGAGGTGCTGCCACAACCGTAGCAATAAGGGTTACCTTGCGAGCCGAGAGTCCTGCCCTGCCACGGCGAATCATCGAATCCGACCACATCGAGGTCAGGATACCTCCGATAGCACCCACAAGGAACGGAATACCGCCAATCCACTGAATCATATCGAGGGTCTGCTGGTGTGTGAGGTTTTGCGCCTCGCCCATACTGCGCAGATATCCGGGCAGCCAGAAGCAGCAGAAATACCACACGGGGTCACTTACCAAACGAATCAGGAATGCACCCCAGAGGGTCTTGGTGCGGAACAGACCTCCAAGCGTAAAGGGCTTAACCTCCTCGCCCGTAGGAGTCTTGCGGTCGGCATTGATTGTAAGGTCGAGAATCTCCTGCGAGGGGGTCTTATAGACAAACACCCACACAACAGCGATAGCCAAACCCACGAAGCCCGCAATGAGGAAGACATCCTGCCACGACGAGAGCCAGCGCATAAGGGCTGCAATCACCAACGGAGCAATCACCGCACCGAGCGAACCGCCCACCGTGCAGAGGCTGTTAGCCGTAGCACGCTGACGCTTCTCGAACCAGAGGGTTACTGCCACCAACTGACCTGCAAAGATTGTCGGCTCGGCAAGACCCAACACTCCACGGCACGCGGCAAACTGCCACAACTCCTGTGACACACCACCGCCAATGCAGGCGAGCGACCACACGACAATGCCACCCAACATTACCGACTTTGGACCGAACCTATCGACCAGAAATCCCGAAATGGGATACATCAGCGCATAGCAGATAAGGAAGATGTTTACAATCCACGCATACTCCAAATCGCCGATTTGGAAGTGTTCAAGGATTTCGGGTTTAAGAATCGACAGCAATTGACGGTCGAGATAGTTGCAGATAATAGCGACAAATATGGTAATCACGATTACCCATTTGCGGTTAGAGCTTGTGACAGAGTTCATTGGGTTATTGTTTTAATTACTCACAAAATTAACAAATTTTTCGGAATGGCAATCGCGCAACCTACATTTAGGCGCAACTATCGCAAATTGCCCTCCGACATATATATAAAAACGCAAAAATGGGCGGTCATACGTAATGCCTTGCCCATTTTCTCTCTTTTTCCCGTACTCTCCAAAGCCACTTGCAACAAATCGATATTCCGCACTTTACATAAATCTCTCGGCATCATCCACGACTCCTTCGGCAGTTATATGCGAAAGAATCTCCTCGCGCAGAGCCTTTGGTGTTACGTTTTGGCGCACCACCAACATATAGGAGTGGCGCAGTTCCCGACGCAGAGCCTCATCCGAAAGCCTCCCCTCAAAGCAGACATCGTTCCAATGGCGTTTGTTCATATGCCACGCAGCCGTAACTTGTGGATAGCTATCGCGCAGGAGTATGGCCCTTTCGGGGTCGCACTTGACGACAAAATGGTCGGGCTTTTCGAGCATCAGCATTGCAAACATCCTACCTCCGACCTTATAGACCAAAGTCGAATCATCGAATGGCAGCGTCTCCTCGACATCGGGCAGAGAGAGGCAATATTCGCGGAACTCAATGATATCCATGGTTAATTGATAATTGACAGTTGATAATTGACAATTGCGGTGCCTGCGGCGCGTAGTTAATTGATAATTGACAATTGATAGTTGATAATTGTGGTGCCTGCGGCGCGTAGTTAATTGATAATTGACAATTGATAGTTGATAATTGTG
>CAZIAS010000020.1:0-22320 GCA_964536825.1 uncultured Alistipes sp. | reverse complement strand
GTGCCTGCGGCGCTTTGTTTATTTTCCTAACTACCTTTCACTTTCCACTTTCATCTTTGCTCTTTATTGGTTTTCCCATTGAATGCCATTGAATGCCATTAATTGCCATTTGTTCCCATTAAATACCATTAACCACCCTTCACTTTCCACTTTCATTGGGTCGCCCCATCTTGTTGTGAATTGCCAATAACTCCAAAATAGGGAGTTTAGCGAGATTTCCAACTCCCTAAACTCCCTAATATTTCTACTCACTTTGATTAGTTACCCATCTTCTTGCGGTAGGCTGGATAGACGTGGTTGTAATAGTTGTGAATAACCGTACTCCACGAAGCGTTACAATCGACAGCCAGCGATGACGGCTCGTAAGTGAACGGACCACGATAGCCGTAATTGACAACCGCCTCGTAGGTCTCGCCCCATTCGAGTTTGTCGTAATATGTACTGCCGTACAAGCCTGTCGAAGGATATCCGGGGAAGAGGTGTACATCTCGGTCGTTACCGCCGCCGTGAACGTGTAGAGCAGTCATTAAGCCTGCGTTTAGACCGTTGATGTATTCCGCACCCGTATTATACAAGTTGATTGTTCCGTGCGAGAAGTCGAAGCAGAACCTGCAATCTGTTGCCTGACCCATAAAGTAGTTGATATACTCCGGCTGTATGGTCATACTATTTTCAGGGGACTTATAATTACCCAGATTCTCCATTACCACTGTCGTACCGGCACTCTTTGCCACCGCACCCAACTCTTTAAGCGACTTTACCAAAGACGCCTTACGAGTGGAAGCATACGTTCCTGTGTACAGATATGCACCATTCGATCCACCATCGCGCCATCCCGAAGGGTGAATCAACACATACTTCGGTTTGAGGATGGTACCGACGTGCGTGATTATATCCGACATCTTATCTACGGCGGCAGCGCGTATCGTCTCGGTTCTGTGTGCAAAATCGACCAAATCGCTATCGCTGCCGGTGGTATATGTTCCATCGTCATTTTTCGTATAGGTCGTACCGATACCCGGCAGGTGGATATGCCATACCTTCAATCCCGCAGCATCGAGTTTATCTTTTGCCGCTTGAAGTTTCTCATCCCACTTCGCGGTATCTCCATTGCTGCCATCCGGAGCATAGAAGAAGCTCCAACCTACCGACAAATCGACATACTCCGCACCGGTGCTTTTCAGATGCGACAACGTACCCATCCACGTCGAACTCTCGATGCTTGCAGTTGCACTCACCGGAAGCATCAACTTCTTCACATTGCTGACCGTACCCTTGCTGATAACGTAGTGTTCGGCATCGTCCTGATAGGGATAAGCAATCTTGCGAATCTCGACATCATCGATAAAGAACTCCGAAAGCGTAGATCCCGACGAGTACGACATCAACAGAATTACCGTATCGTTGGTCACGGCACCCAACTCGACACTGACGGTATGCCAATCAGCATCCGCAATCTCGCCGTTTGCAGGGTTGTTGATAATAAGGTGCTCATAGAAATTACCCACACTCAACGACGGAATCGGAAGCGTTCCTGTTGTCGCTGTCCAATATGTACCATCCTTCGGGGTGGAAACCTTCGTACCATCGAGATAGTAGGCAAGCACGCAACCCGGGCCCTCCGGCGCCATTCTTACAAGCATCGGATCGCTACCTGCACCATTCTTGAATGCCAACTTGAACGTAACCTTTGCCATACAAACCTCTCCCTCGGCGATGTTGGTAAGCTTCGGAAAACGGAGGATGCCTCGTTTCTCTGTCGGATGACCAACAGCCAACGCTCCATCAACCTCACGGCACTGGTAGAGCAACTGCCAATTATCCAACGCACGGCTCTTCAAATAGGATGCCGTCATCAAATTGTTTTGAGGAGTCTGATAGTCTTTCGATATCGCATCAGTACCATAACCCGTCGATGTTCCCGACGAAAGAATCGACGATGAGATTTCGTAACCCGTAGCATTATATCCCGCAGGATTACCAAAGCCCTTGGTGCCTGCCTGACGGTTTGCTCCCCAAACATTCTTGTCGAAATACTCTGCATAGAGCAGATCCGAAGCGGGAGCATAGGCAATGGTCGGGGTCGAAAGAATATCATTAACAGCAATGGTTCGAGGAGTCGCCGAATCGATAACCATAGCACGACCCGAAGTATCACTAATCGAAATCTTCAAACCCGACGAGTAGGTCTTTGCCGGCAGTACGATATAGAAATCCGTACCTGCGCTACTCAACGCAACACCACCAACATTCTCACAGTTCAAAACGACCGACGAACGGGCAAGACCCGACACTGCCGAAGCCGTACCATCTGCATAATCGAAAGTACCACACAAAGCACCTCCCGCACGGTCAGTAACGGCAATAGACGAAATTGTTGCGCTACCGGTAAGCTTTAATTTCAACACACCACATACCGAACGAAGCGTCACGCCCGTCTCGGCACTACCCTTTCCATACATCGGGTTTGCCTTTTCTCCGAAAGAGTTCGACGCATAGAGCTGCGCCGGTTGCAACATCATCTTGGAGGAATTGACACGAGTCTCCGCCGGATAGAACACCGTATAGCTCGTAGCCTCGGGAACATATACGTGAGCCGTACCGCCATCGGCAACCACACTATACGTCTTGCTATTCACGGTCACATTATCGTTGTCGCCCCACACGAGTTTACCTCCTCCGGTATGCGAAGTACGGCTGTCGCCATCGCCCGTAAGGTCCTCCTCGGTCATAAGGTTAAGACGAATATAACCCTCCGGAATCTCGGTAGATGGATTCTCTGACGGATTCTGGTTAATCTCTTCATCGATAGAAGTTGTTTCGCAAGCACATACCGCACCTGCAAGAAACATAAGCGCAAACAACTTTTTCATACTACCAAGCTGCATTATCGGTTGATTCTGTCATATCTTCCATTTCGAAAGATTCGGGAGTAGCAATACCCTGAACTCCCACTCCAAATTCAAGGCTCACACAAAATCCTCGTTCAACTGCCGTATAAGCGACATCAAGCGCTGGACTTTGATATTTTTTCAAACTTCTCATTTTGGTTTTATAGTGTTGGTTTTTGGTCAAATCAATAAATACAGCTGTGCGGTATGCCCACACTTCGCCGCAAATATAAGCATTATTTTTCGAAAAACAGCATAAATTCTTTACCCACAAAGAAAAAAATCACTCTATCCGAGCCCTACGCCTGATAAAAAACAGAGCGGGAGCGTACATCTCTGCACACTCCCACTCCCTCAAATATATAACCAAAAAACCGTCTTACTGTTTCTCTATAAGAATCGTCGTCAGCGACCACGTATTCATCGGCAAACAGAGTGCCATATATTGGTCCTTGAACTTGATTTGTACCCTTTGGCGCTGACGCGGCTTGTCGTGCGCAGCAACCACAACAACATAGTCTCCCTCGGGATTTTGGAATGCGATGGCAATCATATTGTCATCGGGCTGGTCAATCGAGAGAATCTTCGCACCACGCTTAACGTATGGGCTGAACTGACGGAAGAACGATGCCTGCGTACTCTCGGTCACCTTGCCCGTTTCGAGGTTGAGCGACATAAGGCCTGCACAGGGATGACGGCCCGTGTTGGGCTGTCCATCCTCATCGAGCAACAGATTCCACGACGAGAACGACGAGCATCCGTTGTTGAGTGCGCCAAAGACATACTCTGCCCACCAAACTTCGTTTTGAACGTGAGCCATCGCAAACGAAGGTCCGCGCTCGGTAAGATGCATCTTGGTTCCCGGGTAACGACGCAGCACCTCCTGCATCATCTCGGGCTTGCCGCTGTACGGATGCCAAGCCACAGCCTCGGCATTACGCTGTACACGCTTATCGCCAAGCATTTCGACAACTCGCTCCCAGCCTACGTAATCGTGGTCCCAAATCCAAATCTTCGTATCGAGTCCTGCCGCCTTGAATGCCTGCGGCATATACTTTCCGGCGAGTTCCATCTCCTGCTTTGCCGACACCAGAGTCGCAGGACAACCACCACGCTGGTCGGTGCTCGGCTCATTCTGCACGGTCACAGCATCGATTTTGATACCGTGAGCCTTATAGGCTTTCAGGTATGCTGCCCAATAGTTGGCAAATGCAGGCATATACTCATCGAGCAACGAACCGCCACACATCTGACCGTTGGATTTCATCCATCCGGGCATACTCCACACCGACGAGAAGGTATAGACATCGGGACAGTACTGCGACACCAGCTTAATCATCGGAATCATATACTGTTCATCGCGAGCCACCGAGAAGTTCTTCATCTCGACATCGCCCTTCGTATCGTTGTAATTGTAAAGCTCGGTCGCATAGTCACTCGCACCGCAATTCAGACGAATCATCGAAAGATTCAATCCTCGCTTGGTAAATGCCGTTTTGAGGAGTTTGTGACGTGCCTCGGGGTCGAGTTGCGAGAGCAACCAGCACGACGCATCGGTCAGCGACACGCCGATACCGAAATATTCGTGCGAGGGCTTTGCAGCATCAAGGTCAATGGGCTGATGCAGCGAATAGTAGTGATGCGAGAAAGGAGTTTGGCAAATTTCGTGCAGAGGTTTATCCTTTGTGGTCTGCAACACCTTGAATTTTACCTCGCCCTCCTTGGGTACATACGAACCGGCCAAAGCGGTTGTACACAATGCTGTCATCGCACAGAGTAAAATCAGAATTCTTTTCATAATCGGTAAAAGTTTATTTTTTCGTTTTAAGTTCTTCGTCAGTCTTACCCCTCGCTACTTAACCGCTTCGCGATAGCACGGATAGACATAATCGTAGTAGTTGTGAATCAGGGCATTGTAGCTATACACGCAATCCACTGCATAGCCCGAAATCTCGTAAGTAAACGGTCCATTGAAGCCGATATCCACCAAAGCCTTATAGACTTCGCCCCAATTGAGCGTACCACTGTGGGCGTAGATACCCGAGTATCCCGGATAGAGGTGCATATCGCGGGTACCGTCGCCATCGTGCATATGGATACAGGAGATATTCGACCCCAACTCGTTGATAAATTCGGCAGCGTCGTTGAAACCCTTGACCGTCGCGTGTGTCACATCGAAACATACCGACAATCCCGGGCAGGACGCAACAAGCTCGTTCAGATACGAAGCCTTCATCGTAATACTATTCTCCGAAGAGTCCGCGTTGCCGGCATTTTCAAGACACAGATTCGCTCCAATGCTCTGACATATGGGAATCAGGGCATTTAATGACGTAATCAGATAATTCTTGTTTTGGGAATACACATAAGATGCTCCATATCCCGACGGGTGCACAAGGATATATTCCGGCTCAAAGACTGCAACTGCCTCAATAAGTTCGGACATTTTAGCAACAGCCGACGTACGCAAAGAGGTATCGCTGCTGGCAAAGTCGAATGTATTTACATCGTCAATTCCCTCATAGGGCATATGAATACAGCGCACCGTCATTCCCGCATCATCAATCTGCGCTTTGATTTCGGCAAACGTATCAGCCCACTCGCCTCCGAGGGTGGTATAGAGCCAATCGGTCTTCAAATTCACGTCAATCTTCTTCATCCCCATAGCTTTTGCGTGCGTTGCCAGATACTTCATTTGAGGAGAAGAACCAATCCAAACCAATGTGCTCGGCTCGAACATTACCTTACTGCGATTCGCATCAGTTATCGCCTGACCATCTCTGTGATGTATAGCGTCACTCTGATAGGGATAAGCCACCTTGCGAACCTCAACATCATCAATCAGGAATTCGGCTGTGGTCGTTCCCTTCGTATGCGGCTGCAAATGGATTTGCGTAGTAGATGTTACCGCTCCGAAATCAACACGAATCGTATGCCACTCAACATCTTTGATGTCAATGCTGGGATATATCAGCAGCTTCTCTTGCTGCAAAGTCTCGTTAGGCAATCCTATATCGGTTCCCGTGGTCCAACGGGTGCCATCCTTCGGGATTTCGACCTCAACCCCATCGACATAATATGCAAGGACCTTACCCGTACCCCCTACATAAGGATAGAGTTGCACCATATCCGCCGCTGCGCCATCCTTGAAGGCTATACGGAAGGTTAATGTCGCTTTGCAGACCTCGCCCTCATCAAGCAACGAGAGCTTCGGCAGACGCAAAAATCCACGACCACCGGTGTAGCCGACTGCCAACGCGCCATAGACCTCATAACAGCGATAGAGCATCGACCAATCCTCCAAACCTCGACTGCGAAGGTACGACGCAGTCATCTGATAGGTATCCGCATTCGCCCAATCGGTCGAGATTGCATCCGTACCATAAGTATCGGTCACAGCCGTCACAAGTTCATAACCCGTAGCAGCCGTGGTCGAACCGCTGATGGCAAAGCCTGCCACCTCGCTCTGTCGCTCACATCCCCAGACATTTTTATCGAACGACTGCGCCAACAGAATATCCTCGTCGGGCGCGTATGTGATTGTCGGCGTTTCGAGAATATCGTTTGCACGAATTGTTCGGGGAGTCGAGGAGTTGATAACCATATTTCGGCCATCGGTATCGCTAATCGAGATTTTCAGACCCGACGAATAGGTTGCCGCCGGCATCACGATATAGAAATCGGTACCCGTCGCAGACAACTTCACGCCACCCGCCTGCATACAATTCAACACTACCGACGAGTGTGATACCGTTGCATCATCGAGCAACGAAGCCTCGCCATCGGCATAATCAAACTCTCCGCACAAGGCTCCGCCTGCACGGTCGGTAATCGATATCGACGAGATGGTCGCACTACCGGCAATACGCAGCATCAGCGCTCCACAAACCGAGCGCATATGCAACTCCGAACTCGAACCTGTGCCGGTCATCGGGTTGGCAAGTTCGCCGAAAGAGTTCTCGGCATAGAACTGCGCAGGTTGCAACATCATACCCCGCTCGGTATAGATTTCGGCAGGATACAACGCCTTATACGACTCGCCGAACGGCACATTCACATACGCATCTCCACTCTCATCGAAGAGAATCTCGTATGACGAACCATTGACCATAATATGGTCACCCTCACTCCACAAAATCTTCTCGCCCGAGAGCGACGAGCGGGTATCTTCGGCTTTCAGATTCAGGCGCACAAAATCCCCTTCGGGGGTCTGCTCCGACCCTTGCGGCTGTCGAGAAGTTTCAGTCTCGACACTCTCGCAACCGCACAACAGCGCAGCTGCAAGCGCTCCTAAAACTACAAACTTCTTCATACTACCAAGCCTCCTCATCAATCGTTCTGGACATATCATCTGCACCGAATGACGTCTGATTCGGCGAGCCCTCGGTTCCGGGGAAGAACTCCAAGGTTACGCAAAATCCGCGTTCTACGGCACACTCGGCAATCTCCACTGCCGGTTTTTTGTAAAATTTCTGTACAGTCATAATTTTAATATTGAACTTTTACGCCTCCAAAGCGTATCATATTTCCATAATTAGCACTCGATGTTGCCTTTACACCCTGATCGAGCGGCTGCGAGAAGTTACCCTGACCGGGCAACAATGTCGCTATCGCCGTTGATGCGGGCGTGATGCGAACCAGCAAATTGCTCTGGCCCGATGCTGCCTCCGGCAGGCGGAACTTATACTCAACAAGTCCCGGAGCCATCTCTTCGCCAACGTATGCCGTACCCACGAGTTCATCGCTCGACGGGTCGGGATATACTCCCGTACTCCACCAAGGAGTAGGCATCAGCTTAAATTCGCTTTTGCCGGAAGCTACATTGACCGCTCCATCAATCCACGAAACACCTCCATCAACCGAGTACTGCACCTTCCAATAGAGCGGATAGTTCTGACCATAATAGCCGTTCACACTGTTCATAAAGCCGTCGTTGTAGTTGTAGTATTGACCCCACGTCGTCGCCGGACGGCCTCCTGCACCCATCGTAAAGCTCAAATGCACAGGGGTTGAGACGGTTGCTGTCGAGAGTGAGAGGATAAATCCGGTCGTAGCCTTATAGGTCTCGCCGTCTTCATTCCAATCCCACCAGCCTTTGAGGTTTGCACCCCACACATAGTTTCCGTAGGCTGTACGACCGCAGCTGTGATATACACCCTTGCCATCCGAACGATACGAGGACATACAATCATTCGTGTCGCGCCAGAGACCCGAGAAGGTTACGCCCCAATCGTCGCCATCCCAGACATACTTACTATCGAAACCATCGGCAAATTGCGGACGGGTATCGCGCAATTGGTAATAGGTATCTGCATAAACCTTATCCTTCAACGTGGTGAGGTTATTGCAGTAGAATGTTGCAGTCTGCTGCTCGCCACCTGTGGCATACATTCTATTTACTGCTGTGGCAGTCTTTGCAACAAACTCGCCCTCCCAGAGGTAGGGATTGTTTGTTTTGTTGGGAGCGTAAGTGTCGGTATAGGTCACTTTGTGGTCAAACACCCACTCTGCAAGGGTTGTAAACGACGACCCAGCTTCCCACGCGATGGCGATATCGCTCTCATCGAGCGGACGAATCGAGTATGCTCCGATACGACCTCCATAGCGCACATTTTCGCCGGGAACGATGATACCGCTTACCGAACCCACGCCCTGCGGCACGCCGTGGTTACCGGGCATCGAGGAGTTCAGCGTTCTACGCCACGGACACTCGGCATTGATTTGCATATAGAGCGCATCATTTGCCTTGTCGGTCAGCAGTCGTGTAGCCGAGTCCATTGTCGAGTGGACATTTTTCACACCTTCGGTCAGAGCCGACGCCTTCGGGAAGAAGTTTTCGAGCACGTTGGTATATGCACCCTGCTTGAAGAGAAACTCCACATCGGTCAGCGTGCAGTAGGTGTAGAGGTCGCGGTCGGTCAGCGTCGCGATTGTACGCTCACGCAGCGGAATCTCCACATTCGACTCGCTCTCGACAACATTCGACATCGCAAGGTTAAGAATCGAGACGCCACCATTCTGCTCATCAACCGAGAGGGTTGTACCACGCAGATTGATGCAGAGACGTGTGCCACGCTTAAATCGATTTTCGACGCCCGTAGCCAACCACAATCGCAAACCGCTACCCTCGCCATCCATCTCCTCGATATAGGCCGTACGGGCATTGTGCGTGCGATTTATATTGTTGTGAGTGATATTGGGATTTGCCGCCATATTCTCGGAATCGCAGTCGCTCACGACCACACCCTCGATAACGTAATCGCCATCGTAGCGGCCATTCGTCATCACAAGTGTTCCATTCTCGTTACGGACCTCGTCGAAGGAGAGTACCGTACCGAGTTTGTCGCTTGCATTCTTCTGGGTCAGGCTTACCGTTACCGACAGATGTTCCTCCCACGCCGTAGTGCAGGAGACCGTAATATCACATTGGCGCATACTCTCGGTCGGATTCTCTTCGCACACCACAAGGCAACGACCTTCGGCATCGAACTCGACACCATCTACCCACTCTTCGGCACCTTCTGCATAGGAGAGGTTGATATCGAGCAGTCCGGAATCTACATTTGTCGCAAGTTGCAGGTCGTGCTTGCCGGCACTGCTACCGGCAACCGTCTGGTAGTTTTCTGCCACGCTCAACAACTCCTCCTCGCCCTGTTGGCGCAGACGAATCGTATCGCGCAATCCACTCTCGGAGTGCAGAATAATCTTTGCCTGACGGCGTAATCCATCGTTGGCATCCACCTCGACACGGAGCATACAATCTTTCGAGAAGGTATGTCGGTCAAGGCGAGCCCACGACGCAGCATCTCCGTCAATCTCCGCCGAGCACTTCTCATTCGCGAAGACCTGCACCTCGTGTGTTGCAGCCGAGGCATCGACCTCGACAATACGTTCGGGTGCGGCGAGTTCGTGAATGTCAATCATCTCGTCGTTCAACTTCTGGCAGGAGGATAAAGCTCCTCCCACCAGAAATACCAAAAACCAACCTAACCTGCGGAATGCTGTTTTTTGCAACATAGTGTTGTTGTATTAAATCTGTTTAGTATTGAATCGAAATACCTCCGAAGCGGATAATATTTCCGAACGAAGCAGCCGAAGTTGCATCTACGCTTTGGTCCATAGATTTCTCAAAATCCTTGATTGTTTTTTGTGCCGTAGCAATTCGCTTGCTTGCAGGAGTGATACGGATAATCACGCTCTCCTGACCCGAAGCCGCTGCGGGCAGAACGAAACTATGCTCAACCAAGCCTGCGGTGTATTGATTGCAATAGCGCGTACCTGTCGTGGTTGTTGCCGTTGTGGAAGTCGGGTCTTGGAAGAGGTCACTACCGTCAATATCATCACTATCCGTCCAATAAGCAGCCACAGGGTGGAGCATAAACTCTGTGGCACCGGTTGCTGCTTCAACTGCTCCATCGTTCCAAGTTGTACCGCCATCGGTCGAGTATTGAACTTTCCAATAGAGAGGGAAGTTCTGCGAGTAGAGACCAGACGTTCCCGAAAGGAAGCCGACGCCATCTGCCGCGTTGCCGGCATATTTAGAACCAAGATATTCGTTCCAGTCTTTACAGAACTTACCTCCTGCACCCATCGAGAAGCTGATAGTAAGCGGTTTCGATACATTTAAGGTCGATACTCTTGCCATAAAGCCGGTTGTTACACCTTCGTTCTCCCAATCCCACCATCCGGTAAGGTTGGTAACCCACGTATAGTCGCCAAGGTCGTTACATCCACAGTAGTGGTTAATCACATTACGGCTTGTAGCCGAAGTACCGGACCAAGAGTCTTCGGGTGCTTTCCAATAGCCATCAACATTCTCTCCAAGACCATCCCAAACATACTTACTCTCGTAACCATCAGTAAATTGAGGGCGATGTATTGCGCTGACATTCCAATAGAAAGTAACAGTTTTACCTCTCGTCGGATGATAAGCAGCGCGAGTTATATTATCACAATAGAAGACAGCCGTATTGTCACCTTCGGTGGCCTTCATCTTGTTTATCGCGGTCTGTGCCACTTCAAATGTACCTTCCCACTCATAGACCGTACCCGGACATCCGGCTGTACTTGGAGTATGAACCTCGGGGCCGGTAGTTCTGTGGTCGAAATTCCAAGCCGCCAAAGTTGTACGAGCCGATGCGGATGCCCAAGGAATTGCATTATCGCCTGCGATATCGCTCTCGTCAATGGGGCGAATCGAGTATTTACCGATAAAGCCGTTGTTATCGCCGTAGCGAGGATCGACATTGGTCGTTATGATACCGTGGAGATTTCCGACACCCTGCGGAACTCCGTGGTTACCCGCAGCCAAAGCATTGACCTTACGACGCCATTGGCAGAGCGAGTTAATCTGCATATAGATAGCATTACCATTTCTATCCTGCATCAGACGAGCCGATGAATCCTGCATATTCTTGGGGCCCTTGGTACCCTCGTTGAGAGCAGTGTACTGCACATACGACTCCTTGACATTGGTATAAGCACCCTCCTTGAAGACAAACTCCATATCCGAGAGGGTAACGTAGGTGTAGATATCCTCATCGGTAAGTTCGGCAATAGTCTTAACCTTCGAGGGTACCTCGCCTGCGGTCAATGACATAACATTCTCTTTGCGCACACCCTCGATTGTGTAAGAGGTGGTACCCGAAGCGTTGCTGTCGGCAACAACCGTTGTACCCGAAAGGTTCAGAACAACCTCATCGCCGGGCTTGAAGGTATTATGCTCTGCCGACTCAAACTTCACGCGGAAGCCTCTCTCGCCATCCAACTCCTGGAAATAGCCGGTCTTATCGGTCTCGGTAATATCAACAGTCGAGTAAGCGGTATTGGGGTTATACTCCATATTCTTCGAATCGCAATCGCTCACAAAGACACCCTTGATGATGGTTTGGTCTCCACGAGTTGTTCCGTAAGCCTTTGCCTCGCGCAATGAGGAAAAATTGGTCACGGGATTATATGCTACACGGCGTACCATTGTTCCTGTGTTACCGAGGTCGATAGGAATCTCCTTGATGGTATTGCGGTTGAAAGGAACAGCATCTTCCGCAGATGCAGTCGGCTCACTACCAAAGAGGATATCGCCATTCTCGTCATACTTCGGCGTAACGTGGTAGAAGAAGTAGTATTTAGCCTTGTCGGTAACCACGAAGAAGTGACCTGCATAGTTACCCGGGAGCATAGTCAGATATGCCGACTGACGGTCGGCAGTAACACCAAACTCCTCATCGAGGATAATCTCTGCCAACCAAGTATCGCCATTGTCAGCCCAACCATCGGCAGTGGTCTTTCCCGAGAAATCGGGGGCAACCGACTCGGTAACGGTCGAGATGTCATAAGTAAACTTACCTGTAACGTGGTTAGTCTTACCAGAAACGATTGCATTCGAACGGAAGATAATCTTCTGCACCTTCTCGCCCTCATACTCGGGATTAGAGGTATAGAAGTTAAACTTGGCAATCGTAGCCGCGGGGCGGAACAATACGCTCTCGCCGGTAGCACTCGTAAATGCCTTCGAAACACCAATCATCGGCTGATACGAGCCATTGTACTCATCTACCACCGACTGGTACTGCGCAACGGGGATGTTGAAGGTTACCTCCTTCGATGTTACGCTTGCGTCATAGGGATAGTAAGCCGAAATAACGTCGCCTGCCTCGAAAGCCTCTGCCTCGAACGATACGGTCGGCACGCCATCCTTGATGGTAATAGTACCCTCGGCATTGACGGTCGGGGTAGTTGCATTATCCACAAAGACACCGAACTTGTCGCCATCCTGCCAAGTAATCTGACCATCGGTAATTGTTGTACGTGCGCCAGCCTCCTCGTTCACTACGAACGACATCTGAACGCTCTTGTCTGTTTCGGGCCCAATCGTTGTATCCTTGATACACGAAGTAACGCCCAAAAGAATCATTGTTGCAAAAAGTATCTTTTTCATATGTCTGATAATTTTGTTTCGGTTAATAATCATCTTTTAAGCGAACGGATTATCCTCTTCGCCCTCTGTAACAGTTCCTTCAATGCCGTCTTCGTACGAAGTGGCAAAGCCTCGCTCGACTACCATCTCCCATAGCAGTAATCGTGGTTCCAAATACTCTTTTTTCATAATTTTTGGTTGTTTTAGTTATATATTATTTAGTTATTTCATCTCTAATACTGAATCGAAAGACCTCCGAAGCGGATAACATTTCCATAGTTCGCCTCTGCCGTGGCATCAACTCCACAGTCGAGCGACATAGAGTAGTTCTCGGCTCCGGCAACCATAGTTGCCACGCGCTTGCTCGCAGGAGTGATGCGTATCAACACATTATCCTGACCCGAAGCCGCCGCCGGCAACTCGAAACTGTACTCCACCAAACCGAGCGACATTTGCGCATTGGGGTATGCCGTACCGCCCGCCGTTGCAGATGCAGGGTCGCTGTACGACGCAGCCGTCCACGCAGGAACAGGATGAAGCATAAACTCGGTCTCGCCCGTAAGCGTCGATTTCGCTCCATCTACCCAAGTGGTACCACCATCGGTCGAGTACTGAACCTTCCAATAGAGAGGATAGTTCTGCGAGTAATAGCCTATACAGCCCGAGATAAAGTTTTTGAGGAACTCCGACCAATCTTTCGCGAAATTACCTCCGGCTCCCATCGAGAAATTGAGGGTAAGCGGAGTCGAAACACCTGCGGTCGAGAGCTCCATCACAAAGCCATTGGTGGCACCATCGTTATCCCAATCGAACCAACCATTAAGGTTCGAAACCCAAGTATAATCGCCAACCTCGTTGCGACCTGCGTGGTGCGACACATCACGACCTCGCTTTGCCGCATCTGTTCCACACCAAGTGTCGAGGGTACTCTTCCAGAAATACTCTCTGCCACTCACATCAGCCGACTTCTCGCCTAATCCGTCCCAGATATACGCACTCTCGTATCCATCGGTAAAGATCGGGCGGTTACATCCTGATGCAGAGTAGAGTTGAGTGTACCACGATGTATAAACATTATCGGCAGGCGAAGTGAGATTATTGCAATACAACAACGCATTTGTATCGCCATCGCTCGCCTTCAACTTGTTTATTGCAGAAGATTTCTTGCTGAACGTACTTGCCCATTCGTACTGCGTACTCGGACATCCGTTCGTATTAGGGGTATGAATCTCGGGACCAGTGGTCTTGTTATCGAAATTCCAAGCCGCCAAAGTGGTACGAGCCGACGACGCAGCCCAGGGTATTGCATTATCGCCCGCGATATCGCTCTCGTCAATGGGACGAATCGAGTAGCGGCCGATGCTGTTGTTGCGGTCGCCATAACGGAAATTATTATCAGCGACAACAACTCCGTGCAGACTGCCTACACCCTGCGGAACTCCGTGGTTGCCCTCTGACGAAGGATTAAGCGTACGACGCCATTGGCAAAGGGTATTGACCTGCATAAAAATGGTCTTGCCATCGCGGTCCTGCATCAGACGTGCAGGCGAGTCGCCCAACTTCTTGCGCGAGAAGGTGCCTTCGTTGAGTGTGCTGGATTGTACATACGCCTCCATTACGTTGGTGTATGCACCCTGCTTAAAGACAAATTCCATATCCGACAAGGTCACGTATGTATATATATCCTCGTCGGTAAGTTGCGAGATGGCTTTACGTTTCTCGGCAAGTGCCGTAACGCCACCCTCGGTATGATTTACGACCGAAGCCGATGTAAGCCCCTCGATAGAGTATCGTTTAGGATTCTCTGCAACGCTGATCGGGAGCCCGCCCAAACCAATATTGAGTCGATCTCCTCGATGGAAGGTGTTGTCTGCCGCCCGGGTAAAGAGCAGGCACATACCGCACGCACCATCCTCATTTTGCAGATATACCGTACGGTCGCTAATCGACGTATCGACCGTAGAGTATGCCGTATTCGGATTCATCGCATTGTTCTTCGAGTCGCAGTCACTAACTACTACACCTTCGACGCTATACGACATAAAGTCGTCTTCGAACTCGTATCCGTCGGTTGTGACGATATCGCGCAACTCCTTAACGGTCAGAGTGCGGAAATAGCCCTGACGTATCATAAATTCGAGCGGCGTAGTGCTATTGTTATCGGCATCGGTAAGCCATACACGAATCTTCGCCTCGCGAATCTCCTCTCCGCCATTATTCGAGAGCGAGAATACAAGCGACTCCTCTCCCAGCTCGATATTATCCAGCCACTCCTCAACCGACGAGAGATACTCAACCTCGATATTTGCATCACGAGTCACATATCCCGCATTATTGGCAATGGTAATCACGCACTGCTGCTCGGCAGGAGAGTGACGATACTCCGATTCGACGGTTGCCGTAAGCGAAGCCTCTGCCGCAAGCTGATGCACTTCGACATTACGCGAGAATACCGGCACCTTATTGGCTCCTGCCAACGAAACATTAACCATCGCATCGCGCTCGGCGCCACTGTCGTTGCGGGCAATCTCCATTTCGAGCGAGGTCAGGTCTTCGCTCAAAGCGACATTCGAAATCCATTCACAAGGCTTCGACTCCTCGCCATCAAGCGTTGCCACCGAGCAAACAAGATGTTCGAGATTATCCTCCAAAAGCGTCTGGGTTACGGGAATTGTTACTATATAGCGGTTCGCAGGCACGGCAATCGCAGACTCCGCTATCGTAAGGGTCGGCAACACCTTACCCGCCTCCTGGAAAACATCAACGATAAACGAAGCTCCATTGCCGCTGACCTTAACTTTTGCCACACGACTCAACTGCTCATTAGCCGAGTAGTTAAGGCGGAAACTACCGCGTCCGCTGCCATAGGAAAACTCATCGAGTGTCGCCCACTCGACCTCTTCGACAAACTCCGCACGCCAACTGTCGGCTCCATAGACCATAATGCGTGTAAAGCCTTCGTCACGACCCACCTCAATCGAGTAGGAATCGGCAGACAGCCCACCATCGAACTCCTCGTGATTGGTACACGCGGAGAAGAGCAACATCGCAAAACAAAGTATATAAACTATTCTCTTCATATCGTCACTTTTGTATTAAAGTCCATACTTTTTGTACTCGTCATTTTTCAGCGCATCTCCCGAATACGACACCTGAACGTCGGGAATCGGATAGTATTCGTGGCAAGGTTTGATAAAGGAGAGCAGAGTCGAGTTCTGGTTAAATTCAACCGTACGCTCATACCACACACCCCATCTCACAAGGTCAAACTTACGGTGGCACTCTCCATAGAGTTCTTTGGCACGTTCGGCACGTATCTCCTCTTGCAACTCGTCGAGCGACGAATATATGTACAGGTCAATACCGGCACGCTCCTTGACCTCGTTCAGACACTGAACAGCCAAAGCCGGTTTATCAACCTCGGCATAACACTCCGCCAACATCAGCAGAGCATCCGCATAACGGAAAATCTTATAGTTGTTATGGTCGTAACCCTTATACATATCGGGGCACCATAGTTTTATACCGGTCCAAGGGCGAGTGGAGGTGCTACTAAACTGTTGGCCCTGCCACTCCCACGCAAGATTATACGCAGTACGCTTATCAACACCTCCGCGGGGCTGCAACTCCGTGAAGAAGTATGACGTCGGACGCAACTGCGAATAGTTCTCACTCTCATTACCCAACCATTCGATTTCGACACCGTCATAAATCAGCGAACCTGTCGTATGCGACGGATGTGCCGCTGCCGCAATCGAAGAGGTAAAATTCACACCTCCCGAAACGTAGGTATGCTGAATCTCGAATATCGACTCGGGCGTATTCTTGCGATGCCATTGGAACGAATCTTCGAGAGAATAGGCAGAGAGCGGTCCATAGATATTTTGCAACGCTATGCAGGCATCGACACCCTTGTTCCACCACATTTGAGCGTTCTGCTCATCTTTCGAAGCATTCCACATTGCCATCTTGGCAATCATCATCCATCCCAGAGCTGCACCTGCACGATACTCTTCGACCTCGGAACCTCGAAGTTGGTCGAGAATGAGCACATCATCCTCCAAATCGGCAATGATTTGCGAACGAATCTCGATTGCCGAGGTTCGAGGCAGTTGCTGCACCTGCAACAACACCTCCTTGGAATCCACATCAATCGTATAGTAGGGAACATCTCCGAAGAACGAAGTCAGAATGTAGTAATAGAGAGCTCTCATAATCTTTGCCTCGGCAATCAATCGGTCGAGAAACTCCTTATCTTCGAGAGGCGAGGACTCCAATCCGGCGATAGCGTAGTTGCATCGCATTATGCCCTTATAGCCCTGCTCCCAAATCGTCGCACCATAACGCGGATATGCCGGCGAGACATCGAGCACCGTATCCAAAGTCGTTCCCCACGTAAGACCCGTATCGACACACGCCTCGGTAATCTGCAACATTCGCGAGGTATAAATGGGATCGATATTGAGATAGCAGGAATTTACCGCTGACCGACACTGCACCTCACTGCGGAACATATCTGCACGATTGGTAAAGTAATCGGGAGTCTCATTCAAATCACAAGCGACAAGTGTTGTTGTCACTGCGAGAGCTAATATATATTTCAACATTTTCATACGTTTAGTAGCGAATTTGGAGGTTAAACACAATTGTTCGTGCCTTGGGATAAGCACCCATATCTATACGGCGCAATGTCGAAGAGTCGCTCTCGGTCGAAACATCGGGGTCGAAACCGGCATATTCGGACCAAAGCCACAAATTCTCGCCACTCACACCAAGTGTAATATCGCGCAACCACTTAACCTTCTTGCGCATATCGAACGTATAGGAGATATTGACGCTCTTCAAGCGCAGATACGAGGCGTCGTAAATCTGGAAATTGCTCGGCAACATCGGCGTAGCCGCTCCCGCTCGCGGAATGTTCGAGTTCGGATTACGCACGGGATGCCACGAATTCACCATCTTGCGATATTGGTTGGTCCACACTCCGCCACACATATGCAATTCGGAGTAGTTATAGATTTTACCGCCTATCGAGTAGTTGAAGAAGACGCCTATTTTCAGTCCCTTTCCGATGTAGAACGTATTTTGCAGACCTCCATACACTATCGGGTCTGCCGTTCCCTGATAGACAAGGTCATCGGTCGATATCGTACCGTCGCCATTGATATCGGCATAACGGGCACGTCCCGGGTCATAATAGTTCGATACGTAAGAGCGGGTAGCCTTATTTCGCTCAATCTCCGCCTCGTTTTTCCACGTTCCGCAGTATTGAAAACCCCACAACGAATTGAGCGGATAGCCCTTCTTGTAGCCATACATCATATAACCGTTATCGCCCGGGGCACTCAACGCCACAACATACTCCTCGTTACCGATATCATTGACCATCTGTTGATTGTGTGACATCGTAAGGGTCGTGGTCCATTGGAATTTGGGTTGTACGATATTGCGGCTTTCGATTGACAACTCCCAACCGAGGTTGGTCGTGCTGCCAAGATTCTCGTAACGGCTCTGGTAACCCGTAACATCTGCCGTCTGTACCGTCAGCAGGAGGTCGGTTGTTCGGGCATAGTAACCTTCGAGCGTCATACGCAAACGCTCGCGGAAGAGTGCCACATCGACCGCAAGGTTGTAGGAATCGGTCTTCTCCCACGTCAGGTCGGGATTTGCCAGGCGCGAAGGATAGAGAGCCGTGGATTGTTTATCTCCGAGAATATATCCCTCTCCGGTGGAGGATATTGCCTCCAATGAGCGATATGCCGAGATTGCATCATTACCGGTACGTCCTGCGCTCAATCGCAACGACAACTCATCCACAACACGTGCAGACTTCATAAACGCTTCGTTCGCAATATTCCAGCGAAGTGCTGCCGAGGGGAAGAATCCCCACTTATGGTTGGCTGCAAAGTTCGACGAGCCGTCTGCACGCCCCGTGAAGGTTATATAGTATCTCTTCTTGTAGTTGTAGTTGGCACGGAAGAGAACCGACTGCTTGACAATCTTCGACGATGAAGACGAAACCGTATATTTCTCTTTGTCCACAACATTCGCCATATTGCCCCACAACAGTTCGTCATTGATAAGGCCGTCAGCTTTGAGCGAGATATTTCGCGAGGTCATTCGTGATGCGGTGTAGCCCGCCATAACATCAAAGGAGTGTCCCTTGCGGGCAGAGTATTTGTATGTCGCGGTATTCTCGGTCGTCAAAGTGCGAACATTTCCCTCGTAGCGATATGCCGCTGCTCCACTCTCATTATCGCGAGCCGGCAGATTGTTCGACCAAAACTGATAGTCGTGACGCGAGAATGCTCGATAAGTGTTCTGACTCTTGATAACAAGGCCCTTAACCGGTTTGATTGTGAATACCGCAGTGTGTAGTCCCGTAAGGTTCTCGCGGTCCATAATTATATTATCCAGACAATATCGAGGGTTATTGATAATAGGGCTGTTATTATAGATTTCGTTGCGGACATCGGTCGGTTTGAGTGCCGGATTGAGATATATTGCACCATTCCAGAAGTTCGTTCCGCCAATCGACACTCGGTTACGCGCCTGATCGGCATAGGTATAAGAACCTCGATATCCGAACGATATCCACTTGGCGATATCGTAATTCACATTGATACGACCCGTGATACGCTGCACGCCACTACCTTCGACGATACCCTGCTTGTCGGTATAGCCGAGAGAAGCAAAGACGCGGAAACGCTTGACCGTTCCCATCATTGACACGTTATAGTTCTGATAGGGGGCAAGACGGGTAATCTCTTTTACCCAATCGGTACCCTCGCCCAGCGCCATCGGGTTGGGATATTTGGCATACTCTTCGAGCGGTGTATCCGGAGTACATTTATTTCGGAAATAGCTATAATCGTTCAGATATTGCGCAAACTCGGAAGCATTCATCAAATCGAGCGAACGGGCGAGTTGCGACACACCGAACTGTGCCTTAACATTTACCGAAACCTTTGTTGCCGAAGGTTTTGCCTCTTTGGTCGTCACGATGATAACACCATTGGCGCCACGCGAACCATAGATGGCCGTTGATGAGGCATCTTTCAACACCGACACCGATTGGATATCATCCGTGTTGATTTCGCTCAAATCCGACACTGCATCGATTACACCATCAACCACGATGAGCGGTTCATTCGATGCGGTAATCGAGCGTGTACCGCGAATACGAATCGAAGAGGTCGAGGTCGGGTCGCCCGAGGTGGACATAATATCGACACCTGCCACCCTACCCTGCATAGCATCGTCAATCGAGAGGGTCGGCTGGCTTTCGACGTCGTTCATCTTGATATTGGCAACCGAGCCGGTAAGGTCGCCCTTCTTGACCGAGCCATAACCGATGACGACCACCTCGTTAATCGACTTGGTGTCGGGTTTCAGACGAACGGTAAGCGCCTTCCCGCTATCGGCAACAATCTGTTGAGTTGCATAACCGAGGAACGACACCTCGACAACAGCCTGCTTCGACCCTGCCTTTATCGAGAAACCGCCTTTATCGTCGGTTATGACACCGACCGTAGTATTTGCAACGATAACCGAGGCTCCCATAACGGGAACTCCCGTCTCATCATAGACAACTCCTCTAAACTCGTAATTCGCAGTTTTTCGGGGGGGGGAATCTGTCTTGGACGATTGCTGCGGCGCAGATGCCCGCTTTTCGATGACGGCGATAATCTTACCGTCAATCACGAAGTCGGCATTCTGTCCCTCAAATATTTGGGAGAGCACCTGCTCGACAGACTGGTTCTCGGCATTGACCGAGACAACCTTCTCGACATCTATGCGACTTGACTGCACAGAGAACGAGTAGTTGTATCTCTTTTGCAACATCTTCATCACGTCGCCGACCTTCATCGACTCCGCCTTGATGGTGATGTTTTGCGCCATAACGCTCGAAAGTGCCATAAAACAGAGGCAGAGCGTCATCAGCAGAGATTTCATTCGGAATAGTTGTTTCATATCTGTTGGTTTATTCTATTTGCGTGATGATATATAGAAGACTTCATTCTTTTTGGAGATATCCATCGTCGCACCGGCATTGAAAATCGAAAGGATATCATCCACAGTCTCGTTATTGACGAAGGTTGCATAGAATCGCTCGTTAAGCAACTCGTCATCCATAATCTTAATACGAACATTGAACTCTCGCTCCAACTCCGCAGCAATATCACAGAAACGCTGATTAACAAAGGTCATAGGCTTCTTCGGCAGATTGCTTACAGATGCATAAAGTTCCTTGTCGAAGCGACGAACAAGGGATTTGCCGTCGTTGCTGTCGATTTTGACCATCTGACCCGCCACAAGAGCAATCTGCTCCTTCTCGTTAGACGAGTTATCGATGCGACGCTCGACAATAACGCTACCCTCAACCAGAGCAACCTCAACCTCCGAAGTTCCCTTATGAGACTTCACGTTAAACTGCGTACCCGTAACGACAATATCGATATCGCCGGCATTGAGAATAAACGGTTTTTCGGGATTCTTGGCAATCGATGCAAAGCACTCTCCCTCCAAATCCACTCGGCGCACCTCTCCGTCAAAGACCTCGGGGTAGGTCAGACGGCTGTCCGCTGCCAACGTGATAACCGACCCGTCGGGCAGCTCCACAACCTTCGACTCTCCGAACGGAGCATAAGCAACAACCATATTCGTATTCGAAAGTTCGGTCGGGCTCGTCTGCTCGGCATTACGAATCGAGAACGGCACCGTAAGCAACATTACCACCACGGCCATAGCCACCCCAAGTGCATAACCGACACGTCGGAACCAAACGCGATGACGTACAGGTCGAATCTTGGCAGAGACCTCATCTAACGCTGCATAGGTCTCGGCATCGGTAGATGCCTCCACCGACAAAAATATCTCTTCGAGCATCGCCATCTCCTCCGCGGTATGTCTCTCCTTGGCAAGCCAGAGCTCAACCATTCGGCACTGTTTGGGGGTACAGGTACCGTCAAAATAGGAGCGTAGCATCGCTTTGTTAATTTCGTTTTGCATATCTTCTGTTTTCGTATTTACACAATTACGTAAGTTTTATACCTACTATCTTATATAAAAACGCAGAAGTCGAGGCAATTACGTAATCCGCCAACAAAAAATATGAGATTATATACTTTAATGTTGCAACAATCGTAAAACACGGACCCCTCCGGCTTTCAGCCACCTCCCCTAAAACAGTGGAGGAGTTGCTGAAATTCAAAATGATTTTCCCTATAATCCCCATATTCCCCATAATCCTCTCCCTTAATGCCCTTAATTGCCCTTTCGTTTTTTCCTCCCTGCCCCCCCCATAAGCGACCGCAAGAAACGGTCGCGCCCCCATTTCCCCCATTAAGCAGCCTTCGGCTGCACCCCCCCCATTAGACCCGCACGAGATACTACGACGTTTGAGAAGGGGAGGGATTAACTTCGCTTTGCTCTGCTACCGCATCGCACCGCTCGTTTTTCCCCTCCGCTCGCCGCGAGGGCCCTTGCAAAGAGCTGCACTCGGCAAAAGTT
>CAZIAS010000019.1:0-34528 GCA_964536825.1 uncultured Alistipes sp. | reverse complement strand
CCTGCCGCTAGCGTTCATCCTGAGCCAGGATCAAACTCTCCATTGTAAAAAAATTTTATAATGTATTGTTAGAGTCCTGACTACTCATTTTCCAAAAGGAAATGACAGATAAATACTACATTTTTCTCTCAATTATAACCAGTAATTCAAAAGAACCGTTTGAAAAAACCGCATCGTATTTCAGACGCGAAAGGACTGCAAAGATAAGGCATCTTTTTTAATCCTGCAAATATTTTTTCAAGAACTTTGCATTTTTCTTGAAATTTCTCTCAAAACCCGCTTTTTTCGCACCGTTTTGAACTCTTATTTCTCAAATGCGGTTGCAAAGGTAGCGACTATTTTTTAATCTGCAAATATTTCGCAAACTTTTTTTGACATTTTTTAATTTTTTTCAATAATCCCATTTATACCTATATATATTATATAAGGGGCTCTTTTTTTTAAGCAAAGATGCACATCGTACGATAATTTGACTAACTTTGCAGAAAATGCAAGCATCTATGCACATCAATATCGAGGAGCGCGTCTTACGTGCGCGAGAGTTTTTCACTTCGGGGTACAATTGTGCCCAATCGGTGGCTCTTGCCTATAACGACATCATCGCATTAGACCCACAAACAACGGCTCGGATGACAGCTTCGTTTGGCGGAGGCGTCAGTCGTTTGCGCGAGCTCTGTGGTGCTGTCAGCGGAATGGCGTTTGTTGCCGGAGCATTGATTCCCGCCGACAATCCGCTGAATCTTGATGCCAAGAAGAGAAATTACGCATTGATGCAGGAGTTCGCCGAGGCTTTCCGAATCGAGAACGGACATATTGTATGCCGCGAGCTGTTAGGTCTGACCCAAACAAAAGATGAGCCAACTCCCTCGGAACGCACAACAGAATACTACCGCAAACGTCCGTGCGTAGAGTATGTTGCGTCAGCAGCACGTATTATTGGAGAATATCTATCTACAAGAGCAACCGAAACCTTATAAATCATACTACACCAAAAGCAATGAATATCAAATCCTTATTCGGGGCTATATGCCTATCGCTGCTAACTTTTTCGGCATCGGCGCAAGTTCTCGCGAGCGACTTCCGCACCACGGCTGCCAAGGCTTTTACCAGCTACTACAACAACGGAGGCATTCAGGAGAAACTCTATCTCATAACCGACAAACCATATTATAGTGCAGGAGAGAGCATCTATTTCAGTGCGTTTCTGCTCAACCCCGTACGATTCACACCTGCTGTCGAGTCGTCATTTCTCTACGTCGAGTTAATCAGTGCCGACGGACGTTTAATTTCCCGTTTGAAGTTGTTGGGCGATCAGGGCCGATTCTCGAATGCGATGCCCATCTCGACCAAACTCGATGCCGGGCGCTACACTCTGCGCGCATATACCAAGTGGATGAGCAATTTCGATAAAGACTTCCTCTTTCGCAAGGAGATTGAGATTGGAAACTATATTGACGATGCCATCCAGACTCAAATCAACTATACTACCAATAGCGACAAATCGGTTGTTGCCCGCATCTCTCTGCGTAATGACCAAGGGCTACCCATCACAAATACCAATGTAGAGTACACCCTCAATCTGCGCGGCAAGTCGAAAGTATATCTCGCAACGACCAACGACAAAGGCTCAATTACCATAAAGTTCCGTCCGTCTAACGACCCCGGCGATTGCTTGCGATTGAAGGTTACAGCCAACAGCCGAATCCTCGAACGCACAATCCAATTACCGTCATTCTCCGACGACTTTGCCGTACAGTTTATGCCGGAGGGCGGAAATCTTATAGCAAATATTCCACAAACCATTGCATTCAAAGCTATTGGTGCTGACGGAAAATCCATTGATGTCGAGGGACATATCAGCGACAGCGATGGAAACGAGCTCTGCGAAATCCAATCCCGCCACAAAGGTATGGGAGTCTTTGTGATGACAGCAAAAGCAGACAAGCGCTACAAGGCCACCATTACCTCCTCGAAGGGAAAGACCCGCACTTTCGACCTGCCCGTCGTTCAAAGTTCCGGATGCGTGTTACAGGTCAAGCATAGTGCCGGCAACTCCATTTTGATGAAGGTTACAACAACCCCCGACCTTCCGGCTTCGCGCCTGGTTGCAGTTATCCAATCACGAGGAATGGTCGAGGCTGTCATCGATGATGTTTCGCGATTGACGCGCATCCCCCTCTCGAAGATTATGAGCGGAATTGCCCAGATATCAATCGTCGAGAAAGAGAGCAAACAGGTTGTGGCAGAGCGTCTTGTATTTGTCGATAACAACAATTTCGCCACCGCCGACATCTCGGCGGACAAGCGTCGATTCTCTCCGCGAGATAAGATATCTCTGAACTTCCGAATCCGCAACAGCCAAGGTCGCCCTGCGTCAGGAAAATTCGTCGTATCGGTTACCGACTCCGAGGCGGTGCAGCTCGACCCTGCAAGTGAAAATATTTTCAGTTACCTATTGTTGAGTTCCGACCTGCACGGCAACATCGAGAAGCCCGGCGAGTACTTCGACAGAGATAACCTCAATCGCAAGGAGTTCCTCGACCTCATTATGCTTACCAACGGCTGGCGTCGCTACGATTTGAGTAAGGTCCTCAAAGGCGAATATCCGAAATTAAAATATAAAGTCGAAGATACTCAACGCATTACAGGAGGCGTTACCGGCGTTATCGGAAAAGCGAAGAATCCGAGTGTGATGATATACCAAAAGGGTGGTAAGATACACGGAATCTTCCCTCTCAACGCAACCAATCGTTTCGAGATTACAGGCATCGATGCCCCCGACTCGGCTTTCTATTATATTCAGGCTCTTAACCGCAAGGGACACAGCCGTTCGGTACTTATTCACGTCGATCCCGAGACCTATCCTTCGACCAATATACCGTTGAGCCGTCCCAACTACAAAGAGTATAAGCCTGCGGTTACCGAAACGATGCTGACCGGCGCGAAGGAGAAGTACTACACCGAGGGAGGAATGCGTGTCATCGACATCGATGCCATTGTCGTGACGGCAAAGCGCGAGGTTCAATACTCCTATTCGAGCGTTATCGACTCTTTCAACTCACTCTCTGGCGACCTCACACGCTACGCTTCGGTTTTCGACGCTCTGCAACGATTCCGCCAGCTCGAAATCATCGGCACAGATGTCAAAGTCCGCAAATCGGGCAGCAAGATGAGTCAGATTACCATCGACAGCGAAGGCGGCATCGAACAGAACAACGAGACTCTGCCCGACGATGACGAACGAATTCCTGCGGTGCTGATAAACGGAACTGCCGCAGATATCAGCGCCCTCGATATGTATGCAATGGAGGAGATTACCAAACTTGCCTACATTGACGCGAGTGAAGCCACCGGTTTGGGAACCGATTCTCAATATGGCGTTATTATTATGGAGGTGCGCGACATCAACCACACGACCTCCACGGGCAACGAATCTATTGCCAAGGTTATGGTCGCAGGATACTGTAAGCCGGCAGAGTTCTATGCTCCGCGCTATGACATACCGAGCACTAACCGCAATAAGGACCTTCGCACCACCATCGCGTGGGTTCCCGATTTGTGCAGCGACAAAGAGGGCTCCGCTTCGATGTCGTTCTGGGCAGCAGACCGCCGCAACGATTACAACGTGATTCTCGAAGGCATTACCGACGAGGGCGAATTGTGCAGAGCCACATATAAATTGACGGCTTTGGAATAGCGACTCGGCGATAGGTATAAATACTGACGTCGAAACGATTGATTTTTATTACATTTGCACTATACCTAATTTTACAATAGGCAGAGATACATCTCCCCGCTGCGGGGGGGGGTAATCTCTATTTTAACCGAAACATATAGACTTATGAAGAGATTTTACTCCATTTTCGCATTAACGGCAACTCTCACATTCGGCATCTTGTCGGCATCCGCCCAGACAACAGATACCCAGGCCCCGAAGCAGGAAGATGCTACCACGGCTGCCGCAACCCCCGAACAACTCGACAAGCGAGTTACCAAACTCGAAAAAATCGTATCGAAGCTACCCAAGTTGTCGGGTTTTGTGCAAGCTATGTACTCGTGGCAGGAGGGCGACGAAGAAGGTGCCAGCCACTTCCGCATCCGTCGCGCACGCCTTGTTTTGAAGGGAGATATCCACAAGTCGCTCATCGACTATAACTTTACCGCCGATTTTGCAGGCGGAGTTAAGATTGTCGATGCCTATATGCGCATAACCCCGTGGAAGCAGTTCGGGGTTCAGGTCGGAGCCTTCCGCCCATCATTTACCATCGAAAACACCTACTACGGTTCGCTCTCGATGGAGGGTATCGACTATCCGCAGGTCGTAAAGAAGATGTCGCATTTGGGCGATATCTCGGGATTGAGTTCGTCGGGCCGTGACCTCGGTGTCCAAATCTACGGCGGATTCTTCAATCAACGCGGTTTCAGCACTTTGGAGTATCGTTTGGGCGTATTCAACGGTAATGGCGTGATGGTTACCAAGGATGACAACAAGTCGAAAGACATCGCCGCCCTGCTCCGCATCAACCCCATCAAGAACCTGGCGTTTGTCGGCTCGTGCTACATCGGAGAGTGGAACAACGGAGTTTCGAAGTATAACCAGCGTTGGCGTTGGGAGGTCGGTTTCCGATACGATGACGGCAAGGTATTCGCTCGTGGCGAATATATTCGAGGCTTCACAGAGGGGGTAAAGTCCGGCAGTGAGTACAAGAATTTCAAGAGCGAAGGTGCCTATGTAATGGTCGGCGGACGTTTCTTTAAGCAGAAATTCGCACCCTTTGTACGCTTGGAGTACTACGCAAAGAACCTCTACGACCAGAGGGGCACGGGCGAGCCTTACTATACGTTCGGCATCGATTACAACCCGATAAAGTATCTGCGTATTCAGGCAAACTACACCTGCAAGACCTACAACAACGGGCTCTATCCGCACAATGTCGTAGAGTTGATGCTGACCGGCAAATTTTAGCCTATTTTCGAAAGACAACTCATAATCCGCAAAGGCTGTCGTAACCAATCTGTTACGACAGCCTTTGCTCTATAATAGGGAAACGAAGTTATATCGTTAAGTGTCATTACAGACCCTTTCCCTATTTTTGAACCATTAGCCTTTGGCTTTTTTACAGGCCTCTCATTTTACTATAACTCCGTAAAGTTTTTTGGGCGAAATGACTTGGAAAATCCAATGACGTTTTATATATTTGTGCATAATTTGGAGTGGAGTGTGACCACACCCCGCAAATGGCTGAAATAATGAATTATAACATTGAATTCATATAACAAACTTAAACTTAAAAATTACAATCAAATGAAACGTATCTTTACGCTACTTGTAGCAATGTTGGCAGTGACGATCACATCGTGTTCACGCCACCTCCCGAGCAACGGTAAGGTTGCTATCGTACCCTACCCTTCGAAGGTTGAAATCTGCGAGGGTGAGTTCACACTCTCGCCCGAGACGACAATCGTTCTCCACTTCGAAGACGAGAAATTGCCTTTGGCAACCAACTTCTTCAACAGCGTTGCCGAAGATATGTTCGGAGAGCCTCTCGCAATTGTAAACGCAGAGGGTGCCGCACAAGAGAATGTTATCAACGTACATCACAACCCGTCGTTGCACGCCGAAGGCTACACCCTCACGGTCACTCCTACGACCATCGATATCGCCGCATCAACGGCTCACGGTGTATTCTACGCATTCCAATCGTTGCGCCAGATGGTTCCGGCAGCAGCCATTACCGAGAAGTACGTAGGTTCGGTAGGAGTTCCCGCTGCGAAAATCGAGGATGCTCCTCACTTCCAGCATCGCGGTGTTCTTTTCGATGTATGCCGTCACTTCTTCACTGTTGATGAGGTTAAGACCGTTATCGATATGCTCGCAATGCACAAGATGAATCGTCTGCACTGGCACATTACCGAGGACCAGGGCTGGCGTATCGAGATTAAGAAATACCCATTGCTTACCGAGGTTGGTAGCAAGCGTGCAGATTCGCAAGTTGTCGGCACACACCGTGCACACGGAGAGAAATACGAGGGCAAACCCTACGGTCCCTTCTTCTACACCCAGGACGAGATTCGCGAAGTTGTGAAGTATGCCGAGGAGCGCTTTATCACGGTAATCCCCGAGATTGATATGCCCGGACATATGGTTGCAGCACTTGCCTCTTATCCTCATCTCGGTTGCGTAGGCGAGGGATACAAGGTTCGCGAATTGTGGGGTATCTCGACAGAGGTTATGTGTATCGGTAAGGAGAGTACCTTCGAGTTCGTGGAGAATGTATTGGCAGAGGTTCTCGAACTCTTCCCCTCGGAGTATATCCACATCGGTGGCGATGAGGCTCCGCGCGATATGTGGAAGGTATGTCCCCACTGTCAGGCTCGTATGAAGGCAGAAAAACTTAAAACCGAGGCTCAACTCCAAACCTACTTCAACCACCGCGTCGAGGCATTCCTCCAAAAGCACGGTCGTAAGATGATTGGTTGGGATGAGGTTCTCGAAGGTGGCGTATCTCCCACGACAACCGTTATGTCGTGGCGTGGTGCCAAGGGTGGCATCGCCGCAGCAAAGGCAGGAAATCAGGTTATTATGACCCCCAACACCCACTGCTACCTCGACTATCCGCAGGGTGCCGACACAACACAGGAGCCTCCCTTCGGAGAGCGTCGTCCCGAGAAGCCGCACTATCTGCCGCTGACCAAGGTTTACAGCCTTAACCCCTACGACCAACTCGCACCCGAGGAGGAGCAGTTCGTTATCGGTGTACAGGGCAACCTCTGGACCGAGCACGTTAATACGTTCGACCTCGCAATGTATATGTTCCTCCCCCGCGCATCAGCAATTGCCGAGGTGGGATGGAGCCATCCTCACAAAGATTTTGCACGTTACACCGAGAACCTTAACGAACTTGTAAAGTTCTATGAGGCTTACGGCTACAACTACGCAAAGTCTTATTGGAGAGAGGGTAAATAGTCAGCATAAGGAGCGGGGTTGTTCAACGAGAAGGTTGTACAGCCCCTCTCTGCAAAGACCGATATAACCGTTTTATTTTACAATATATATGGAAGGCAAATATTCATTACCCAAAGATGGCGGATTGATTACGGACTCCGTGCCTCGTGATATCATTCACCGCTTCGAAAAGATTCCGACATCCATCTTCCACAGCGAACACGACGGAGTAACGTATGTCGCCGACAAGATTGTCAAAAGCATCAAAGAGTACGAACAGAGCAATGTTACGAGCGAAGATGGCACCATAGGCGAGCCTTTCGTTCTCGGACTAACGACAGGCCACACTCCGCTCGGTCTTTATCGAGAACTCGTGAAACGTCATCGTAACGGAGAAGTTTCGTTCCACAATGTTGCAGTGTTCAGCATTGATGAGTTCTACCCCATCTCTGCTGCCGACTGCCAGAGCCGCAACTACCGCATACACTCCGAATTCCTCAACCACGTGGATATCAAACCGGAGAACATCCATCTACCCGACGGAACGGTTCCGATGGAGCAGATTTCGGAGTACTGCGAAGCATACGACAAGGCTATAACCAAGATTGATATGATGATTCTCGGCGTAGGAGAGCAGGGACAGATCGGCTTTAACGAACCCGGCTCGTACGCGAAGTCGCGTACCCGTTTGGTCCCGCTATCATACAACTCTCGCAAGGTTCAGTCCGGCATCTTCGGAGGTCTGCGCAATACCCCGACAATGGCAATCACCGTCGGTCTGAAAACCGTATCCCGCGCCAAAGATATTATACTTATGGCTTGGGGCGAGCATAAGGCCGATGTTGTTCAGCGTATGGTCGAGGGAGAGATTACGGACCAGGTTCCCGCATCGCACATTCAGTCGCTCCACTGTGCAGAGCTGGTCATCGACGAGAATGCCGCACAGAATCTCACGTGCGAACAAACACCTTGGTTGGTTGGCCCTTGCGATTGGACTAAAAAGTTCATCCGCAAGGCAGTGGTTTGGCTCTGCGGCGTAGTTAATAAGCCTATTCTGAAACTCACTTACGACGACTATATCGAGAATTCGCTGGGCGACCTGCTCGAAAAGACGGGATGCACTTACGACAAAATCAATATTGACGTATTCAACGACCTGCAACACACCATTACGGGATGGCCCGGAGGTAAGCCGAATGTCGATGATTCGACCCGCCCTGCTCCTTCGAACCCCTACCCCAAGCGCGTGGTAATCTTCTCGCCGCACCCCGACGACGACGTAATCTCGATGGGAGGTACATTCCACCGTCTCGTACAGCAGGGACACGACGTTCACGTAGCATACGAAACGTCGGGAAATGTGGCTGTTTATGATGACGTAGTACTCCAAAATGTTGATACGGCTCGTGAACTCGGATTCGGAGACCGCTACGACGAGATTGTCGAGATTATCGCCAACAAACGCAGTGACGAACCCGAACCTCGTGCTTTGCTCGACTTGAAGGGTGCAATTCGCCGTGCCGAGGCCCGTGCCGCTTGCCGAACCCTCGGACTGAACGACCGCACCAACGCCCACTTCCTCAATCTTCCTTTCTACGAAACGGGAGGTATCAAGAAGGGCGAACTGTCAGATAAGGATACCGAGATTATCGTCAAGTTGTTGCGCGATGTGAAGCCTCATCAGATATATCTCGCAGGCGACCTTTCGGACCCGCACGGCACTCACCGCGTATGCGCCGAGGCGGTCTTGGCTGCATTGGAGGTTGTCGATGGCGATGAGTGGGTTAAGGATTGCCACATCTGGCTCTATCGCGGAGCTTGGCAGGAGTGGGACCTCGGAATGGTCGATATGGCAGTGCCCATCTCTCCCGATGAGATGATCAAGAAGCGTCACGCCATCTACCGCCACCTTTCGCAGAAGGATATCGTTCCCTTCGCAGGCAACGACAAGCGCGAATTCTGGCAGCGCGCCGAGGAGCGTACGCAGAACACCGCCCATATGTACGACAAGCTCGGAATGGCAGAGTATCAGGCAATTGAAGTATTTGTAAAGATGCGATAAATAGTAAATGCGATATCAATTATGAGACTTATAATCGAACAAGATGGCGCAAACGTAGGTCGCTGGACCGCGAACTACATCGCCGCAAAAATCAATGCACACAAGGGCGACCGTCCTTTCGTGCTGGGTCTGCCTACGGGTTCGACTCCGCTGACAACCTACGCTGCTCTCATCGAGCTTCACAAAGCCGGTAAGGTTTCGTTCGCGAACGTCGTAACATTCAATATGGACGAGTATGTTGGTCTGCCCGAAGAGCACCCCGAAAGCTACCACTCGTTTATGTGGAACAACTTTTTCAGCCACGTGGATATCAAGCCGGAGAATGTGAACATTCTCAATGGCAACGCCGCAGACCTCGAAGCGGAGTGCGCCGATTACGAGCGTCGCATCGAGGCAGCCGGAGGTATCGACCTCTTTATGGGTGGTGTAGGCGAAGATGGTCACCTCGCATTCAACGAGCCCTTCTCGTCACTCTCATCGCGCACTCGCGTGAAGACTTTGACACAGGACACCATCATCGTCAATTCTCGTTTCTTCGACAACGACGTAACGAAGGTTCCCAAGTTGGCTCTTACGGTCGGTGTAGGCACCGTACTCTCGGCTCGTGAGGTTCTCGTTCTCGCTGTGGGTCATAAGAAGGCACGCGCGTTGCATCACGCAATCGAGGAGTCGGTAAGCCACGCTTGGACTCTCTCGGCATTGCAAAACCACCCGAAGGGCATCATCGTATGCGACGAGGCTGCTTGCGCAGAACTTAAAGTAGGCACCTATCGCTACTTTAAGGATATCGAGAAGGACAACCTGTAAATCCTTGGCACAAACACTTTTGGGGTGCTGACGAACCGCTTCGTTCAGCACCCCAAAAGCATATATAGCAACGAGGCTAATAGAGATAGAAAACTATTGCCACATAGTGAGCTGCGGCAGCCAGATTTATCAGAAGATGCCACACCAAGTGATGGTAGCGGAATCCCTTCTTGGCATAGAACCACGCACCGATGGTATAGAGCACACCTCCCACCGCGATAAACGAGAGCAGTGGCGTCGATGCATTATTCCAAAATAGCGGGAAGAAGAAGACCACGGTCCAACCCATAATCAGGTATATTGTCAGGCTGACCAGCCGGTATCGAACGACGCGATAGCGACTTATAGAAGACTCCAAAGAGCACCATCGCCCACTGCAATACAACAATCAGCCATCCTTGCCAACCTCCAATGACCGAAACCGCTATCGGAGTATAGGTGCCGGCGATGGCTACATATATAAATATATGGTCGAGAATATGAAACACATCCTTGTGACGAGTTTCGTGTACCATCGCGTGATAGAGTGTCGAACCCAGAAACATACAGAGGAGCGAAATTGCAAAGACGCTTGCACACACAGCACCCGTAACACCCTCTGCTAAATATCCTCTTACCGCAGCAAACGGCAGAGCGCACATCATCAGAACGGTCATCACACCGTGCGATACCGAATTTCCGACCTCTTCGCCGAAACTCATAACATAAGTCTTTTTCTCTCTCTTTGGTGCCATAATATTTAAGAATTACAGAATTAAAATAATTGGCAAAAGTATAAAAAAAATCGACACACGCTTGCCACGTATGCCGATTTTGACAAGTATTTTACCCGTTAGCGAACCTTAAAATCGGGGTCAGCCTTCTCCGGAATGGGCATCGAGCTGTAATATCCTGCCTCAAACTTCTCGCGAACAGCCTTGAATGCGTTGATTGTGTACTCCACATCCTCCATTGTGTGAGCTGCCGTCGGGATGATTCGGAGAATAATCTCTCCCTTCGGAATAACAGGATAGATTACAATCGAGCAGAATACACCATAGTTCTCACGCAAATCAACGATGAGGTTGGTACCCTCCTCGTTGCCACCCTTCATATAGACAGGGGTTACAGGCGATTGGGTAACACCAATCTCGAATCCGTTCTCGGTAAAACCTTTCTGCAATGCGCGGGTAATCTCCCACAACTTCTCCTGATACTCCGGATGGTTACGAATAAGCTCCAATCGTTTGAGCGCACCGATAACCATCGGCATCGGGAGCGACTTTGCGTAGAGCTGCGAGCGCATATTGTAGCGGAAGAGGTTGATAAGCCAGCGAGGACCCGACACGAATGCTCCAATTCCCGCCATCGACTTTGCAAAGGTGTTGAAGAGAACATCCACATCGTCGATTACACCGAAGTGCGCTGCCGTACCGCGACCGCCGGGACCCATTGTTCCGAAGCCGTGCGCATCATCGACCAACAGTCGGAAATTAAACTCCTTTTTGAGCTTCGAGATAACGTCGAGGAAACCGAGGTCACCCTTCATACCGAATACACCCTCGGTAATCACGAGTACACCACCATTCTGCTCGTTGGCAAGGTCTGTTGCGTGCTGTAATTGCAGGCGCAACGACTCCTCGTTGTTGTGACCATACACAAAACGCTTACCCTTGTGCATACGCAGACCATCGATGATGCAGGCGTGAGCCTCGGCATCATAGACTACCACATCACGCGGCGTAAGCAGGCAGTCGATAATCGAAATCATACCCTGATAACCGAAGTTGAGCAAGAAAGCATCCTCTTTGCCCACAAACTCGGCGAGTTCGCGTTCGAGTTGCTCGTGATACTTGGTCTGACCACTCATCATACGCGCACCCATCGGGGCTGCCATACCAAACTCTTCGGCTCCTGCCGCATCTGCCTTACGCACCTCCGGATGGTTTGCCAATCCGAGATAGTTGTTAAGGCTCCAATTGAGCATCATCTTTCCACGGAACTTCATATGAGGACCGATTTTACCTTCGAGTTTCGGGAAAGCGAAGTAGCCGTGTACGTTCTTCATATACTGTCCGATAGGACCTCCGGCATTTCGCTCCAAGCGTTCAAAAATATCTACCATAATTTTAATTATTTAGTTGAATTGTAGTTATATTTGTTTGTTTCGTATAATTCAAAATTTCAATTCCGCCTCATTCTCCTCATTTAAGCCACCGAGCACCCGACTCCGAGAGCCTCCACTCTCCTCGCAATTTCGAGCAACTCTTCGCGTGGCACCTTTTCGAGACTCTTGCAGGGAGTGTCGCGGTCCAGCGAATAAACCATAACGCTCTTCGGTCGCAACTCTTCGACTATGCGCAGCCACGCTTCGACCTCTCGCTCCGTCGTATTATCGACTCTCTCGCCATTGCACTCTCCTCGCAGAAACATCGTCTGCAAAATAAAGCCACCCTCAAACAGGCGCATATTTCCAACAACCTCTGCCACACTATACGACGCGCCACAAGGATTATTTACCAACCGTACGGTTTTGTCAAAGGCAGAGTCAAGTTTGAGAATATTGTTATCCACCTTTGCCAATGCACGGCGAACACTCTCGCGACCAATCATCGTGGCATTGCTCAACACCGAGACTTTGGCCGAGGGACAAAGCCTGTCACGCAGAGCTATCGTATCGTCGATAATCGCCTCAAAATCGGGGTGCATCGTAGGCTCTCCGTTGCCGGCAAAAGTCACAACATCGGGAGGAGTTCCGTCAGCGACCATCTTGCTCAAAACCTCCTCCAAGCGAGCGCGTACCTCCTCTCGCGAATTAAATCGGCGCGAACCTGCATTATCGGCATTCCATCCACATTCGCAGTATATGCAGTCGAAATTGCAGAGTTTGGAATGCACAGGTAACAAATTGACACCCAGCGACAAACCCAAGCGTCGCGACCTGACAGGTCCAAATATCACATCTTCGTACAATGCCGTCATAACGAGACAAAGATAACAATTATTTCGAACCGTTATACTCGTTTTTATACCTATTTTTCGTCACGAGAGCAAAATTTACAATCTACCGGCATCCATCGCGCAGATCTCCCCTTCCCTCCAAAAAAAAATAATTCGACAAAAATACAACTCAAATATGGCTCAAAAGTGCCTATGCAGGCGATTGTCAAAAATTGTAAATAACTTGTGCATAAAATCCGACAATTCACAAAAAATCGAGCAGAATAAAGCGCCATCTTTGTATCGTCGAACAAGGCGCCGTTGGCGTTCCGGGTCCGGCAAGAAAACCCTCTTTTTTGCGATACATCTACTCCGCCGCAGCTCTCGTTGCGACGGCTTATTATCCCCCGTATCGGAGAAAGAGCAACACGCAACGACAAGAAACAAAACGATATAAAACACTGATAATTATGACAAAAACCAACTCCGCAACTCCGAAAGTCGTTGCTTATGCCGATGCTGTGGCGGCAACGAAAGAGTATTTCGGCGGCGACGAACTTGCTGCAACCGTCTGGGTCAGCAAGTATGCGCTCAAAGACTCGTTCGGCAACATCTACGAGCTCACTCCCGTCGAGATGCACGAGCGTTTGGCAAGCGAACTCGAACGCATCGAAAACAAGTACAAAAATCCCCTCAAACGCAAGGAGATTTTCGACCTTCTCGACCACTTCCGCTATATCATTCCGCAGGGTGGCCCGATGACCGGTATCGGCAACAATTTTCAGGTAGCATCGCTTTCGAACTGCTTCGTAATCGGTCACAAGAATCCGGCAGACTCCTATGGCGGCATCTTCCGCATCGACGAGGAGCAGGTGCAGTTGATGAAGCGTCGCGGTGGCGTAGGTCACGACCTTTCGCACATCCGTCCTTCGGGCAGTCCGGTGCTCAACTCGGCACTCACTTCGACCGGTATCGTTCCCTTTATGGAGCGTTACTCGAACTCGACGCGAGAGGTTGCACAAGATGGTCGTCGCGGAGCATTGATGATTTCACTCTCGATTAAGCACCCCGATGCCGAGAAGTTTATCGATGCCAAAGTCGATACCGGCAAGGTTACGGGAGCAAATGTCTCGATTAAAATCGACGACGAGTTTATGCGTGCAGCCATTGCAGGCGAAACCTACCACCAGCAGTTCCCCATCAAGAGCGACAACCCGACCTACGAGCAGGATATCGACGCCAAGAAGTTGTGGGAAAAGATTATCCACAACGCTTGGAAATCGGCAGAGCCGGGCGTACTCTTCTGGGACACCATCATCCGCGAGAGCGTACCCGACTGCTATGCAGACAAGGGCTTTACGACTGTATCGACCAACCCGTGCGGCGAGATTCCGCTCTGTCCGTACGACTCGTGCCGTTTGTTGGCTATCAACCTGTTCAGCTACGTAGAGAAACCTTTTACCAAGGAGGCTTCGTTCAACTTCGATAAGTTCAAAGAGCACGTTCACAAGGCAATGCACCTGATGGACGACATCATCGACCTCGAATTGGAGAAGGTTGAGCTTATCATCAACAAGATTGCAGGAGACCCCGAGGACGATGATATTCGTCGTGTAGAGTGCAACCTCTGGAAGAAGATTAAGGAGATGGCTCTCAAAGGACGTCGTACAGGTCTGGGTATCACAGCCGAAGGCGATATGTTGGCAGCACTCGGTCTGCGTTACGGTTCGGACGAGGCTATCGAATTTACCGTCAATGTCCACAAGACGTTGGCTATCGAGGCTTACCGCGCATCGGTCAATATGGCCGAGGAGCGTGGCGCATTCGAGGTTTACGAAGCAGCACGCGAGGTGGGCAATCCGATGATTGAGCGCATCAAGGAGGCTGACCCCGAACTCTACGAGAGAATGGTCAAGGTCGGACGTCGCAATATCGCAATGCTGACCATTGCACCGACAGGAACCACATCTCTTATGTCGCAGACCACGTCGGGCATCGAGCCGGTATTCCGTCCCGTCTATAAGCGTCGTCGTAAGGTCAATCCTTCGGACAAGGACAATCACGTCGATTTTGTCGATGAGATGGGCGAAAAGTTCCAAGAGTACAACGTCTTCCACCACAACTTCATCAAGTGGGCAGAGATTAACGGATACGACACCTCGACCTTCGCAACCATCAAGGATGACGAGTTGGAGAAGTTGGTAGCCGCATCGCCCTATCATATGGCTACGGCAAACGATATCGATTGGGTTGCCAAGGTTAAGATGCAGGGAGCTATCCAGAAGTGGGTCGATCACTCGATTTCGGTTACCGTAAATCTCCCGAACTCTGTTTCGGAGCAGTTGGTTGCCGAGGTATATCGTACTGCTTGGGAGTGTGGCTGCAAGGGAGTTACGGTCTATCGCGACGGATGTCGTCAGGGCGTTCTGCTCGACTCGAAGAGCAAATCCAAGAAGAAGAAGGAGTGCGAACCCGCAACCGGCGAGAACAAGCGTCCGCAGTCGCTGCCCGCAGATATCGTTCGCTTCAAGAACGGCACCGAAGATTGGATTGCATTCGTAGGTTTGCAGGATGGTCGTCCTTACGAGATTTTTACCGGTAAAGTCGAGGAGGATGCGATGTATATCCCCCGCAAGATTACCCACGGCTTTATCATCAAGGTTCGCGAGGCTGATGGTTCGAAGCGTTACGATTTCCAATACACCGACCGCTACGGATACACCAACACTATCGGAGGTATCTCGCGCTTGTTCGACGAGGAGTTCTGGAACTACGCAAAGCTTATCTCGGGCGTATTGCGCCACGGAATGCCTATCGAGAAGGTTGTATCGCTCATCGACGGTCTGCATCTCGACAGCGAGACTATCAACACCTGGAAGACCGGTGTGCAGCGCGCATTGAAGCAGTACATTCTCGACGGCACGAAGAGCAAGGGCAAGTGCCCGCAGTGCGGTCAGGAGAATATGGCATACCAGAACGGCTGTCTGACCTGTATGTCTTGCGGCTATTCGAAATGCGGTTAGTGGCGAATCTGTGTTGAACTTATTCTAAAATTGAATACAAAACAGGGCTGCCGCAACAAAACGGCAGCCTGTTTCGTTTTTAGAACAAAGGGCAAACTTTTTTCACTATATTTGCATCAACAAAGAGTACGAAGATGTTGGAGAGATATGAAATATTCCGTGCATTCGTGCGAGAGAACTACTCGACGACCACGCAAAGCCTGACAGACAAAGCAATAGAGTATGCTGCCACGAAACTCGACGGAGCAGTCCGCTACGACGGCTCGCCACTGCTCGACCACGCGGTGCAGGTGGCTCTTATTGCCGTCAAGGAGATTGGCTTGGGTCGTAACTCGGCCGTGGCTGCCATTATTCACGACGTAGTCCGCATTGCCGACAAGCAAAAGGGCGAGGGATTGGTTGCTCTGCTCGAAGAGATACGCACGCTCTTCGGCGAACAGGTCGTGGGCATAGCTGTCGGTCTTGCCAATATCTCGTCTATAAAACTCAAAGCCTCGAAGGAGCAGGCATCGGACTTCCGCGATATGATTGTGTCGTACTCGGAAGACCCTCGCGTGATTCTCATCAAGCTCGCCGACCGATTGGAGGTTATGCGTTCGCTGGCAATCTTCCCGAAGGAGAAGTGGCGCAAAAAGAGTTGGGAGAGTATGAACCTCTATGCACAAATTGCCCACAAGCTCGGTCTGTACAACATCAAGAGTGAGTTGGAGGATATCGCATTGAGCTATCTCGAACCCGAAGATTTTACAAAAATCAAGACCAAACTCGAACAGACCGAGTCGGAGCGACAGACCTTTATTGCAAAGTTTATCGAGCCGATAGCCGCCGGCATAGATGCACACAATGCACTGCCCGACACGCCGCCCATAAAATACCATCTCAAAAGTCGCACAAAGTCGATATTTTCGATTTGGAACAAGATGCGCAAGCAGCACGTTCCCTTCGAAGGTGTTTACGACATCTTTGCCATACGCATCATCATCGACTGCGCCAAGGAGTTGGAGAAATCGCAGTGTTGGACGGTCTATTCGATTGTGAGCGACATCTACACGCCCAACCCCGAGCGTATGCGCGACTGGATAACCATTCCCAAGTCGAATGGTTACGAGTCGCTGCACACCACGGTAGCAGCGGGAGGAGGTCGCTGGGTCGAGATTCAGATTCGCACCGAGCGAATGAACGATGTTGCCGAGCGCGGTATCGCAGCCCATTGGCGCTACAAGGGCGTTAAGCAGGATGCACAGACCAGCGAGCAGTGGCTTACCCATCTGCGCGAACTGATGGAAGATACCACCCACTCTTTGGCACAGCGTTTCGATGCAAAGCCCGCTTCGGGAGAGATATTCGTATTTACCCCGAATGGCGATATCCGCAAATTACCCGAGGGTGCCACACTGCTCGACTTCGCCTTCGACATCCACACCTCACTCGGCTCGACCTGTTCGGGCGGCAGGGTCAATGGACGTGCCGTGCCCATCCGCGAGGTGCTGCACAACGGAGATATTGCCGAGATTTTCACCCAGAAGAACCAGACCCCGAAGGCAGACTGGCTCAACTTCGTCGTCACGTCAAAGGCGAAGAACAAGATAAAATCCTTTATGCGCGAGGAGCAGGCGAAGAATGCAAAAATCGGGCGTGAAGAGTTGGAGCGCAAGCTCAAAAATTGGAAGATGACCTGTCCGATAGACGAGGCTGTGGCCTATCTGGTCAAGTTCTACAAACTGCGCACCGGCACCCAACTCTACGAGTTGGTTGCCACAGAGCGTTACGATATGGGCGACATCAAGGAGATACTCTCGCGCTGGCTCTCGGGCGAGGCAGATGAGGAGCGTCGCGCATCGGTTGCCGAGGCGGAGGCAGAACGCCAACGTCGCCAAGCTCAACAGCGGGAACCCTCTTCGGGCGATGCGCTTGTAATCGACGAGAAAATCAACAATATAGAGTATAAACTTGCCAAGTGCTGCAATCCGATTAAGGGAGATGACATCTTCGGATTTGTTACCATCTCTTCGGGCATCACGATTCATCGTTGCGACTGCCCCAATGCCGCGCGACTGCGCGAGACATATCCCTACCGCATTATGGAGGCGCGATGGAGAGCAAATGCCGACGGTTCATTCCGTGCTTCGGTGGCAATCGTAGCACAAGATTCGGCAGGACTTGCCAATCGCATTACGGAGGTTATCAGCCACGATCTGAAACTCAATATGCGTTCGATGAGCTTCTCGTCGCGTGGCGATGGCAGTGTTATGGGCACTGTGAGCGTAGAGGTCAGCGGTGCAGGCGTGGTCGATATGCTTATCCACTCACTTCTGCGCATCAAGGGAGTACAACGCGCCTATCGTGTAAAATAGGACAACATAGGCAATAACAAAATACAGGCTGCCCAAACCTCTTCGGTTGGGCAGCCTCACTCTTAATAAATCGTACGGCTATTGGCGATAGCGCTGTTCGACCTTCGCCCAATCAACCTTGTTCCACAGTGCTTTCACGGCATCGACTCGCGCATTGCGGTAATCTATGTAGTAGGCGTGCTCCCACACATCCACTGTCAGCAACGGTCGCATTCCGTAGCGCAGAGGCGTATCGGCATTCTTGCCACTCATAATCGCAAGCTTACCATCCTTATTCTCGACAAGCCATACCCACCCCGAGCCGAAAAGGTTCGCAGCCGCCTCGTTCATCTCTTTTTTCAGATTCTCTACCGAACCATATTCACGTACAATAGCATCGAGCAGAGCCCCCTCCGGCTTATTCTTCGGGGTTGGCGAAAGAGTCCCGAAGTAGAAGTCGTGATTCCACACCTGTGCTGCATTATTGAATATCGCACCGTCACTCTTGGCGATAATATCTTCGAGCGTCATTGTCTCGTATGGAGTTCCCGCAATCAGGGCATTGAGCTTTGCAACGTATGCGGCGTGATGCTTGTCGTGGTGGTAACGTAACGTCTCCTCCGAAATCTCCGGTTCGAGAGCGTTGTAGGCATAAGGCAGAGGTGTGAGAGCGAACTTGCGCGTCTCGGCAACGGTGGCTGTGGTTGTTGTCATAATCAAAATCGTTAAAAGTGGAATAATTGTCTTCATATCTTGATGATATTTCCCCACACAAAAGCAAATAGCACACCAAAACGGTGTGCTATTTGCAATTTCGTCCGATATTTATAGATTTCGCAGAGTATATTCCACCATCTTGGTTCGAATGTTCGCCATATCATTCGGACGCATAGAGTGATTTTGGTCGGGGTAAATCATCATATCGTACTGCTTGCCGGCACTATTGAGCGCGCGCGTAAGTTCGATGGTATTTTGCAGATGGACATTGTCGTCGGCCGTGCCGTGCATAACGAGCAGGCGTGTGCGGTCGTGAAGTTTGTCCGCAAAGTTTATAGGCGAATTATCGTCATAACCCGAAGGGTTATCCTGTGGCAGGCCATTGTATATCTCGGTATAAATCGTATCGTAGTATCGCCACGTCGTCACGGGAGCTACGGCAATAGCCATCTTGAAGAGGCCCTCGCCACGGAAGGCGCAGCCCAGAGCCATAAATCCGCCGTACGACCAGCCATAGATTCCGATACGGTCGGCATCGACCCACTCCTGACGAGCCATATACCGTGCAAGCGATATCTGGTCTTCGACTTCGAGTGCCCCCAGACGTCCATAGGTCGCCTTCTTAAACGCTTCGCCACGGAAACCCGTACCACGACCATCCGCACACACGACGATATAGCCGTGCGGTACCACAGCATCTTCCCAATCAACATTCCAGCGGTCGGCCACCGATTGTGACCCCGGTCCCGAGTACTGCGTCAGCAGAACCGGATAGCGTTTCGATGGGTCGAAGTCGAGCGGACGGACCATATAGGCGTTGAGTGTATCTCCTCGTTCGGTCACAAAGGTAAAGAACTCGCGCTCTGCACGCTTGCCAAGCGCCGCAACAGCCTTGCGGCTATCCACGAGCGTATCAACCACAGCTCCATCGCCACGATGCACGGTAACGATATTAGGGGTCACGGCTGTCGAGTAAGTCGAGATATAATACTTCATTCCTCGACTCGGCGAGATAGCGTAGTAGCCCCTCTTCGAGGTCAGCGTTGCGCGTTTTTTCCCATTCAACGACACACGAGCAAGAGTACGTTGCAGGGGAGAGCTCTCGGTCGAGAGATACCACAAATTCTTGTCATCACTACCAACGACACGTACAACCTCCCACTTGCCCGAAGTGAGCGCGCAGATTCGGCCACGCTTTACAGAGTGGAGGTAGAGGTGCATATATCCCGTTGAGGTCTCCTCGCGCACCACAAAGCGGTCGCCATCGACAAAGAAGACATCGCCTGACGTCTTGCGCTCGACATACTGCGGAGCCTGCTCATCGTAGATTACTTGCTGCACACCTTCGCGGTCGAGTACCACCTCGAAGTGGTTTTGACGGCGATTAACGCGGAAGAAGTAGAGGTCACCCGCCGGAGTCCAGCCTACGTGCGAGATATATTGGTCTTGCTCGGCGCCCGTATCAATCTTGCGTTTCGAGCCGTCAGCGCGGTTATAAACCCACAGTTCCACCACCGAGTTGCAGTCGCCCGCCTTCGGGTACTTGAACGAGAATGCCTTATTGTAGAGCGACCCGTCGTAGCGCATCATCTCGAACACCGGCACTCGACTCTCATCAAAACGCAGATATGCCACTCGACGACTATCGGGCGAGGTGGCATACGCCCGCGTAAAGCCGAACTCCTCCTCATAGACCCAATCGGTCGTACCATTGATTATCTCGTTCCAACATCCATCAGAGGTTATCGCAGTCGATTGGCGCGAAGCGATATCATATACGTACAAATTGTTGGCTTGGGCATAAACCAACGCCCTGCCGTCGGGCGTAAAGGTCACATCACGTGCCGCCGAGAGAATCTTTTCGGGCTTACCACCCACCTCCGCCAGCCAATAGTCGGCCGTGTAGGAGTGTCGATAGATGGTCTGTGAACCCTCGGCAGCCGAGAGAAGCAACTTGTGCTCATCGGGCGAGAAGGTGTAGTCCAGCCAATCAAACGACACTTCGAGCAGCACCTCACTCTGCTTGCTGTCGGTGTAACTGCGCTTCGAGATGGTATTCTTATCGCGGAAGGTGTAGTGCTCGCCATCGGCAGTCGAGCGCAATCCGGCAATCGAACCGTTGGCACGACGCAACTTCAATATCGAGGCGTAATCTCCCTGGCCAAAGGCAACAGCAGCCGTACAAAGAAGTGCGGCTGCCAATGATGTTATTCTTCGTAAATTCATAATTTAACGGACTCTAAATATCATCCACATTAAAATCAAAGCCCGTACGTTTATCGGTCACGAACTTCGAGTTGTCCATCTTGGTGTTGAATTGGTCGATGGTAACGCGCTTGTTCGCCTCGTAGGGCGGCACGAGCAGGTCGAAATTGATGGCGTAGTTTATCGCCGACTCCAAGATTGCAATCAACGCCTCGCGATTGATTTCGCTCTTACCGAAGCCCATAGCACGCACCAAAGTCTGTCGCTTACCCTCGACAAAGAACATACGCTCGCGATTGATAAAGATGCGACCGATAAGGTATCCGCCATCCTGATTGCGATTCTGCTTGAACGACTCCGAGAGGAAGTTGTAGATGTTGATTACACCGCAGTACGAGTTAGCTTTATCCTGCACGTAAGGATTCTGCCAGATGATGTGGTTGTTGTCGAACTCGAATATATCGGTGTGCATCTGGAAGATAAGGATGTCGTTTGCTATTTGGAGTTGCGCCTCATATTTTCCACGGTCGCGGTACTCGATGCGCACACGCTTGTCGAGTTTTCCTTCGAGAGCATCGTCAATCTCCGACGCCATCTCGAAGAGCGTATCTTTAAGTTCGTTAAAAGTTGTAAAGGTGTTGTCGAAAACCTTCTGTTTGAGCGACGACTTCTCGACGATAGTCGAGAGTATGCGCTCGCGAAGTGATTGGGTTGCCATATCTTTCAAGTTTTGAGTTATCTGACTTTCAGCGTCTGCCCATCGACAAGTTTGACATCGAGTCGCAGATGATTAAGTTTTGCGAGGGAGCGAAGACGAATGCCGTAAGCCTGCGAAATCTCATAGAGAGTCTCACCGTGACGCACCGTATGCAGCAGCACATTTCCCTCCCAGGCTTTGCGCTTACGCTCGATAAAAATCACCTCGCCCTTCTCGGGTTGAGCCGACACCCCGACATCGTTATAGCGACGCAGACTCTTCACAGAAACAGCAAATAGCGAAGCGATATGCTCGTAACGATCGCCCTCCTTCGCCAGGATGTAGCAGACATTATTTGTACGATAGACATTATATCCGCGATGGGCATTGATTGTCACGCGGTAAGCATCCGGATTCACTCCGTCTTCTCCTCCCGTCGCGGGCATCTCGGACCCTGCGGCAGGAGTGGCCCCGTGCGCCTCGGCATAGAGTTTATTGCCATCCTCACGGTCGAGCAGGTATAGTTTATTCTCCTCGATGATTCGCACCAAACGCTCGGCATAGTCGGGAGCAGTGGCATAACCCGCAGCCTTCAAACCACGAGCCCAACTACGATAATCCGACGACGAATAGACGAAGAGCGAGTCGTAGCGGGGCGACTTGTCCAAAAACTCTGCGTGGTCGCGATACGACGCCTCGACCGAGGGGTATTTGCGGAAACACTCCCCCTTCTCGTCATCATCGTGATAGACCTTTTCGCCTGTCCAATTCTTCTTACACTTGATACCGAAATGGTTGTTCGACGAGCGCGAGAGTTGGCTGTTGCCACTATTCGATTCGAGGATTCCCTGCGCCATAGTAATGCTGGCAGGGATTCCGTAATGTTCCATATGGGCAATGGCGATATTTTTATACTTTTCGATATACTCCTCTCGCGTCATTTGAGTTTGCGCGACACCAAAAAGGGGAAATATTGCCAAGAAAAGCACAGAAAGTATTGTTTTTCTCAAAATATTCATTATCTTTGTATTTAGTTGAAGGCAAAGATATGGTTTTCTGCCGAAATTAACAACATAAAAAGCAAGAAGTATGTTTACAAAGAATGCAATGCAAATTTTCAACCGATCGGTTGAGGACTACCATCGCTATGACAATGTCGATCACCCCGAAGAGAACCCCTTTGCAGAGGGTTCGCTCGACTACTTGTTGTACAAGAAGAATTGGATAGATGCCGTACAGTGGCATCTCGAAGATATCATTCGCGATCCGCAGATTGACCCTGTTGAAGCGCTGAAAATTAAGCGTCGCATCGATGCCTCGAATCAGGTGCGTACCGATATGGTCGAGTATATCGACTCGTATCTGCTCGACAAGTACAAGGATATCAAACCTTTGGCAGATGCAAGAATCAACACCGAGACTCCCGCTTGGGCAATCGACCGCCTCTCGATTCTCGAACTGAAAATTTATCATATGCGTCAAGAGGTTCTGCGCACCGATGTTGAGCAGTCCCACCGCGACGCCTGCCAGAAGAAGTTGAACACTCTTCTCGAACAGCAGAAAGACCTCTCGACCGCAATCGAGGAGCTTATCGAGGATATCGAGGCAGGGCACAAATATATGAAGACCTACAAGCAGATGAAGATGTACAACGACCCATCTTTGAACCCTGTGCTGTATGGCAATAAGCAATAGGAAGCTTCCGAAACATATTCTCGTAGTCCGTATGTCGGCAATGGGCGATGTCGCAATGTTGCCACACGCTATACGTGCGCTCAAATCGGCATACCCGGACGTCAAAGTTACCGTTGCCACCCGCAAACTCTTCGAGCCCTTCTTTGAGGGGCTCGATGTAGGCTTTTTCCCCATAGAGAAGCGAGATTACGACGGCTGGCAACAGGTCCGCAACACAGCTCGCGAGATGCGCTCCTTGGGCATTGACGCCTTCGCCGACGCCCACGGGGTATGGCGCACTATGTTCGTTCGTATATGGCTGTGGCTCCACGGTTTACGTACAGCAAGGATTCGCAAAGGGCGTATCGAAAAGTGGTTCCGCGTAGGTTATTACAATTCAGACGCCGTACCGTTGAAACATACCGTTATCCGCTATTGCGATGTTTTCCGCGACTTGGGGTTCCGCTTCGACAACCCGACCCCTGCCGTCAAGCAGGAGCGACCAAATCCTATGGGCAGAAAAGAGGGCACTTGGATTGGATTTGCCCCCTTCTCGGCACACACGGGCAAGACCTATCCCGAGGGATTGCGCGAAGAGGCAGTAAAACTTCTTGCAGCAAAGTACGACCGCGTATTTATCCACAGCGGAGGAGGCACGGAGGCGGAGTTTGCTCACAAGATGGAGCAGACATACCCGAATGTAGTTGCGGTAAATGGCAATATCAAAGGTCTTGCCGATGAGATGAACCTAATCTCAAACCTCGACTGCGTTGTTTCGATGGACTCGTTGGTTATGCACCTCGCATCACTTATGGCAACTCCCGTGGTATCGATTTGGGGAGCCACCCATCCCGAATTGGGATTCCTCGGCTATGGTTGTAGCGAAGAGGGCGTTTTGCAGGAGGATATTCCGTGCCGTCCCTGCTCGACCTATGGCAACAAAAAGTGCAAATACGGGGATTACAGATGTCTCCACGCCATTACCCCACAGATGATTGCCGACCACGTGGATAAGATTCTGAAAAAATAGCTCTTCTTTTAACCCGCTGCACTCTATCGCGACGTATATACAACCTTCTTGGTTTCGAAGAACTCCTCATCAAAGAATCGGGAGATGTCGTAGAGTGTCCAATGTTTGCGGGTCAGGGCAAGTTCTTCCGCCAAATCGCCACCTTTCAGATATAGGATTCCGTTAGGCAATGTTCCCCGCTCGCCACGTTCAATCTTGTTCCAAACCCAACCCACAAAACGACTCATCTCGGTCACAGCACGAGATACAACATAGTCAAATCGACGGTCAAGTTGCTCGACTCGCATATTCAGAGCCTCGATATTCTTGATACCGGCACCCTCCGCCACACCACGCACAACCGTAATCTTCTTGGCTATCGAATCGACCGCCGTAAATTGCACCTCGGGAAAGAGTATTGCCAGCGGAATGCTCGGAAACCCGCCACCACAGCCCACATCGAGGACTCTTGCTCCGGACTCGAATCGGCACACCTTGGCAATCGCCAGAGAGTGGAGTATATGACGCAGATAGAGTTGGTCGAAATCTTTGCGCGACACGACGTTAATCTTCGCATTCCAATCGGCATACAGAGCTCCGAGCGCTTCGAATTGACGCAGCTGCTCGGCTGTCAGGTCGGGAAAGTATTTTGTGATTAGTTCCATCATATTTTGAGGCTGTTTGTGCAGTTTTGAATCGGTATGTGTCTGATAAATCTATTAGGAACACCTGAATTATCAATTATCAATTATCAATTGTCAATTGTTCTCCCCCTCGGTTATCAGGCGGCACATTCGCTCGCGTGCGCGATGAATCTGGGTCTTTACCGTACCCATCGGCAGATGGAGTTTCTCGGCAATCTCCTCGTATGAGTACTCATCTATAAAGCGCAATTTGAAAAGCAGATTATACTGCTCGGGCAGCTGGGCAAGGTAACCGTCTATCTGGTTACGCTGCTGCGAGTTGATAATGCTCTCCTCGGGAGTCGGTGCGGTTGCTGCCGGTGACGAGAAGCGCTCGTCTATGGGCAGGTCGCTGCGAGTCTTTCGCGTAAAGTCGATGAAGGTGTTGCGAGCGATGGTATAAACCCATTGCCCAAAAGTATATTCACTGTCGTATCGGTCAATATTGAGATACACCTTTATGAACGTCTCCTGCAACAGATCGTCGGCATTGTCGTTCGAGCCTCCGAGTCGCTGTACAAAGAGACGATAAATAGCATCACGATAGCGGTTAAAGAGGTGCTCAAAAGCCGCATCATCCCCATCGAGAACAAGCCCGACGAGCGCACGGTCATCGGCTACGATATAATCATCTATCTCCATACCGTCGGGTCTTTGCGCAGAAGTGAAACACTCAACATCATCGAGAGCAGCGGACCGAAGAGGTCATACAGTGGGTAGCGAACAACTATTCCACCCTCGCCGATACGCTTACAGATACGGCTGACGGCGGTTGCCACCACCGCATAACGCACAGCCAGCACGACAGCCACCGCGAGTTTATACTCGACCGGCATTACTGCCACTCCCACTGCCGTCGTCACAAAAAACAGCAGTCGGCTCACGCGCTCCCACCGGCCAAAACTCCGAGCCTCAACGGGATAGAATTTGCGAGCCGAATCGAAGTGGCGCTTTTGCGAAAACCACCAACGCCAACCGCCCCAACACTTCTCTTTTACCGCCGCACGGGGCGAAAGCACAACGCTGACATTGTCGCGTGTCATAATCTGTTGCATAAAGAGGTCATCCTCTCCGGTGTTCATATTGAGATTACCAAATCCGTTCACTCCGAAATAGAGACCTTTGGTAAAACCGATATTATTACGGTCGCCACGATATGGGTGTCGGCGTATTGCAGCCGAGAGCCACTCCACCGATGAGGCGAAACGCTCGACACGCATCACAAAATTCGCGAAACCTGCCGTACGCTCGTATCCGCAATATCCCAAAACGATATCTCCGCGCGTAAATCCCTTTGCCATAAGCGTCAGCCAGCGATTCGAGCGAGGTTGTGCATCGGGAGTGGTAAGGATTATATGCTCGTTTTGCGCCGACTTAATGCCGACATTTATAGCCATCTTGGGCGAAATCTGGAATCGGCTCTTCGTCTCGATTTTGGTTGTGCGCAGGTTGGGATAATAGAGTTTCAATCGCGACAAATCCTCGTAGAAATCGTTATCGCTACCAACATATACCACCACTATCTCATAAGCCGAATACTCTTGCGAGAGGAGTTGCAGCAGTCCCGATTCGAGGTAGGCATAGTTCTCGTTGTATATGGTCACGACCACCGATATTTCGGGGGTGTCGCTCTCGATACGGCGCGGGCGATGGTCGTTACGATATTTCGATATGCGGGCATAGGCTATGCCGTAGTAGTATATCTGTATTCCGAAGAGCACAACAATGACCACGGCAAGAGCAAACCCCTGCCAGCCGTAATGCTCGATAAAAAAGTTCCAATACTGCACTATCATCTCTTGTCGTTCGGGGACTTATACCCCAACCGCACAAAGATAGTGAAATTAAGAGGATTTTTACAAAAAAATCTCTTTTCTTCCTCCTTGCAAGAGCGTGTCCAACAAGTTTTCTTGGACACGCTCTTATTGTCAGAAGTTGTATAACAAGAGGGATTTTTAGGACTGCGAAGCCCGAAAAAGCGTAGTTTACTCGGCGTAAATGAGCATTTTGAGGGCGAGTATGACACCAAAATCACCTTGTTAGACAGCTTCCATTGCTTCGTTCGTCAGTTCAAAATTCAAAAATTCAAAAATTCAAAATTATTTTGTACTTTTGTACGTTTTAGTGATAGTATGAAGTTCGAACTCCAACATAAAGACCCTGCTTCGGCCGCCAGAGCCGGAGAGATTACCACCGACCACGGTGTTATCCAAACTCCGATTTTTATGCCTGTGGGAACGGCTGCCGCGATGAAGGGCATCTTCCACCGCGACGTGCGCGACGAGGCGAAGGCACAGATAATTCTGGCCAATACCTACCACCTCTACCTCCGCCCCGGTATGGATATCATCGAACAGGCGGGAGGCGTTCATCGCTTCTCGACGTGGGAGGGTCCTATGCTGACAGATAGTGGTGGTTTTCAAGTCTTTTCGCTTGCCGAATGTCGCAAACTCAAAGAGGAGGGTTGCCACTTCCGCTCGCATATCGACGGCTCGAAACATCTGTTCACACCCGAGAGCGTGATGGATACCGAACGTACAATCGGAGCCGACATTATGATGGCATTCGACGAATGTCCTCCGGGCGATGCACCTCGCGAGTACGCAGCCAAATCGTTGGCACTTACCGAACGATGGTTGGAGCGCTGTTTTAATCGTTTCCACCAGACCTCGCCCAAGTATGGGCATTATCAGTCGCTCTTCCCGATTGTGCAGGGTTGTTGCTATCCCGATTTGAGAGCCAAGGCAGCCGAGAATGTTCTGCAATACAACGCCGACGGTTACGCCATCGGAGGTCTAGCCGTTGGCGAGCCCACGGATGTGATGTACGAGATGATAGAGGTGGTTAATGCCGTACTGCCCGAAGATAAACCGCGCTACCTGATGGGGGTTGGCACTCCTGCCAACATCTTGGAGGGTATCGCCCGCGGAGTCGATATGTTCGATTGCGTAATGCCGACACGCAACGGCAGAAACGGACAGTTGTTCACGATGGAGGGAACCATCAACATTCGCAACAAGAAGTGGGAGAACGACTTCTCGCCCATCGACCCCGAGGGTACGGCATTTGTCGATACGCTCTACACAAAGGCTTACCTCCACCACTTGGTTGTTTGCGGCGAGATGCTGGCGGCACAGATTGCATCACTGCACAACATCGCCTTCTATCTGCGTCTTGTCGGCGAGGCTCGCAAACATATCATTGCCGGCGATTTCGCGACGTGGAAGGAGCAGACGGTCGTAAAACTTGCTAAACGATTGTAGTGTATGAAACTGAAATTCCCCGGATTCAAGATTCTCGACCGATATATTCTCGGCAAGTTTTTGGGAACTTATATGTTTGCCATCGCGATGATTATCATCATCGTGGTAATCTTCGACTACGTCGAAAAGATTGATGATTTTACACAATTGCACGCCCCGTTCAAGGCGATAGTTTTCGACTACTACCTCAACTTCATCCCCTTCTTTATCAACCAATTCAGCGGTCTTTTTACCTTTATCGCCGTTATCTTCTTCACTTCGAAGATGGCATACCAGACCGAGATTGTCGCAATGCTTTCGGGAGGTATGAGTTTCCGCCGACTGATGTGGCCCTACTTCCTTGGTGCCGCAGCCATTGCAGGATTGTCTATGGTGTTGAGTCTTTGGATTATTCCGGTATCACAACGTGCCTGCGTCGATTTCGAGAGTCAATATCTGCGCCGTCGCCAGAATTTCCAATACGACCGCCACATATATCGCCAAATCGAGCCCGGACAGTTTGTCTATATCCGCAACTTCTCGAAGCGTACACAGCAGGCATCATTCTTTGCACTCGAACAGTACAAGGACGGCTCGATGACCTCGATACTCGAATCTTCTGACGTAAAGTTTAATGAGGAGACTAAACGCTGGTCGGCTCAACGATATACGATTCGCTCTTTCGACTCGCTGCGACACGAAACCTTCACGCAGTATCGCAATCTCGACACGCTTATAAACCTCGATGTTGCAGAGATGGGTCGCATCAACGAGTTGGTCAAGACGATGCAGATCGACGAGTTGCAGGACTTCTTGGCACAACAGCGAGCCAAAGGTTCCGACTCCATACGACTTATCGAGGTGGAGCATCACGCCCGCTTCGCCTACCCTATTTCGGCATTTATCCTGACACTTATCGGCGTATCGCTCTCATCGCGCAAGGTGCGAGGAGGTACAGGTCTGCACATCGGTATCGGAATCACGCTCTGCTTCGGATATATCCTCTTCAACCGATTCTTCGAGGAGTTTGCCAAGAGCGGTTCACTACCTCCGGCACTGGCGGTTTGGCTGCCAAACATAATATTCCTCTGCATAGGCATTTACCTCTACAATAAGGCTCCGAAGTAATGGCGACGTTGGATTCGATAGTGGCAAAGGTGCGCTCTGCGGAGCGTATTTCGGGCGAGGAGGCACTGCTGCTGTGGCAGGAGGCTCCACTCTGGTTGCTCGGAGAATTGGCCGTTGCCGCCAAGCAGAGAGCAAGTGGCGACAAGGTCTTTTTCAACCGCAATTTCCACCTCGAACCAACGAACCTGTGTGTCTTCAACTGCCGATTCTGCTCATACCGCCGCACAAAAGGGAGTCCCGATGCGTGGGATTACTCGATGGAGGAGATGGAGCAGATTGTGCGCGACAGGGCAAACAGCGGTGCCACCGAGATTCATATCGTGGGAGGCGTACATCCCGAGCACGACATATACTACTACGCCGAACTGATTCGTCGTGTAAAGGCGATAATGCCCGACGTGGCGATTAAGGCATTCACGGCAGTCGAACTCTCGTATATGATTCGCAAAGCAGGGCTCTCAATCAAAGAGGGACTGCAACTGCTTATCGACGCGGGAATGGAGGCTATCCCGGGAGGTGGGGCTGAGATTTTCGACGAGGAGCTTCGCGCAAAAATATGTCCAGAAAAGGGTTCGACGGCAGAGTGGTTCGAAGTTCACGATGCAGCACATCGCCTGGGGCTAAAAACCAACGCCACGATACTCTACGGACACGTCGAAAGCCTCGAACACCGCATAGACCATCTGCTGCGACTACGAGAGCAACAAGACAAAACGGGCGGATTCAACGCCTTTATCCCGCTCAAATACCGCAATGTCGGCAATCCTATGAGCGAAGTGGGTGAGGTCTCGATTGTCGAGGATTTGCGAATGTTGGCAATGAGCCGTATCGTGCTTGACAATATTCCGCACATCAAAGCATATTGGGTAATGTACGGCAAGCAGACAACCGAACTCGCGCTTTCGTTCGGTGCCGACGATATCGACGGCACCATCGAGGACTCGACCAAGATATATTCGATGGCAGGGGCCGATGATGTGCGCCCCGTGATGAGTATCGACGAGATTGAACGCATCGCGGCATCGGCAGGTTTGCGGGCTGTCGAGCGCGACACATTCTACAACGAGATTTGCCGCAAGGCTTAATGCAAAAAGAGATAAAACGATGAGAAAAAATAGTAAAAAGATGAAGAGTTTCTGGCAACGGCTCAAACAATATCCTCTGCTCTACAATTTTGTGGTAATAGTTCTGATTGTGGTCGGAGTGATTCTGTTGTCGGCTATCGCTATGCACTTCGGCACGCGCCACGGCTCACACCGCACGGTACCCGACTTCTCTGGCGTGCAACTTGCAGATGCCGAACAGGCGGCAGCGAGACGAGGGTTGCGGATTATCGTCAATGACTCGCTCTTCGTGCCGGCGTACGAAGGGGGAATGGTTCTCGACCAGCTGCCCAAAGGTGGCGCCAAGGTCAAGGCGGGCCGTAAGGTCTATGTCACGATAAACTCTCTGCGCCAGAAGATGGTCAAGGTCCCTTATATTGCAGGACGATCACTTCGTCAGGCGAAGAATATGCTCGAAGTTGCAGGTCTCGAAATCGAGCGTTTGGAGTATGTCGATGATATCGCTACGAACTACGTACTCGAAGCCTATTGCAACGATGTCCAGCTCCTTCCCGACAGCGAGTTCGAAGCCGAAATCGGTTCGGGCGTGGTGCTGAAAGTTGGCGTACAGGGCGGATATGGCACAGCCGAGATGCCGAAACTTATCGGTTTGTCGTTGCAACGAGCCAAGAGCCGTCTTTGGGAGATGGGACTTAATGTAGGTCGCGTGATTTACGACGACGATGTCGATATTCTCGACAAAAAGGAGGCACGAGTCTATTATCAGTCGGTGGACCAATGCCGCGAAGTTGCGCTTGGCGACAAGATTCGTCTGAAACTGACTCTCGATATGGAGAAGGTCGAGCGACAGAGCGCAGAGTCAGATGCCGTTGCAAAAGCACTCATCGAAGAGCGCTTGGAGGCAGAGCGCATTGCCGATTCGTTGCGTAATCTCGAAAATGCAACCGAAGAGAGAGTCATCGAACAGCAGCAACAAGGTGTAACCGACGAAGAGTTCTTTATGTAGCAGATGGAGAGCAGAGAGTATATAAACGACGATTGGAACGAGGCTGACGAGTTGGAGTTCTCCACAGAAGGCGACGGTTCCGATAGCGCGACCGAAGGGGAGGAGCGATTCGAGCACTTCGCCATTACGGTCGATAAGGGACAATCTATGTTGCGACTCGACAAGTTCCTTACGATTCATATGGAAAAGTGTTCGCGTAGCCGTATTCAGGCAGCTGCGGATGCCGGAAACATACTCGTAAACGGCACGGCGGTTAAGTCGAGTTACAAAGTAAAACCCTTCGACCATATCTCGCTGATGATGCCCTACCCCAAGCGAGAGGTGGAGATCGTACCCGAGGATATTCCGCTCGACATCCTGTACGAGGATGATGATGTGATAGTCATCAACAAGGCAGCAGGTATGGTTGTTCATCCAGGATGTGGCAATTACAGCGGAACGCTTGTCAATGCACTGACCTACCACCTGCGTGATCTGCCTCTCTTCCAGAAGGGAGATATGCGTGCCGGATTGGTACACCGTATCGATAAAGACACCTCCGGAATACTTGTTGTGACCAAGAACGAACGCGCAGGGGCGCACCTTGGCAAGCAGTTCTATGAACACACGACTGTGCGCCGTTACATTGCATTGGTCTGGGGTAATTTCACGGAGGACGAAGGTACCATTGTCGGCAATATCGGTCGCAGTCCGAAAGATAGGTTGCAGATGTATGTATTTGCCGACGGCTCGGAGGGCAAGCACGCCGTAACACACTACCGCGTATTGAAGCGTTTCGGATATGTAACACTTATCGAATGTCGCCTCGAAACGGGTCGCACACACCAGATTCGCGTTCATATGCAGTGGCAGGGGCACCCCCTGTTCAACGATGCACGCTACGGTGGCGACCGCATATTGAAGGGCACGACATTCTCCAAATACAAACAATTTGTCGAAAACTGCTTTGCGCTGATTCCGCGTCAGGCTCTGCACGCAAAGTGCTTGGGATTTATCCATCCGACCACCGGCAAGGAGATGTTCTTCGAATCGCCTCTGCCCGAGGATTTCCAGGCCGTCATCGAGAAATGGGAGAATTACGCCACCCACGCAGGCAGTATGACAGAGGAGGAGTAAAACGAATAACAGATAACAATAAAGAGAGATAACTATGATTAAGGATGTAACAAACGACATAAAATATATTGGGGTTGATGATACCGATTTGGACCTCTTCGAGAGCCAATATATCGTTCCCAACGGAATATCCTACAACTCATACCTTATTGAAGATGAAAAGATTGCCGTAATGGATACGGTCGATAACCGCAAACAGGAGGAGTGGCTTGCCAATCTCGACACGGCACTTGCAGGCAGAACCCCCGACTACCTGGTCGTTCAACATATGGAGCCCGACCACGCCGGCAGTATCGAGGCGATGTTGGAGCGCTTCCCCGATTTGCAAATTGTCGCTACGGCTCGTGCAGTGCAGATGATGCCGCAATTTTTCGAGGATAGCGAGTTCGAAGGACGGACAATCAGCGTCAAAGAGGGCGAAACGCTCTCGTTGGGTCGCCACACATTGCAGTTCTTTACCGCCCCGATGGTTCATTGGCCCGAGGTTATGGTAACATACGATGCCACCGACAAAGTGCTCTTTTCGGCTGACGGTTTCGGCAAGTTCGGTGCTTTAAGTCACGACGAGGAGTGGGCTTGCGAAGCTCGCCGTTACTATTTCAACATCTGCGGTAAATATGGAGGCCCCGTACAGGCTCTGCTCAAAAAGGCGGCCACGCTCGATATCGAGATTATCGCGCCACTGCACGGTCCCGTGCTGACCGAGAATCTGGGCTACTACATCGGTTTGTACGACACTTGGAGTCGCTACGATGTCGAGACCGAAGGAGTCTTTATTGCTTGCGCCTCGATTCACGGAGGCACTCTCGTCGCCGCCGAGAAGTTGGCAGAGATATTGAGAGCCAAGGGAGCCCCAAAGGTTTCGGTTGCAGATTTGAGTCGTGATGATATGGCAGAGGCTGTTGAGGATGCCTTCCGAATGAGCAAGCTTGTCGTTGCCGCAGCGTCGTATGACGGAGGCGTCTTCCCTCCGATGCACGATTTCCTGCACCACCTCCAAATCAAAGGCTATCAGCGCCGTCGCGCAGCCATTGTCGAGAATGGTTCGTGGGCGCCGTGCGCAGGTCGAGTTATGCGCGAGATGCTCTCACAGATGAAGCAGGTCGAAATTGTCGAGCCGATGGTCACGATTCTCTCACGAATGAAGCGAGCCGATGTAACAGCCCTCGAATCTTTGGCTGACGCTCTGCTTGCAGAGTAGTCCGGTGACCACCCCACATTAAAGTAGAAGAGAAAGAGAGAGAATGAAGGCGATATTTCTGATTATGCCATTCATCTATTTGGGTGGTTGCGGATATCTGCTATGGAGAAGTTGGCAGTTGGTTGCAGGCACTCCGTTGTGGGTGCGGATGCTCTATGCATTTATCGTCGTGGCAGCATCACTTGCGCTGTTTATCTCCATCGGCGTACGCAATTCGGTTCTCCCCGAGTGGGTTGTCGGCACACTCTTTTGGGTGGGTTCAATCTGGATTCTCTTTATGTTCTATATGATTCTGGCGCTAACGCTCTGCGATATTGCAGGGTGGATAGTGCCGACATTCTCCGCAAAACTTCCGGTAGCATTCGCTCTGACACTCGGTGTAATGCTGTATGGTTATATCAACTACCGCAACCCCCGCATCGAGCATATCGACATCTCGCTCGATAAGCCTATTGAGGGTGGCGCGACGAAGATTGTCGCCGTCAGCGACATACATCTCGGCTACGGCACAGGGAGTCGTGCGCTGCAAAGATATGTCGATATGATTAACGCCGAGAATCCCGACGTCGTGGTTATTGCGGGCGACCTTGTGGATAACAGCATCCTTCCGTTGCGCAGTGCAAATATGGATAGGCTTCTGGCACAGATTCAAGCACCGCAAGGGGTCTGGCTTGCCCTCGGCAATCACGAGTATAT
>CAZIAS010000018.1:0-35172 GCA_964536825.1 uncultured Alistipes sp. | reverse complement strand
CTCTCGACGTAGTGGAAGCGCTCGTCATCGGGGCAGTTCGCCTTTGTGTCGGCATCTTGGTCAAACGAGTAGAGAGCCCCGTCGGCACCCAGCTTCGAGAGAATATGACGCGAGTGTCCGCCTCCGCCAAACGTAAGGTCGGCGTAGCAACCGTCGGGTCGGATGTCGAGCAACTCGACCGACTCTTCGAGCAGAACCGGAATATGGTATAAAGTCGTATTCGTAGTAATTTGCATATTTGGTTGTAAAGTTACTGATTTTAGCAGAAAAGTTGCAATAAACTTTCGGAGATTTTTTCAACAACTTTAATGGAAATCGATATTGCCCGACTATTTGGCGAGAAATATCCTCGTTTGGCGAGGATTCTGCCACCATCTTCGCTTCGGATGTTCCGAAGTCTGTTGCACGAAAAAGAGATTAACGAAATTCTTGCACTCTACGGAGAGTTGCCTCCTGCCGCCTTTTTGCGAAGCGTGCTACGCCACCTCGATATCGACTATTCTGTCCGATTTTCGGAACGCATCTCACCCGACGGGCGCTATATCTTTGTTTCGAATCATCCGTTTGGCGGTATTGACGGGATGGTGCTTGCCGATATGCTGATTCGGCATTTTGGCGATGTTCGGGTGGTGGTCAATCGGATGTTGTCACTCATCGAACCGCTGAAACCGCTGTGGATCCCCGTTCGGCCAAACTCCCGTCAGGATGCAGAAGCGGCTCGTCTGTTCGACAGAGAACTTATGGGCGACCGACCGATAGCGACATTTCCTGCGGGGTTGTGCTCCCGTCGTACGAGCGGAGTCCTCGCGGACCCTGTGTGGAAACCGACATTTGTGCGTAAGGCTTATGCATCGCAACGAGCCATTGTCCCCATCTTCTTCGAGGGGTCGCTTTCGGAGCGTTTCTATCGGGTGGCACAACTGCGTAAGGCTTTCGGCATTGGAGCCAACATCGAGAGTCTGCTTCTTGTCGATGAGATGTTTCGACAGCGAGGCAGCCGTCTGCGCATTGAGGTTGGCGACCCCATCTCGACCGACGAGTTGCAACATCACGGCATAATAGCCGAACAGTGTGACTATATTCGCGAATGTACATATTCGCTTGCCGCAAGGCGTTGAAAGAATCAAAAGTTTATGGATAAAATCATCAACCCTGTCGAACGAGAAGCATTGCTCTCGGAGCTGACCCCCGAACGATTTGTGCGCGCCACGCGCCACGCTGCAAACGAGATTTACACCTTCCGTGCGGCGGAGTGCCCCTCGTTGATGCGGGAGGTGGGACGATTGCGCGAAGAGGCATTCCGGTCGGCGGGCGGAGGAACGGGAGAGGGGGTGGATATCGACTCTGACGACCTCGATAGCGAGGGGTACAATCAACTGATTATTTGGGACCCTGCCCGGCAGGAAATAGTTGGTGGGTATCGCTACATAATATGTCGTGACGAGCATCCGCAAAACCTCTCGACAGAACACTATTTCCGTTTTAGTGCACTTTTCAGGCGTAAGTTTCTGCCCTATACAATCGAACTCGGACGCTCATTTGTGCAGGTTGCATATCAGACGCGCCGCAATCCGAAGAGTATCTACGCACTCGATAATCTGTGGGATGGTTTGGGAGCTGTCGTGGCTCGCAACCCTTCGATACGCTATCTCTTTGGTAAGGTCACGATATACACGAGCTATAACCGTTCGGCGCGGAATGTGTTGTTGTGGTTTTTGCGCCGATTCTTCCCCGACCGCGAAAAACTTGTTACGGCACGTTGCCCGCTGAACGAAGAGTGGGATAATAGCCTGTATGAACAACTCTTCACAGGTCGCAACTACGAGGAGAATTACAAAATATTGGTGCGAACGATTCGCGAAAATGACGAACTGATACCTCCTCTGATAAACTCCTATATGAATCTTTCGCCTTCGATGCGGGTGTTCGATACGGTGCGTAATCCCGATTTTGGCAATGTCGAGGAGACCGGCATAATGCTGACAATTCCGGATATCTATCCCGACAAAAGAGCGAGATATATTGTCGAATAGGATTAGACTATTCGTCGGCAGGTTGAGTGCTCGGTAAGAGTCTGTTGTTCGTAATCGAGAGCGTCGATAACTGCCAGACCGCATCTCTGTCCGATGGCAAGACGTCCGAGTTTGTCGCCATAACCGAGAGCGTCGGCTCCGTTTGCGGTTGCCCACGTCAGGAGCTCTTCGAGCGGGATGCCCTTGAAGAGTTTCATCTCTGCCATCATCGAAAGTGAAGTGTTTGAGGCTGCCGAATCGGTGCCGATGCAGATATTGAGATTGTTGCGACGCAGCAGGTCGATATCTGGTTTCAGCCCCGATATATAGTCGTTTGAGCCGAGGCACAATGCCCAATATACGGGTGCTGCGAAGTGGTTCATTATGATATCGATATCGCGTTGCGTGATGCAGCAGTTATGTACAAAGATTACGCTCCGCCCTGCGGGGATGCTTGCCACAATGCGCTCTGCCGGCGAGCCATAGTGTAGGAAGTCGCACTCCCAGCCCTGCGAGGCATACCAATCGTGCAGTGCGCCACGACCCTCATAGAGTTCGCTCTCGCCCGAAGACTCCATAAAGTGTATCGATAACGGAGCCTCCCCCTTGGCGCAGACCGAGCGGAAGATGTCGTCTTGCAATGAGTATGTTGAGTGCGGAGTAAGAGATGTTTCGGGGTGTTGCAACAACTCTTCGAGAGGCTCTGTCGATGTGGTACGCAGTCCGAAGACCTCGGCAAAAGTGCGATACCGAATGGGGCTTTGCTCCTTGGTGGCGAAGGCGGTAATTCCGTTTGCAATATCTCCGACGGCGGCTATGCCCTCGTTCCAAAATGCTTCATCGACCCTGCGTAGTGCGTCAAGGCGCTCCTCCTCCGAGAAGAGGTTGCGTGTGCGAGCCATACCGGCAGCAAAGGCGGCAAAACCACCTCGCGGTTCGATTTGACCGTGTAGATATGATAATTCGAGGTGGCAATGTGCATTGACCATAGCCGGAATAAGGATTCCGGCATAGAACTCCACCCCCTCCATCGAGTCGAGGTTTTCCCACTGCCCGATTTCGACAACCTCGTCGTCGCGAAGTGTGACGATGGGTTTAGAGAGAATCCCTGTGGGCAACAGCGCCAGATGTGAGGCTATCCTGCGCGTCGAAGAGCGAGAGAAATTCATCGGCAAAAATCTTTATAACCAACTGCTTGGCATAGAGCGAATCGACAGCCTCCGCAGCCGTGGGGATATGGATGATTTGCAAGTCGGTAACTGTCATCCCCGTATGGTTTTTCTTTTTCTTCTTCTCCTTGTTGCTCAACTTATTTACCTGCAACAGGTCGATAACCAAGCGCTTTGCCTCGTCGCCGGCGACTACCGTGCGCGAGAGTTTGTCGGCAACGGTGGTCTTGCGGAGGGTAAATTGCTGGGGGCTTATCTTTGTGCTGTCTTCACGCTCGAACCAGAATGCCGTCTTACGCAAAATGTTGTTGTCGAGCGAGTCGATTTTATAGTCGAACGATATGCGATATTCGCCCGGTCGCAGATTGTTGATGGTAATTATGCGTCGGGTCGAATCGTTCAGACTCTTGATGTGGATAAGAGAGTCGGAATAGATGGTACGGGTAAAGAGACGTTTTGCGGTGTTGTCGATAGTGTCGAGCACGGCAACCTCCTTCTCATAGAACTTGCCCTCTTCTTCCAAAAGGTCGATTGCCACCTCCACGACATCTCCCAGACGGGCACTCTTGCGCTTCGAGAAGTTTCCGATTGTGAAACGAACATCCTCGATGGTGTAGCCATACTTCTCGAATATCGGCTCATAGAAGTTGAGGGTGTCGCTCTCGATCTCCTCGGTTTCGAGGTAGGCGTTGGTCAAAAATGCATCGTGGAAAATCCGGGCGAGGGTATCGTCCGGAATAATCTTGTGTCGAGCACAGGCTATGGTAAGCACGGCCGTTGCGACAACAACCAAAGATGTAAAAAATCTCTTCATATCTCCGCAAAGATACAAAATAGTTTTAATACTTATACCTCACCCATTTCCAGAGCTCCTTAAAGGTTGGCTTCTTGCCGTACATAAAGATTCCTACGCGATAAATCTTGGCTGCCAACCAGACCATACCGATAAACGTGATATAGAGAATGCCGAGCGAGAGTAATATCTCCCACGTAGGGATTCCGCTCGGGATACGTGCCATCATCACTATTGGCGAGGTAAAGGGTATATACGAACACCAAACCGCGATGGGCGAGTTGGGGTCGTTGAAGATGGTCATCATTACAAATATCGAGATGATGATGGGAAGCATTACCGGAGTCTGCAACTGCTGGGCATCCTGAACCGAGTCGGCACTCGATCCGATGGCGGCAAAGATTGCCGAGTAGAGCAGGTAGCCTCCGATGGTAAAGAGCAGCAACCAGACGAAAATCATTGTCAGGTAGCTGAAATCGGTAACGGTACTGATTACGTTGAGCATCTGCAAATCGATACCCTCCTGTGCCATATCGAGTGTGCCAGCCTGCAATGCCTCGACATTCTGCATAACATCTGCCGGAATAAGAGCCGGCATTGCAATTGCGCTTGTGCCGACAATAAGAACTCCCCAGATAAGAATCTGAACGGCAGCCACCGAGGCTATGCCGAGGATTTTGCCCATCATTAAATCGAAGGGTTTAACCGACGAGACCATAACCTCCAATACACGCGAATTTTTCTCCTCGATTACACTCTGCATAACCATCGCGCCGTAGAGGATAAGTATGAAATAGAGCATCATTCCGAGGATAAATCCTATGGCGGTCGAGAGTGCTGATGACTTCGCCTGTTCCTGCACCTCTCCCTCCTCTCCGTTGCGGAAGGTCGTCAGCGTTACCGAAGTCTTGACCTGACGCAGAATCTCGTCGAGGTTGTGGATGTTATAGTGTTTGAGTTTCTCGCGTTCGATGATGTTGGAGAGTTCGCTCTCGATGGAACTTTCGAGCGTCAATGACGACGATGCGTTGGTGTAGAGCTGCACGTTATTGGGGTTGGTTTCCACGTCGGCGCCTATGGCGAGCACTCCGAAATAGTCGGTAAGCAGCGTGCGGGCATCTTCGACAGAGAGGTCTGTGGGTTCGTACTGAATCTCCTCGTTGCTTTCGAGTTGGGGGGCGATGATGCCACTGTGGTCGATTACCGCTATGCGCTTGGTGTCGCCCTTCGAGTGCATCATAATGAGTGATGGCGCCACCATCATTGCCACCATCAGCAGCGGCATCAGCAGGGTGGTCAGTATAAACGACTTTTTGCGAACTCGTTCGTTAAATTCGCGACCTATGATAATACCTATATTGTTTGACATAATGACTCTTTTTTGAAGTTTTACAATTTGCCGGCGACAGCTCGGATAAAGATGTCGTTCATACTCGGGATAATCTCGTCAAACGAGCGCAGTTCGACAGCCTCGTTTACGGTCGAGATTACCGAACGCACATCTTCGTCGCGCTCAATGTGAATTTTCAGCGTGTTGTAGCGTTGTGACGCCTCCTCTTCGACGCCGAGCAGGTTGCAACGACCTTCGAGTGCCTGTTTGAGCGTTGCCTCTTCTCCGCGGTAGGCGATGCGGAAGATGTTGTTGCCGTGGCAACGACGTATCTCGCTTACGGCTCCCGAAAGGATGTTGTGCGACTTGTTTATCAGGGTTATATGGTCGCAAATCTCCTCTACGCTCGACATATTGTGGGTCGAGAAGATGACCGTGGCTCCCTTGTCGCGCAGGGCGAGAATCTCCTCTTTGAGGGTGTTGGCATTGATGGGGTCGAAGCCCGAAAATGGTTCATCGAAGATTAGCAGTTTGGGCTCGTGCAGTATGGTAACGATAAATTGTACTTTCTGCGCCATACCCTTCGACAACTCCTCGACTCTCTTGTCCCACCAATCCTGAATCCCGAAGCGGATAAACCACTCCTTCAATCGAACGGTTGCCTCACGGCGGGACAGACCTTTGAGTCGGGCAAAGAATATCGCCTGCTCGCCGACCTTCATCTTCTTGTAAAGACCTCGCTCTTCGGGCAGGTAGCCGATATTGTAGATATCTTGCGGCAAAATCTCGTGTCCGTCGAAGAGGACTCGACCACTGTCGGGCGCCGTTATGCGGTTGATGATGCGAATCAGTGTTGTTTTGCCTGCTCCGTTCGGACCAAGCAGGCCGTAAATCGAGCCTTGCGGAATGCTCAACGATACGTCATCGAGCGCGGTGTGACCCGCAAAGTGCTTCGAGACGTTCTCCACTCTCAATAGTTCCATAGGCATTTTGTATATAGTGTGATGTTTCTGTTTGCAAATATATGTAAAATATGGTTACGTTGTTCAGTGTTTTTATTGTTTTTCGATAAAAGTGGTTGTTTTGAGGGGGTAATTGTGTAATTCACAATTCAAAATTCAGAATTCAAAATGATTTTCCCTATACTCCCTATACTCCCCATACTCCCCATATTCCCCACACTCTCCCTTAATTGCCCTTAAACCCCTTTCACCCCCCCCCTGTTTTAGGAGGAATACCCGAAGGGGGAGGGGGGCTAAAAAAAGCCAATAGCTAATAGCCCCCAAAAAAGGGCTACCCAACATTCCTTGTTGGATAACCCCTTTCTGTATTGTTTTCGTTTTTGAGGATTACTTCAAGCCGTGTGCTTCGGCGATAAGTTCGCCCAGAACGCCGATATTTTCAGCAATCAGATGGGGTTGGCGCTCCGCAGCATCGGCAACGTCGAGCGTTGTTTCGCCCGAAAGCACCAAGACACCAAAAGCATTGGCATTATGAGCCATCTCGATATCGGTGTAGATACGGTCGCCGACCATTGCAATCTGGTCGGGTTGCAAACCGTAGCGATTGACGATACCCGAGAGCATATTGGGGTCGGGCTTGCCGAGTGTAATATCGGGCTTGCGACCCGTAGCGTGCTCGATGCAGGCGCATATCGAACCGCAATCGACCAAAACCACCGGCTGGTCCGTGGGACATACGCGGTCGGGGTTGGTTGCGATGTAGGGCACTCCCTGCGATACCCACCACGCTGCACGGCACAGGCGGTTGTACTCCAAAGTCATATCGAATGCCGCAACAATCACATCGGGGCGGTCATTCGGGTCGTCGGCAGCCGACTCGAAGCCAGCCTTCTCGAACTCCGAAATCATACTCGGCGTGCCGAGCAGGAAGAGTCGTTTTGCCGTGGGGTAGTTGGTCTTGATGTAGTCGATGGTCGCCAGAGCGGTGGTGTACATCTCCTCCTCGGTGGCTTCGATGCCGAGCACTTCGAGTTTGTGGAGGTAGTCGGCGATACACTTCGAGGGGTTGTTCGTGAGGAATGAGTAGTTGATGCCCTGACCGCGCAAACCGGCAAGAAATGGTTTGGTAAAGGGGAAGAGCGACATTCCCATATAGATTGTTCCGTCCATATCGAGCGCAACGTGACGAAGATTGCGCAGACGCTCCATAAGTTCATCGTGCGAGTAGATCGAACGATAGCGATTAAAATTGCTCATTGTTTCTCTATTTCTTTATTTGATACGAATGCAAAAGTTTGGCGCTGACGTCAAAAATGTTGATATCCACGCTGTTGGTGGTTGCCGTAGCCTCCAATCGACAAAGGTTGGGATTGCAGAGTACGGGGAAGTTGCAGCCATTTGTGCCCGCCTCCGCGAGGCTGTATTTGTGGATATGACCCGAGAGCATCAGGTCGATACCGCCCTCGTTAAGCAGTGGCACAAAGAGGCGATGAATCTCTGCCGCACCGTGCCAGCCCTTCGTTTCGGGAGGGATGTGACAGAAGGCAATTTTCACGGGTGCCGAGCGGAACTCCTCGCTTGCAATCACACCTCGCAGCCACGCAGCCTCTTCGTTGCGATATTGGTCATAGCAGGCCAATCCCGAATACTCCATATCGTTGTCGGGCTTATCCTCTCCGCAGTCGAGCACGATAAAAAAGACCGGTCCCTGACGGAAGGTGTAGTAGGGCTGACCCGTAGTTGTGGGGAAGAGCTCGGGGAGTGATACCGCATAGGATCCGCGGGTTTCGTGATTGCCACGAACAAAGTAGAGAGGTGTCTCTTTGGCAAAGAGTGTCGATGCAGAAGAGAGGTAGTACTTGAACACATCACTTCGACTATTGTTGCGCGAGGTCATATCGCCATTGAAGCAGACGAAATCATACTTGCGCTTGGCGGCATCCGCAAAGAGGCTGTCGAGTTCTGCCGTCTTGCCGTGGATGTCGTTTACCATTGCAAACGACACGCTTGGTTTGTTGTGGTCGAGTGTGGTTACGAAGTAGGGCTTACGGCGATAGACATCGCTTCCGCGCTGTTCGGTAAAGAGCACACGATCTTTCTCGCCTTTGATTGCTGCGGCACTGATAATACGATAGCGGTAGGTTGTGGCGGGTTCGAGGCCACTGACACGCACTTTGTGCAGCGTGCCCACGCACTTGCGACCATACTGCGTCTGGTAGAATCGCTGACGCTCGCGATTATAGAAATGGGTGCCGTCATCGGGAGCAATCTCCACCCACGCAACAGCTTCCTGATCGGTGGTCCATACAACCGTAAACTCTCGTTCGCCGACAGCTTGCAGATATGGACCTTCGGTAATCCTAACGCTGTTCTTGCCATCTCGTGCTGTTGCGGTACCGAACACCAACACTGCCAGCAGTAATATAAATCTTCTCATTTTGTTTAAGTTGGTTAATGATTCATTTCGGAATGTAAAGTTACGAATAATCTTTATTTTTTCAAAATCGCGCTCAAAAAGGTGTTCAAAGTTTGTTGGATAGAAAGTAAATATGTAAATTTGCGCAAGAAAAAGAAACAAAAGCCAACACGACGAAATAAGTCTAAAATCTAAATAACGTAACATTATGAACAAAATCGAGAGCGCATTGCAGCGCACTACCGACACCAAAGATTTGGTTATCGGAGCGGGAGTTCTCGACCAGACGCCCGCACTTTTCCGCAAGCTCTTCCCCGGGCAGAAGGCGGTTATCGTGGCAGATACCACTACCTACGCCGTTGCAGGAGAGGCCGTTGAGAGATATATGCGTGAGGCAGGTATCGAGTTGGAGAAGGCTCATATCTTTACCGACCCGCATCTCTATGCCGAGTGGTCATTCATCGAGGAGTTGGAGGTTTATCTCAAAACCATCGATGCTGTGCCTGTGGCGGTTGGTTCAGGTGTGATTAACGATCTTACAAAGCTTGTTTCGGCTCACTTGGGTCGCAAGTATCTGGTTGTCGGAACTGCGGCATCTATGGATGGCTACACTGCTTTCGGTGCGTCTATCACATTCGAGGGTAACAAGCAGACATTCTCGTGCCCTGCACCCTACGGAATGGTTCTCGATTCGGAGATTTCGGCAGCAGCACCCAAGCACCTCGCTGCGTCGGGTTATGCCGATCTCATTGCCAAGATTCCCGCAGGTGCCGATTGGATGATTGCTGATGTTATGGGAGCCGAGGTTATGGATGATTTCTCGTTTGGTTTGGTTCAGGATGGTCTGCGCGAGGCGTTGAGTGCGCCGGCAGCCGTATTCGAGGGCGATGTCGAGATGACCGAGAAGTTGGCAGAGGGTTTGGTTATGAGCGGCTTTGCAATGCAGGCTCTGCAATCGAGCCGTCCCGCATCGGGCATCGAGCACCAATTCAGCCACTGCTGGGATATGGAGAATCTCTGCTACAACGGCGAGCACGTTTCTCACGGTTTTAAGGTCGGAATCGGAACATTGGCTTCGACAGCACTTTTGGAGTATCTTATCGAGCGCGACTTGGAGAATCTCGATGTGGAGGCCTGTGTCGAGAGGTGGAAGTCACTCGAAGAGATTGAGGCGGATGCAAAGCGCATCTTCGCAGGCAATGCCGGTCTTACGGCTCGTGCATTGGAGGAGACTCGCAACAAGTATGTCGATAAAGAGGGTCTGCGCAAGCAGCTTGTTGCCATCAAGGAGGCTTGGCCCACATTGAAGGAGCAAATTCGCGCACAGATTATCCCCTTCGAAGAGGTATATGCCAACCTGAAAGCCGTAGGTGCTCCTTACGAGCCGGAGATGATTGGTGTTTCGCGTGAGCGTTTCCGCAAGACCTTTACATATATGCCCTATATGCGTAGTCGTGTGACTGCTATCGATGTTCTCTTCCGTTGCGGAATGATGGATGAGGTCGAGGAACACCTCTTCGGCAAGGGCGGCCATTGGGAGGTGGCGTAGGCGAATCATTCGCATCTCAAACGATAAGAGCGTGTCCAAGAAACTTGTTGGACACGCTCTTATTTTTGCGTAACAGGTCGATGTGTGCTTACAAACCGAGCTTCTTGCGAATCTTGGAGGGGATAGCGTTCTTATTGACCATATACGACATCGTCTTATACTCCACAAACGGACGCGAGAAGTAGTAGTAACCTCCGTAAGGCGGACGAACGTCCCACGAGTTCTTAACCTTGAAATAGGGGTTGCCGTTCTGGTCGGTGGCGGTGCCGATGATAACCATTCCGTGGTCATCGGTAGTCTCGTAATTGTCGTATGCCTCCTGACGCATCTGCTGGGTAATGGTCTTCTCCTTTCCGGGCTTATCGAATTTGTAGAGAGCATCCTCCTTCTCCTTTGCCGAGAGTTTGCCCCAACGCTCCGCCTCGGTGCCGCTCATACTGTCGAGGTCTGCCTCGGGAATAATACCGATAGCCTTTGTGCGACTGAATCCGCGCTCGCTGACATCGGCAGCCCACATAATCGAGTAGTCGTTGGCGAGTGCGTTGTCGATGATTGCCATCATCTCGTCCAGAGGTACGTTATAGACCGAATCCCAAGCCCAATTGTCGGGAACCTCGATAACAAACTTCGAGTAGAAGGGGTGGTGGGTGTAGGAGGTAATATTCACATAGTCATCGATATTGATGGGCAGCGATGCCGCAAACGACTTCGGGGTGTACTCCTTGCCTTTGTAAGTGAATGTTTCGGGCATAACGCCGAAGTAGGCATCGAGGATTCCGTTCAGACCTGCCTGCCACGAGGTGGTTAGTTTTTTGTTCGGATTGCGGATGATGGCATCGACGTATGCCTTCAATACAGCATCAATCTCGTTGAAGTGGGGCTTTTCGGTGCCGTAGTTCAGACCAGGATAGACCTCCTGCGGAACGATGCCGTAGTTGCGGATTCCGTTGGTTACGTCGTGAGCCGCTCCACCAACCGAAAAATTAAGACTGCCGTGCAGACGGACATACTTTACGGCCTTCTCGAAGTAGATGTTGCGTACAAGCCACATCTCCGAAAGATCCATCTCCTCGCCGCCGGCACGCATAATCTCGTTTTCGAGGAACGAGAGTGCCGAGAAACACCAGCAGGTGCCGCTACGGTGTTGGTCCTTGACCGAGGTGGTGCGGATAAGTTTGCCATCCGTGAATTTATAGCCATTGTCGGCATTAGCCGAAATAGAGAGTCCCGTTACGAGAACGAGAAGCAGAAAAAGACGTTTCATATCACTATTTTTTACTTGAATTGATAATTTTAAGGCAATCCTCGATTACCATATATGCCGGTTTGGCGCCTTTGGGCAGACGGTAGTTCTTGCCCTTGTAGGCAATGTATGCGCCGTAGCGACCATTTTTGATGACGATATCGGGATTTTCGACAAAGGTTTTGAGCGGGGTGTTAGCCTCCTTGACCTGTGCCAAGTGAGCATCGAGCAGCTCGACAGCTCGCTCATAAAGGATGGTGTACGGGTCATCTTTCTTATCGAGCGATGCGAAGGTTTTGCCGTGACGAACGTACGCTCCGAACTTGCCGATGCCGACAATCAAATCTTCATCTCCGTACTTACCCAGATTGCGGGGCAGGGCAAATAGTTCGAGAGCCTCTTCGAGTGTCAGAGCCTCGATAAGCTGACCCTTTTTGAGGGATGCAAAGCGGGGTTTCTCGCCCTCCTCTCCTTCGATTTCCACCATTGGACCGTAGCGTCCGATACGTGCCTTGACGACGTGTCCCGTAGCAGGGTCGGTACCGAGTACGCGGGTTTGGGTGTTCTTATCCGCCTGGGTTCCGATGGCATTCTCGACCATATCGTGGAATGGAACGTAGAAGTCGTTAATCATCTTGTTCCACGTAATCTCGCCCTCGGCGATGCGGTCAAACTCCTTCTCGACATCAGCTGTGAAGTTGTATTCGAGAATCGGTGCAAACTGTGCTTCGAGATAGTCATTGACAATCATACCGACATCGGTCGGAGCCAAACGACCCTTCTCGGAGCCGTAGTTCTCCGAAAGAGTCTTCTCGGAAATGGTTCCCTTTGCGAGTGTGAGTTGCTGATATGTGCGTTTGCGAGCCTCTTTGCTCTGCTTTTCGACATAGCCGCGATTGATGATGGTCGTGATGGTCGGTGCATAGGTCGAAGGACGACCGATGCCCAACTCTTCGAGACGCTTGACGAGCAAAGCCTCATTGTAGCGCATCGGCGGAGTGGTAAAGCGCTCGGTAGCGGTAATCTGCTCGGCAACGACAACATCACCGACAGTCATTTGTGGCAGGATGCCGCCACTCTGCTCATTCTGCTCGTCGTCAGTCGATTCGGAGTATAATCGCAGGAATCCGTCGAAGCGGATGCTCTCGCCGGCAGCCGTGAATTGTGCTCCGGTTGAGGATATGATGCTGATGTTGGTACGGTCGATGTCGGCCGCCACCATCTGCGATGCCACGGTACGTTTCCAGATAAGTTCATACAGGCGCTTTTCGGCTGTCGAACCCTCAATGGTGTGTCGGTCAATATACGACGGACGAATAGCCTCGTGAGCCTCTTGTGCGCCCTTGCTTTTGGTCGTATAGTTGCGAGGATTGGAGTACTTTTCGCCAAACTCTTTCGAAATCTCCTCTTTGCACTTGGCAATGGCGAGTTTCGAGAGGTTTACCGAGTCGGTACGCATATAGGTAATAAGACCCTGCTCGTAGAGGTGTTGTGCCACCGACATCGTCTGCGACACCGACATTCCGAACTTGCGTGCCGCCTCCTGTTGGAGGGTCGAGGTGGTAAAGGGAGGTGCCGGATAGCGCTTCGTCGGCTTCTCTTCTACACTCTCGATGTGGTAGGTTGCTCCGATGCAGTTGCGCAAGAAAGACTCTGCCACCTCCTTGGTGGAGAACTTGTGCGGAACATCGGCACGGAAGAGGGTTTTCGACGAGTCTGCCGTGTGGAATTGGGCAGTTACGCGATAAAATGCCGTTGAGTTGAAGCCGATAATCTCGCGCTCGCGCTCGACGATAAGTCTTACGGCAACGCTCTGCACGCGACCTGCCGAGAGTGCCGGACGAACCTTCTTCCACAATACGGGCGAGAGCTCGAAACCGACCAGACGGTCCAAAACTCGGCGTGCCTGCTGCGCATTTACCAGGTTCATATCAACCTTGCGCGGATTCTCGATTGCGGCAAGAATGGCATTCTTGGTAATTTCGTGAAAGACGATACGTTTCGTATTGTCGATGGGCAGATTAAGCACCTCTGCCAGATGCCACGCAATAGCCTCTCCTTCGCGGTCCTCATCGGATGCGAGCCACACGGTCTTTGCAGCCTTTGCCAAACGCGACAACTCCTCGACAACCTTGCGCTTGTCCGCAGGAATCTCATAGATGGGCTGATACGAGCCATCGAGATTTATTCCGAGATCTTTCTTTGCCAAATCGCGAATATGTCCGAAACTCGACTTGACCACATACTCCTTGCCGAGAAATTTTTCAATGGTTTTTGCCTTTGCCGGAGACTCGACGATTACTAAATTTTCTTGCATTTCGTTATCTGTTTTTTTACACAACGAAACCTAAGCCGTAACTTAGGTTTTCATCGTTTTCTTACTATTAAATATTCTATTTAATCATCGTGTAGGAGAGGTCTATTTTTATCGAAGCGTTTTGTAATCCGGCATCCTCCATACCCCAAACCTTCGAGCGCTTGAAGGTGTAGAGGTCGTATGCCTCGGGGGCAAGATAGATTGTGCGCGGGATATACTTTCCGCTCGATTTGTTCTCTTCCGTATTATATACAGCCTCGTAGTCGAAATCGCTCTGATTTTCGGCGTTGAGGTAGTCGATGTAATTTTTAAGACGCTGCACATATCCCGAAATATCCATTACGTAGTTTGCGCGGCTGCGATTGAGGTTACCGCCGAATGCCAACGCTGTATCGTACGACTTCTCGTAAGAGTAGTTGTAGTCCGGAATTGCGGTAAGCGTATTGAAATCGGTATAAAGACCCAATCGTGTAATCGATTTGTCGAGTAGCGGGGTAATCATTTCGGGCACAATCTTCAACCAATCGTAATCCGAGCCTTCGAGGAAGATGCTCATCTGTGCCTGATTTATCGCAGTGTGTCTGTATCCATCCTCTGCGCTTACCGAGCGCAATTCGCGCAGGAAGTCGTCGGTAAAATAGATCTCCAACATCGGACCTCCCATACCGCTGATGTAGCCCACTGTGCTTTCGGTGCGCAACAGGCGATTCTCGTCGTCGCTCTTGTCTGCCACTTCGCCCATCTCGTAATTCTCCAACAATGAGCCCGCAAGGTTGTGCTTGACGCTGTTTATCGAGTAGTTGCCCTTTTTGGCATTCTTGTCGTAGAAGTAGTAGTACATATAGGTCGTATCCTGAATGAGCATAGGCTCCTTCGGATTGCGATTTCTGCCCAAAAGATAGATTCCCGTGGCCGAGAAATCAACCTCATACATTGCACCCTCTTTGCCCGACTCCAAACTTCCGCTCGGCTTGATATAAAGACCCTTGAACGCCTCTACCCACTTGGCATCGTCGGTGTATATCTCGGTGTCATCTGCATAGCCGTCCCAATTGCTCGTGTCGGCAGGAATAAGCATCAATCGACGGATAAAATCCCACGTCGGGCTATCGGTCGAGAGCGATACCGGCTCCATTGTTACGGCGGTGGAGGATGTATAGACGCCTTTCTCTTGATTCGGGAATTGGAATGTGAAGAGCGGTTTGCTGCGGTCGTAGAGTTGCTCCATATCGAAGCCGATGTAGGCAACCGTATCCTTTCCGTCGTCCATAGCCTCAATCAGCGATTTGGTAACCTCATAGACTTCGTAGGTCTGCACTCGCGTCGTGTCGCCGTCAAAATTCTTGACCGATACCAACAACTGCATCGAGTCAAAGATGGGCAGATAGCCAAATCCTCCCTCGCCGATATCGGACATAAAGAGGAAGTTGGATGCATAACTCGCTTCGCGTTCGCCGAAGATGTTGTCGGTATCGCGATCAATACCCATATATCCCACTCGCAGATTCGACGAGATGAGCGAATCCGAACGGTAGAGCGATGTTCGGAACGAGCGACAGTCGCTGGTGGTTACCACAAATTTATTCTGCTCCTTGTCGAAAGTGTCTTTGCGAACCTTGCCGGCATAGAAACTTTTGAAACGAATCTGCATCTTCTGGCTCTCGGGAATAAGCTCATATCCAAGCTCCCCGTCGGACGTAGTACATCCCGCAAACAGCGTTATTGCCGCAATCGAAATCACGGCAACAGCAGTCACAAACCTTTGCAGATTAACGAATCTCTTCATAGAAACGGTCGTAATTATCGTAATAGCCCTCTGCCTCCGGCGATTGATACTCCAAGAGAGGTTTGCCACTTTCGCGAGCAAATTGTACAACTGCGGAGTCGGCACTCTCCGATGCGATTATCACGCCATCGGCATAACCTATAACGAAACGATAGAGATTTTCGTATGAAGCCTCGTCAAGAATCGAGAGATTTTTATCTTTTACGCCCTCGCTGGCAATCTTTTCACGCAAATTGTTGAGCGGTTGCGAGAACTTGTCGTCGTAGAGCGACACAACGATTTTGACATTTTTGAAAATCGGGTCGTCGTGGAAGACCTTTTTCAAATAGATGGGCACCACCGCCGAGAACCAGCCGTGGCAATGAACCACAGTCGGAGTCCAATGCAACTTCTTTACCGTCTCCAAGACACCGCGGGCGAAGAAGACCATACGTTCGTCGTTGTCCTCAAATTCGTTACCATCGGCATCCACAAGTACCGATTTGCGTGCAAAGTAGTCGTCGTTGTCGATAAAATAAATCTGAACACGCGCCGACGGAATGGATGCGACCTTGATAATCAGCTGGTGGTCGTTATCGTCGATAATAAGATTCATTCCCGACAGACGGATAACCTCGTGCAGTTGGTTGCGACGTTCGTTGATACAACCATAGCGCGGCATAAAGGTACGTACCTCGTTTCCACGCTCCTGCATCGCCGGCGAGAGTGCGCGACAAAGCAACGACTCTTCGCTCTCGGGCAGGTAAGGAGTTATCTCCTGACATACGTACAAAATCTTGTTGTTTGCCATACGTTCGTTGTGTTTAGATAGCAAAGATAATGATTTTTTTCGAGAAATTCGGCTACTCGCCAAACTTTATCCTCAAAGCGTGTTACAATATCAGCATCGCATCTCCGTAGGTACCAAAGCGATAGCCCTCTTCCTTGGCGATTTTGTAGGCATTCATAACCATATCGAAACCACCGAATGCCGCAACCATCATAAGCTGGGTCGAGTAGGGTAGCTGGAAGTTGGTTACCATCGCGTCTGCCACCGTAAATTCGTACGGATGGAAGATAAACTTGTTGGTCCAACCCTCCATCGGGTTAATCATACCGCGAGTCGATACCGCTGTTTCGAGTGTTCGCATAACCGTGGTGCCGACCGAAACAACCTTATGACCACTCTCTTTGGCACTATTAACCGTCTTGGCGGCCTCCTCCGTAACGAAGAATTGCTCGGAGTCCATCTTGTGCTTCGAGAGATCCTCGACATCGACAGTGCGGAAATTGCCCAAGCCGACGTGCAGCGTCACAAAAGCGCTGTTCACGCCCTTGATTTCCATTCGTTTGAGAAGATGTTTCGAGAAGTGAAGACCTGCCGTAGGAGCTGCCACGGCGCCCTCCTTGTCGGCAAAGATTGTCTGGTAACGCTCGTTGTCGATATCTTCAACCTTTTCGCGTACCCAGCGGGGCAGCGGGGTCTCGCCCATACGATAGAGTGTCTCCTTGAACTCTTCGTAGGTTCCGTCGAAGAGGAATCGCAGTGTGCGACCGCGCGAGGTGGTGTTGTCGATAACTTCGGCTCCGAGAATATCATCCTCTCCGAAGTAGAGTTTGTTGCCGATGCGGATTTTGCGGGCGGGATCGACCAAAACGTCCCACAGGCGCAATTCGCGATTGAGCTCGCGAAGCAGGAAAATCTCAATTTCGGCGCCGGTCTTCTCTTTGTTGCCATAAAGACGAGCAGGGAAGACTTTGGTGTCGTTGAAGACAAAGAGGTCGTTCTCGTCAAAATAGTCCAAGATCTCTTTGAACACACGATGTTCGATGGTTCCGGTCTTGCGATTGAGTACCATCAGACGCGATTCGTCACGATTGTCGGCAGGATATTTCGCCAACATCTCCGGCGAAAAGTCGTAACCGTACTGCGATAATTTCATATTATATTGGTGTTATTACGTTTCTTGTTGCCGTGCTTGTGGTGGAGCGAACAAAGACGACAATCAAAAACTATACGATAAATTGTTGATTTTGTTTCACTCGCCTTCGAGTTTTTTCAGAAAATCATCGAGCTGCCACGCGTTTTCGACGGTAAAGCCTCCACTGCGTACTCGGCGCAGTGACGTAAGGTAGGCTCCACTCTCGACAGCCTCGCCGATTTCGCCTGCCAACGAGCGGATGTAGGTGCCCTTGCTGCAACGTACGCGAATCGAGATATCGGGCAGTTCGTAGCGCACCAACGTCATCTCGTAGATATTGATGAGTGCCTTACGAAGTTCGACCTCCTCGCCTGCTCGCGCAAATTCGTAGGCACGTACACCTTCGACCTTCTTTGCCGAGTAGAGGGGTGGAGCCTGCAATCTCTCGCCGGATAGCGAGAGCAATGCCGCCTCAACCGCCTCGCGAGTGATATGCTCGGTCGGGAAGGTCTTATCGACAGGGTGCTCCATATCGAAACTCGGAGTCGTGGCACCCAAACGCAGGTCGGCAGTGTACTCCTTCTCTTCTGCCTGCAACTGCTCAACCATCTTGGTTGCCTTGCCGATGCAGATAATCAAGATGCCTGTGGCAAGTGGGTCGAGAGTTCCTGCGTGTCCGACCTTAATCTTGCGGTAGCCCTTGCGGCGCAGTGCAAATTTTATCTTACGAACGACATCTGCCGAGGTCCACTCGTAAGGCTTATCGATGACGGCAATATAGCCCTCCTGAAAGTCAAAACCCTCAAACGAAACAGTATCTGTCATATCGGTCTATAAGAGGTTGTATATTATCGAAGCCAGACCGGCAACGGCACAATAGAGGGCAAACCAGATAAGTTTTCCGCGCTTGACGATGCCGATCATAAACTTGCAGGCAAGACAGCCGACAACAAACGCCGAAACAAAGCCTGCAACCATCGGAGCCGGACCTATTGAGTCGAAGGCCACCTCGCCCTTGACGATGTTCAGGAACATCTCGCCCATAATCGGGGCCAACACCATCAGGAACGAGAAGTTGGCAACAGCCTCCTTCTTGTTGCCGAGTATCAATCCCGTTGCAATGGTTGTGCCCGAACGCGATAGACCGGGCATTGCTGCCACAGCCTGTGCCAAACCGATGATAAACGCGTCGCGATAGGAGATTTGCTCCTTCTCGCGGGGACGGGCGTAATAGGCAAATGCCAACAGCACCGCGGTAAGCAACAACATTACGCCTACGATTGTCAATATCCACGGCGATGATAGCATTGCGTTGATGTAATCTTTGAATGCAAAGCCCACAATGCCTATGGGAATCATCGAAAGCACGAGTTTGAGAACGTATGCCTGCTCGTCATTAAAATGCTTCGAGAAGAGTCCGCATATCAGACGTTTAATCTCGCTCCATAATACCACAATCGTACTCAAAACCGTTGCCGCGTGCAACGTAACGTCAAAAAGGAGGTTCTCTTCGATTTCGACACCAAGCAGTGCCTTTGCGATTTGCAGGTGACCGCTGCTCGATACGGGCAGAAATTCGGTCAGCCCCTGAATTGCGCCTAAAACGATAGCTTCAATCAGATCCATATATCATTGATTTTTCGAATTTACAGGCTGCAAAGGTAGTGATTTTTTTCGAGAATAACCTCACTTACCTCTTGTATATGTGACGGGCATTACTTCAATACTTCTGCAACCGCCACTCCGGTCCGTTTCAAGACTCTACTCTGGCACTACTGTTGCTACGTACCGTGTAAATTTTGAAATCGTAGAATCAACCAACAAAAATCGGATATGAAAATCGAAACCGGAAAAGGTCAAATCTCGCTTATCGTCCTGCTGGCAATATGGTCCGTGTCGGCTGTGGTGTCGTTGCCCGGACTTGCAATTTCGCCTATTTTGGGCGACTTGAACAAGATTTTTCCCAAGGCGAGCGACCTTGAAATACAGATGCTTACATCATTGCCTTCGTTGCTGATAATCCCGTTTGTAATCGTTGCCGGTCATCTGTCGGTCGGCAAGGACAAGTTGCGGATTCTCTTTGTCGGACTTGCGATATTCTTTTTGAGCGGTGCGGCGTGCCTCTTTGCCAAGAGTATGGTGGGGCTTATCGTCATAAGTTGCGTGCTGGGTATTGGCGCAGGTATGGTCGTGCCGCTCTCTACGGGTTTGGTGGTCGATTATTTTACCGGCGACCGTCGTGTGCGGCAGCTCGGTATCAGTTCTGCCATCAACAACCTGACGCTTGTTCTCGCCACTGCCGTGACGGGCTATCTCGCTACGGTCAATTGGCATCTGCCCTTCCTGGTATATCTGTTGCCGGGAGTGTCGCTGTTGCTTGTACCTTTCCTGCGCCGTCAGAAATCTGCCCCCGAGCCGAAAGAGAGTGACCAATTGAAAAACACGAAAATCGATCTGCGCCGTTTGGTGGAGTTGATGTTGCTCTATTTTTTGATAACCTTTGCCGCGCTGGCGATAAGCTATTACGTCGCCTTTCTGGTCGAAGATTACAAGATGCGCAGCTCCTTTTCGGGGATTCTTATCTCTCTGTTCTTTCTTGCCATCTGTCTTCCGGGGCTCTTTCTTAACCATATTATCGGAGTGTTGAGGGGTTGGTCGAACATCGTTTCGCTGATGATGATGGCAATCGGATTGTTGCTCTTTGCTCTCGGCAAGGTGCCGGCGGCAATGGTTGTCGGAGCCCTGATGACAGGTTTTGGCTACGGAATAATGCAGCCTATAATCTACGACAAGGCGGCAATCATCGCCCCGCCGCATCTTGCAACGCTGGCTCTGTCGTATGTGATGGCCGTAAATTATCTCGCGGTGGTGGCTTGCCCGTTTATCGTCGATGGATTTCGCGATGCCCTGCACGCAGAGAATCACCTCTTCCCCTTTGTTTTCAGCGGAGCGGTTATGGTTATGGTGTTGATTGTTGCCGTCGTGGCTCGTCGGGATTGGACTATGGGTCTTGACGAGTCGTACTACCGGAAAAATTAAGATAGCGATAGCAGAAAACGCATAACATCCCGTTCGTCGGGATAATCCGTAAGCGCAGGTCGCTGTGCCGAGCCGAAGTCGGCACGTCGCGAGTGTTCTATCGCGTTTGAAACAACGCATTGCAACTCTTCTTCGTGTGTTTCGAGCCAAGCCTCGACCTCCGCAAGCGAGCGATATCGCACCACATTTACACGGCTCAACTGCGTCGGAAACTCTTCGCCTTCGACCAACAGCAGCCCTCCGCTCTCCACGAATGGTATGCCGTGCATTTCGAGCAGGGCACGTGTTTGGCGACGGTTGTTATCGTACTTGGGGCATATTTTGCGCTCGACAAACGAAATTGCAGCCCCCTCCGGTGCAAAAATCAGTGACACGTTTCGACATCCCAAACCCGAATATCGACCTATATCTTCACTCAACCCTGCCATCTGCTCTTGACTCTCACTGCCTGTCAGTACTGCCACCGAGTGGCGATTTCCGCGCAACAACGACGGCACTCCCGCAAAGTTGGTGCGGAAGTAGCGGTTGCTGTTGTCGCTGCCTGTGGCAATCACGGCATCAACAGCCTCGCCGACATACTCCGATATTGCGATTGCGGGCTCGATATCTCGCAGGAGGTTGATAATGTACTCCATAAGCACCCTGTCTTTGCCCGACATCTTGACGGCGGCGTGGTTACCACTTGCCACCACACACAACAGGTCGAAAAATCCGACTAACGGAATATTTCCTGCCATAATTATCGCAATGCGGAGCGGCGTCGCAGGGGCAGCAGAAGGAAGATTGTACGTGCAGAGCCACGCTTTCAGCTTCTTCCCATCAAGCATATCCTCACAAATCGCCTGCACGGCATAGCGCACATCTTCGGGTACAAACCACCCGTTCTCCGCTTGTGCGCGTTCGATTACGGCGCACGACTCGGGCTCCTCGCCAAATGTAGAAAGGCGTTTTCCGAGAGTTATGAATATATCGAGTGGCAACTTCATAAGGGATAGGCAGTTTTATATTTCGGGGTTAGAGTTCTTGTCGCCGACAAGTTGCACTATACCTGCGGGATTGGTTGTGAGAAGATTCTCGTCGTGCATCTGTTTCAGAGTGTCGAGCAGTGGTTGCGGGTCACAATGAAACGATGCCACAAGGTCGCGAACAGACATTGGCCCCGATGATAATTTTTCGAGAATGGGTTTGCGTAAATCGGCACCCTCCTCTCGCTTTGCCCGCTTGCGACGTGCAATGCAGACGTCGCAGATACCGCAATCTTTCGCTGACGTATCTCCAAAATACTCCGAGAGCATACGACTGCGGCAGCACTCTTCGCTTGTGGCATAGCCGAGCATTTTCGAGAAACGCTCGTGCATCATCTCTTTGCGCAGGCGGTAGGTTTCGGGGGCTATGTAGATATCTTCTGTCGGCAGACGCTCCTCGTTGAAGAAGAGCATCGGCGAGCGGTTTGAAGGGATGTAGCGAATGATTCGCATCTGCCAGAGTCGTTTTAGCAACTCTTTGACTCGTTCAACCGTATAGCCACTGACGGTCGCAATTTCGCACTCGTCAATGGCGCGAAATTCCGTGAAGACGCCGTTGTACATACGCAACACGGTGCGCAAGAAGTGGTCGAGCTCCTCGCGCTCGACACGTATCTTGTAGAGGTCGTCACGGCTGACGCAGAACATTATTCGTGCGGGATTCTCCATCTCCTCGGTAAGGGTCAGATAACCGTTTTGTTGCAAGATTTTCAGTGCGCTCTGAATTTTGCCCGTGAAGATATGCTCACGGGTGGCAAAGTCGTGGATGTTGAATACAAACGAACTCTGCAAACCGTCGCCAATGGCAACCTGCACATAATTGCAAACTTTTTCATAGATACTCTTTATCTCGTCGAGAGGAGGGAACTCGCTCTCGAAGCGCTTGACAACACGCTGCTCATCGTCGGATGATGTGAGAAGGACCGCATAACTGCGACGTCCGTCACGACCGGCACGCCCCGCCTCCTGATAGTAGCTTTCGAGCGAGTCACACATTGTGTAATGAACCACAAATCGAACGTCTGCCTTGTCGATACCCATACCGAAAGCGTTGGTGGCAACCATTATGCGGGTACGCCCCTGTGTCCAATCCTCCTGACGCAACGAACGCTCGGCGTTAGGCAGACCTCCGTGGTAGAAGTTGGCACTCTCGTCCTGCTGCTGTAACCACGCTGCAATCTTCTCGGCGCCCTCGCGGGTACGGACATAAACAATACCGCTGCCTGCCACATTCCCGATGATGCGCAGAAGTTGCTCGTTTTTGTCATCAACATCACGTACCGAATAGGAGAGATTGTCGCGGGCAAAGCTGCTTCGCAACACCGCCGGTTCGGCGAGTTCGAGTTTGTCGATTATATCCTTTTCGACCACCTCTGTTGCCGATGCCGTCAAGGCGAGAATCGGCGTGTCGGGGATTAGTCTTCGTATCTCGGCAATACGCAGGTAGGAGGGGCGAAAATCGTATCCCCATTGTGAGATACAGTGAGCCTCATCAACCGCCAGCAACGAGACTTTCATCTTCTGTACACGCAGCCGAAAGACCTCGGTTGCAAGTCGTTCGGGAGCAATGTAGAGGAACTTTATGTCGCCATAGACGCAGTTGTCGAGAGTGATGTCGATTTGTCGGGGTGTTAGCCCCGAATGGACAGCTGCCGCCGAGATTCCGTGTTTATGCAGATTATCGACCTGATCCTTCATCAGGGCAATCAGAGGCGTGATAACGATGCAGATGCCGTCATTTGCCATTGCCGGAACCTGATACGTAAGCGATTTGCCGCCTCCGGTCGGCATCAGTGCAAGGGTGTCGCGCCCGTCCATTACCGAGCGGATAATCTGCTCCTGCATAGGACGGAACGACTCAAATCCCCAATATTGCCGTAGCACGGAGTGTATATTCTGCGCCTGTTCCATAGCGCGAAGATAAGAAAAATGGAGCGTTTGAGGTGCAATGTTAAAAAAAAATTGTACTTTTGTCGCACATAGTAGTGGATTATGAAGTTCAAAAAAGAGTATAAGGTTCGCTCCATTGCAGGCGAAAATGTAGTTATAATGCAAGGAAAGTTCGGCAGTGACGTGACGCGCGTCATTGCGCTCAACGACACCTCGCTGTTGCTCTGGAATGAGTTGCAGGGTGTGGAGTTCGACTTGCAGCGTGTGGTGGCTCTGCTGCTCGAAAACTACGACGTTGATGAGGCTACCGCAACGAAAGATGCCGAGGCGTGGATTGCGAAACTTCAAGAGTGTAACCTTTTGGTGGATGGAGAGTAGGCGCAAAATATCGGCGGCACTTGTGCTGGTCTATCTTTGTGCAATGGTGTTGAATGCCGTTGTGGTGCTGACGTGTGACTGTGCGTCGTGCCACTCGCATATCTCACACCACTGCCCGTGCGAGATGTGTGTCTCGTGTCAGGGCGAGACCTCTCTTTCTCAACATTGCGAATGTACTCACACTCACGAAAATCTGACAGAGTCCGCCGTTGCAACCGATAGCGAGCGGAGTCTGAAACTGATAAAAATGGTTGTTGCCGAGTTGCCACGAGCTCTTGTCGATTCGGCAGACACAGGCTCTGTGTTCGCAAATGACATTCTGTCGATTCCGCGAACGATTCCGATAAATGAAGCCCCACTCCTCTCGACGGGAGGATTGCGTGCGCCTCCGATTTTTGCATAGTTTTCAACCTTTGGTCGGGGTTGTGTCGATGTGGCACAAGGTCTCCGACGGTATGAATTGTGTAAAAATCAAAATCAACAACAATGAAAAATCTAAAATACATTATTGCATTTATAGGTGCAATTTTGGGTGTGCAGGTTGCTGTGGCACAAGATGTTTCGGGCGTAGTGCTCGGTGGCGACGGCAAGCCGCTGCCCGGTTCGGCCGTATATTGGGCGGATACCAATGTCGGCACGAGCGCCAACCTCGCCGGCGAGTTCAAGCTCCACCGAGTGAAGGGTTATGACCGACTTGTGGCATCGTTCATCGGCTACGAGAACGACACGTTGAAGGTCTCTGCATCGCAGTCGCGAGTGGAGTTCAGAATGAGTGAAGGTGTCGAGTTGGAGAGTGTCGTTGTCGAGGGCTCGCTCGGTGGAAATTATGTTAAACAGGACGGTGTCTATAAGAGCGAGATGATTTCGTTTGCCGGTCTGTGCAAAATGGCGTGCTGCAACCTTGCCGAATCGTTCGAGAACTCGGCTTCGGTAACTGTGGGATACAGCGATGCCATCTCGGGAGCGCGTCAAATCAAGATGCTCGGCTTGGCGGGTACTTACACCCAGATTCTCGACGAGAATCGACCCATTATGCGAGGATTGAGTTCGCCCTACGGATTGAGTTACACGCCGGGTATGTGGCTCAACTCGATTCAGGTGTCGAAGGGAATCTCTTCGGTAACGGCCGGCCACGAAGCGATGACCGGACAGATTAACCTCGAACACCGCAAACCGACCGATGAGGAGCGTCTGTTTTTGAATCTCTACTTCGACGATGAGCTGAAACCCGAGATTAACCTCTCGTCGGCAATACCCGTAACCAAGGATAAAAAACTCTCGACCGTAATTCTTGCACACGGCTCGATGGATACCCAAAGTCACGACCGCAACAAGGACGGTATGCGCGATATGCCCCTCTCGAATCAGGTAAATGTCGCCAATCGTTGGCTCTACCAGACCGAGCAGGGCGTACAGATTCGTTGGGGTGCAAAATATACTCGCGACCAACGTCTGGGTGGCGATATCCGCTACAAGCGCGATATGTACGATGAGTTGTGGTCGAAGAAGATTTACGGCTCGTCGATACTCAATCAGAACGCCAATGCCTACTTCAAAATCGGAACCCCCGTGGGTCCGGCAGTCTATGATGAGCAGAAGGAGGAGGAGTTGCGTTCGAGCCTCGCCTTCGTTGCCGACTACAACTTCTATGACGAGGATGCGTACTTCGGGTTGAACGATTATAGAGCGAGCGAACACTCGCTGCTTGCCAACCTGATGTATGACCACTACTTTACTCCGGAGCATAAGCTAATCGTTGGCGCAATGACAACGGTCGATAAATACGACGAGAATCTGCTCTCGCCGAGTCTTATCGGAGTGGATGCCTCGGCAGCCACGGCTCCTGCGAAGAGCCTGTACACGTTCGACAGACTCGAATCGGAGATTGGTCTTTATGCGGAATATACCTATAACTTGAAAGATAAGTTCTCGGCTGTGGTGGGCCTGCGTGGCGACTACAACACTTTCTATCGCAAGGCGTACTTCACTCCTCGCGGACATATTAAGTGGAACATCACTCCGATAACCATTTTGCGGGCTTCGGCGGGTATGGGTTACCGCTCGACGAACGTCATTGCCGACAATATCGGAATCCTTGCTACGGGTCGCACCATCATCTTCGATGGCGACACTTCGCGAAACGGATATGTTCTTGCGAATGATTTTCAGCGTATGGAGTCGGTGGCAACATTCGGAGGAAGTCTTTCGCAGACATTCACATTGGTGGGTTATCACGATGCAACGCTCTCGTTCGACTATTTCCGCACCGAGTTCTTCAATCGTGTGATTGCCGATCAGGAGTGGGGTGCCGACTATGTGAATATCTATGCCACGAACGGAAAATCCTTTACGGATAACTATCAGATAGACTTTACGTGGACCCCCATCGAGCGATTCGATATCTTTGCGACATTCCGCTATACGAACGCCAAGCAGACCATCGAACGTCAGGATGGGACAAAGGCTCTGGTCGAGTCTCCGTTGGTAAGCCGATTCAAGACCCTGCTCAACCTGCAATATGCAACCAAGTTCCGTCGTTGGGTATTTGATGTTACGGCGCAGTATAACGGCAAGTGCCGTCTGCCGTCACTCGATGGCGACATCTCGAAGGCGTACTACTCGCCTGCGTACCCGATGCTCTTTGCACAGGTAAGCTACAAGATTAAGCAGTGGGATATTTACGTTGGTTGCGAGAATATCCTCGGCTATCGCCAGAAAGACCCGATTTTGCTCGGTGGCGAGAAGATGACCGCCGGAGCCAACCCTTACGATACGTCGTTCAACTCGTCGGTGGTGTGGGGACCGCTCAAAGGACGTAAGTTCTACATCGGCGTAAGATTTAACCTCTATTAGTGAAATTTACAAACTTAAAACATAAAAGATTATGAAAAAGATTATGATGCTCTGCCTCGTGGCAGTGATGTGCGCAGGCGTAGGTTTTGCGCAGGAGAAGAAGGCAAAGGCCGAGAAACAGATTGTAACTACCGTTTTCTGCACTGACATCGACTGTCAGGGCTGTGCCAAGAAGGTCTATGATAATGTGGCTGTGCTTGGTAAGGGTATTAAGGATGTGTACGTGGATGTAAAGGCCAAAACGGTAATGGTTAAGTACGATGCTGCCAAAAACTCGGATGCAGCATTGGTGGAGGCTTTTTCCAAAATTAAGGTAAAGGCAGAGCCGAAAAAGAAGTAGGAATTGTTATACGACTTCTACAAACGGGGTTGCTCAACCGAGAGTTGGGCAGCCCCGTTTTTGGTTGCGCAAATGCAAGGCTATTAACATCCTGTGTCAGTGCTGTTGATTGCCACTCAATTCCGAAGGGCGCAGAGAGAAGGTTTTTAAGGGAGTGCAATTGATAGTTGATAATTGATAATTATTGATCCCTCCGGTCTTCGACTACCTCCCATTTCGCATCATATAAAACTCAAAATCCGAGATTTTGTGATGCGAAATCTATATTTACAATCCCCCGACCCCTTTGCAAAGGGGCGACAGGGGGGGGAGTTTTTGAAATTCAAAATTCAAAAATCAGAATTCAGAATCCAAAATGATAATCCCCATTCTCCCCATTCTCCTCATATTCCCCACACTCTCCCTTAATTGCCCTTAATCCCCTTGTCAAAAAACAAAAAAACGGAATCTTCGGATTCCGTTTAATGGTTTTGATTCTTTTCGAATTTGGTGCCCAGGACGAGACTCGAACTCACACGACCCTAATTAGTCACTACCCCCTCAAAGTAGCGTGTCTACCAATTCCACCACCTGGGCTTTTCCCGATTTGGGTGTGCAAATATATAGACTATTTTGGTATTTGCAAAACTTTTTGAGATTTTTTTGATTGCGGGAGAGATTTTTATCTCACAAACCGATGACGTTTGTACAATTGTAAAAGTTTTTCTAATTTTGTGGTGCCGTGTGGTTTGCACTGCACGACAGACATATATTGATGAAGGTGTATTAGCTTTATCTTGGTTCGAAATCTGGAAAATTTCAAATACCACAAGAGAGCATCACACTCGTCACTCCGTATTGAGTCTTCGATAGGGGTGTTTTGCCCCATTCTTGTATTTCAATACGAGTGTGGGGTATGTTTATTTGTGGTATAGGTATTCCAGAACCTCGAACCGGATAGACGATCAACTCCACACTTTCTTAATTTATATTAACCGCACGTTCGGAGTTGGCGGGCAATAAAAAACTTAAATAAAATGAAAAAGTTTTTTAATCTTGCGGCAATTCTGCTCGCACTCTTTTGTGTAACCGAATCGGCTATGGCAGCAAAAGTAAAGAAGATTGTTACCAATCCCGAAACGGCGAAAATCTATGTCGATGGCAACTATGTTGCCGATGGCTCTTATCTGCTGACCTTTAAGGGTAAAAACGATGTTTTCAGCATTAAGGTTTCTGCTCCGGGTTACGTAGATAAACGAATCAAAGTTTACAAAGATGATGCACGCACTTCGATTCAGGTGAACCTTGTGCAGGATGACGCTTTGGAGGGTTCGGTGGCATCGAACCTCGCAAACAAGTATTTTACCGTATCGGTACGTGAGGGACTTAATACAGATCAGGCCTGGAAACTGATGTCGCAGGTTATGCTTAACTACTTCGATGAGTTCAAGACCGCCGACAAATCTTCGGGTTATATGAATACCACTTGGGTTTCGCAGAGCTTCCCGAAGGCTGATGTTAAGGTGCGCACGATGGTGCAGGTTAAGGAGAGTTCGTTTGATGGTTTGGCATACCAGATTCGTATCTCGACCGAGATTGCCCCTCTTAACGGCGGCGAGAACAGCTACCGTCCGTGGAATCGAGTGCTGAAAAAGTATGAAACGCTCATCAGCGAGATGCAGCAGCGTCTTGGCAAAAACTAATCGGATATGAAGCGATTTTTGTTGATGGTTGCTGCTCTGGCAGTTGCCTTTGGAGCGCAGGCGCAAGAAAATCAAATCCGCATTGTTGAGGATTTCGAGAATGGCGCACAGTTGGAGTGGGCTGAAATGCATTCTAAAAAGGGGAAAGATGCAGCTCATTCTCATAATGGATATTTCGTTCTTCGAGGATTTGGACGATATACTTTTACAAATATCAAGATGATAAATCCCAATATGGATTTCCACGTAAAAGTATCTTTGACCACTCCAAAAATGGATAAAAAGAATTGGTTTGGATTGTTGTATAATCCAATCCGAACAGAGAAGGGAACGACGGCATTTAAGAGCCTATTATTCCGTGCCGGACAGTCGGCATTCTGTCCCGAACTGCCATTGTGGTCCCTGAAAGTTAAAGGAACGGAGTGTTTTTATATGTTCCCGGATGTTGATAAGCGAAAAATTCAAAATCAACAAATTCCCGCAGGGTCGAATGTTGCTGTAAATTTGGAGATGGTTCGCAGAGGCTCGGAGGTCTTCTTTTATATCAATGAAGTAGAGGCTGCTGTGGTCGAAGCCGAGAACTTTGGAATGTTCGGACCGGCTCGTGAAATGTTGACCCTCGGTTTTGTTACTTCGGGATTAGAGTTGAGAGTTGAAGAGATTACCATCACGCAAGATGTTGGTTCTCAACAATAAAGATTGCGTACAGATAATCTGTCTGTCAAGGGCTGTCCGACAAATGGGTTGTGACAGCCCTTATTTTATGCCGAAAACGGGGCGGATTCCGGCGGAGCGTTTTCAATTTTTAGTTTTTTTTGTAACTTTACATTCCGAAACGGGGTTTTTATGAAAATCGAAGATTTTGCATTGGCAATGACCAAAGGGCTCGGGGCAAAGGGCGTCGCCCACCTCTTGGAGGTGTTCGGTGATGCTCAAACCATATTCTCGGCCTCGGAGAGCGACTTGGTGCAGCGTGCCGAGTTGCGTCCGGAGTTGGCTCGTGCCATCGTGAACCGCGAGGGTTGGGCGGCTGCCGAACGCGAAGCGGAGTATTGCCATCGCCACTCGATTACCGCCATAGCATCTACCGACGAAGAGTTCCCCGCTCTTCTGCGCGAGATGGATGACTCTCCACACGTTCTCTACCTGCGAGGAGATGTGAAAGCGTTGTCACGCAGATGCATCTCGTTTGTTGGCACACGTCGTATGACTCCTTATGGAGAGCGAGCCTGCTCGGAGTTGATTGCCGGTCTTGCCGCACGAGTTCCGGACCTCTGCATCGTCAGCGGTCTGGCTTTCGGTATTGACTCGGCAGCGCATCGCGCAGCTCTGCTGAACAATGTCCCTACGGTAGCCGTGGTTGCAAATCCCCTACCAGCGGTAACTCCTGCCCAGCATACGGCCTTGGCGGATGATATTATTGCGCACGGAGGTGCCGTTGTAACAGAACTCCCCTCATCGACCCGTCAAAAAGGGTGCTACTATATCTCGCGCAACCGCATAATTGCGGCGTTGGGTTGTGGAACGGTTGTGGTCGAATCGCACGCCGGTGGCGGAGCCCTCACGACGGCGCAGTTTGCTGATGGCTACAACCGCTCGGTAATGGCTCTGCCCGGCAGGATTACCGATTCGGCATCAAGCGGAACAAATCATCTGATACGCAGTCGTCGAGCTCAACTCGTGGCCTCGGCAGAGGATATAATCAACGAGCTGATGTGGGATTTGAACCTCCCCTCAAAAGAGGTTGTAAATATCGACCCGACACTCGACCTTACGCCCGACGAAAAGGGGCTGCTTTGTTGTTTCCGAACCTCGGATCCGCTCTCGGTCGGAGAGCTTATGGAGTTGAGCGGGATGCAGTCGGGAGAGTTGTCGGCATTGCTGATGTCGCTCGAATTGGCAGGCGCCGTCAGATTGCTGCCCGGAAATATGTACGAAAAACTTGTCTAATCCGTCTTTTTGAGAAGAGTGTATGCAAAACAGATATATCGATACCCACTCCCACCTCTATGAACCCGAGTTCGACAGCGATCGCCACGAAGCGATGGCACGAGCAGCCGAGGCCGGCGTGGAGCGTCTGTTGCTGCCCGCCATCGATAGAGAGAGCTATGAGAGAATGTTCGATATGTGCCGCACGTGGAGTGACCGATGTTTCCCGATGATGGGGCTGCATCCCACCTCTGTGAATGATAATCCGGCGTGGCGTGAAGAGCTGGCGCTGGTCGGGCATTATCTCGAAAATCCGCCGGTAGAGCGCTTCTATGGGGTGGGAGAGATTGGTCTTGACCTCTATTGGAGTCGCGATTTTCGTGAGCAGCAAATGGAGGCGTTCGAACAACAAATCGAGCTCTCGTTGCGCTACAATCTCCCCATAGCAGTCCATACGCGTAGCGCGTGGGAAGAGATGTGTGAGGTTATCGAAGGGTTCCGCGGACGTGGTGTGAGAGGGGCGTTCCACGCCTTTTCGGATGATGTGGCAACTTATCGACGTCTGCGCGAATGTGGCGATTTTATGTTCGGTATCGGTGGGGTTGTGACCTTCAAGAAGAGCCCCCTTGCGAATGTTGTACGCGAGATTCCGCTCGAAGAGCTGTTGCTCGAAACCGATTGTCCCTATCTTACGCCCGTACCGTTCCGCGGTCAGCGCAATGAGTCGGCATATATTCCCTACATTTGTGAGAAAATTGCAGAAATCAAAGGTGTAACACTCGCCGAGGTGGCGGCACAAACCACTGCCAACGCCGAGAGGATGTTCCTAAACAACAGATAATTATGGAGGTAAAACCTAAAATTTTGTTAATCTACACCGGTGGTACCATCGGTATGCGTCGCGATGCCGGAGGAACGCTCGTCCCGTTCGACTTCTCGGCAATGTACGAGGAGATACCCTCGTTGCGCAGACTTGATGTCGATATCGAGGTGCTGACGATGACCCCGATAGACTCGTCGAACATAATGCCGAGCCGCTGGATTGAACTCGCCGAAGTCATACGCGAAAACTACTCCCGATTCGATGGATTTGTTGTTCTGCACGGTACCGATACGATGTCATATACCGCATCGGCGTTGAGTTTTATGCTCGAAAACCTGGCAAAACCGGTAATCCTGACAGGCAGCCAGATTCCTATGGGTATTTTGCGCACGGATGGACGCGAAAATCTGATTACGGCGCTCGAAATAGCAGGTGCTCGCCGCAATGGTCTTCCTATAATTTCGGAAGTGGCGCTCTACTTCCAAAACCGCCTCTTCCGAGGTAACAGAACGACCAAGCAAAGTGCCGAAGAGTTGAGTGCATTCTGCTCTTACAACTATCCGCCGTTAGCCGAGGTCGGGGTCAATATATCGTATAATCACACCGCTATTACACGCCCTTGTGAAATTGCTGATAATCTGAATATTGCGACCTCTTTGAGCGATGGAGTAGTGGTAATAAAACTCTTCCCCGGAATCAGCGAATCGATACTGCGGGCGATACTTTCGGTCGATGGTTTGAGGGGTGTGGTTCTCGAAACATACGGCTCGGGAAATGCTCCGACCAGCGAGTGGTTTATCAAGGTCCTCGGAGAGGCTATCGAGCGAGGGATCATCATAATCAACGTGACGCAGTGTGCCGGAGGTGCGGTGTCTATGGAGCTCTACGAAACAGGTGTGGGACTGCGTAGTATCGGAGTCATCAGTGGTCGTGATATGACCACCGAGGCTGCCGTTACGAAATTGATGTATCTGCTGGGTGGAAATCATACACTCGAAGAGTGTCGCCGGCTGCTCGCTTGTCCGATAAAAGGAGAATTTACACCCGAAGACGTTGCATAAACCAAAAAAAAATCCTATATTTCGCACTGATATTGGCACTCAAACGACGCTTGAAGGCTCGATTGAGGGTGCTATTAGGTTGATAAACAAATGATTACCTCCTGTTTTGTGGCAAAATGACAAAAAGCCGTTTTTGCCGATAGGTGGTGGATATTGGGACGAAAAACGGGAAATACGACGAGAAATTTGAAAAATTAACAAAAAATTTAACGCAATAAACTAATTCAAATTATTAACTTATTAAAACTGTTATGAAAAAATTATTTTTGATGTTGTCAGTAGCCATGTTGAGCTTTGGCACTGCTAATGTTTTTGCACAGGAGAACACCGAGGCTGCTGCTCCTGCAACCGAAGAGGTAGCTGCTCCCGCAGAGGAGGCTGTTGCTACCGAAGAGGCTATTGACCCCGAGGTTCAGATTGAGGGTGAGACTATGCACCACGTTTTGATGCAGAAGTTCCTCGAAGGTGGTTGGGGCTGGATGCTTCCTATCCTTATCGTTCTCGTTCTTGGTTTGGCTATCGCTATCGAGCGCATCCTTTTCCTCGCGTTCTCGTCGATTAACACCAAGAAGTTCATTGCACAGGTAGAGGCTGCTCTCAAAGAGGGTGGTGTAGAGGCTGCCAAGGAGGTTTGCCGCAACACACGCGGTCCTATCGCTTCGATCTATTGGCAGGGTCTTGACCGTGCAAATCAGGGTCTCGATGCAGTTGAGAAGGCTGTTGTATCGTACGGTTCGGTTCAGACCGGTCAGTTGGAGTCGGGCTTGACTTGGTTGTCGCTCTTCATCTCGCTCTCGCCGTCGCTCGGATTCTTGGGTACAGTCGTTGGTCTGGTACAGTCGTTCGATGCTATTCAGGCAGCAGGTGATATCTCTCCGGCACTCGTTGCAGGTGGTATGAAGGTCGCTCTTCTTACGACGCTGTTGGGTCTTATCTCGGCTATGATTCTCCAGGTATTCTACAACTACGTTATTTCGAAGATTGACTCGATCGTAAACGAGATGGAGGACGCTTCGATTTCGTTGCTGGATATGCTTAACGAGAAATAATCACAGACCGTAACAACCCGTACACAGAAACAAAAATTATGAAAAAGGTATTAAATATTGTATTGGCGTCCCTGTTTGCCATTACCGTAGCTCTCGTTCTGTGGGCTGTTGTAGTAGGCGGTGCGGATGCTGCAATCAGCTGGAACCTTATCTGGTTCTACGCATTGCTCGTAGGAGCAGTGGTATGCATCGTAGGCGCAGCTATTGCAAACTTGATTCAGAACCCTTCGGGTCTTAAAACGACGGGAGTTGCAGCTGTATTGGTAGTGGCAATCGTTGGCGCAGCGACAGGTATCGCAATGAGCCACGAGGGCTTGACCATCCCCAACTCGGCAGGCGGTGTATTTGACGACCCGTTTGTGTTAATAGTTTCGGAGGCAGGTATCATCGTAACTTACGTTGTGGCTGTCGCAACGATTCTTGCAACTGTTGTTGCCGAGGTTCGCAACTTATTTAAATAATAAGGTATAACAATTATGTCAAATAAAAAGAATATACCGGAAATTAATGCTTCGTCACAAGCGGATATCGCCTTCACGGTGCTTATCTTCTTCCTCGTCGTTTCGACGATGGACGTAGATACGGGACTCGTGCGCGTGTTGCCGCCGATGCCGGATCCGAACGTAAAACAGGAGGAGATTAAGGTTAAGGAACGTAACCTTCTGTTGGTGTTCGTAAACAGCAGCGGTAATATTATGGTTGGCAACAAGATGACCGATCTCCGTCAGTTGAAGGACAAGGCAAAGGAGTTCATCCTCAATCCGTTCGATGATCCCAATCTTCCCGAGAAGGAGGTTAAGGAGCTCGAAATGCCGGATGGCTCGAAGTGGGCATACCCGATTAGTCAGGGTGTGATTTCGCTCCAAAATACTCGCGATACGGACTATGAGGTCTATATCCGAGTTCAGAATGAGCTGACCCGCGCCTTCAACGAAGTACGTGATGAGGTGTCGAAGATGAAGTTCGGCAAGAAGTTCGCCGACCTCGAAAAAGAGCAAAGTACAGTAATCACCAAGGCTATTCCTCTGAAAATTTCGGAAGCAGAGCCGCGTAATATCACAAAGAAGTAGTATTATGGCAGTAATGAAGAAAAAGGGCGACCGCGAGGTCCCTGCGATGGCAACCACATCGCTCCCTGACGTTGTTTATATCATTCTCTTCTTCTTTATGCTCTCGACTTCGATGCGTGATCAGGAGTTGCTCGTACACTACAAGGTGCCCGAAGCTACCGAGGTGCAAAAATTGGAGAAGAAGTCTCTGGTAAGTCACATCCACATCGGTCAGCCGATACTTGCAATGCAGGAGAAGTTTGGTACTGCACCGCGTATCCAGCTGAACGACTCGTATAAGACGACCAAGGATATTTTGGACTTCATCGCCGGTGAGCGCGACCAGTTAAGCGAGGTTGATCGTTCGCTGATGACTGTCTGCCTGAAAGCCGACGGTAAGACGAAGATGGGTATCATCACTGACGTTAAACAGGAGTTGCGTCGTGCAAATGCCCTCAAAATATCGTATGCATCGTCGAAAACTCTGGGATACTAATCTCGCGAAGAGTCTATACGATATATATTGGTAATGATGCCAAAAGTGGCGCTTTTTGAGTATTAAATTGAGGGCGAGAA
>CAZIAS010000017.1:0-40591 GCA_964536825.1 uncultured Alistipes sp. | reverse complement strand
AATTTTGAATTACATAATTCCGCCCGCTGCCATTAGGCAGTCGCAGACTGCGCTTGCCATTCCTTGCCATCATAAACGGGACTGAAACGGGACTGAAACATCCTGCCCGATACCATAAAAAGAGGGCTGTCGCAACAAAATTGTCGGACAGCCCTCTCTTTTGCAGCTTGTTCGCTATCGGATGCGACCCTCTTTTGCCTCGATACACTCGGTGGCGTGGGGCACCTTCATCAGACGCTCTTTCGGAATCAGTTTGCCTGTGGTCTTACAGATGCCGTAGGTCTTGTTCTCGATACGGACCAATGCCATTTCGAGATTGCGAATAAACTTTAATTGGTGAGTTGCCAATCTGCCATTCTCCTCCTTGGAGAGCGTTGCAGCACCCTCTTCGAGCACTTTGTAGGTGGGCGAAGTGTCCTCGGTATCGTTACCGGCGGCGTGGGTAATCGTGTCGCGCAACAACTCATAATCTGCGCGAGCTGCTTCGAGCTTGGCAAGAATCACTTGGCGGAACTCCTCCAACTCGGCGTCGCTATATCTGGTTTTCTCAACTTCTGCCATAAATTATCCTCCTTAATCATTTGGTTTAACGTAAAGGTAAGCAAAAATACTTTACTATCCAAATTTTGTGCGTTTTTAGTGCATTTTTGTTATCGCGATGCGCAGCGGCTCTTCGTCAATATCACTCTCGACAATAAACTCTCCCTGCGGTTCGGCGCTACATTTGACACTTGTGGCAAGGGTTTGCGAACCGATGTAGTCGCCAAAGGCGGCAACGGCCCCTTCGACCTCCTCCTTTGTCTCGATTTCGACCATAATCTTGTCGGTTACCTCCAAGCCCGAATCCTTGCGGATATTCTGGATACGATTTACCAACTCGCGTGCCACACCCTCCTTACGCAACTCGTCGGTTACGGTAATGTCGAGTGCAACGGTCAATTTACCCTCCGAGGCAACCAACCAACCCGGCATATCCTCCGAAGTGATATCGAAGTCCTCGATTGCAACATCGAGCAGTGTGCCATCGATGTCGAGTTGTGTCACAGCACCGCTCTCGACCTCGGCAATCTGCTCCTGCGAGAAGGAAGCAACGAGTGCCGCAATCTGCTTCATATACTTGCCGTACTTGGGACCGAGAGTCTTGAAGTTAGGTTTGATGCGCTTGGTAATCAGACCGGTAGTCTTCTCGATAAGTTCGATATCCTTAACATTTACCTCGCTGATGATAAGGTTCTTAACGGCCTCAATATGCTTTGCGGTAGTCTTGTCCAAGACGGGAACAAGAATCTTTGTCAGCGGCTGACGAACCTTGATATTGACCTTGCGACGAAGTGCCAACACCATCGACGAGATGCGTTGTGCCAGCGACATCATCTCTTCGAGTTCGGTGTTGATAAGCGACTCGTCAGCCTTCGGGAAGTCCGAGAGGTGTACCGATTCGTCGCTATGGCGACCGCTTACGGCGTTCAGGTCGCAGAAGATGCGGTCCGAGATAAACGGAGCAAACGGAGCCGATAACTTCGCGACGCTCTCCAAGCAGGTGTAGAGGGTCTGATATGCCGCCAGCTTATCTTTGTCCATCTCTCCGCCCCAGAAACGCTTACGATTGAGGCGAACATACCAGTTCGAGAGGTTCTCGCCCACGAACTCCTGAATTGCACGAGCCGCAGGTGTCGGATCGTAACCTTCGAGTGACTCGGTAACAACTTTGATGAGTGTGTTGAGCTCCGAGATAATCCAGCGGTCGATTTCGGGGCGCTCCGCAACGGGAACATCCTCCTCCGAGCCGGTAAAGCCGTCGATGTTGGCGTAGAGCGCAAAGAACGAGTAGGTGTTGTAGAGCGTGCCAAAGAACTTGCGGCGTACCTCATCGACACCCTCGACATCAAATTTGAGGTTGTCCCACGGCTGCGAGTTCGAAATCATATACCAACGAGTGGCATCTGCTCCATACTTGTCGAGCACCTCGAACGGATCTACGGCATTGCCCAGACGTTTCGACATCTTGTTACCGTTTTTGTCGAGAACGAGTCCATTCGAGATGATATTCTTGAACGCTACCGAGTCGAAGAGCATCGTAGCGATAGCGTGCAACGTGAAGAACCAACCGCGAGTCTGATCGACACCCTCGGCGATAAAGTCTGCCGGATAGACATCGTTAAACTCTGCGCCGCCGTTCTCGAAGGGGTAGTGCAACTGTGCATAGGGCATAGCTCCCGAGTCGAACCAAACGTCAATAAGGTCACTCTCGCGACGCATAGCCTCTCCCTTCGACGATACCAGGACAATATTATCCACGTATGGTTTGTGGAGGTCGATATTGTCGGTCGAGTAGTTCTCCTTCGACATATCGCCCACCTTGAAATTCTTGTAGGGATTCTCGCTCATAAGGCCTGCGGCAATCGATTTCTCGATTTCGCCCATAAGCTCCTCGACCGAGCCGATACACTTCATCTCCGAGCGGTCCTCCGTAGCCCAGATGGGCAGCGGGGTGCCCCAGAAACGCGAGCGCGAGAGGTTCCAATCGTTGAGGTTTTCGAGCCATTTGCCGAAGCGACCCGAGCCTGTCGATTCGGGCTTCCAGCGGATGGTCTTATTGAGTTCAATCATACGCTCTTTGAGAGCCGTAGTGCGGATAAACCACGAGTCGAGCGGGTAGTACAACACCGGCTTGTCGGTACGCCAGCAGTGGGGGTAGTTGTGGGTGTGTTTCTCGATGCGGAAGGCGCGATTTGACGCTTTAAGCATCATCGAGATATAGATATCGAGCGTCTCGGCAGCCTGTGCAGCCTTCTCGTCATATCTGCCATCAACCGTAAACTGCGGGTCATAAGCATTCTTTACCCAGCGACCTGCATAGTCCTTGTAAGCCTCGACATCGACACACTCGGCAACAAACTTATCGTCGAGTTCGTCGAGCAGGTAGAACTTACCCGTGAAATCGACCATCGGGCGAGTCTCGCCACGCTTGTTAATCATAAAGAGCGAGGGGATGCCTGCGGCGCGGGCCACGAAGGCGTCATCGGCACCAAACGTGGGTGCAATGTGAACGATACCCGTACCATCCTCGGTGGTAACGTAGTCGCCCGTGATAACGCGGAAGGCCTTCTCGACCGCCGGAGTCCAATTGCCCTTCTCGTCGGCCTCCACCGGCTTAACCCACGGGATGAGTTGCTCGTAGCGGATGCCTGCGAGGTCGGCACCTTTGTAGGTGCGCTCCTCCTCGACCGTGTAGGTGCCCTCCAACTTCTTGTTGAAAATCGAGGGAACGAGGTCGCGGGCAATAATTACCGTCTGCGGTTGCTCGGTATAGGGGTTGATGCATTTCACGCGCACATAGTCAATCTTCGGACCCACGCAGAGTGCCGTATTCGAAGGCAGTGTCCACGGAGTGGTTGTCCAGGCGAGGAAGTAGAGTTCGCCCTGAACATCCTCGAAGAGATGTTCGCTCTCGGCATTACGCACAACTTTGAACTGTGCCGTGCAGGTGGTATCCTTCACATCGCGGTAGCAGCCCGGCTGGTTCAACTCGTGAGTCGAAAGACCCGTACCCGCAGCGGGCGAGTAGGGCTGGATGGTATAACCCTTATAGAGCAGACCCTTATCGAAGAGTTGCTTCAATAGCCACCAAAGGGTCTCGATGTATTTGTTATCGTAGGTAATATAGGGGTCGTCCATATTGACCCAATAACCCATTCGACGAGTGAGGTTCTCCCAAACACCCGTAAATTTCATCACGTCTGCACGGCAAGCCTTGTTGTACTCCTCGACCGTAATCTTCTTGCCGATATCCTCTTTGGTAATGCCGAGAGCCTTCTCGACACCCAACTCCACGGGCAGACCGTGAGTATCCCAACCCGCCTTGCGGTGAACGAGATAACCCTGCTGCGTCTTGTAGCGGCAGAAGATATCCTTGATTGTACGCGCCATAACGTGGTGGATGCCCGGCATACCGTTCGCCGAGGGGGGACCCTCATAGAATACGAATGTGGGGTGACCTTCGCGTGTGGTTATACTCTTGTGGAATGTATCTTTGACGTCCCACTCTCCGAGAACGTCGCTTGCGAGTTTGGGCAGATCCAAACCTTTATACTCGTTGAATTTCATAGTTGTTGTGTAAATTCTGTTGTCGAACTAAATATCCATCAGCGTATGCACCGGAGCGATGCTTTCGAGACGTGCCTTACCCGGAAGATCTGCAAGATGTACGAGGAAGATGAACTCTTTGATCTTTACTCCGTACTCTTTGCCGTCAATGACGATACGCATCGACTCCATCGAGCGGGCTATTCCCTCGGCGGTGCCACCTGTGGCGAGAACATCATCGAAGAGCGTTACCTCGAACACATCTCCCTCCGGAACTCCGGCTGCGATATCGCTGCGGCGATAGTAGAGCGTATCGAATCCGTACTCCTTCTCGATACGTACCTCGATAAGGTCTCCCTCTTTGAATGGAAGTTTGCCACTCTTGCGAATGGGGATAATATTCTGCACCTTGTCGTTGGTCAGCAGCAGCGACGATGCGAACAGAAATCCGCGAGCCTCGGGTGCTGCGACATTCGCTGCGGTTGTGAGTTGCGACAGAGTGTCTATAAGTTGCTTATAGACAGCCTTATCCTGCAACAGCGGAATAATATCCACAAATTTGATACCCTCTTTCGGGAAGTCTTGATAGAATTTAAGCGTGTTAATCATTGTCGTTTAAGGCTTTTTATTCGCGCAAACTTACTAAATAATTTTCTTTTGACGGAAAAATCGAGCAAAATCTTTAATTTTGCCGTCACTTTAAGTGTTTTGTGGTATGGAATCCGTGATTCAGTTTTTTGTGGATTGGGGCTATGTCGGGATTTTTCTCTCGGCATTTCTGGCAGGTAGTGTCGTGCCATTCAGCTCGGAGCTCGTTATGGTTGCGCTGGCACAAGCTGGGCTTTCGCCTTTGTGGTGTGTGTTCTGGGCAACAATCGGAAATACTTTGGGCGGAGTTACCTGCTACTATATCGGGCGTCTCGGCAAGACGGAGTGGATTGAGCGGTATCTGCGAATCGGCCACGAACGTATCGAAAAGACCACGGCCTTTCTGAATGGCCGCGGGGCCGTGATGGCGCTATTTGTTGCACTCCCTTACGTGGGCGATGCGATAGCGGTTGTGCTGGGTCTGCTGCGCAGCAATGTGTGGATTACCACCCTCTCGATGATGGTCGGAAAGGCAGTGCGGTACTTTGCCGTGATGTACGCTGCCGAAGGTATTATATCTCTGTTTTAGAGCCGTGATGGTTGCAAAAGCTCTGACTGCTTTTCGTCGGGCAAGCCCATTTGGGTTGCGCAAGTGATAGGCGATTAACACCCTTTTTGCCCTTTCAAGAAACCAGACGTCACAGACTCTACAACTCTGTCAGAGCCTTGCAGATACCCTCGGCATCGTAGCCGCACTCGGCATATAGTTCGGCAGGGGTGCCTTGCTCGACAAAACGGTCATCGATACCGAGTGAGCGAACCTTCACATCATAGCCATTATTGTTGAAGAATGCCGATACTGCCTCGCCGACACCACCTCGAAGCACACCGTCTTCGACCGTGATAACACGCTCAAACGAGCGACCTATCTCGTGCAACATATCCTCATCGAGAGGCTTGGCAAAACGAAGATCATAATGAGCGGCATCCACACCCCGCTCTGCAGCCATTGCTATCGCCTTGGAGGCGGCTCCGGCAGTTGTTCCGATGCTCAATACCGCCACTCCGCTGCCATTTTTCAAGCAGCGGCCCTTGCCTATTGGCAACTTCTCGAATGCACAATCACGCCACTCGACGCCCTCGCCACATCCTCGCGGATAGCGGATGGCAAAGGGCACTCCGGCGTGCAGAGCCGTGTACATCATATTACGCAGTTCGCGCTCATTCATCGGCGCTGCAACAACTATGTTGGGCACACAGCCGAAGTATGCCAAATCAAAGGCTCCGTGATGCGTTGCACCATCCTCTCCGACCAATCCTCCGCGGTCGAGGCAGAGCACAACAGGCAGGCGTTGCAGTGCAACATCGTGAATCACATTGTCGTATGCGCGCTGCATAAAGGTGGAGTAGATATTACAGAAGGGGACCATACCCTCGGCAGCCAAGCCCGCAGAGAAGGTTACGGCGTGACCCTCGGCGATGCCAACATCAAAACTCCTCTCCGGCATCTGCTCCATAAGTATCGTCATCGAGCACCCCGACGGCATTGCCGGCGTGATGCCGACCACGCGCTCGTCAAGACGTGCCAAATCGAGCAGGGTCTGCCCAAAAACGTCTTGGTAGCGGTCTGCCTTACATTTTGATATAACCCTCTCGCCCGTTTCGGCATTAAAACGACCCGGTGCGTGCCACTCGGTCGGATTTTTCTCGGCGGGAGCATATCCTTTACCCTTCAATGTCATCACGTGCAACAACTTCGGACCCGATATATCACGCAAATCCGTCAGCGTGCGTACCAACTCCTTCACATTGTTACCATCTATGCGACCGAAATATCGAAAATTAAGACTCTCGAAGAGGTTGGAGTTATTCATCAAACCCTGCTTGACCATATTCCCCACCTTACGGAAGAGGCGTAACAGAAAGGGAACGTGTCCCAAGACACTCCACAAACCGCGCTTGACACGATTATACATCTTCGAGGTTGAAACCCTTGTCAGGTAGCGACCGAGCGCACCCGTAGGCTCGTCGATAGCCATATTGTTGTCATTCAGGATTACCAAAATATCGCAATTCTTGCCATCGCCCGCATTGTTCAGTCCTTCGAATGCCAAACCTCCGGTCATCGAGCCGTCGCCGATAACCGCCACAACTTTACGTTTCTCCCCCTTCAACTCCGATGCTTTCGCCATTCCGAATGCCGCCGAAATCGAAACCGAAGCGTGGCCACTCACAAACGCATCATACTCACTCTCATCACGTTTGAGAAATCCGCTGATACCGCCCAACTTGCGATTATCCACAAAGCGGTCGCGACGACCCGTGATTATTTTATGAGCATAAGCCTGGTGCCCGACGTCCCACACTATACGGTCATCGGGAGTATCATATACGTAATGCAGAGCGACCGCAAGTTCGACAGCTCCAAGACTCGATGCGAGGTGTCCGGGATTCTTGGCACAACACTCGACGATATAGCTTCGCACCTGCTCGCAGTACTCCGGAAGCAGCTCCGCCGGCAACCTTTTCAGGTCGCTCGGAGAGTCGATTTGAGTCAGCAAATTGTATTTATCTTTTGACATAGCGAGACAAAGATATAAAATTTTCGAAAAAATTTGTATATTCGCAATGTGAAACATTACGCAGTGTGACGAAATAGACGTTTCGAAACACTCTGCAAAAAGTGGAAAATATTTTGTAACACTATGAAATACAGCAGAATTCTTCTCAAATTAAGCGGCGAATCGTTGCAGGGAACTCAAAAGTACGGCATCTCGACCGAGGTGTTGCAGGCTTATGCCGAGCAGATTAAACAGGTGGTTGCACAGGGCGTGCAGATAGGTATCGTCATCGGTGGCGGTAACATTTTCCGCGGATTGCAGGGCGCAAAACGCGGATTCGACCGTGTGAAGGGCGACCAGATGGGTATGTTGGCAACCATTATCAATTCGATTGCATTGCAGTCGGCTCTCGAAGATAACGGAGTGAAGGCAAAAGTGCTTACCTCCATCTGCACAGAGCCTGTCGGCGAGCACTATTCGAAAGCAAAGGCTATCGAGTATATGGAGCGCGGTTATGTGGTCATCCTCGGTGGCGGAACGGGAAATCCCTACTTCTCGACCGACTCGGCAGCGGCTCTGCGCGGTGTCGAAATCGAAGCAGACGTGCTGCTTAAAGGTACCCGCGTTGATGGCATCTATACGGTTGACCCCGAAAAAGACCCGAATGCCATACGTTTCGACGAAATTACCTTCGATGAGGTATATCAGCGCAACCTCCACATTATGGATATGACCGCATTTACACTCTGCAAAGAGAACGGACTCGAAATAATCGTATTCGATATGGATACGCGCGGAAATCTCGGAAAGGTTCTTGCAGATGCGAAGGTCGGAACGCTCGTAAAATTATAGGAGCGCAAGTAGTATTTACACTTAAAACGTAGTTATTATGGCAACAAAACGTAACGGAACCGTCAGATTGATTGTCTTGGCAGCCTTGGCAATCGTTGTGGGACTGATTATCTGGTTACTCCCCGGCGCGCAGGCACAGGGTAAACAGAAACAGGATATGGAGACCGCCATCGCCCAGAGTACGCTCGTGAAGGTAGGCGACAAGGCTCCCGACTTCACGGTCGAGATGCTCGATGGCTCGAAACTTTCGCTCTCGTCGCTTAAAGGCAAGGTTGTGCTGGTAAATTTCTGGGCAACGTGGTGTCCCCCGTGTCGCGAAGAGTTGAAATATGTCCAGAAAGATATTGTCAATCGTTTTGCCGGTCGCGATTTCGCCTTTGTCGCTGTGTCGCGTGGTGAAACAAGAGCAAAAGTCGAGGCGTTTGTCAAGGAGCACGGCTATAAGTTCCCCATCGCCCTCGACCCGCAACAGACGACATACAAACTCTTTGCGACAAACTACATCCCTCGTAACTTCCTTATCGACCGTGAGGGCAAAATCGCATTCTTCGGCGTGGGATACGACGCCGAGGAGTTCAAACACCTGATTTCCGAAATCGAAAAAACCTTAAATAACAAATAGACTATGGATACCAATACCATTCTTGATGGTGCTTCGAAAAAGATGCAGAAAGCCATCGATTTCCTCGAAGAGACCTTGTTGAACATCCGTGCCGGAAAGGCATCTACCAACGCTTTGAATGGCGTATTTGTGGATTACTACGGTTCGCAGACCCCCGTGTCGGGCGTTGCAAGTGTTACCGTACCCGATGCCAAGACCATTCTCATTCAGCCGTGGGATAAGAATATGATTCGCCTTATCGAGAAGGCGATTCTCGACTCGAACATCGGTCTGACTCCCTCGAATAACGGAGAGCAGATTCGTCTGACGATGCCCCCCGTGACCGAAGAGCGCCGTAAAGACCTCGTGAAGCAGGTGCGTGGTGAGGCAGAGAATGCAAAAATCAGCCTGCGCAACGCTCGTCGCGATGCTGTCGAGGCATTCAAGAAGGCACAGAAGGAGGGAATGCCCGAAGATGAGGCAAAAGATGGCGAGACCCGCTCGCAGAAGCTGCTCGAAAAGTACACCAAACTGCTCGACGCCGCAATCGAGAAGAAGGAGAAAGAGATTATGACCGTATAGACCTTGCGGTCGGCGGTCGGACTCCGCAAAAGGCTACCCAAACTATGCGAAAACTGCTTGCAATATTGATATTTTGCGGCACGGCTTTGTGTGCCACAGAGGCGAACGCACAGATTTATGCCAAGTTGAACGGACTCTACGCCTGCGTGGGTGTGATAAACCCGCAGGTGGAGTTCCGTTTGACCAACCACTCTACGTTCCAAACCGAGATTGTCTATTCGCCGTGGGAGTCTATCAAGGAGCACCCCTTTCATTTCGGAATCTTTATGAACGAGTACCGATATTACTTCAAGGAGCATAATCGAGGCTTCTATTTGGGGGGTAATGTCGGAATGATGGCGTTCAAGATGTCGAAACCCCACCTCTCGAACGGACGCGTCGAGTTTCAAAACCGCTACTGCAAGGGCTATGGCTTTATGTTCGGTGCTTTGTTGGGTTACGAACATCGCTTTTGCGGACGATGGATTGTCGATGCCTTCTTTGGCTACTCCTTTATGCACAGCACCTACAACGGCTACTCGCTTGACCACGAGATAGACCTCTATCCGCATCGACCGGAGTGGAAACAGCCACCCTCGCCTGACCCGCTGAACCACTCGGCAGAGTGGATGCCCAACAAGATCGGCGTCTCTATCGGTTATCTCATCTTCGACCCCAACAAGAAAAACGGCAAGAAGTAGATGCCCGTCCGGGAGCCTTCTCTTGCAACTTCTCCCTGTTTTGGGGCTATTAGCCATTAGCCATTGGCTTTTTTTAGACCTCCTCCCCCTAAAACAGGGGAGAGTTTTTTTTGATAAGGGGGAATAAGGGCGTTAAGGGTAGTTAATGGCAATTAAGGGAGAGTGTGGGGATTATGAGGATGGGGAGAATAGGGAAAATCATTTTGAATTTTGAATTCTGCATTTTGAATTTCAACAACTCCTCCCCTGTCGCCCCTTTTCAAAGGGGTCGGGGGGGATTGTAAATATAGATTTCGCATCACAAAATCTCGGATTTTGAGTTTTTTTCTGATGCGAAATGGGAGGTGGTCGAAGACCGGAGGGGTCAATAATTGTGAATTGTGAATTTTCAACTGCGCCCTGCTCTGCCATTAAGGGCGGCAGGCCCGCTGCCCTTAAATAGTTGCAGACAGCGCTTGCCATTCCTTGCCATTATAAGTGGCACTGAAACCTCTTGCTCACTGCCATAAAAAAGAGGGCTGTCCGACAAACCGCCGCGACAGCCCTCTGGGTTTATTCAATCTCGGATTAGTCGAGATAGTAGTGCGATGCAATCTCCTGGAACGCAGCTACCTGCTCATCAATCCACTTCTGGTCGTGACCCAACTCGGCTGCAAGAACCGCAGCAACCTTGGGCGCTACGGCAGAAGCCTCGCGAGCATCAACATAGAGCATACGAACGCGACGTGCCAAAACATCATCGACATTGCGAGCCATCTCTTCACGAGCAGCCCAAACAACCTCGGCTACGGTGTAGTCGAACTTTTCCGACAACTTTTCGGCAAATGCAGGGTTCTCCTTCGCGAGTGCGAGGATTGCCTCCTGGTCACTACCATAAACATACATATGGTCATCGAGGTTGGGATTCGGGCGCCAGCCGTGAACCTTGTAGTTGTAGGTCTGGCACTTGCGCTTGGGCAGCAGACCCAATGCGATAGCCTTATCGACGGTGTCCTGTGCCATACGACGGTGTGTGGTCCACTTTCCGCCGGTAATGGTAATCAGGTTGTTGTCCGAAACCAAAACCTTGTGGCTGCGCGAAATCTCCTTTGTGCTCTTGCCCTCCTTCTTGGGTGCTGCGAGCGGACGCTGACCTGCGAATACCGAGAGGATATCCTTGCGGGTCGGTGCGGGCGACATATAGAGCGATGCCGTGTTGAGGATAAAGTCAATCTCCTCTTCGAGGGGGCGTGGCTCCATCTCGGGGGTCTCGCGAACGATATCGGTGGTGCCGACTACCACGCGACCGTGCCAAGGCACTGCGAAGAGTACTCGACCATCCGAGGTCTTGGGAACCATAATTGCGTAGTCGCTTTGGAGGAACTTCATATCGAGCACGATGTGAACGCCCTGGCTGGGAACAACCATCTTGGTGTGGCTGTCCGAGTCCATCTTCATAATATCATCAACGAAGCAGCCGGCAGCGTTAATCACGGCCTTTGCCTTCACGCTGTACTCCTTGCCCGTCTCGTTATCGACCACAACCACGCCGGCAGCCTTGCCCTGCGCATCGTGCAACATCGACTTCACGGTCATCTGGTTGATGGGGCAGCCTCCGTGCTCGGCAGCAGTTTGTGCGAGGTTGATTGCCAAACGCGCATCGTCGAACTGACCGTCGCGGTAGATGACACCGCCCTTCAAACCTTCGTGCTTGATTTTGGGCAGATACTTCTTAACCTTTCCCTTCGGGATAAAGTACGAACGACCCAGACCGAGACCTCCCCACGAGAGCATATCATAAACGGTCAAACCGCAGGTGTAAAGGAAGTTGTCAAACCACGAGTAGTTCGAGATGAGGAACGACTGATTCTTTACGAGGTGTGGAGCGTTACGACGCAGGCGACCACGCTCGTGCAGAGCCTCGCGTACCAAAGCGACATCTCCCTTTTGGAGGTAGCGCACACCGCCGTGTACAAGCTTGGTGCTACGGCTGGAAGTACACTTCGCAAAGTCGTTCTGCTCGAAGAGAGCAACGCTGAAACCGCGCATTGCGGCATCTACGGCACAGCCGAGTCCGGTCGCACCGCCACCAACAACGACAACGTCCCAAACTTTGTCGGTATCGGCGATTTGTTCGATTAAGAGTTCTCTTTTCATCTTTATTGTGTTGATATTTGTTGTTTGTCTGTCCGAATCTGCGCTCTGCAACACCGTTTTGTTGCTGAAAAAGTTGTGGCGACAACTCTTTTCGCCCGTTTCAACCGCAAAAGTAGCCTTTTTATTACTTTTTGCAAAACTTTTTCACGGTTTTTCTTTGAAAAAGAAACACGAAGGTGTCGAAAAGTAACGGAAAAGGTCGGAATTTGTGAAATCCGGTCGCAAATGTCGGCGACGAAATGGCTAATTGATGATTTGTTGATAAGTTTGAAATAAATTGTTGCCGCCGGCTTTTTTTTACAAAAAAAAGAACGTATTTTTGTATCGCTTTTCCGGCGTTTGACAGACCGAGGAGGGTGTGCGACGCAGGAGCGTAACCAAAATTTGTTGCAGAGGTGTATTTTTCGAATCACATACAATCTGTCGGTCATCTGCCTTCACGAAAGCAGGGCGGTTTGACGGGCTTGTCGGGTTTGCGTCGAAAATCTCGCCAACAATGTCTGCATCAGGGTTTAATGTAAATACAGAGCCGCTGCGACACGTCGTGTCGTGGCGGCTCTCGGTTTGAATATTTGGGGGTGTAACCCCTTGTGTGATGCAGATTTGATAAACATATAAAAGCAAAATTTATGACTTTCAAGGTTGGTATTATTATGGGTTCGGCGAGCGACTTCGAAGTGATGTCGGGCGCAATGAAGACGTTGGAGCAGTTCGGTATCGAGTACGAAAAGCGCGTAATCAGTGCACATCGTGCCCCTGATGCATTGGCTGAATGGACAAAGGGTGCGCGTGAGCGCGGGTTGAGCGTAATTATTGCGGGAGCGGGCGGAGCAGCACACCTCCCGGGTGTTATCGCAGCGATGACGACCCTCCCCGTAATTGGCGTTCCTGTTCGTTCGAAAGCCCTTGGCGGACTCGATTCTCTCCTGTCGATTGTGCAGATGCCTTCGGGTATTCCCGTTGCGACAATGGCAATCGACGGCTCGAAGAATGCGGCTCTCTATGCCGTTTCGATGTTGGCTTTGCACGATGCGGAACTTGCCGCGAAGCTCGAAGAGTTCCGTGCGCAACAGACCGAGGCGGTGTTGAAGGTCGAGATTTAACAATCAGCAAAACAAGAAAAGATATAAGAGATGAAGAACTATCGAATTTTTGTCGAAAAACGCCCGTTGTATCGTGTCGAGGCGGAGAGTATGCGCCACGAGCTGAACGAGCATCTGGGTCTTGATATGGGCGAGTTGCGCCTGCTGAATGTCTATGATTTGTTCGGATTTACCCCCGAACTTCTCGAAGAGAGCCGCTATCGCGTATTCGGAGAGAAGGTAACCGATACGGTCAGCGACGACTGTGACCTCGAAGGTCGTCGTTACCTTGCCGTGGAGTATCTGCCCGGTCAGTTCGACCAGCGTGCCGCGTCGGCAGAGGAGTGTGTGCGCCTTATCGAGCCTACGGCAGATATCCGCATCCGTAGCGCACGCCTGCTCGTGTTCGACGAGAGCGTTACCGAAGAGGCATTGGAGCGTATTCGCCATTATGTAATCAATAAGGTCGATTCGCGCGAGAAGAATCTCGGTCATCTGGGAATGATGGAGAACCCTCCCGTGAAGGCGGTGCCGGTGCTCGAAGGCTTTACCTCGATGGAGGAGAGCGGCGCCGAGGAGTACTGCCGCCGGATGGGTCTGGCAATGAATGGCGACGACCTGCGTGAGGTTATTCGCTACTTCCGTGAGGAGGGTCGTGACCCGTACGAAACGGAGCTTCGCATTCTCGATACCTATTGGAGCGACCACTGCCGCCACACGACCTTTACAACCGTGCTCGACGATATCGAGGTCGAGGAGTCTTTCGCCAAGGAGGAGGTCGAGAGTTCGTTGGCGCTCTATTTGAAGATGCGTCGTGATTTGGGTCGTGAGCACAAGAGCGTATGCCTGATGGACTTGGCGACCATCGGTGCGCGCTATCTGCGCAAGAACGGCTTCCTCGACGACCTCGAAGTGAGCGAAGAGAATAATGCTTGCAGCGTATTTATCACTATCGATGTCGATGGCGAGCCCGAGAAGTGGTTGCTGCAATTCAAGAACGAAACCCACAATCACCCGACCGAAATCGAGCCTTTCGGTGGAGCATCGACCTGTCTGGGTGGTGCGATTCGTGACCCGCTGTCGGGTCGTAGCTATGTCTATCAGGCAATGCGTGTGACCGGTGCGGGTAATATCTATACTCCCGTAAATGAGACCTTCGAAGGAAAGTTGCCACAGCGCGTAATCAGCACAAAGGCAGCTTCGGGTTATTCGAGCTATGGTAACCAGATAGGTCTGGCAACGACACACGTTCGCGAGATTTTCCACGACGGATATACCGCCAAGCGTTTGGAGGTGGGTGCCGTGGTGGGTGCCGTGAAGGCAGAGAGCGTTCGTCGTGAGCGCCCTGCTGCGGGAGATGTGGTGTTGTTGCTCGGAGGTCGCACGGGCCGTGACGGTATCGGTGGAGCTACCGGTTCGTCGAAGGAGCATACGGCAACCTCGCTCGAAGAGTGTGGCAGTGAGGTGCAAAAGGGAAATGCTCCCGAAGAGCGCAAACTCTCGCGCCTGTTCCGTCGCCCCGAGGTTACGAAGCTTATCAAGAAGTCGAATGACTTTGGTGCCGGAGGTGTGAGTGTGGCTATCGGCGAGTTGGCAGACGGTCTGGATATCTACCTCGACCGAGTACCTATGAAATATAGCGGTCTGAATTCGACCGAACTTGCCATCAGCGAGTCGCAGGAGCGTATGGCTGTGGTCATCGAACCGAAGGATGTCGAAGCGTTCAAGGCCTTCTGTGCCGAGGAGAATGTCGAGGTTACCCACGTTGCCGACGTGACCGATACGGCACGTATGCGTATGTTCAACAAGGGCGAGAAGGTGGTCGATATGGCACGCAGCTTTATCGACAGTGCCGGTGCTCCCCACTATGCCAAGGCTACGATTGCCGCTATCGACGAGCGCAACCCCTTCGAGCGCAAATTGGAAGGTGCGACTCTTACGGACCGAATGGTAGAGAATCTATCGGATAAGAACGTGGTGTCGCAGCGAGGTCTGGTCGAGATGTTCGATGCGACAATCGGAGCTTCGACCGTGCTTATGCCCTTCGGAGGTCGCACGCAGGATACCGAGACGCAGGTGTCGGTGCAGAAGATTCCCGTGGGCAAGGGCTATACCGATGCTGCCAGCATTATGGCATTCGGCTACAACCCCTTTATCTCGGAGTGGAGCCCCTATCACGGTGCCGCATACTCGGTTATCGAGGCCGTAACGAAGGTTGTGGCTGCGGGTGCCGAGTTCGATAATATGCGCTTCTCGTATCAGGAGTATTTTGAGCGTATGACTGCCGACCGCAAGACGTGGGGTAAGCCGTTAGCGGCACTTCTCGGTGCGTTGAAGATGCAGGAGGAGTTAAAACTCGCTTCGATTGGAGGTAAGGACTCGATGAGCGGAACCTTCGGAGAGTTGAACGTGCCGCCGATGTTGATGGCATTCGGCATTACGACCGTGGATGCCAAGCGCGTCATCAGCCCCGAATTTAAGCAGGCAGGTAACTACATATATATTATTAAGCACACCCCGCTCGAAAACTATATGCCCGATACCGAGCAGTTGCGCCGAAATTATGGATTTACCTCGCAGGCAATTGCCGAGGGAAGCATCGTTTCGGGATACGCCGTAGGTTTCGGTGGAGTTGCAGAGGCGTTGGCAAAGATGTCGTTTGGTAACCGTGTTGGTGCTGTGTGCGAAATGAGCGAGTCGATGCTCTTCGACTACGCTTATGGTTCGATTGTCGTCGAGAGTGTTAAACCGCTCGATTTCGAAAATGCCGTTCTGCTCGGTCACACCTGCGAGGAGCAGATGCTGACCATCAATGGTGAGAAGATGGCTCTCGAAATGTTGCGTAAAGCCAATACCGAGCGTTTTACGACGGTATATCCCGATAAGGGCAACAACAAGGCTCCGATGGCGGAGTATGCGAACGAGGCTGTGCGTATGGCGAAGTACGAGGGCGAACCCGTGGAACACCCTGTGGCATACCTGCCCGTATTCCCCGGTACGAACTGTGACTACGATACGGCTCGCGCATTCCGTAAGGCTGGTGCCGAGATTACCACCAGCGTATTCCGCAATTTGACTTCGGATGATATTTCGGATTCGATTGCAGAGATGAAGCGCTATATCGACTCGTGCCACATCTTCGTATTGAGTGGCGGTTTCTCGGCAGGAGATGAGCCCGACGGAAGTGGTAAGTTTATCTGCTCGGTACTCGGCAATAAGGATATTACCGAGGCCATTCACTCGCTGCTCGACAGAGGTGGTCTGGTGTTGGGTATCTGCAACGGTTTCCAGGCGTTGGTTAAGTCGGGTCTGCTGCCTTATGGCCGTCTGGGAATGGTTACGGCAGAGTCGCCGACTCTGTTCCGCAACGATGTGAATCGTCACATCTCGCAGATGGTAACCACTCGTGTCGAGGCCGTGACTTCGCCTTGGCTCAAAGGATTCTCGGTGGGCGATCTCCACTCGATTGCGGTGAGCCACGGAGAGGGTAAGTTTATGGTTAATGCCTCACTTGCCGAGCAACTTTTCCGCAATGGACAGGTGGCATTCCGCTATGTCGATGCCCAGGGCTGCCCGACAGCCGAGGCTCCCTACAACCCCAACGGCTCGTTCTATGCCATCGAGGGTATTACCGACCCGACGGGTCGCATTCTCGGCAAGATGGGTCACACGGAGCGTTACGAGGAGAACCTGATGAAGAATATCGCGGGCGAGAAGCGTCAGGACCTTTTTGTGAATGCGGTTAAATATTTTAGAGGAGAGTAAATTCGACAATGATTTACAATTTATAGGTTAGTTTTTTATAAGTAAAATGAGCGTTTTAGGTGTTTATGGTGCGAATCACGCTGCATCACTGATATATTACGGCCTGCACACGATGCAACACCGTGGTCAGGAGGGCTGCGGTATCGTGAGTGTCGATTCCGAGGGCAAGATGCATCGCCATCGCGGTAAAGGCCTGGTGTCGGAGGTCTTCAACGAGACGAAGATGGCAGAGTTGTGCGGAAGTATGGCCGTTGGTCACGTTCTCTATACGGGAGCGGCAAGCCGAAGTGTCGATAATATCCAACCCCTTTTTTTCCACCACGGCTCCGGCGATTTTGCTGTGGCGAACAATGGAAATATAGTCAATGCAAAGCAGTTGCGTGCCGAACTCGAAAGTCGAGGTTCGCTCTTTCACTCGATGACCGACAGCGAGCTGTTGGCGCACCTTATCAAAAAGGAGAGCCCCGAAGAACCACGTATAAACTCGATAATCTCGGCTTTGAATCTGCTTGAAGGAGCATTTGCGTTCCTTATTATGACCAAGAACCGCATCTATGCCTGCCGTGATAAGTATGGTTTGCATCCCCTCTCGATTGGTCGTCTGGGCGAGGGCTATGTGGTGGCAAGCGAGAGCTGCGCTTTCGATACTATGGGAGCCGAGTTCCTGCGCGACGTCGAGCCCGGAGAGATTGTGACCATTGACCACAAGGGTCTGCGTTCGTCGTTCTACACCGAAGAGATTTGTCACAAGATGTGTGCTATGGAGTATATATACTTCGCACGCCCCGATAGCGATATCGAGGGTTGTAACGTGCACGCTTATCGTAAGGAGTCGGGCCGCCTTCTATATCAGGAGTCGCCCGTCGAGGCAGACATCGTTATCGGAGTTCCCGATTCGAGCCTTTCGGCGGCACAAGGTTATAGCGAGGCGAGCGGTCTGCCCTGCGAGATGGGTCTTATCAAGAACAAGTATGTGGGCCGTACCTTTATCCAACCTTCGCAGGAGTTACGCGAGTTGGGTGTCAAGATGAAACTCTCTGCCGTGCGCTCGATTGTCAATGGCAAGAGGGTTGTGATGGTCGATGATTCGATTGTTCGCGGTACGACTTCGCGTCGAATTGTCGATTTGTTGCGCAATGCAGGTGCCACGGAGGTGCACGTTCGCATCGCCAGCCCGACGATGACCCACCCTTGTTTCTATGGTGTGGACACCTCGACTCTCGATGAGTTGATGTTGGCAAATCATTCGGTCGAGGAGGCCTGCAAGATGATTGGAGCCGACTCGTTGGCATTCCTCTCGTATGATGCCACTCTGCGCTCGGCTGTGGGACGCTGTGATATGTGTTTGGCGTGCTTCAACGGAAAATATCCGACTCCGTTGTACGAAAAGGTCGAGGACGCAAACAAGTTCTAAAACGAAAACAAACAAAAACAGAATAGATATGGCAGAAAGTTATGAAAAGGCAGGCGTAAATCTCGAAGCAGGTTACGAAGTTGTCAAGCGTATTAAGAAACACGTTGCATCGACCGCTCGTGCGGGTGTTATGGGTAATATCGGAGCATTCGGCGGTATGTTCGACCTGGCGGCTCTTGGCGTAAAGGAGCCGATTCTGGTAAGCGGCACCGACGGTGTGGGAACCAAACTTAAATTGGCGTTTGAGACCGACAAGCACGATACTATCGGTATCGATGCCGTGGCAATGTGTGTGAATGACGTGCTGGCACAGGGTGCCGAGCCGCTGTTCTTCCTCGACTATGTGGCTGTGGGTCACAACGAGCCGGCGAAGATTGAGGCTATCGTTGCAGGTGTAGCCGAGGGTTGCCGTCAGGCAGGTTGCGCCCTTATCGGTGGCGAGACAGCCGAGATGCCGGGTATGTACGGTGGTGGCGAGTACGATATCGCAGGATTTACCTGTGGTGTTGTCGAGCGCTCGAAGCTTATCGACGGCACGAAGGTTAAGGTTGGCGATGTGTTGATTGGAGTTGCATCGAGCGGTGTTCACTCCAACGGATTCTCGTTGGTGCGCAAGGTGGTGTCGGACAACGCACTCGACCTGATGAAGGTCTATCCCGAGCTCCACGCCGAGAAGACTCTGGGCGAGGTGCTGCTTACACCGACCCAAATCTACGTTAAGCAGGTGTTGGAGGTGGTTCGTGGTTGTGACGTTCACGGTATCAGCCACATCACAGGCGGTGGTTTCGACGAAAATATTCCGCGAATCCTGCGCGAAGGTCAGGGTGTTGAGGTAAAGGAGGGCTCGTGGGAGATTCTTCCCGTCTTCGCATTCCTCGAAAAGTATGGCAAGATTGCACACCGAGAGATGTTCAATATCTTCAATATGGGTGTGGGTATGGTTATCGCGCTCGACGAGGCAGAGGCAGAGAAGGCTCTCTCGATTCTTGCCGCGAGCGGATTGAAGGCCTCGGTCATCGGTCGCGTAGTTGAGGGCGAAGGTGTAACCCTGCTCTAATCGAGGAGATGGCGACCAAACGATTGGCGGTATTTGCGAGTGGCAACGGCTCGAACTTCGAGGCGATAGTGCGAGCCTGCTGCCGTGGCCGTATCCGCGGAGAGGTTGTGCTGTTGGTCTGCGACAAACCGCAGGCAAATGTCATCAATCGCGCCAAGGAGTATGGCATCGACTCCTTCGTATTCGACCCGAAGGCGTATACATCGAAGGCGGAGTACGAGCGTGAGATTGTCGAGCAACTCGCTCTTCGTGAAGTCGATTTGGTCTGTATGGCGGGCTATATGCGCCTGCTGTCGGAGGTTATGTTGTCGGATTATGGCGGCCGCATAATCAACATTCACCCCTCGCTCCTGCCTGCGTTCAAAGGTGCGCGAGCAATCGAACAGGCGTTCGAATATGGGGTCAAAATTTATGGTGTGACCATTCACTTTGTTGATGCGTCGATGGATGGAGGCGAGATTATCGCACAGCAGGCGTTTCCTTATGAGGGTAACGACTTCGACGAGTTGGCGCGAATGATTCACGCTTTGGAACACGAATTATATATAAATACGATAAACAAACTAATAGCAGAAAGCAGAATATGAGAGCATTAGTAAGCGTAAGCGACAAAGAGGGCGTAGTAGCCTTCGCTCAATCCCTCCGCCGACTCGGTTGGGAAATTATCGCCACGGGCGGTACGATGAAACTCCTTCGCGAGAGCGGAGTTGAGGTTATCAACATCAGTGATGTGACGGGATTCCCCGAAATTTGTGATGGTCGTGTAAAGACCCTCCATCCAAAGGTTCACGGAGGCTTGTTGGCTCGTCGTGATGATGAGTCGCACTTGGCGGCTCTGCGCGAGAACAGTATCGAGTTTATCGATATGGTTTGCGTGAATCTCTACCCCTTCCGTCGTACAATCTCGAATCCCGATGTGACGATGGAAGACGCTGTCGAGAATATCGATATCGGCGGACCCTCGATGTTGCGTAGCGCGGCAAAGAACTTTAAGGATGTAACCGTGGTTTGCGATCCGTCGGACTATGAGCGTATCATTGCCGAGATTGAGGCTTCGGGTAACACCACACTCGAAACTCGTCTTGAACTCTCGGCGAAGGCATATACCCACACCGCAGAGTACGATGCCTGCATCGCAACCTATATGCGCAAACAGGCGGGACTCAACGAGAAGTTGTTCCTCAATTTCGACCTCGCACAGACCCTGCGTTACGGAGAGAATCCCCACCAGAGTGCGAAATTCTACCGTCAGGCGGAGCCGGTGCCCTTCTCGTTGGCATTCGGTCGTCAGCTCAACGGCAAGGAGCTCTCGTACAACAATATTCAGGATGCAAACGCCGCTCTCAATATCGTGCGTGAGTTCGAGGAGCCGTTCTGTGTGGGTCTGAAACATATGAACCCCTGCGGTGCTGCCGTGGGTAAGGATGTCTTCGAGGCGTGGACCAAGGCTTATGAGGCCGACAAGGTGAGCATCTTCGGCGGAATTGTTGCCGTCAATCGCGAGCTCGATGCCGCTACTGCCGAGGCAATGAAGCCTATCTTCCTCGAAATCATTATCGCACCCTCGTTCTCGAAGGAGGCTCTCGAAATCCTTTCGACCAAGAAGAATCTGCGTCTGATGGAGGTAGATATGACCCGCACAGGCGAGAAGGCAATGCAGTATGTGAGCGTAAATGGAGGTCTGCTGACGCAGCATCTCGACTCCGAGACTCTCGAAGTTAAGGAGGAGATGACCGTGACGAAGGTGCGTCCTACCGCAGAGCAGTTGGCAGATATGAACTTCGCTTGGCGCATCGTTAAGCACGTGAAGTCGAATGCCATCGTGGCGGTTAAGGGTGGTTGCACCCTCGGTGTCGGCGCCGGTCAGATGAACCGCGTGGGCTCGGCATCGATTGCTCTCGAAGAGGCAAAGGCGAAGGGTGTGACCGAGGGCCTGGTACTCGGCTCGGACGGTTTCTTCCCATTCGATGATACGGTAACTCTGGCAGCACAGTATGGTGTTACGGCTGTTGTACAGCCCGGAGGCAGTGTGCGTGACGAGGACTCTGTCAAGAAGGCTGATGAACTCGGTATGACAATGGCATTTACGGGTATGCGTCACTTCAAACATTAGAATTTGTCGAAACGATGAAAGTTTTAGTTATAGGCAGTGGCGGTCGCGAACACGCCATAGTCGATGCCCTCTCGCGTTCGTCGCAAGTGAGTGAGATACTCTGTGCCCCCGGAAATGCCGGCATTGCGCAGCAGGCTCGCACCATTCCGGTCAAGGATACAGACGTGGAGGGGCTGTTGAAGGTTGCCCTCGACGAGCGGGTCGATTTGACGGTCGTAGGTCCGGAGTCATCGCTGGCAGCAGGTGTGGTCGATACCTTCAAGGCGCACGGACTGCGTATCTTCGGCCCGACAAAGGCGGCTGCACAGATTGAATCGAGCAAGGAGTTTGCCAAGAATCTGATGGCGAAGTATGGGATTCCGACTGCGGGTTACGAGACATTCACGGAGTACGAGGCTGCGAAGGCTTATGTTGAGACTCATTCGTTGCCCACGGTGCTCAAATATGATGGTTTGGCAGCAGGCAAAGGCGTGGTTATAGCCACGACGCTCGAAGAGGCTGATAGCGCACTGCGCGGTATGTTGCTTGACGATAAGTTCGGTAAGGGCAAGGTGGTTATCGAGGAGTTTTTGACCGGTCCCGAGTTTTCGCTCCTCTGTTTCGTCTCGGGTCGCGAGGTTGTTCCGATGGTATTGGCACAAGACCATAAACGTGCTTACGATAACGACGAAGGTCCCAATACGGGCGGTATGGGTGCATATTCGCCACTACCGTTTATTACCGATGAGGACCGCGAATTCGCTCTCGAAAAGATTATGCGCCCGACGGCTGCCGCGATGGTCGAGGAGGGATATCCCTTCTGTGGTGTGCTGTATGGTGGTCTGATGAAGACTCCCGACGGAGTGAAGGTTATCGAGTTCAATGCCCGCTTTGGCGATCCCGAAACAGAAGTGGTACTTCCTCGGTTGAAGAGTGATATCTACGATGTATTCTGTGCATTTGCCGAGGGACGAGGCGCCGAAGTGGAGTGGAACGATAAGGCGACGCTCGGCGTCGTGTTGGCATCGAAGGGCTACCCGGGAGATTACGAGAAGGGATATGTTATCGAGGGCCTGGACAAGGTGTCGTCGAAGGTTTATCATATGGGTACGGCTCTTCGTGACGGGAAGTTCGTAACCAATGGTGGTCGAGTGCTGTTTGTTGTCGGGGAGGGTGCAACCCTCGAAGAGGCTCGCACGGCGGCTCTCGCATCGGTCGAAAAGATTGAGTGCGATAACCTCTTCCACCGTTCGGATATTGGACATCAGGCAATCAAGTAAGTGATAAGTTTGTAGTGCGAAACAATAAAACCCAATAAGAATATGATTATTAGCGGAAAAGAGTTAGCGGCATCGCTCAAAGCAGAGATGGCGGCCGAGGTGGCAACTTTCGAGGAGCGTTATGGCAGAGTCCCGCATCTTGCGGTAATTCTCGTTGGCGAGGACCCGGGAAGTGTAAGTTACGTTACCGGTAAGGCAAAGGCGTCGGCAGAGGTGGGAATCAAGAATACGACAATTCGTCGTCCGGCGACAATCTCGGAAGAGGAGTTGCTCGGCATCATTGCCGACCTGAATGCGGATGATGCGGTGGATGGAATCCTGGTGCAGTTGCCCCTGCCCAAACATATCGATTCGGACAAGGTTATCGCTGCTATCGACTGCTCGAAAGATGTCGATGGCTTCCACCCGATGAATGTGGCGGCTTTGTGGCAGAAGCAACCCTGCGTATTGCCCTGTACGCCGAAGGGTATTATCAAGATGTTGAAGGTTGCAGGTGTTGATATTGCCGGTAAGAATGCCGTGGTTATCGGCCGTAGTAATATCGTCGGATTGCCGGTGTCGAAGTTGCTGCTCGATGAGAATGCAACCGTGACAATGACCCACTCGCGTACCAAAAATCTCGCGGAGGTAACCTCCAAAGCCGAGATTCTGGTTGTGGCAATAGGTCGTCCGAAGTTCGTTACGGCAGATATGGTGGGCGAGGGTGCCGTGGTTATCGACGTGGGTGTCAATCGCGACCCCGAGACCGGTAAGTTGTGCGGAGATGTCGATTTTGCCGCCATCGAGCCGAAGGCCTCGGTTATCACTCCGGTTCCGGGAGGTGTGGGACCTATGACTATCTGCTGTTTGATGGAGAATACTATCGAGTGCTTCCTGAAAAAACAGGCCTAAAAACCTAACGTCAATACTTCATAAAATGAAAAGAATTCTATTGTCAGGCTTTTTGTCGTTTTTTGCGTTGGTTGCAGCAGCGCAGACTATCGCCACTCCCATCAAGGGTGAAACGTCAATCAGATTGTTTGATGGAGCTTTTGTCGAGCGTACCGAAATCCTCCTCCCGAAAGTGAAGGGATATACGCTCTACAAAGCGGACTTTCACGTGCATACAATCTACTCGGACGGTAATGTAACTCCGCGAGCAAGAGTAGAAGAGGCGTGGTACGACGGTCTGGACATTATTGCACTTACCGACCACCTCGAAATACGCTCTTACGAGAAATTTATGCTCAAAGCCCTTGCTCCTTATAGTAAGGATGGCTCGCCCTTTGTTTATGCCCACGCCGGAGCCGGAAATAAGACAAATCAGGATGCTCCTATGATGAGCAATATGAATGCAACGGTCGATGAGGCGGTTGATTTTGCAGCACAAATGGGGTACCCGATAATGGTGGTCAGAGGTAGCGAGATTTGGCGAAGCGCCTATGTCGTAGGAGAGTATAACGCACTGTTTTTGAAGGATATCAACGCGATTTGTCATAAAGATTTGTTCGAGTGTTTTCGTCGAGTAAAGGAGCAGGGCGGTATCCTCATTCATAACCATCCGGGCTGGCGTCGTCAAACTATGGAGAAGAGCGAAATACAGCAGCGAATCTATGCCGAGGGTTGGGTTGATGGTGTTGAAGTGGTAAATGATTATACTCTTTACCCGAAAATGATGCGTCGTTGTGTCGAAGAAAAACTCTTTGTTGCTGCCAACACAGACGCACATCATCCCACATCGCAGAAGTGGGGAGCCGGTCACGGAATCTTCCGTACTATGACATTTGTGCTGGCGAAGGAGTGTAGCGAGAAGGCTATCAAAGAGGCGTTGCTTGACCGTCGTACGATAGGATATTGCGCAAATAATCTTGTCGGCGAGCAGTGTTGGTTGCAGGAGTTCTTTGATGCAGCTGTCGAGTGTAAGTACGCAGGCGAGGACAAGAAGCGAAATGAAAATGTTTTTATGCTGACTAATACCTGCTCTGTGCCGTTTGCGCTCTCTATGGGTGGTGCGGTGCGTATGCTCAATCCATTTCAGACAATGAGAGTGTCGGTTTCCAAGAAGAGGACAAAGCCGCTGGACTTTGTTGTCGAGAATATGTGGATTGTCGATGAAGAGCATCCGCGTCTGACGCTCAAAGTCGATAAATAGTTCTGCTCTATTCAAAGAGGTGGAGGTCTGTTCGAAAAGGAGTCGGGCAGACCTCCTTTTTGTGGGCATTTCAAAATGTTTTGTATCTTTGCACCCGATTTGCGGATTTATATTGTGAAATATAAATCTGAAAAAATGACAAAGTTCAAAGAGAGTTGCGTACTTATTACCGGTGGAGCATCGGGCATAGGTCGCATTATGGGAAGAATGGCACTCGAAAAGGGTGCGCGTTGTTTGATAATCTGGGACATCAACGAGGCGAGTATCGCAGCGACAAAGGCAGAGTTTGCATCGCTCGGTCGTGTCGAGGGTTATGTGGTCAATGTAGCCGACAACGATGCTGTTGTCAGCACCTACGAAAGGGTCAAGTCGGAGTGTGGAGCAGTCGATATTCTGATTAACTGTGCCGGAATCGTTACGGGCAACAAGACCTTCGAGCAGCAGAGCATCGACGAAATCGTTCGTACGATGGAGGTCAATTCGGTGGCTCCGATGGTTATCGCATTGCAGATGCTGCCCGATATGATTGCACGCGACCACGGTCACATCTGTAACATAGCCTCGGCGGCGGGTATGATTTCCAATCCGAAGATGTCGGTATATGCTGCCAGCAAGTGGGCAGTAATCGGTTGGTCGGACTCGGTGCGTATCGAGTTGGCGCAACGCAAGAGCCGGGTGCGAATCACAACCGTGGCTCCGTACTACATCAATACGGGAATGTTTGACGGCGTGCGTTCGCGCATTGTGCCGATTCTCAATGCAGAGCGGACTTCGCGTAAGATTATCCGAGCCATCGAGCGAAACAGGGATTTCCGTGGCATTCCGTTCAGTTCTCATCTGATTCGCCTATGTCAGGGTCTGCTGCCGACAGCGTGGTTTGACTTCTTGTTTGGCAAAGTTTTCGGTATCTTCTCGACGATGGACCACTTTACAGGTCGCAAAAAATAGAAATTGTTTGTATGATGAAGGTTGAAAATACATCGACAGAGCGCATCAAAACGATAATTGGCGCACAGCGGGAGTACTTCCGCTCGGGAGCCACGCTCGACATTTCGTTTCGTAAAGAGATGTTGCGTCGTCTGCAAAAGGCCCTCGCGGAGTGGGAAAAACCTCTTGCGGAGGCTCTCTATACCGACTTGCGAAAATCCTACGAGGAGGCCTATATGACCGAGTTGAGCATCGTGGCCGGCGAGATTCGTAACCACCTGCACAATGTTGGTTGCTGGTCGCGTCGCAAATGTTGCGCAACCCCGCTCAAAATGTTCCCCTCGCGTAGCCGCATCGTCTCGGAGCCGCTTGGTTCGTCGTTGATTATTGCTCCGTGGAACTATCCGGTGCAGTTGCTGCTCAATCCTCTGGTCGGAGCTATCTCGGCAGGTTGTACGGCGGTACTCAAACCCTCTCCGTATGTGCCTCACGTTGCAAAGGTGTTGGAGGAGATGATTCGTGCAACTTTTGACGAACGGTATATCGCCGTTGTGCAGGGTAATCGTGACGTAAATGGAGCCCTGCTTGCCGAGCGGTACGACATAATCTTCTTTACGGGCAGCCCGTCACTCGGACGAAAGGTGATGAGTGCCGCAGCACAGAATCTGACTCCCGTCGTTTTGGAGTTGGGCGGTAAAAGTCCCTGCATTGTCGATGCTGATGCCAATGTTGAGGTGGCGGCGCGGCGTATAGTCTGGGGTAAAGGACTTAATGCGGGCCAGACCTGCATAGCTCCCGATTACCTGCTGTTGCATCACTCGATAAAGGAGCGTTTTATCGAGGCTTTCAAGCGCGAATCGCAGCGCCTGCACGGTGAAGATGCAAGTCGCAGTGAGCACTATGTACGTATGGTCAATGACCGCGCTTTCGAGCGTGTGGCAGGGTATCTTTCTGATGGAAAGATTGTCGCCGGAGGTCACACCAAGCCCGAAGAGCGATATATCGAGCCGACACTGCTTGACGAAGTGCCGACCGACGCTCCGGTTATGCAGGAGGAGATTTTTGGCCCGATATTCCCGATTGTGACATTCGACCGAACCGAGGAGGCTGTAAATTTTGTTGTCGAACGCGAGAAACCCTTGGCTCTCTACTACTTCGGCAATGAGAAGCGTGGTTGGGAGGTTGTGCGTCGTACCTCGTCGGGCGGAGCCTGCATCAACGATACGATTATGCATATAGCCAACGAGAATGTGCCCTTTGGCGGCGTTGGTAATTCGGGTATGGGTCGCTATCACGGTCGCGAAAGTTTCGATGCCTTCTCGCATCGTCGTTCGGTGGTTGTCACTCCGACCTGGATAGACCTGCCGTTCCGATATATGCCATACAAACTCTTCCGACTCGTTAAAAAACTGTTGTAATACCCAAATGAGATTTCAGGAACTCGACATTGTTGCCCCTATACTGCGGGCTGTTGAAGAAAAAGGCTACGAAGAACCCACACCCATTCAGCAAGAGGCTATTCCCGTTGTGATGGCGGGTAAAGATATCTTCGGTATTGCTCGTACAGGTACGGGCAAGACGGCAGCCTTTGCAATTCCGATAATTCAACAACTGATGGCGCTGCGTGAGCAGGAGGCTGCCGAGATTGCTGCCCGTGAGGCAGAGGAGGCTGCAAAGCTTGCAAGTAGTGGTGCTGCGGAGGGCAATGAAGAGGTGTCGAGTACCGAAAACGAGAGTGTGGAACCACTCGGGCAGAGTGCGGAGACGACCGAGATTGTGGAGGAGACCCGCAATCAGCGTAAGCGTCGCCTCTACCGCGAACGAGTACGCAAACGTCGCGAGAAGAGGGCAAGAGAGAGTAAGCATCCGCATACGATTCGGGCTCTGATTCTTACACCGACACGTGAGTTGGCTCTCCAAATCAGCGACTGTTTTGCGGATTATGGTAAGTATTCGGGTCTGCGTCACGTGGCGATATTTGGTGGAGTGAAACAGAAACCTCAAACAGATGCCTTGCGTAAAGGCGTCGATATACTTATCGCGACACCGGGACGTCTGCTCGACCTGATGGGACAGGGCGAGATCAAGGTCGGAGCATTGCGTACGCTTGTTCTTGACGAGGCCGATAGAATGCTCGATATGGGATTTATTGCCGACATTCGTCGCATACTTCCGAAGTTGCCATCCGAGCGACAGACCCTATTCTTCTCGGCAACGATGCCCGATGAGATTGTGCGCCTATCGCGTTCGATGTTGCACCATCCGGTACGTATCGAGGTAACTCCCGCATCTTCGACGGTTGATGAGGTTGAGCAGTGTGTCTATTTTGTCGAGAAGCCGGAGAAACGTCAGTTGTTGGTTGAGCTGTTGCGAGAGAATGCCGAAAAATCGGTCTTGATATTTGCCCGTACCAAGCACGGAGCCGACGGAATCTCGAAAATTCTGCGCAAGCAGGGGATGCGTTGTGAGGCTCTGCACGGCGACAAGTCGCAATGCCAGCGTCAGCGTGCACTCGAAGAGTTTAAGTCGGGGAAGTCGCGTATTATGGTTGCCACCGATATTGCAGCACGTGGTATCGACATCAAAGAGTTGGGAATGGTTATAAATTATGACATCCCCGATGTTCCCGAGACATACGTGCATCGTATTGGCCGTACCGGTCGTGCAGGATGTGCGGGCGTTGCGCTGACATTCTGTACCCTCGATGAGCACGCCATTGTGAAGGATATCCAGCGTTTGACGGGTCGCAAAATCGACACCGTGCTCTATGGCGATACGTGGTAGAGGGAGTGCCGTTTGCGGGTTTTGAAATAGTTTTGTAACTTTGCCGTCGCAAGCCCGCTCTATCGCTGCCTGCATTGCAGGGGGAGGAAAGTCCGAGCAACACAGAGCGCCGTTCAAGTTAATGGCTTGATATCCGTAAGGGTATAGTAGCGTAACAGAAAAGAACCGCCCCTTTTGGAGTTTCGACCTTGGAGGTTCGGGACTCGGGGTAAGGGTGAAAAGGCGGGGTAAGAGCCCACCGCGGAGGTAGCAATACGCTCCGGCAGTACGCCTAACGGGTTGCAAGACCGTGTATACCGATAATTAAGAATTGCTCGTTCGCTGTCGGGGGGTAGGTCGCTGGAGGCTGTGGGAGACCACAGTCGTAGATAAATGATAGAGGCTTCGTCGCAAGATGGAGAACAGAACTCGGCTTATAGGGCTTACAAAAATGAAGTCGTCTGACAAGGTGATTCTGGCGTCGTAATCGCTCTGGCAATTCTCTTGTTATACAACTTCCGACAAGAAGGGCGTGTCCAGAATGTTGGACACGCCCTCTCTTCTATTCGAAATTCGAAGTCGGCGAATTACTCTGCCTGACCATCCGAACCGAGAACCTCCTTAATCTTGTGGATGTACTGCTTCTTCATATTCTCGCGAGCGGGACCCAGGTACTTGCGGGGGTCGAACTCTGCGGGGTTAGTTGCAAATACCTCACGGATTGCTGCGGTCATAGCCAGACGCGAGTCCGAGTCGATGTTAATCTTGCAAACAGCGCTCTTCGCAGCCTTGCGCAACTGCTCCTCGGGGATACCTACGGCAGCCTTCAATGCACCGCCATACTTGTTGATGGTCTCAACCTCCTCCTGGGGAACCGACGACGAGCCGTGGAGTACGATGGGGAAGCCCGGAAGCTCCTTCTCGATCTCTGCGAGAATGTCGAATGCCAAGGGGGGAGGTACAAGGCGACCTGTCTCGGGGTCGATGGTGCACTGCTCGGGAGTAAATTTGTAAGCACCGTGCGAAGTACCAATCGAGATAGCCAACGAATCAACGCCGGTCTTGGTTACGAAATCAACAACCTCCTCGGGCTTGGTGTAGTGGCTCTCTGCTGCCGAAACCTCATCCTCAACACCTGCCAATACGCCGAGCTCACCCTCAACGGTTACGTCGAATTGGTGTGCGTACTCTACAACCTTCTTCGTGAGGGCTACGTTCTCCTCGTAGGGAAGGTGCGAACCGTCGATCATTACCGACGAGAAGCCCATATCCACGCAAGACTTGCAGGTCTCGAACGAATCGCCGTGGTCGAGATGAAGAACAATCTGGGGTTTAGCCCAGCCGAGCTCCTTTGCATACTCTACCGCACCCTCTGCCATATAGCGGAGAAGTGTCTGGTTAGCGTAGTTGCGCGCACCCTTCGAAACTTGAAGAATCACGGGCGACTTGGTCTCTGCCGATGCCATAATGATTGCCTGCAACTGCTCCATATTGTTGAAGTTGAATGCAGGGATGGCGTAACCGCCTTTAACTGCCTTTGCAAACATCTCGCGGGTGTTCACAAGACCTAACTCTTTGTACGAAATCATAGTTCTTTGTTTTTATAATGTTGTCTAAAAAAATCTCTGTGTCACAAACTTCGGCAAAGATACTAAAACTTTTGGAGATTTCTATAAAACATCCGGGTTTTAGAGTTCAAAAAGCCCCAGATTATAGATAAAAATCGACAAGAGCAGTATCGGACATACATAACGCAACAATGCAACAAGCAGACCGAACAGTCGCATCTTTAATTTTCCGTGGTCCGAAATTTCGTCGCGCAGAACCTTCTTGTCGAGTACCCAGCCTGCAAATATCGAGGTAAAGAAGCCTCCCAGAGGCAGTAGGATATTTGCTGTTACGAAGTCGAGCGAGTCGAAAAGGTTGAGTCCGCAAATCTTAAAGCCGTCCCAAACTCCCAATGAGAGCGACGAGGCGCACGCCAGCAGTGTCGTGACGATGGTTACGAGCCACGCTGCCATCTTGCGCGACATCCGCCACTCTTCGTGGAGGTATGCCGTCAGCACTTCGTGCAGCGAGATAGTCGAAGTAAGGGCGGCAAATACCAACAGCAGGAAGAAGATGGCAGACCACAGAGGTCCCAATGCCATCGTATTGAAGATACTCGGCAGTGTAACAAAGACTAACGAGGGTCCCGATGTCGGTTCGATGCCGACGCTGAATACGACAGGGAATATCACTACTCCCGCAAGAACGGCAACTAACGTGTCGAGTATTACGACATTGTATGCCGTGTTTTGAAGATTGGTCTTGTCGTTGAAATACGAAGCGTAGGTAATCATACATCCCAGGCCTATCGACAACGAGAAGAATGCCTGACCCATAGCGTCGAGGAATGTCTTTGCCGTAACCTTCGAGAAGTCGGGAGTAAACAGAAAGCGCAGACCTTCCAATCCATTGGGCATTGTCACGGCCCGGATAGCGAGTATGATAAGTATCACGAAGAGCACGGGCATCATTATCTTGGATGAGCGTTCGATGCCTTTCTGCACTCCCAAAGCGATGACTACGTGGGTCAGCAGAGCGAACAGTATGGTGTAGATTACCGGTCGCACCGGATGGGTCGTAAATTGGGCAAATCGTTCGGCATTTATCTCCGAAGAGGTAAATTCGGTAATGGAGCCCGTAATCGATGTGACAAAATAGTCGAGAGTCCAGCCCGAAACGACAAAGTAGAATCCCAAAATCAGCAGTGACGAGATGACGCTGTTGTACCCCAACGGAGCCCAACGCTTCGACAAATAGTGATATGCACCAACCGAATTTTTGTGAGTATGACGTCCGACCGTGAACTCTGCCAACAGAACCGGTATGCCCAAGAATAGGATACAGCCTATATAAACCAACAAAAATGCTCCTCCGCCGTTCTCACCGGCGATGTACGGGAATCGCCAAATATTTCCCAAACCCACGGCACTGCCTGCCGCCACCAATACGGCGCTCAAACGACCGCCAAGTGTTGCTCTCTTCTCTCCCATATTTTGATCCTAAAACCTAACCTAAAAACCTAAATCTCTCGTTGCTCACTAACCTTCGAGAGTGACGCTTACCCGTCCTATCTTGCCGCCGAGTGGCGGAGCCAACTTTGCTACCGTGCATCTGACGGTACAGACTGCTGGGAACTCCTCTTTGATTGCCGAGATGATATTGTGTGCCACGCGTTCGATGGTGCGCTGCTTGATGCTCATCTGTCGTGCAACGGTTTGATAGACATCGAGGTAATTCACTGCCTTCTCTACGCAATCTTCCGCAGCAACCTCGCTCAGCTCGGTGGTAAGGTGCAATTCGACGCAAAAACGGTTGCCGACCTGCTGTTCCAGGTCGTAGCAACCGTGATATGCGAAAAACTCCATTTCGGAGAGTTGTATCTCGTACTTCATCTACTCGACAATTACCAGATAGTAGTTCTTCTTGCCGCGCTGCACGAGCAGATACTTGCCGGCAATAAGGTCTTCGGCAGTCACTGCACGCATCGGGTCTGCCACCTTCTCCTTCGAGAGCGATACGCCACCGCCCTGAATCATCTTGCGGCACTCGCCCTTCGAGGGGAAAATCTGCGTCTTCTCGGCACACAAATCGACAAACGTGCAACCCAAATCCTCGTTCGAAATCTTGAATTGAGGAACACCCTCGAATACCTGCAACAGAGTCTGTTCATCGAGTCGGCGCAGAGCATCCGAAGTCGCACCGCCAAAGAGAATCTGCGAGGCCTCGACCGCCTTCTCGTACTCCTGTTCGGAGTGGATGGCGATGGTAATCTCCTTTGCCAAAGCCTTCTGCAACACGCGCAGGTGCGGTGCGGCATCGTGCTCCTCGATGAGGGCGTCGATTGTCGCCTTGTCGAGCAGGGTAAAGATTTTGATATAACGCTTGGCATCGTCATCGCTCACATTGAGCCAGAACTGATAGAACTTGTAGGGCGAAGTGTAGCGGGCATCGAGCCACACGTTGCCACTCTCGGTCTTGCCGAACTTTGTTCCGTCGGCCTTGGTAATCAGCGGGCAGGTAATGGCAAACGCCTCTGCCTCCGAGCCGAGTTTGCGGCGGATAAGTTCAGTACCCGTGGTAATATTGCCCCATTGGTCGGCGCCACCCAGCTGCACCTTGCAGTTCATCGTCTGGTAGAGGTGTAGGAAGTCATATCCCTGCAACAGCTGATAGGTAAACTCCGTGAAGGACATACCGTCGCCCTCGCCATTAAAGCGCTTCTTGACCGAATCCTTTGCCATCATATAATTGACGGTGATGCACTTGCCGATATCGCGTGCGAAGTCGAGGAACGAAAACTCCTTCATCCAGTCGTAGTTATTGACCAGCACGGCAGCGTTCGGAGCATCCGAATCGAAGTCGAGCAACTTCGCCAGCTGCTTCTTGATGGCCTCCTGATTATGACGCAGAGTCGCCTCGTCGAGCAGGTTGCGCTCCTGCGACTTGCCACTCGGGTCGCCAATCATACCTGTTGCACCGCCGATAAGAGCGATGGGGCGGTGCCCACACATCTGTAAATGTTTGAGAATCATAACACCTACAAGGTGTCCGATGTGCAGCGAGTCGGCAGTTGGGTCGATGCCGAGATATGCTGTGGTCATCTCCTTTGCGAGCTGCTCCTCGGCTCCCGGCATAATCGTATGAATCATACCGCGCCACTGCAACTCTTCAACAAAATTTTTAGCCATTTTTCTATCTGTTTTTATATGTTTCACTTTTGTTTCTCTCTCCTACTATTCGACATCGAGGTCGAGAACCTTCTTCAATTCAAGGTATATCGGGTTTCGCTTCTCGATATGCGCCATTCGGTCCTCCAACTTTATGGGTCGTGCTTTGCGGGTATCCTCTTTGACCGTGATGTCGAACTCCATCGCTCCTCGAACATTGGCAATCTCGGCAATCTTGAATAGAATCTCGGTCGAAGAGTGCAGAATCTCTTCTCGTAGTGCGTTACTCGGTACCGTGAGCAGAATCCTGTGTCCGTCGAATGTCATATCCTCGAAGGCGACTATAAAACGCGGTCTTTCGCGATTTATTACTTCAATAATTTTTCCACGGTTATGCTCCAACTTCTCCGCAGTGTCGGGGTCAATTTGTGTTTGGCTTGCCGACGAACTGCTTGCGACGCTCTCCTCTTCTGTTTTATACGAACTGTTAAGCAGTGAGGCAATTGACGCTCCCGAGAGTGTCGGGCGAGTGGCGGTCGGTTGAGGTTGAACCCCCTGTTCGGCATTCGACTGCGGTTGAGGTTGAGCCTTGGGGGTTGCCACTGTTGCCGGTTGCGGAATCGGTTGTGGGGCAGGTTGCGTTACCGGTTGTTCGGCCTTTGGAGTCGCAGTCTCCGGCTTTGGGAGTGTATGTGTACTCTCTGCTCCTGTTATAGTCACTTTCGGCTCAACACGCTTTGCCTCGGCAACAACTGCGGTCTGCATCACGGGTTGTGGTGCAGGTGTAGTTGCGGGTATGCCTTTCGGGAGTTCGGGCAGAGGGTAGTTGGCGACTACTTCGATATCGTCATTTTTTTTTTGACCGAGTGCTGCAATCTTCATCAGCCCCAGTTCGACAAGCAAGCGTTGATTAGACGACTGCCGTATTTTGCCGTCGGCATCGGTCAGCACCGATATTGCCCCGAATAGGAAGCCGGGGTCGCAATTCGCAGCTTGTGCCCGATAGCGTTCGAGCAACGAGCCCGTAAATTCGATGAGCGAGATAGCCGGACCCTTCGCCACCAACAAATCGCGCAGGTGTTGATTGAGTCCCGACATAAATATCTGACCCGAAAATCCGTTTGACAGGACCTCGTCAAAGAGTAGCAGGGCATCGACGTAGTTGCCTGCAAGCAGCAGGTCTGTCATTCGGAAGTAGGTGTCGTAATCGAGCACGTTGAGTGTCTGTGCCACGTTGCGGTATTCGAGGGTCTGACCACAGAACGAAACCGCCTTGTCGAACATCGACAACGCATCGCGCATACCTCCGTCAGCCTTGCGGGCGATAAGGTTGAGCGACTCATCGTCGGCGGTTACGCCCTCCTGCGAGGCGATATAGCGCAGATACTCGACCCCGTCCTCGACGCGGATACGGTTGAAGTCGTAAATCTGGCAACGCGACAGAATGGTCGGGATAATCTTGTGCTTCTCGGTGGTTGCAAGGATAAAGATTGCGTGTGCGGGCGGCTCCTCCAAGGTCTTCAAGAAGGCATTGAACGCCTGCTGCGAGAGCATATGAACCTCATCGATGATAAAAACCGAGTATCGACCTACCTGCGGAATGATTCGCACCTGCTCGATAAGGTTACGGATATCATCCACCGAGTTGTTCGATGCGGCATCCAACTCGTGGATGTTGAGCGAACGATTCTCGTTAAAAGTACGGCACGACTCGCACTCGTTGCAAGCCTCGGCACCGACAGGATGCAGACAATTTATCGCCTTGGCAAAGATGCGGGCGCAAGTGGTCTTGCCGACACCTCGCGGTCCGCAGAAGAGATATGCGTGCGCCAACTGACCGCGCTCGATTGCATTTTTGAGGGTAGAAGTGATATGCTTCTGACCGACAACCGAGGCGAAGGTTGCGGGACGATATTTTCTTGCACTGACGATAAAGTTCTCCATAGCACGACAAAAGTAGTGAAAATTTTGATAATATCGATAATCTCCGTCGGGAAAGTGCGTTATCTTGCAACAATCGTGTGGCAACCCGCTCCGAGAGTGAGGGTTTTGCCCTCTGTTTCTGCGGATTTGAGCACCTTATAACCCTGTGGCAAATCGATTACGGCCGTGGTCTTCTCGGGGACATTGAGTTCGATATGGAGCTCTTTGGCGCGTTTTGCGACCTTCATCTCGATATTGCCGAAGATGGTTGGCACAACCGTATGGATACGGTTGAGTGTCGCCGGATTGGGAGATACTCGGAACTTCTTGAATGCCGGTTCCAAAGGCGAGATTCCGGCAATAAACTCCGAGAGAATCGTCAATCCGCCACCACTCCAAGCGTGGTTGTAGGTGCCGTTGCCCGATTTGTACTTAATCCCTCGTGCGCCGGTATAAACCCAACCCTCCCACAGGGTCGAGTACTCCTCCGAGGCGACCATCTCGCCAAAGCGCTTTTCGAGGCGGACCAGAGCATCTTCGTAGTAGCCCATACGGCACAGAGCTTCAAGTACATACTTCTCCATATAGGGGCTGGCGTTGTAGTGCGTGGCGAGGAACTTGCGCATAATCGGGAATCGCTCCTCGGGGACCATCCCTGCCAATACCGCCATAGCCTGCACGCGGTCATCGGGAGAGTCGTTGTACTCCTTCGATTTGTAGTGCTGCAACTCTTCGTCCCAGAAGTATTTGTCGAACTCGTAGTACATCTTGTCGAGGGTCTGTTCTGCCATCATAGCATCCCGATTGTGACCCGTCAGGCGGGCCATCTCGGCAAAGCCGCGCAGAGCCAGAGCATACCAACACTGTTGTAGAGCGGGCTTGTCGATATTGGTACCCCAATCGCCCCAATACCAACCTCCTTTGCGAGGAGTTATCATTCCGCTGTTGTCGCGCTCCCAAACCTCCAAAAGGTATCGGCGTACGCGTGGATAGACCTCTTCGATGGTCTGCTTGTCGCCTGTGAGCAGGTAGTAGGTGTAGAATCCGTAATATCCCACGCTTGCCAACATCTGGCAGGGCAACTCCAATCCGTACCAACCCGGTATAGGAGAGTATATTACCCCGTCGGGGCGTTGCCAATTCATCAGTTCCAAGATTGCCTTGCGGGTAAGCAGATGAGCTCTCGCATCGAAGACATATCCCGCCTCACCAAGCTCGACGACGGCATCTCCCCACCATTGTGCTCGTTCGCGGTCGGGGCAATCCATATAGTTGTCACGCATCGTGACATAGAGAGTTCGGCGCGCCTTCTCCCACATCCGATTACAGAAATCGTTGTCGCACTCGAACTTTCCGACAAAGTCGCTGTCGTAGCCGCTCTCGCGATATTTCAACTCGATAACCTCGACTCCTTCGGGGATATAGTAGAGAACCTTGTGCCCGTTTGTCCAGATAGGAGTTTCGAACTCCTGTTCTCCCTCGCGTGCGATGTACTCCGTATAGAACGAGCGCGCCAATCCGATCCAATAATCGTCGGTACACATTACGATTCGTTCTCCGCCCTTCGCCTTGATGCGTAGGTAGGGTGTAACGTGTGCATTGTAAGGGAGTTGGCACTCGATGGCGCCATCCTTGGCAAGCGTGCGATCCTCATAGTCGCGCAGTTCGCTCCATCGCCACTGCGGAATGGGTCTTGCGACAAACTCGCCCCACTCGGCCTTCTCACGCGATACCTCCACGGCTGCGTTCCAATCCTTATCATCGAAGTCGGTGGCTGCAAAATCGACAGCTTTGCGGGCATCATAACCGACATTTGCCCCCGCCAATCGATATTGCCTTGCGCCGTGGGGGTTCTCGTCGGTGGGTGCCCACATTGCGTCGTAGCGCACGCCTTTCCAACTGCTGTCGCTTATGACCTTGCCAAATCGCGTGTCGAGTTCGAACCACAATCCGGGCGTTGCCGAAGGGCTGTGGCTGAATGAGTTGCGACCATAATACTGTACGAGTACCGCTACGGTGTTGCGGCCGGCTTTCAGATTAGGAACCTCGTCGAAAATATCGCAATAGCTATCTGTGGGATTGGGTCCGCGTTTCAAACCTCCCTCGCGAACAACAAGTTCTCCGTTAATCCAGAGCCAATACTTCGTGTCGGCGGCAATCTTCAACGATGCTCCGCTACCCGAGAGCAGTACGAACTCCTTGCGGAAACACTGCCACTCTCCGTCGGCAATGCTCTCATAGGTGGTAATAATACGGGCCTCGCGACTGCCGCAGGAGATGAACGTCGCAGCGAGCAGAGAGATGATTGTTAGTAGTAGAGTCTTCTTCATTTGGTTTAGAGTTAGGTCTATTTTTGAGGTGTGTCGAAGATGCCGAAGATGCGTTCAATATCGCTATGCACCTCCGCCATCGGTTTGTGAATCAGGTTCGGGGAGTCGATAATCGCTGCCATATCGCACTGTGCCATAGCGATATCGAGGTCGTGGGTCGAGAAGATGATGGTCTTGCTCTCCTCGTGAGCCAATCGACGCAGCAGTGCGCACACCTCGTGGCGGGTGGGCAGGTCGAGGAAAGCCGTGGGTTCGTCGAGTAGGATTATAGGGGTCTGCTGCGCCAATGCGCGGGCAATCATTACCCTTTGGCACTCCCCATCCGACATCGAATCCATCGTCTTGTGGGCAAAGTCGCTCATCCCAACCGCTGCCAATGCCTCGGTAACAATCTCGCGGTCGATATCCTGCATTCGGCCTATCCAATTGGTGTAGGGTGCACGACCCAATGCCACAACATCCTCACAGGTCAGGTTGGCGATGCGCACCTTGTCGGTCGTGACAAAACTTATGCGGCGGGCAATCTGCTCTGTCGGGAGGCTCTTTACATCCTCGCCACAAAGGCGAATTAAACCCTCGTCAATGCGTCCCAATGCACTCACAGCCCTCAACAGAGTGCTCTTTCCTGCACCGTTACGACCGAGCAGAGCCGTCAGTGTTCCCCTCTCGAATGTGGTCGAAACGCCATCGAGCAGAGTGCGGGATCCGTAACCAAGTTTTATGTTTTCGAGCCTTATCATTACACTATCGAGCGGTTTCGTACAACAACAAATATTACAATCGGGATGCCCATAAGAGCCGTTACAGTGTTGATGGGCAGAGTCATAGCCTTCGACACGATGTCACACGCCAAAAGTACTGCGGCACCGGTCATCATCGAAGCCGGAATCAGAATCTTATGGTCTGCCGAGGCGAAGAGCATACGTGCAAGATGAGGAACAGCCAAACCGACAAAACCGATTGGACCGCAGAATGCCGTGACCGTGCCCGCCAACAATGTGGTAGAGGCAAAAATCAGTCGGCGTGAGTGGGTGATATTCAACCCCATCGTGCGGGCATAGTTCTCGCCCAGCAGCAATAGGTTTAGAGGCTTTATCAGAGCCACGGCGATAATCAGCCCGACCAGCACCGTCGGCACTACGAGTTGTAATTGCGTCGCCGTAACATCGCCCAGCGAACCCATAGTCCAGACGACGAATGATTTGAGAGCATTCTCGTTGCTTAAATATTGTAGGATTTCGGTTATGGCTCCAATCGCCGAGCCGACCATCATTCCGAGAATCAGAATGACCATAATATCCTTAATGCGACGGCTCAACGCCATAACAACCAGCAGAATCAGGCCCGAGCCAAGCCACGCGGCTCCTGCCGTGCCGAGAAGTTGAAGTGTTGGCGAGGCGGCAATGCCCACAAGCGGAGCCCCGAGCAGAAACATCGCTACGCCGAGGCTTGCTCCCGAACTCACACCCAGAACGTAAGGACCTGCCAACGGATTGCGAAAGAGGGTCTGCATCTGCAAGCCGCTGACTGCCAAGGCTGCTCCTGCAAGGATTGCCATTACGGCCTTGATAAGTCTGATTTTCAGAATGATATCACGTGTCGCCACATCGCACTCCCCGCCCGTTAAAGCCGCCCACACATCGCCTATCGAGATGGAGGTCGAGCCGATGGCAAGGTCTGCCACAAAGAGTGCGGCAATGGCAACGGCAAGCAGTGTGAAAAGTATTGTACTCCTCGATTTCATCCCCTGGTTACTTTAATTGCTCATAATAAATTAGCTCCTCCGCCTCGGAAATTTCGGGGTGGAGAATCTTCACGAGGTCCTGTAAAATCAAGTCGGGTCGGACGATGCCCGACTCCCAAAAGTCGGAGCCTCCGGCTGCTGTGCGGCGGAGGTTGTTGTTATAGACTTTATGGTTGCGAACTGTACGAGTTGCTGCGAAGCGCGGATTTTGAGCTTTGAGCTCTGTGAGGGATGTGCAGGCTCCGACATTGAGCCACACATCGGTGGAGGATGCCAGCAGATATGCCTGCTCGGAGTCTATTGGTTGGGAGGCATTGCCCTCTGTCGCAGAGGCATAGGCTTCGCCTCCGGCATCGGCTATGAGATGCACCATATAGCTCTCGGCAGAGGGAAGAAACCAGATGTCGCGATAGGGGGTGTTGAGCATAACCTTCGGGCGAGAGGCTGCCTTTTGAGATACCTGCTCTGCCAGCGCCAGGTAGTTCCGTTTGACGGAGCCGAATAGCGAATCGGCGAGTTCGTGACGGTCGGTGAGTTCAGCCACCACATACAACCACTCCGCCTTGCCCAACGGCGACTGCTCGACATAGTCCCCTATATACATATAAGGTATGCCCAATTCGCGCAACTTTGAAGTGACAAGCGAATTTTCGCCCGCCACACCGAACATCATAACCACATCGGGTCGCAGTGCTACCACCTTCTCAAAGTCGAAATTCGCATCGTAACCGATATCCGATACTTGTGATTTCGGATTACGGATATATTCGTTTGTGATGAAATTTATACCGGAGACCCCGCGAACCTTCTCGATTTCGCCCAGAGCATCAAACATCGCTACGTAGCCCGACGATAGGCAGACAGCGGAGTTAATGGGAGCCTTAACCACCTGCCCGTCAAAATCTGCCGGAGCGCTCTCTTGATTGCGGGCAACAAATATCTGTTGTTCGAACTCTGCGCCCTGCCACGGGTTTGTAATGGTTATGAGGGAACTCTCTCCCTCTTCGGAGGTATTGATTCGGAATCCTGTGGCAAACGAGGGGGTAAGCTTCTCGACATTGAAGGTGTCGGTAATGGTGTTCGATGCACCGTTACACGAACAAAAAATAGCCGTTATGGCGACAAATATTGTACTTTTGATCCTCATATCGCACAAATTTAGAAAAAAAAGTCGAGGAAAGGTGTTGTTTCCATCAAAAATTACTATATTTGCACACCCAAATCACTCGGGATGTAGCTCAGCCCGGTTAGAGTACACGTCTGGGGGGCGTGTTGTCGCTGG
>CAZIAS010000016.1:0-41117 GCA_964536825.1 uncultured Alistipes sp. | reverse complement strand
TAAATATAGATTTCGCATCACAAAATCTCGGATTTTGAGTTTTATATGATGCGAAATGGGAGGTAGCTGTAAGCCGGAGGGGTCAATAAAAAATAGAGATTAGTAGAAACCGGTTTCTACTAATCTCTAAAATATCGCTGTAATTTCCAAATATATAGACAATTACATTTTTACCCAAGCGCCGCTTTTGGCATCATTACCATAATTATCAATTATCAATTGTCAATTATCAATTATCAATTGTGCACTCCCTTAAAAACCTTTTCTCTGCGCAATAAATTTCAAAATATAAAGCAGGCCAATAAGGAGAGCGTGTCCAACGAAACTTGTTGAACACGCTCTCCTTTACAATACGATTGTCCGGTGTCGGAATTATGCCTGCTTCTGCCAGATAAGTGCAGCCGAGCCGAGGATAGCGGCGTTCTTACCCTCGATACCGCTGGGCAGAATCTCCACCTTATTCTTGAACACCGACAACATATTCTCCTCCATATACCACTTCGTAGGCTCAAAGAGGAACTTGCCGGCTTTGGCCAGACCTCCAAAGAGGAATACGGCCTTGGGCGACGAAACAACAACCGCATCCGCCAATGCGCGACCGAGCATCTCACCCGTGAAGCGGAATGCCTCCAATGCAATGGGGTCTCCCTTGGCAGCGGCAGCCGAAATCATCGATGCCTCGAAGTCGTTGTACGAGATGTCGCGCAGCTCGCTCGGGTCGGTCATCTTTGCCATCAGCTCGAAAGCCGTACGCTTGATACCGGTAGCCGAAACGTAAGTCTCCAAGCAACCACGGCGACCACAACCGCAGACACGACCATTGTTGCGCTCAACGATGGTGTGTCCGAACTCGCCGGCAAAGCCGTCGTGTCCGTAAACCATCTCTCCGTTGGCAACAAATCCCGAACCCAGACCTGTTCCGAGAGTAATCATCACAAAGTCCTGCAATCCCTTCGCGTTACCATAGACCATCTCGCCGATAGTTGCAGCGTTCGCATCGTTGGTAAGAAGAATAAGCGTTTCGGGGAAATACTTCTGCATATCACCGCAAAGGTTGAACAGACGGCGGCTCTCATCGGGATTCTTCTCTTCGGGACGGAATTTCCAGAGGTTTGCCGGATATTCGATAGTGCCCTTGTGGAAGTTTCCGTTGGGTGCGCCGATACCGATGCCGAGCAGTTCGAAGTCGAACGATACGGAAGACATCAAACGCTGCATCGCCTCGCACAAATCAACCACGAATGCGGGATAGTCATCGAAAGTAAGGTACTTTTTGGTCGGAATTACCGATTCGGCATAGATGTCGCCTGCTTCATCTACAAGGCCGAAAGCTGTGTTGGTGCCACCAATATCGACACCGAAAACGAGTTTTTTCATAGGTTTAGCTTAATAAAGGTTTTAACTCTTTGACCCAAAGTTACCATTTATTTTTAGATTCTGCAAAATTTATACTAAATTTGGGGGTTAAATATCTTTGTTATGAAGAAATATTCGTGTGACGAACTGCTCGAAATGTTCGAGAATCATTTGGCGCAGGCTGATACCCACGGCGAACCGGAGCGCCTCTACAATCCGATAGTCTATTCGATGTCGAACGGAGGCAAGCGGCTGCGACCGACTCTGCTTTTGGCGGCTTACAACATCTTTGCTGACGAAATGTCGAAGGCCCTGCCTGCGGCTACGGCGATAGAGATGTTCCACAATTTCACATTGTTGCACGACGATATTATGGATAATGCGGTGGTGCGTCGCGGCCGTCCGTCGGTCTTTGCAAAGTGGGGTGCCAATGTGGCGATTCTCTCCGGCGATGCGATGTTGATTGTGGCGTACAGCCACCTCCAAAAGTGTCCGAAGGAGTCGTTGTCGCAGATTTTCGAGATTTTTAACAATATGGCGTTGCAGGTCTGCGAGGGTCAGCAGTATGATATGGACTTCGAGAGCCGCCAGAAGGTTTCGGTGGTCGATTATATGAATATGATCGAACTGAAAACCTCGGTGTTGCTTGCCGGCGCGGTGTCGATTGGCGCTGTGTTGGGTGGTGCTTCGGAGGAGGATTGTCGCAAACTTAACCGTTTTGCGTTGGAGTTGGGATTGGCTTTTCAGTTGCAAGATGACCTGCTCGACAGCTACGGAGACGAGAAGGAGCTGGGCAAAAAGATTGGCGGCGACATCCTCGAAGGCAAAAAAACCTTCTTGATGATGCAGGCAATGAGCCACGCCGACGAGCCGAAGCGCGAGATTCTGCGTAGTACCTACAAGGATCCGTCACTCTCGGCGGAGGAGAAGATTGCCCGTGTGAAGGCGGTCTATGATGCTCTCGACATAAAGCGTATTACCGAGCAGCAGATTTCGACCCGTTTCGAGCGCGCAATTTCGATTCTCGACTCTTTGAGTGTGGGTGCCGAGGCGGTTGCCGAGATGCGTTCGTTTGCATTGAGTCTTATCGGTCGAACAAAATAATTCGGATGATGAAGCGTAGTGATATCGAGATAATGGCCCCTGTCGGGAGTTACGAGTCGCTCCACGCCGCAATAAAGGCGGGAGCCGACGCTGTCTATTTTGGCGTCGGGAAGCTCAATATGCGCTCGGCGTCGGCTGCAAACTTTACTCTTGACGACTTGGCGGAGATTACCCGCATTGCTCGCGAACACGGAGTTAAGACCTACTTGACAGTCAATACCGTGATGTACGATGACGAGATGCAGACGATGCACGAGGTTATTGACCGCGCAAAGGAGGAGGGTGTCAATGCCGTGATAGTTTCGGATATCGCGGCGATAATGTACGCCTATCAGGTGGGCGTTGAGGTGCACATCTCGACCCAATGTAACATCTCGAATGCCGAGGCGGCGAAATTCTATGCGCAGTGGGCGGACGTTGTGGTCTTGGCGCGCGAGTTGAGTCTCGAACAGGTGGCGGCAATCAGCCGAGCCATCGAGGAGCAGCAGATTACGGGCCCGAAGGGCGAATTGTTGCAAATTGAGATGTTTGCACACGGAGCGCTCTGTATGTCGATTTCGGGCAAGTGCTATTTGAGCGAACACGAGACGGGATGCTCGGCAAACCGGGGTGCCTGCCGACAGTTGTGTCGCAGAAAATATACGATTACGGATAAGGAGACGGGTGCAGCGCTCGATGTGGATGGGCGATATGTACTCTCGCCGAAAGATTTGTGTACGGTCGATTTTCTCGATAAGTTTGTCGGGGCTGGGGTGCGTGTCCTGAAAATCGAGGGTCGCGCCAGAGGTGCCGAGTACGTAAAGCGTGTGGTGGAGTGCTACGACGAGGCATTGCGGGCAATGGAGCGCGGAGAATATACACGCGAGTTTGCCACAGGGCTCAAAACCCGTCTTGAAACGGTCTTCAATCGCGGATTTTGGAGTGGCTACTATGCCGGACGACCGACGGTCGAGCATAGCGAGAACTACGGTTCGTCTGCCACCAAGCAGAAGGTCTATGTCGGCAAGGTTACCAACGTTTTTAAGAAGATTTCGGTGGCAGAGATTCAGGTTGAGGCATCAACGCTCGATGCGGGAGATACTATCTTCTTTATGGGAGCAACGACCGGAGTGGTCGAACAGGTTGCCGAAGAGATATATCTCGCGAATGCTCCGGTTGAGGGTGTGCGACAGGGCGATCTCTGTTCGATAAAGATTCACGAAACGGTGCATCGCGGCGATAAATTATATAAAGAGATAGAGCGGTGCGACAAACAATAAGATGTTTAATTGATAATTAACAATTGAGAATTGATAATTTTGGTGCCTGCGGTGCGTAGTTTATTAGTTTTACGAGTATAAATTATTATAGTGTAGTAATAAACAAAAAAACTTTAATTGTCAATTATCAACTCTCAATTGTCAATTGAATTATGTACGAAGAGTTAAACATACCCGAAGAATTTTTCCGCGAAGAGGAGCGTTGCGGATATCTCGTGACGGCAAAGATGAAGCGTGTCTGGGCTGCTGAACTTGGTATGCTCCACCGTTTTGCGCAAGTGTGCGAGCGTCACGGTCTGCGTTGGTATGCGATGGGTGGCACGTTGCTCGGTGCGGTGCGACATCGCGGATTTATCCCGTGGGACGACGACATCGATCTGCTTATGCCGCGCGAGGATTACAACCGCCTGCTCGAATTTGGTGCCGAGGAGTTTGGGTATCCCTACTTCCTGCAAACTCCTTGTTCTGAAAGAAATTTCTTCCGGACTCACGCCCAACTTCGCGACAGTCGCACTACGGGTGCGATTCGTCAGGACCGCAATCGCGACATCAACCGCGGAATCTTTATCGACATCTTTCCGCTCGACGAGGTGCCGACCTCGCCAAGGGAGTTGAAGCGGCACCGAAAGAGTCTGCGTATGTTAGCTCGCAAGGCGCATCGTTTGACCTATCGTCGGGAGTATGCTTCGCCCTTCAAGCGTGGGTTGTATGCTCTTTGGGAGTGGTTGCACTTCGGGGCGTTTTCGCCGGCGGGGGCTTTTTGTCAATTTAACGAGATTGCATCGCAGTTTGCGGGTTGTGGTGGCGATAGGGTCGCCCACACTTCGCTATCGTACCGCGATGCGGTGGTTTGGCAATACGAGGATTGGGCAGAGGTCGAGATGCTCGACTTCGAGATGTTGAAACTGCCAGCACCGAAGGGTTGGGATGCTGTGTTGCGACACCACTATGGGGAGTATATGCGTATCCCCGAGAATAAGAACGGCACGTCACACGGAGGCGTCGAGTTTGACCCGGATACTCCTTACACCGAATATTTCAAAAACAACAGATAGATTATGGTAATAGGCTACACGGCCGGAGTATATGATCTCTTTCATATCGGCCACCTCAACTTACTCAAAAACGCCAAAGGAATGTGCGACAAACTGATTGTCGGCGTTACCACGGATGACCTTGTGACCTACAAGGGCAAGCACGCAATGATTCCCTTCGAGGACCGCATTGAGATTGTCCGCAACATCAAATGTGTCGATGCTGCCGTGCCGCAGAGCGATATGGATAAGCTTGCAATGTGCAAAAAGCTCGGGGCGACGATTCTCTTTGTGGGAGATGATTGGTATGGCACCGAGAAGTGGCAAGAGTACGAGAAGGCTTTTGCCGCCGAGGGTATCCGCATCGTATATTTCCCCTATACAAAAGGAATCTCCTCGACACAGATAACCAAGGCGTTGAATGCCGTAAGAGAGTAGCGCGATGGGTAAAATTGTCGATAAGAGATATTGCGCGAGTTCTTACCTCCAATACCGCACGGTCTATGACCGTACCCGCTGCTTTGCCAAGGGCGTAGAGCCCCGCTATGCACCCGAATATACCGCGAGAACCGAGATTCACGACAGCGGGGAGTTGGAGGAGCATATCGCCTCCGAGATGAAGCGTTTTACGACCGAACACAAAGCGGCACTTGCACTTTCGGGCGGTATCGACTCGGCCATACTGGCGAAGTTTATGCCCGAGGGTGCGCAGAGTTACACCTTCAAGTGCGTAGTGCCGGGCGTGGCGGTTGCCGACGAAACTCCGATAGCGGCAGAGTATGCCGAGAGCAGTGGGCTGCAACACCATATTGTCGAGATGTGGTGGGAGGATTTCGAGCGTTACGCCCCGATTCTGATGCGCCACAAGGGGGCTCCGATCCACTCTATTGAGGTGCAAATTTATAAGGCGGCTCTGCAGGCAAAGGCCGATGGCTACGATGCACTGATTTTTGGCGAGAGTGCCGATGTGAACTATGGCGGAATGAGCGGTCTGCTCTCGCGCGACTGGACCTTCGAGGAGTTTGTCGAGCGTTACTCCTATGTCGACCCCGAGAAGGTGCTGAAGGAGTGGGAGCGTGTGACCGAGCCGGTCGAGCGGTATACAACTAACGGAATGACCGATGCTCACGAATTTAATCGCAATGTCTTTCTGCGCGAGTCGCTCGGCAGTTATCACAACGCCTGTGAGTGTGCCGGAGTGAAGTTCCTATCGCCGTTTGCAACCTCGCGTCTGGCGGTGCCGCTCGATATCGAGAGGGTACGTCGCGGTGAGAATAAATATTTGGAGCGTGAGGTTTTTAATCGCCTCTATCCCTCGTTTGAGATTCCTCCGAAGTTGCCGATGCCGCGTGCTACGAATGAGTGGTTCCGCGATTGGCAGGGCCCTGCGCGTGAGGAGTTCCGCGAAGGTTGTATCGAGGGAATGAGTGGCGACCAACGATGGATGATATGGGCATTAGAGCGCTTCTTCGGGATGTTGGACGAGGGATATTTTGCCCAAAAATAGATATTTGTCAAAACTTAAAATATTATGGTATGAAAAGAAGTTTATTTTTTGTGGCAGCACTGATGTTTGCCATTTCATCAAAGGCTGCGGATGTAAAGGTGCAGACTGCATCGGTTGGCGAAGTTACGGTCAAGTGCGCTGATGTAGCGTGGAAGATTGATGTGAAGGTTTCAGAGAGTGGTGACCGCGAGGAAATATCGGTTGAGATGACCGCTCCGCAGGCTATGACACCCCCACTATTGAGCGTTGAGTTCAGCACTCCGCAACTCGATGTACACCACTTATGGCACGCCGGCAAGATGTGCCATACCGAACTTCGACCTGATTGGGGTGTCGTGTATTCCTCTTCGTTGGCGCGCGAGATGCCGATATACTCATTTATCAATACCAACAACCGAAGCCGCTTGACCATTGCAACTGCCGAAGCCATCCGCAAGGTTGATGCACAATTGGGCTTGCGCGAGGAGGGAGCTATACTGGTTGGTAAGTTGCGCTTTTTTGTCGAGCCGGAAGCTCCGCTTTCGCACTATAAGACAACGATTTTGCTCGATAAGCGCGATGTCTTTTGGGGGGATGCAGTGCGCGAGAGTTCGGAGTGGATCACCGCGCAGAATGGATTTGCGGCTTGCCAAGTTCCGGAGGCTGCATTTGGACCTCTCTATTCGACGTGGTATCAGTTCCATCAACAGATTACCGACCACGAAATCGAGGCGGAGTGCCGCGAGGCTGTAAAGTTGGGAATGAGCACAATCATTGTCGATGACGGCTGGCAGACCGACAATAACGACCGCGGATATGCCTACTGTGGCGATTGGGAAGTTGCGCCTTCGCGAATCAAGGATATAAAGGCTCATATCAAGCGCGTGCAGGCTATGGGTATGAAGTATATGATGTGGTATTCGGTGCCGTTTGTGGGCGAATATAGCAAAGCCTATAAGCGTTTCGAAGGGAAATACCTTCGCATAAATAACAAAGGCGGCTTGGTTGGTACTCTCGACCCGCGCTTTCCGGAGGTGCGCGAGCATATCTGCTCGATATACGAGAAGGCGCTGCGCGAATGGGAACTGGATGGCTTCAAGTTGGACTTTATCGACTCGTTCCGCACGGATGGACCCGACCCTGCTGTGGCTCAAAACTATGCCGGTCGCGATATCAAGAGCGTCTCGGAGGCGGTAAATGTGCTGATGACCGAAGTTACAAAGCGACTGCAAGCCATCAAGCCCGATATACTTATAGAGTTCCGCCAGCGTTACGTGGGTCCGGCGATTCGCCAATATGGAAATATGTTCCGTGCGAGCGACTGCCCGGGCGATATGCAGAGCAATCGCGGACGAATCGCCAATCTGCGACTGACAAGCGGCAATACGGCAGTACACGCCGATATGTTGGAGTGGAATCTGGACGAAAAACCCGAGGTTGTGGCACGCCACATACTCTCGGCAATGTATGGTGTCGTTCAGTACTCGGCAATGTTGCGCGAGATTCCTCAAACCCATTTGCAGGTTATCGGACATTGGCTCGATTTTACGCAAAAGCACCGTGAGGCGTTGCTGCACGGAGAGTTCCGACCCTACCATCCGGAGGCTCGTTATCCCGTTTTGGAAGGAGAGAGTGATGCAGAGCGAATCATCACGGTTTATCAGGAGGGTATGGCTGTCAATGCCGGCAAGCCCGACCGCGAAATCTATATCGTAAATGCCACGGGGGCGAAATCGCTCGTTGTGGAGTTGCAAGGCAAACCTCGCAAGGCGGAGTATTACGATGTGTATGGCAACAAGGTTGCAGAAGAGAAATTGTCAAAGGGCGTGCAGCGCGCCGACATTCCGATTAGCGGATATGCAAAGTTGAGTTATTAAAAGGAAAGGAGAAAAATATGTTCAGCAAGGAGATTTATGTGAGTCGCAGAGAGGCTCTGTGCAGCAAGATTGGTAAAGGGGTTATTCTGTTGCCCGGCAATGGCGAGGCATCTTACAACTATCCCAACAATATCTACCACTTTCGTCAGGATTCGACCTTTCTCTACTTTTTTGGTCAGAATCTGCCCGATTTGGTTGGTGTGATTGATTGTGAGTCGGGCGAGGAGATTCTTTTTGGTAACGACCTGACGGTTGATGATATTATCTGGACAGGACCCCAGCCGACGATTGCAGAGCTCGCCGCCGAGGTGGGTGTTGCTGCGACCAAACCTCTTGTCGAGTTGGCAGGTTATCTTGCAGAGGCGAAGTCGAAGGGTCGCACTATACACTACCTGCCTCCCTACCGTGGCGAGACGAAGATTCAACTCTCGGAGCTGCTCGATATGCCTTTGAAGGCTCTGCACGATGGGAAATCGGTGGAGTTGATGTTTGCCGTGGCAGAGATGCGTGAAGTGAAGGGTGCCGAGGAGATTGAGGCGCTCGAACGCGCCTTCCAGATAGGTTACATTATGCACGTTACTGCTATGAAGATGTGCCACCCGGGTGTTGTTGAACGTGAAATTGCCGGTGCAATCGAGGGTTTTGCCTTGTCGTATGGAGCAGGCGTATCATTCACTTCGATTGTGTCGCAGCACGGCGAGACCCTGCATAATCACAACTATGACGGAGTTCTCGAAGCAGGTCGTCTGTTGTTGGTTGATGCAGGTGGCGAGACGGTCGATAACTACTGTTCGGACCATACTCGTACATTCCCCGTGAGCGGAAAATTTACCGACAAGCAGCGCGATATTTATAACATTGTCTTGGCAGCACACGACCGCATCCCGCAGATTGTAAAGCCCGGAATGATGTATAGCGATATCCACCGCGCGGCATACCTCTCGTTGGCGGAGGGCTTGCGAGAAGTCGGTTTGGTAAACGGCACGCCGGAGGATGTTGTCGAGTCGGGTGCAATGTATATGTTTATGCCCCACGGCTTGGGTCACGGAATGGGTATGGATGTCCACGATTGTGAGGCTATCGGCGAGCGTAGTTTCGACTTTTCGGGTCTGCTCGACCGCGCCAAAGAGTCTGCAACCTGCGTACATCGTGCGACGTGGCGCGTAAGGCCGGGTACGGTTATGAGTGACGAGCCGGGATTGTATTTTATCCCCGCACTTATCGACAAGTGCCGTGCCGAGGGACTCTATAAGGGTATTGTGAACTACGACAAACTCGATGCTTATCGCGACTTTGGAGGCATCCGTTTGGAGGATGATATTCTGGTTACCGATAACGGCTGTCGCTTTATTGGCGATAAGAAGATTCCTATCACGGTTGAGGAGTTGGAGGCAGTGGTAGGCAGATAGGTATGAAAATTCTCTTTCCGACCGAGATGGAGGCGGCTCCGTTCCGCCAGCAACGACCTGATGCCGAGGTTGTGATATGCGGTGTCGGTATGGCGCAGACCGCAGCCTGTGTGGCGCGACTCCTCTCGGAGGGAGAACGCTCACTATGGTTGGCGGGTATCGCCGGAGCTTACTCTGCCGAGTTGGCAAAGGGTAGTGTTGTGGCTGTTGCCGAGGAGCGTGTGGCAGGTCTGCCCGCGCAGTTTGCCCGCTCATATCGAGCGACGTCGCTGCCCGAGGGGTTGCCGATGGCGATAAGCAATACGGTTGCGACGTGTGGTGCCGTGGCTGCGGGTGCCGACATCGAGAATATGGAGGGGGCTGCTGTGTTTGCCCTCTGCGAAGAGTTTGGTGCCGAGTGCGTCGAGATTCGTGCCATATCGAACTATGTGGGCGAACCCCGCTCGGAGTGGGATATCCCGACTGCTCTCGAAAATCTGACGCAAGAATTGTTGAAAGTTGTGAAGTAGATGGACTTGCTGCGAAGAATATTCGTTTTGGCGGTTGCTTTGTTTGCCGTTGGAGCAGTCTTGGCTGCGAATATCCGACCGGAGCAACTTTTGTGTGAATATCAGCGAGCGCCTCTGGTCGATAGCCGGACCCCACACTTCTCGTGGGTCAATATCGCACCCGAGAAGAGCCGGGATGTGGTGCAGAATGCCTACCAAATAAGGGTGGCTGCATCGAAGGCGGAGTTGAATTCACGACCGATATGGGATAGTGGCAAGGTGCAGTCCGATAGGTCGTTGCAGGTGTGCTATGCCGGCAGTCCGTTGTGCTCGATGCAGGATTATTGGTGGCAGGTGCGAGTTTGGGATGGCGAAGGCAAAGCCTCAAAGTGGAGTGCCCCCGAGCGATTCCATACAGGGTTGTTCAAACCCGAAGAGTGGCGAGGCGAGTGGATAGGCGTACCGTGGCAGGGCGAGGAGTCTTACGATGTGGCAGGCTCTGCGGAGGTTTTGCCTGCTCCGATGCTGCGCAAGGAGTTTACGATTGCCAAACTGGTCGAAAGCGTGAGGTTTTACGGTACGGGATTGGGCTACTTTGAGTTGTGGCTCAATGGCGAGAGGGTCGGCGACGACTACTTCGCCCCCAATCAGACCAACTACGACAAGCGACCGACCCTTGCCGAGCAGAAGATTGCCGTTAGCGACCCCTTTGCCGAGTATCTTGTTCCTTATCTTTCGTACGACCTTACGCCACTTATCCGTCAAGGTAAGAATGCTGTCGGAGCTCTGCTTGGTAATGGATTCTATAATGTGGTAAAGTATTGGTCGCCATTGGGTTATGGGGCCCAGCGTCTGATGGGACAAATCGAAATCCGCTATAAAGACGGCTCGCGCGAGACGGTGCCTACGGATTGCAGTTGGAGTGTGGCGAAGAGTGCAATCCGCTATGACCAGATATTTTTGGGAGAACATTACGATGCCCGCGAGGAGCACGAAGGGTGGTCACAGGCCGGATATGACGATTCGCAGTGGGCGAAGGCGGTAAGCCGCAAGGCCCCGTGCGGAACGCTTGTGGCGCAAAGAGGTCCTGCTGACCGTATTGTGAATCGCTATAAGCCATCGTCTGTCGAGTGTGACGAGTCGGGGGTAATTCGAGTGTCGTTCCCCGAGGAGATTTCGGGATGGGTCGAACTGAAAAATCTCAATCTCAATCGCGGAACGAAGGTGGATATAAAGTATGTCAGCGAGTCGAAGAACGGCTCGAACAGCTATACCGCCAAGGGGTCGGGTTGTGAGTCTTATCACGCACGATTCACTTGGTTTGTCTTCTCGAAGGTCGAGATTCGGGGTGTGGAGAGCCTTGATGCTTCGCAGGTTGAGGCTCACGCAGTGCACTCCGACGTGGCAACTACGGGACATTTCCACTCGTCGAATCCGTTACTCAATCGCATACATCAAATTTGGCGACGGGCACAACTCGATAATATGCACGGCTCGGTGGCGAGCGACTGCCCCCACCGCGAAAGGGCTGCATATACGGGCGACGGGCAGGCTGCTTGTGTCGCAGTGATGCACAACTTCGATAGTCGCACCTTCTACAAGAAGTGGATTCGTGATATCCGCGGAGCGCAGACCGAAGATGGCTATGTGCCGAATGGAGCGCCGTGGCAGCCCGGTTGCGGAGGAGGCCCTGCGTGGGGTGCTGCCATTGCGATTATGCCGTGGGAGTTCTATCGTCATTATGGCGATGTGGAGGTGCTTCGCGAGTGCTATGAGCCGATGAAACGCTACATCGAGTGGATGCAACGCTGGGTCGATGATGAGGGTGTGATGCACGCCAAAGATCCGCAGAAGTGGAAGAATCTGGGCGATTGGGTTGCTCCACACAAGAATCCACCCGTGGAGGTGGTGCATACATTCTACCTTTGGTATTGTGCCGATATCGCGGCCCGGACTGCCGATGTGTTGGGTTGCAGAGATGATGCCGACCGCTATCGCAAAATGGCGGAACGAACCCGTAAAGCTTTTGTGTTGCGCTTCTATAACCCTGAAATCGAGAGTTTTGGCAAGCACGGATGCAACATTTTTGCCCTTAAAATGGGTCTGCCCGAACCATATAAAAGAGTCGCTTTGAAGGCTCTCAAAAGCAATATAGCCGAGGTGGGTGGTCATCTCGATACGGGAATATTCGGCACACGCTTCCTCTTTGAGGTGTTGTGCGAGAATGGAGAGGAGAATTTGGCATATACCATAATCAATAAGCGCACATTTCCGAGTTTTGGGTATTGGATTGAGCAGGGCGCCACGACAACCTGGGAGCAGTGGAACGGCAAGAACTCGCATAACCACCCGATGTGGGGAGGCGGTATCGTGTGGTTCTATACCCATCTGGCGGGTCTGAAACCTGTCGAGGCGGGCTATCGCACATTTGAGGTGGCTCCGACTCTGCCCGAAGGATTGGAGGGTGTTGAGTATTCGCTCGATACCTCCTATGGAGAGATTTGTGTGGCTTGGCGGGTTGAAGATGGCGCGTTTGCCCTCGACTGCTCGGTGCCGGTGGGAACAACGGCGCTGATAAAGTTGCCCGGGCAGAGCCCGTCCGAGTGGCATAATGTCGGTTCGGGAGATTATAAGTTTAAGATTAAATTGTAAGTATGAAGCCCCTAAAACTGTGCATATCGCCCTGTCCGAACGACACCTTCTCGTTCGATGCAATAGTCAATAAGCGTATCGATCTCCGAGGCTTGGATTTCGAGGTGGAGTATGCCGATATCGAGGAGTTGAATCTCGGGGTGCTGAACGATAGTCCCGATATCAGCAAGATAAGTACCGCCCTGTTGCCGAAGATATATGACCGCTATGCACTGCTCGACAGCGGTTCGGCTCTCGGCAGAGGTAACGGGCAACTGCTTGTGCGACGTAAGGGCGATGTTGCGCCCATACGCTCGGTGGCAATCCCCGGCGAATACACCACGGCCAATGCTATGCTCAAACACTTCTTACCCGAACTTACCACCCTTCATCCGATGCTCTTCTCGGAGATTGCCGAGGCGGTGGAGAGTGGGGTGGTCGATGCCGGAGTGTTGATTCACGAGGGGCGGTTTGTCTATCAGAGGCGCAACCTCGAACTCGTGGCTGACCTTGGAGCGTTGTGGGAGCAGCAGACCGCGCTGCCACTGCCACTCGGGGCAATAGTCATAAGGCGCGACCTCGGCGAAGATGTGCGCTGCAAGGTCGAGAGCCTGCTCTCGGAGAGTATCCGTTTCGCCTTTGCCAATCCGGGCTCTTCGCGAGCCTATATAAAGGAGCACGCACAGGAGTTGGAGGATGATGTTATCGAGCGACACATCGACCTCTTCGTAAATGAATTTTCGATATCGTTGGGCGAAGAGGGGCGTCGGGCTGTCGAACGGCTTACCGGACTTGAATTATAGTTCAAAAGATTAAAAATATGCCCGACAAGGGGTAGGAATTTATAAAAATCGCACATAAAATGCGATTTTTTTATTTTTGCTCTTGCTCGCTCGAAAATTTTTTGTAAATTTATTGACCGAAAACAGAAACAAACCTTAAAACAGATAAGAATATGAAAAATTATTCAGCACGTGAGATTAAAAACATTGTACTTGTAGGTGCTCCGGGCTCGGGTAAAACTACCCTTGCCGAGGCTATGGCTTTTGAGGGTAAAGTCATCGACCGCAGGGGTAGTATCGAAAACAACAACACTCTGTCGGATAATACCGACATCGAGCACGAATACAAACGCTCGATATATTCGACAATCCTCTTTACGGAGTTTATGGACCGTAAGCTTAATATCATCGATTGTCCGGGTTCGGATGACTTCTGCGGAAATCTCTTCTCGGCATTTAAGGTCGGTGACGTGGGTATTATGGTATTCAATGCCAACGTAGGTTGGGAGGTCGGCAGCGAGATTCAGGCTCGTTATGCACGTATCCTCAACAAGCCGCTTATCGGTGTTATCAACCAACTCGATGGCGATAAGGCAAACTTCGAGAATGCTTATGAGAGCATCAAATCGTCGTCGCAGGTTAAGCCTGTGATTGTGCAGTATCCCGTGAATCAGGGCGCCGGTTTCAATGCGTTTGTCGATGTTCTGATGATGAAGATGTACCGTTTCAAGGACGAGAACGGAACTCGTGAAGAGTTGGAGATTCCCGCCGAGGAGATGGAAAAGGCAAAAGCTCTCAATCAGGAGCTTGTCGAGGCTGCCGCAGAGCACGATGATGCCCTGATGGAGCTCTATTTCGATAAGGGTACGCTGACACAGGATGATATCCGTTCGGGTTTGAAACTCGGTGTTGCACGCCGTGCGGTGATGCCTATTTTCTGTACGAGCGGTAAGCGCGATGTGGGTACCAAGCGACTGATGGAGTTCATTATCAACGTGGCTCCGGGTCCGATGACGGCTCCCGCATTCCTCGCAGTTGATGGTGCCGAGGTGGCTGCAAACGTGGAAGAACCCACCGTGGCATTCGTATTCAAGAGCCAGGTTGAGCAGCATATTGGCGAGATTTCGTACATCCGCGTAGTGCGAGGTAAGGTTACCGAGGGTATGGAACTTGTGAATTCGCGCACGGGAAATAAGGAGAAGCTCTCGCAGATTTTTGCCGTTGCGGGCAAGAACCGCATCAAGGTTTCGGAGCTCTCGGCAGGCGATATCGGCTGTACCGTGAAGTTGAAGGGAACGCGCACAAACGACACCCTTGCAGCTCCGGCAGCGCCCGTAACTTTGGAGCCTATCGTATTCCCCGAGCCTCGTTACCGTGCTGCGGTTAAGGCGAAGGAGCAGAAGGAGGAGGAGCGTCTGGGCAAGATTCTCAATGATGCCAAGTTCGAGGACCCGACTATTCTGGTTGCATACTCGAAGGAGTTGAAGCAGACCATCATTCAGGGTCAGGGTGAGCACCACCTCAACATCCTCAAAGCACGCATTGCGAGCGAGAATAAGCTTGAACTCGAATATTTTGCACCGAAGATTCCTTATCGTGAAACTATCACGAAGGTCGCACAGGCAGATTATCGCCACAAGAAACAGTCGGGTGGTGCAGGTCAGTTCGGTGAGGTGCATATCGTTATCGAACCTTACTTTGACGGAATGCCCGAGCCGACCAAGTATAAGGTAAATGGCAAGGAGATTACCGTTAATATTAAGGGTAAGGAGGAGTATGACCTCGAATGGGGCGGCAAGTTGCAGTTCTACAACTCGATTGTCGGCGGTGCCATCGATGCACGCTTTATGCCTGCAATCTTGAAGGGTATTATGGAGAAGATGGACGAGGGTCCGCTTACCGGTTCGTATGCTCGCGACATTCGCGTGGTTGTTTACGATGGTAAGATGCACCCGGTAGATTCGAATGAAATCTCGTTCAAATTGGCTGCACGTAATGCCTTCAAGGATGCCTTCCGCAATGCGGGTCCAAAGATTATGGAGCCCATTTACAACGTAGAGGTATTGACTCCGAGCGACTATATGGGTCCCGTGATGAGCGACTTGCAGAATCGTCGTGCGATGATTATGGGTATGGACCACGACAAGGGCTTCGACCGTTTGAGCGCACGTGTGCCTCTGGCAGAGCTCTATCGCTATTCGACCACGCTCTCATCGCTGACGTCGGGTGCTGCCACCTATACGATGCAGTTTGCTTCGTATGAGCAGGTTCCTTCGGATGTTCAGGATAAGCTCCTCAAAGCTTACACCGATACCGACGAAGAGTAAGACCATTCCTAAAACCAAGCATATTTCGCGCAACCGGCCGCCCGTGAGGGTCGCCGGTTGCTATTTTTATTGATAGTTGATAATGGAGTGTTAGGTAGGGGGCGACGTTTTTTTTGAATGGAGCGATAGGAGAAGAGGTGTTGAAATTCAAAATGATTTTCCCTATTCTCCCCATATTCCCCACACTCTCCCTTAATTGCCCTTAATGCCTTTAATACCCTTAATCCCCCTATCAAAAAAAACTCCTCCCCTGTTTTAGGGGAGGTGGCTGTAAGCCGGAGGGGTCAATAATTTTGAATTTTGAATTGCCCCCGCTCTATTCCTCTTTGGTTTTTAGAAATTCGACAAGCTTCTGCACTGCTCTGCCTCGGTGAGATATGGCATTCTTCTCCTCTGCCGACATCTCGGCAAAGGTGCAGTCATAGCCGTCGGGGATAAAGAGCGGGTCGTAACCAAAGCCACCACATCCCGCCTCGCACTCGGCGATGCGCCCCTCTACAATGCCCTCAAAAAGGTGCTCCTCGCCATTCATAATAAGAGAGATTACTGTGCGGAAGCGGGCGTGTCGGTTTGTGATTCCCTTCAAATTGTGGAGCAACAGACAGTTGTTGGCAGCGAAGTCGTGCCCATCGGTGGCGTATCGTGCCGAATGTACTCCGGGCGCTCCGCCGAGAGCCTCCACCTCCAAGCCTGTATCATCGGCAAAACAATCTTTACCCACGCGCTCGTGAAGATAGTGTGACTTCTGCGAAGCATTGCCGTCGAGTGTTGAGGCTGTTTCGGGGATATCCTCCGTTATGCCGCAGTCGCGAGGGGTTACCAAATTGAATTTGTCGCCCAGCAGAGCCTGTACTTCGCTCAACTTGTGGGCATTGTTGGTTGCAAAGATTATCTCTTTCATTGTGTGTAAAGATTGTGTGTCGGTAATTGTGCTGACGAAATGGTTTATTTCGTTACCGCCAACTCCTCCAAACGGCGGTCGGTACAAATCTTGTCGATGATGGCCTTCACGACCGTGTCTATCTCGGAGCCGTCGCTGTAATCGGCAGCGCAGACGTGATTCACGCGGTTGTCGCGAATCAGCGTGGTCATCTCTTTGCGGGCGCCTTTGTCCTGCGGATTATAGACCGCAATGGAGTGACCGCCAAAGTTTTTGACCAGGCGCATACAGGGAATATCGGTCGTACCGTCGCCCACATATATCATATTGCGGAAGGGCACGGGGCGCTCCTCCTCCTCGATATAGCGATTGACCAAAGTGCTGTCGAATACCGACTCGACGCCCTTGTTGATTTTGAAGATAAATTGGGTCTTGTTGGTGTAATTTACAGCTACGCCGGGCCAATAGGCGATGCCATCGACATCGTAGAGGAACGTACAAGCGTAAATCTTGCGAAACTCGTGAGCAATCTCGGTACCTTCGATAATTTCGGTCAAACCTGACGAGTTTATGTAGTGTACGACATTCAATCCTCGCTCGGCGCCATAGGCATTGATACGCGAAAACCACTCTTTAACACCCTCGTAGAGGTCTATTTTGCGACCCGACTCTCGAAATGCTTCTCGTCGTAACGAGAGGTTCTTGGATTTTGCCTCCTGAATCATCTTTGCCATATAGGTCAGCACGCGGTCGGCATCCTGCTCCTCGGCAAGGGAGTTTGCTTCGTGCCAAAACTCCTTGTTGCTCTTGCCGACTGCGGGGATAAAGTCATACTCCTGCATATTGCCGGGCGAGAGCGTTCCATCAAAGTCGTAGATAAGTGCTACGGTAGGTTTATTGCTCATAGTTTTCCGATTTTACCTCAAAGATAGATATTTTTCATTACTTTTGCACTATATCAACCAAAAAACGAATATTATGGAGTTCAAAGAGATACTCGAAAAGCGTCGCAGTACGCGCAAATTTTCGGACCGCAGAGTCCCCCGAGAGGTCATAGACCGCCTTTTGAAGGCAACATTTACCGCCCCCTCGTCGCGCAATACACGCTCGACAAGAATTTTTGTGGTCGAAAATCGCGATATTATTGCCCAAATGGCAGAGATGCGCGATTATGGTTCGGCATTTATGAAGGGTGCGCCGCTGGCTCTTGTTGTGGCGGGCGACACCTCCCTCTCGGACCTCTGGCTTGTGAACTGTTCCATCTCGGCAACCATTCTCCAACTCGCCTGCGTCGAGGAGGGTCTGGCGTCGTGCTGGGTACACGTCGATGGACGTCCGCAACTCAAAGATGAGCCGAAGGGAGCGCAGGCTATCGACCACCTGCGAAAGCTTATTTCCCTGCCCGAAAACTATGAGGTTCTGTGTGTTGTCGCAGCCGGTTATTCCGATTTCCACCCTGCGGAGTTGCCCGAGCACGACGATATGGCAAATGTTGTTTGGGTCGAATAGATGTTGTATGACATTTAATAATTGAATATTATGAGAAGGATTTTAAGTGTAGTTGCGGTTCTTGCTGCTGTTGTGATGTCGGTTGCCTGCTCCACTTCGTCGGGTAACGGAGAGTTTGTTATGGGCGAGGGTACCATAACCTACAATACTGATGTTGAGGAGATTGCCTCGGCATTTTGTCAGGCGGACGAAGATATGACGGTTCTCTATTTTTCTGCTTCGAAGGTGTCGTTCGACAAGCTCGACGATGTCCCGTACTATGTGAAGGTTTCGCTTGATACGGTTTTGGCAGATGGGGCTTCGCTCGATATTGCCAAGGGCGAGGCTGTGGTCGAACTTATTGATGTCGCCAACGAAAACGAGTTGAAGGCGACGAGTGGCTCGGTATCGGTAAAGTCTGCCCGTCAATCGACGAACTATAAAGTGTTGCTTAATGCCGCTTTGGATGATAGTCAGAGCGTGGTGGCAGTAGAGTTTGAAGGCGGCTGTGTCAATGGCGGAGCGATAGCCTATGCTAATGAGTGGAGTTTTGTTACCTCCTCGGCAGGTGTCAGCACTTCGATAATTTGGGAGGCGTTCCTCGATATGCGCAGCAGCGATATGTACTACGTCTATCTCGCTCCAATCAAGGATATCTCGTTCGAAGAGGTTAGTTATTACTCGCCTGTAAAGATTTCGTTGCCTGCGAATTTTCCTCTTGATGGCAGCAGAGTCTGCTTCTCGGAAAATTCGTCGGTTTCGGTAAGTTACGGACCGAACCTTTGGGATGGCACGAATTCTCCGAATGGCAGTGTCAAACTGCTGTACAACGAGGCTCGAAGCAGTATGAACATACGTTTCGCAACCGACGGTTTGTTGAAGGGTTACTACGGCGGAGCCGTTACGGTCGTAAAATAGACTTTGGGGCAGAAGGGCTCACGTCTGTCCGTATAGAAAGAACAACAGGTGTTCCGCACGGAACACCTGTTGTTTTATAAAGGGGGATGTTTGAATTACTGTGCAGCCTCTGCGGGAGCAACTTCTGCTGCGGGAGCCTCCTCTGCGGCAGCCTTCGGGCACTCCTCCGCCTTATTACACTCTGCGCAGCACTCGGTCTTCTGTGCCTCTGCCTGACAGTCACCACAACACTCTGCTTTCTTCTGATTGCAGTTACCGCAGCTAACCATTGCAACGGCAGCAACCAACATTACAAACGAAAAAATCTTCTTCATAACCTTGTTGTTTTTAAGTTTATTGAATAGTATCACCACAAAATTATAAATTCGATTGGATAAAAACAAGATATATTCAAATTTTTTAACACGGAGATACTAATTTTTTAACGAATCAACCTTCTCGGCAGGAATAATCTCTTCATCAGAGGGTTGATTCATCTCCTTCGGTTGTGCCAACTCCGAGAGTTTTATCTCTTCGCGGGTAATATACGCCTTCGGGAAGTTGGGCGTGATGCGACCGAGCAGAATTATCGCCTCCTCGGAGGTTACGCAGGCGCCAACCAAGACCTTAAAATAGGGATTCTCGTAACCCATATAGCTGCGTACGTCGGGGTAGAGCGAGTTAAAGGTTGTTATTGCAGCCTCGGCGTTGGCGCGTGCCGAACTGCCGTTGTCGAAGAAGATGACTATGCGGAATCCTTTGATTGTGGCGGGTCCCTGTGTCGAGTCGCTACGACGTACCGCCTCGGCAGCCGAACCGACCTCGTGTATAATCACGCGCCCGCTCCTGCCGAGCGAGTCGTTAAGTTCGGGTTCGGCAAGCTTTGCCTTGAAATTCTCTAATTTTTGAGCCGATGCACCGCCACAAACCAGCAGCGCCATCACAAATGCCAAAATTTTTCGCATCATTATCGGTTTTTCTTAACAAGACTCTTCAATCCGTCGGCGGGGACGCCCATCATCTGCAACGCCTCGCTTAAAGAGATATTCTCTTTATAAATATGCTTACGCACGACACCGACCTTTACATCGGCATCAATCGTGGCTGTCATCTTCCCCAACTCGCCACGCACGAATTTGCCAATCACTCCATAAGCGACCATCGGGCTCGAAAAGTCCAGCGAAACGGGAACTCTGACACTCGAAATTACACGCTTTGGCACCACAACCTCGCCGGTCAGCGAGATTGTGCAGATTGTCTTTTCGCCGAGGTTCAAGACTATTACTCCTCGCGAGAGCGTGATGTTTGAGCGCAATCCGTTGCTTACCGACAGGAGCAGATCGCCCGAAAACCCTTTGCCACGCTCGATACCCTCGAACTTCTCGATGCGAACCTTACCTTTTTCGGTTGCATCGGGCAGCCCTTCTCCCGCCTGCTTTTTACAGGAGGTTGTGCCGATAATCGCTACGGCGCAGAGCATCACTACTGCAAAAAATCTCTTCATCGTACCTCTCTAATTTATCGTTCTGCCGTATAAATCTGCGCAATGCCTAAACTTTGGCTTCGCGCCTTACAGTTCTTGAATCCCGCCTCGCGCAGCATCTCCATAAAACGCTCGGGTTTCGGAAACTCATCGACCGACGATGGGAGATAGTCATAAGCAGCTCCGTCGCGCGAAACGAGTCGGCCGATAAATGGCAATACCTTGTGCGAATACCAGCGGTAGAGAGCTCCGAAGAGCTTGTTCTGCGGGGTTGAGAACTCCAATATAACGATATGCCCACCCTCGTTTATTGTGCGGCGCATCTCGCGCAGACCCTGCTCGATATTTTCGAAATTGCGAACGCCGAATGCCACGGTAATGACATCGACACAACCATCTGCAAGGTCGAGATGTTCGGCATCTCCCACCGAGAGCATAATATGTTCGTCCAGTCCGCGAGCCGCAACCTTTTCGCGTGCTATTGCGAGCATCTGCTCCGATAGATCGACACCGAGAATACGGCAACCCTCAATTTTGCGAGCCATCATTATTGCCAAATCGCCCGTACCCGTTGCCACATCGAGAATGCGGTGGGGGTGCATACGGCGTACAATTCTCACAACCCTGCGACGCCACAACTTGTCGATATTTGCCGACAATATGTGGTTCAGGCGGTCGTAGGTCGGCGCAATGTTGTCGAACATATCGCGCACCTGCTCCTTCTTCGAATCTTCCTCATTGTATGGTTTCATAGCGACAAAGGTAGTAAAATTTGGGTAATATTGTCATTCGAAAGGCTCTCTTATTCGTAACGCATAGCCTCTTCGGGTTTTACCGAGGCGACAATCCTTGCCGGAAGTACCAACAGCAGAACGATAACGGCCACAACTCCGATATTGAGCGCTGCAAGCCACCACCAATCGAGTGAAATGGGCACCTCCGAGACCATATATCCCGATGAGTCAAGTTTGACGATGTGGCTCCACTTTTGAATAAGGCAGAGCCCGATGCCCACCGCATTTCCCCACAAAACTCCGCGTACCACGAGAAATGCTGCGCGATAGAGAAATATGCGTTGTAGTGAGCTGTTGTCCATTCCGAGGGCCTTCAAGACTCCGACCATTCGGGTGCGCTCCAAGACCATAATCAACAGCGCCGATATCATATTAAAGAGTGCCACAATAATCATTATCACGATAATTACCACGGCGTTAATGTTGTGTGTTTTGAGCCAATCAAACACCACGCTATACAGTTGATCGACACTGATTGCCACCAAATTGACCGCCTCGTCGCCCCCCTCGAACAGAAGGGTGGTGTTGAGCCTGTCGGCGAACTCCGACACTCGCGAAAAGTCGTTGGTCATAATCTCGTACCCCGAAATCGTCTGCTCGTCATAGCCTGCCAATCGCTGCACATTGCGGATGTCGGTCAATGCAAGGGTCTTGTCCATCTCGTCCATACCCGTCGAGAAGAGACCGCAAACCTTGAATCGGTCGCGTCGTGGCAGTGCGTCTCCCTCGATAAAGAGCATCTCGACCTTTTCCCCGACCGAGATATCGAGCCTATCGGCAACAACCTTCGGAAGCAGGATGTCTTTGTATCGTACAGAATCGCCAATGCGGGGAAGGGAACCCTCGACCATCGCGTCATCGAAAAACGAAAGATTGTAGTCTGCGGGAACTCCTTTAAGGACTGTGCCGGCGACACCTTCGTTGGTCTTGATGACACCCCCTTTGAGGGCATAGACGTTCATCGACCGGAACCCTTCGACCGAGCTCAAAAGTCGCTCGACATCGGCATTGCGCCGAATGGGCGTAGATTCGAGGGTGTTGGACGAGCGTACGTATGTTACCTGTATGTGCGAGGTAAATCCCGACATCTTGCGGGCAATCTCCTCCTTGAATCCCATAACCACCGCCATCGTGAGTATCATTACGGCAAGACCTATTGCCACCGAGATGGTCGCGATGCGTACCATCACGTTGGGTTTTATCTCCGAAGAGGAGCGGGCGGTACGGTCGGCTATGAAATATTCGAGATTCATCGTGCAGTTCGGGTTATAACATCAAATCGGTTTAGTAGAGCGTCTTATCGACCTTCGCTTCCCACGCCCGAAACGCTGCAAGAGCTTTCTCGCGCATAATGTTGTTGCAGGGAATTGTCCGCTCGGCATAGGGGAGGGCTATCTCATCGTAGATGAACGAGTCGTCGAAATTGATAGCCTTGGCATCGGACTTCGTATTACCATAGAATATGCGCGAGATACCGGCCCAATATATCGCACTTAAACACATCGGGCAGGGTTCGCACGAGGTGTAAATCGTGCTGCCCTCCAATTTGAACACACCCAACTTGCGGCAAGCTTCACGGATGGCATTTACCTCGGCGTGCGCCGTCGGGTCGTTGGTCGCCGTTACACGATTGGTGCCCGTAGCGAGAATCTCGCCATCGCGAACGATTACCGCACCAAACGGACCTCCTCCATTGGCAATATTCTCAACGGAAAGCTCGATAGCCATCTCCATATAACGCTCATCCTCGGGTGTTGCGACCATATCTCTGTTTCTGTTCTCTTTGTCCATACTTCTTCCATTTTGACTGATATTACTATGCGATATCCGTGCCTCGTGGATTTCGGTTTGTCGCAAACAGCGTTTGCAACGAACAATTTTCACAAAATTAAACAATTTTTCTTATTTTTGTGCGTCTCTATTACGAGTTAAACCGAAATTAGTAAAAAATGGCACTTGTTGATTTATTGACCGTCCAGAGCTACGGTGGAGATTACGGAGAGGGGTTGGCATCTTTTACCACCTCCGAGGCTTTTATTCTGACTATCATTATTGCCCTTGTGGGCTTCTTTGTTCAGGCTCGTTTGCAATCTGTTTTCAAGAAGTATTCGCAGGTAATGTTTCCCGGCGGATTGACCGGTGCAGAGGTTGCCGAGAAGATGTTGCGCGACCATAATATTCACAATGTGAAGATTACCCACGTCGGCGGACATTTGACCGATCATTTCGACCCTCGCACAATGACCGTGAATTTGAGTGATAGTGTCTATTCGAGTCGCAGCATCGCTGCGGCTGCCGTGGCGTGTCACGAGTGTGGGCACGCTATCCAGCACGCACAAGGATACGCTCCGCTCGAATTGCGCTCGAAGTTGGTTCCGTTGGTAAGTTTCTCGTCGAGCATCGCCACGTGGGTCATCATCGGCGGATTGGTGCTGATGGCTTCGACAAACAACGAAATCCTTTGCTGGATAGGTATCGGGCTTGTTGCAATGTCGGCACTCTTCTCGATTGTTACACTGCCGGTCGAGTATAACGCCTCCAATAGAGCCTTGGCTTGGCTCGAATCGAGCCGAACGCTGCAAGGTGCCGAGTTGGACGGGGCACGTGTATCGCTGCGGTGGGCTGCGCGCACATATCTTGTTGCGGCACTATCGGCAATCGCGACGGTCCTCTACTACATAACTCTCGTTACGGGTCGCCGTAACGACTAAACGACTACACTTATTTGTAACCCAATAAAACCTGAATATGAAAAATTTCTCTGTAAGAAACCTGGCGAAAGCCGCACTGTTGATTGCGATTGTCGCATTTGTAAGTTGTACACCGAACCCGAAGTATATCTTTTACTTCATCGGCGACGGTATGAGTTTTAACCACATCCTCGGTACCGAGCAGTACTATGCAGAGGTAGAGGGGAAGAGTGAGGTTGAGCGACTGAATTTTTCGACCTTCGAGACTCGAAATTTTGTGACCAATTACTCCGCTTCGCACCCCGTAACCGACTCGGCTGCGGCAGGAACGGCCCTTGCCACCGGTCGCAAGACGGCAAACTCCTACATCGGCGTTGATGTCGAGGGTAACGAGTTGCGTAACCTGACCGATGTGGCAACCGAGAGCGGTTATATGGTTGGTCTGGTAACCAATGTGGGTATCAACCACGCTACGCCGAGTGCTTTCTATGGTCACACTTCCGACCGTTACGGCTTCCCGAAGCTTGTTGATGACTATATTGCTTCGGATGTGGCATTTATCGCCGGCTCGACCGTTATGGATACCGAGAGCGGTCCGCAAGACGGAGAGCGTAAGCCGGTATCTACGTCGGAGTTGGCAGAGCGTATTCGCAATGCCGGCATCGAACTTACGGTTGATATCGAGAAGGCTGCAAAGATGGAGGGTAGTCGTGTTGCTTTGGTTGCCAACGACAAAAAGAATAAACACGTTCCTTATGTCATAGACCGCGAGGAGGGCGATGTGCACACTTTGCTCAATCATACGAAGGCTGCGATAGAGTACCTCTCGCGCGAGGCAAAAGATGGTTTCTTCCTGATGGTTGAGGGAGGAAAACTCGATTATGCGGCGCACGAGCAGGATGCCGTGACAACCTTCTTCGAGGTTCGCGAATTTGCCGAAGCCGTTGATTTGGCTCTCGCCTTTGCGGAGAAGCACCCCGAAGAGACCCTTATCATCGTGACCGCCGACCACGAGACCGGCGGTATGTCGCTCGGCTGGGACAACTACGAGGTTCGTATGAATATGCTTACCGGACAGAAGGTTTCGGCGTTGCAGGTTACCAAGATGATGCAACAGATGCGTGCCGAGGGTAAGCGCGATTGGAAGGAGTACAAGCAACTGCTCTCGGATAATCTCGGTTTGTGGAGTGTTGTTCCCGTAACGAAGGAGGAGGAGCAGTTGTTGAAAGATGACTTTTACGACATCTTCTTGAAGTATGGACCGATGGTTGATGGCCTGTACAACAAGAATGAGTACATCGTCTATCACGCTGTGCAGATTCTGAATCGTCACGCCTCAATCGATTGGACAAGTATGTATCATACAGGTCTTTACACTCCCATTTATGCAAATGGAGTGGGCGAGAGTCGCTTCTTGGAGTGTCGCGACCAGACCGATATTCCGAAGGTAATAGCAAACCTTATGGGCGGGTCGCTCTAAACGACAAATTTTTCAACACCTCAATACCGTTGTCGCTATGAATAACGTAACTTTCGACCACGACCTCTTTCTGCTGCTCAACTTCGATGGTGGAGCTTTCGTGGATTGGCTGATGACCACCATTTCGGGAACGACAATGTGGATTCCGCTCTACTTGGGTATATTTTATCTGGTGTGGCGACAAGAGGGCTGGAAAGGATGCCTCGCCTTTGTGGTTTGTGCCGCTTTGGCGATAGGTTTGGCAGATATGCTCTGCGGAATATTCAAACATACGGGAATGTTGAAGCACCTTTGGGAGAGTTTTCCTGTGCGTCATCGCCCGATGTTCGATTCGGCGGTGCGTGATTTGGCTCACGTAGTGTCGTATCGCCACGGCGCCTACGGTACGGTTTCGGCTCACGCCGCAACAATCAGTGCGTTGGCAACCATCTCGTCGTTTGTCATTCGCCGCAAGTGGTTTGTGTGGGGTATGGTCGGCATCTCGTTGTTGATATCCTACTCGCGCATCTACCTTGCCTGTCACTTCCCGCTCGATATTGTGCTGGGTCTTGCTGTGGGGGTTGTGACGGGCGTTGCGATGTGGTTTTTGTGGCGCAAACTCGCCGAAACATTGCGAAAATTCGGAAAAAGTGGCGCATAATACCGAAAATTGACTCTTAATCACTATCTTTGCAGGCATTTTATTACAGAAAAACAATAAAACCAATAATATGAGCATCGAACAATTAAGCGAACAAGAGCAACTGCGACGCCAATCGCTTGCCGCTCTGCGCGAACTCGGAATCAATCCCTACCCGGCAGCACGCTATGATGTGACTGCTACGGCTGCAGAGATTGCCGCCAACTATGATCCCGAAAAGGGTAATTTCCAACAAGTACGCATTGCGGGACGTATGATGAGCCGCCGAATTATGGGTAGTGCATCTTTCTTCGAGTTGCAGGACCATACCGGCCGTATTCAGATTTATATCCGTCGCGATGATGTGTGTCCCGAGGGAGATACCACACTCTATAACACCGTATTCAAGAAGTTGCTCGATATCGGCGACTTTATTGGTGTCGAAGGATTTGCGTTCCGCACCAATACCGGAGAGTTGTCGGTACACTGCCAGAAGTTCACGTTGCTCTCGAAGTCGCTGCGCCCACTTCCCGTTGTCAAGGAGAAGGATGGACAGACCTTCGATGCATTTACCGACCCCGAGGTACGCTATCGTCAGCGCTATGTCGATTTGGCTGTGAATCCTCACGTTCGCGACGTCTTTGTCAAGCGTTCGAAGATTATCTCGACTATGCGCGAGTTCTTTAACTCGAAGGGTTATCTGGAAGTCGAAACTCCGATTCTGCAACCCATTCCGGGTGGCGCGTCGGCTCGTCCGTTTATCACGCATCACAACGCGCTGGATATCGATTTCTATATGCGAATTGCAACGGAGTTGTATCTGAAAAAGCTTATCGTAGGTGGTTTTGACGGCGTTTATGAGTTTGGCAAGAATTTCCGTAACGAGGGTATGGACCGTACTCACAATCCCGAATTTACCTGTATGGAGATCTACGTCGCATACAAGGACTACAAGTGGATGATGGAGTTTACCGAGCAGATGCTCGAAAAGGTGGCTATGGCTACCAACGGTACGACCGAGCTGACAATCGACGGCAAGGAGATTTCGTTCAAGGCTCCGTTCCGCCGTCTGACTATGACCGATGCCATCAAGGAGAAGACCGGCTACGACATCACAGGTCAGTCGGAGGAGGAGTTGCGCGAGGCCTGCAAGCGTCTGAATGTTGAAATTGACGACACGATGGGCAAGGGCAAACTTATCGATGCCATCTTTGGCGAGTATTGCGAGGGTGACCTTATCCAGCCGACCTTTATCTGTGACTATCCTATCGAGATGTCGCCGCTCTGCAAGCGTCACCGCGATAACGAAAACCTTACCGAGCGCTTCGAGCTCTTCGTAAATGGCAAGGAGTTGTGTAATGCCTACTCGGAGTTGAACGACCCGATCGACCAATTGGAGCGTTTCCAGGAGCAGTTGAAACTCTCGGAGAAGGGAGATGATGAGGCTATGTTTATCGATATGGACTTTGTTCGTGCGTTGGAGTACGGAATGCCGACCTGTTCGGGTATGGGTATGGGTATCGACCGTCTGACGATGTTTATGACCAACCAATCGTCGATTCAGGATGTGCTCTTCTTCCCGACGATGCGTCCCGAAAAGAAAGTTGTGAACGACCCTGTGGAGAAGTACACCGAAATCGGCGTTCCCGAGGAGTGGGTACCCGTAATCCAGAAGATGGGTTATATCACGGTCGATTCGCTCAAAAAACTCTCGGCAGGAAAGTTCTTCAACGACCTCTGTGGCTTTAACAAGAAGAACAAGTTGGGTTTGAAGGCTCCTGCAATAGAGGATGTAAAACGCTGGTGCGAGGAGTAGTTGCATCGGCTTAAAGAGCAGAATTTATGGCACGAGAAAGAAAGTTGTACTCTTGGCGCAATCTGGTTATTTGCGTTATCGTCTTGGCGGCATTGGTAATGATGACGTTGAGCGTTGAGCATTTGGCTCCGGAGTGGATATTTTATACGGTCTGCATCCTGATTCTTTTTGCTCTGATTTATGTCTTTGCCCGTCAGCTTCACTCTAAAATCAAATCTCCGCAGTGGGGATTGGTGGTGGCTTTGGTCTGTGTTGTGCCCCAAATGGTGGTGCATCCGCTGATTCAGGCGCTGATAGTGGATGAAGAGTACTCGAAAGGTGCAGGTATGGGCATCTCTTTTATGGTTTGCTCTGCCACTGTTCTACTGATAATGACAATTTCAAGTTTAATATTCAAAAAAAAGGACCAAAAATGAGAAAAAAGATTGTTGCCGGCAACTGGAAGATGAATACTCTTCCTGCCGAAGGCGTTGAGTTGGCAAAGAGTGTTGCTGCTGACCGTAAGAGCGTTTGCGAGTGTGTGAATTTTATCGTATGCCCTCCGTTTACACACCTCTCGCAGGTTGTTGAGACGCTGAAAGGAACCGATATCAAGGTTGGCGCACAGAACTGCGCTGCCGAGGAGAAGGGTGCATATACCGGTGAGGTTGCAGCTTCGATGATTGCAGCTCTCGGTTGCGAGTATGTTATCCTCGGTCACTCGGAGCGTCGTCAGTACTATGGTGAGACTTCGGAGACTCTGAATAAGAAGATGGTGCAGGCTTATGCCAACAACCTTGTGCCCATCTACTGCGTGGGTGAGAACCTCGAAGAGCGTGAGGCAGGTAACCACTTTGCAGTTTGCAAGGCACAGATTGAGGAGGTAGTTTTCAACCTTACCGAGGAGCAGTTCGGTAAGCTGGTTATCGCATACGAGCCGGTTTGGGCTATCGGTACCGGTAAGACTGCTACCGCAGATCAGGCACAGGAGATTCACGCATACATCCGCGAGGTTCTTCGCGAGAAGTTTGGTGCTGCTGCTGACGAGTGCCCGATTCTCTATGGTGGTTCGTGCAAGCCTTCGAATGCTGCCGAGATTTTTGCCAAGGCAGACGTTGATGGCGGTCTGATTGGTGGTGCAGCTCTCAAAGCAGAGGATTTCCTCGGCATTGGCAAGGGCTTCTAATCGCGATTAGATAGTTACTGTTTTGGGCTGTTCTTCACGGGCAGCCCAAATTTGTAAAGAATCAAAATGCAAGAAAAACATATAAATATCTCCGACTTCGACTATCCGCTGCCCGACGAGCGTATCGCCAAGTTTCCGTTGGCGGAGCGCTCTTCGTCGAAGTTGCTTATCTACAATCGTGGCGAGATTTCAGAACGCCACTTTGCGGATATTGGCGAGGTGTTGCCCAAAGGCTCGTTGCTTGTGTTCAACAACACGAAGGTTGTGCGTGCAAGGCTTGTAATGCACAAGGAGTTGGGAGCCCGCATCGAGGTCTTCTGCCTCGAACCGCACCTGCCCGCCGACTACGAAAATGCCTTTGCCGTGAAGGGGAGCTCGGAGTGGAGCTGCATTGTCGGCAATCTGAAAAAATGGAAGAGCGGAGAGGTTGCAATACATTTCGACCATAACGGCGTGGCGCGAAGCCTGCGAGCTACCATTGTCGAGCGCGGCACCCGCGAACATATTGTCCGTTTCGAGTGGGATGCAGATGCAACCTTCGGCGAGTTGCTCGAATATTTAGGTCGCATACCTATCCCTCCCTATCTCAATCGCGAGAGCGAGGAGATTGACAACACCCGTTATCAGACGGTCTATTCAAAATTCGAAGGTTCGGTAGCCGCTCCAACGGCAGGTCTGCACTTCACTCCCGAACTTATCGAGAGTATGCAGCGAGGCGGCTTTGCCTTCGAGGAGGTTACGTTGCACGTTGGCGCAGGCACCTTCCTGCCTGTCAAGGAGGAGGATGCGACGCGCCATCCGATGCACACCGAGCACTTCGAGATTCGCAGGACTTCAATCGAGAGTCTGTTGGCGAACTATGGCCGGATTACGGCCGTAGGTACCACCTCCGTTCGCACCTTGGAGTCACTGCCGGTGTTGGCGTGGCGCATACGTCGTGGGGTGGAGCCGACCGCAGAAGTTGTCGGTCAGTGGGAGCCTTACGAGATTCCGGCGGACTATTCGGGCGAGGAAGCACTGCGCGACCTGTTAGCATATATGGAGCACAAGGGGCTTGACCGCCTGAAAGCGGCAACGCGCATAATGATTACCCCTCTGGGCTTTGAGTACCGCATTGTGCGCAATATCGTTACCAACTTCCACCAACCCAAATCGACCCTGCTGCTGCTTGTGTCGGCATACGTTGGCGAGGATTGGCGACATATCTATGACTACGCTTTGGAGAACGATTTCCGATTTCTGTCGTATGGCGACTCGTCACTGCTGATGAGGTAGCACGTTTGTGCTTTTGCACACTTTTTGGAGTGGTGTCGAGGAGTACCACATCTAAAAAGTCAGAAAATTATGGAAATCGTAAATGTTCACGCTCGCGAAATTCTCGATTCGCGTGGCAATCCCACCATTGAAGTTGATGTCGAAACAGCATCGGGAGCCTTCGGGCGTGCCTCGGTGCCGAGTGGAGCCTCCACGGGCGAGAACGAGGCTCTCGAACTGCGCGATGGCGACCACGATCGCTATTGTGGTAAGGGAGTTCTGCGTGCGGTCGAAAATATCAACAACAAAATTGCTCCTCAACTCCTCGGAATGAAGGTCTGCGACCAACGAGGTATCGACCGCCGAATGATGGAGTTGGACGGAACTCCGACGAAGTCACACCTCGGCGCCAATGCCATACTCGGCGTATCGCTCGCAGTGGCACACGCTGCTGCCAACGGCTTCTCGATGCCGCTCTACCGCTACATCGGCGGCATAAACGCCCATCGTCTGCCGATGCCGATGATGAATATAATCAACGGAGGTTCTCACTCCGACGCTCCGATAGCGTTTCAGGAGTTTATGATTCGTCCTGTGGGGGCAAGTTCCTTTGCCGAGGCGCTGCGTATGGGTGCCGAGGTCTTCCATTCGCTCAAACGGGTGTTGCATCGTCGCGGACTCTCAACCGCGGTGGGCGATGAGGGTGGGTTTGCTCCTGCGCTCGATGGTACCGAGGATGCTCTTGATACCATTATCGAAGCTGTGCGAGAGGCGGGATACATACCGCGTAAAGATGTGATGCTCGCTCTCGATTGCGCCTCGTCGGAGTTCTATCGCGACGGGCTCTACGACTACACCCTCTTCGAGGGGAACTTGGGTGCAAAGCGAACCTCCGAACAGCAGGTGGAGTATCTGCACGGATTGGTTGAGCGCTATCCCATAGACTCTATTGAGGATGGAATGGCAGAGAATGATTGGGAGGGGTGGCGACTGCTTACCGAGCGTATCGGCGGGCGCTGCCAACTCGTTGGCGATGACCTCTTTGTCACTAATGTTCAATTTCTGCAAAAAGGTATTGAACTCGGTTGCGGTAACTCGATACTCGTAAAGGTTAATCAGATTGGAACCCTATCCGAAACTCTCGATGCGATAGATATGGCACAGCGTGCCGGCTATACGACCGTCATCTCTCACCGTTCGGGCGAGACCGAGGATACGACGATTGCCGACATTGCCGTAGCGACCAACTCCGGACAAATCAAGACAGGCTCACTCTCGCGTTCCGACCGTATGGCAAAGTATAACCGCCTGCTCCGTATCGAGGAGGAGTTGGGCGAGAGTGTCGAATTTTAAGCAGATATAGTTCTGGTGCTTATCATCGCAGATGAATGCAGTTGCCCGCAGCGTGCTGCCGCGTATGCAAATTTGTATATAAGCGCCATAGTTTTAGCCGGAGCGAGGAGCTTACTCAAAATCCTCCTCTTCGGGGTAGTAGTTCATCAGGGCGTCGATTTCGCGACGCTCTTTTTTTGTCGGGCGACCCGTTCCGCGCTCACGGAATACAAATATGGTCTCGCGCGGAGCATAAAGTTTGTCAAGTTCTTCTTGTGGTGTGATGTTAAGGCAGTATGTGGGTACGTTTTTCGCAGGTTGGCGACTCGAAACATACTCCAAGACCTTGTAACGATAGACTACGGGTAGGCGTTTGACGGTTATTTCGTCGCCGATACGCACCTCGCGCGAAGGCTTGCAGGGCGAATCATTGACCAACACCTTATTGTTACGAATGGCGTCAGCAGCATCGCTGCGCGTCTTAAAGATGCGCACTGCCCACAGGTATTTGTCCAAACGAATCTCCATAACTCTCTCCTTGTTTGTTGATGTTGTCGGTTACTTGCCGACTATCGATTCACCTCGCGGTTTGTCGTGCGACTTCTCGTCATTTTGGCGACTTACGCTCTGAATCATTCCTATCGCTATCGCGATAAAGAGCATTGACGAACCTCCGCGCGATATGAGGGGTAGGTTTTGACCGGTCTCGGGGATGAGATTGACGGTAACCATAATATGCAGCAGTGCCTGACAGGTTATCAGTAGCACCAACCCCAACACAAGCAATCCGGGGAAGGCTGTTTCACACCGTTTGAAGATTTCGATTCCGCGGAAGAATATCCACAAATAGAGCAACAGCACAGCAAGCGCCATAATCAAACCATACTCCTCGACGAAGAAGGCATAGATATAGTCACTCTCCGGATGGGTCATCTCGACTCGCACTGCACTGCGTCCCGCACCCTTGCCTATCAGGCCTCCCTCGTGAATGGCAATCATTGCACATTCGGTGTCGGTCAGGTCGTGTACACTCTTCTCTGCCTGTGAGTGAGTCCAGAGGTTTACCCACGTACTCACACGCCCACCGGCCGTATCGGCACGACCAAGTCCCAACAGTCCGATGATGCCGACGGCCGCCACCGCCAATCCGACAATCTTTGCCAGCTCACTCATCCGGACTCTGCCGATGAACATCATAACAAGCGAGACGCCAAAGACCAATACTGCCGATGATGTATGTGCCGGAAATATCACGATGCACGCTGCCAGCATAGGTGCGAGGATGGGCAATGTTCCACTCTTCCAAATGTGTCGTTGTTCAGGGTCGGTAAACCATCTCCAAGGGTTGATGCCCGGGACAATGCGAAGTCGGTCCATAACGCTCTGCCGAGAGGCAAGTTGTCGCGCAAGGAACATAATGGTTGCCACCTTCAACGCCTCGGACGGTTGGAATTGAAATCCGAAAATCGGAATCCAGCGAGCTGCCCCATTGGTCGTGAATCCCAAAAAACGTACCGAGAGCGTCAATGCCAGACTTACGAAATAGGCGATGCCCGAGAGGCGGTTGAATACGCGGCAGTTGATGCGATGTACAATCAGCACGATTGGCACACACATCGCCAGCAGTATGATAAGATGCTGACGCAGATAGTCTGCCGTCGAGCGCACCTCTCGCGGATTGTAACCCATCTTTGCCGTTGATGAATAGACCACAAGTATCGAGATGATGACAAGTGCTGCCACGATAACCCACAGCACCTTATCTCCGGCAAAGAGACTGAAACCTATGCTCTTCTTCTTCTCGTCTGACATATCTTGTTTTTCGTTTTTCGAGGATTAAATGCGGTTCTTGACCCACTCCTTAAATAGCTCTCCGCGATTTTCGTAATTCTTGAAGAGGTCAAAGCTTGCGCACGCCGGCGAGAGAAGAACGACATCTCCCTTCTCGGCGGCCGCCACCGCTGCTCTCATCGCCTCGTCGAGTGATGAGGTCGAGATTACTTTCGGCACGACTCCCGTAAATTCTCGCACCAACTTTTCGTTGTCGAGTCCCATACAAATCAAGGCTTTGACCTTTGTACGTGCGAACTCTTTGAGTGGAGAGTAGTCGTTACCCTTGTCGGTGCCTCCTGCAATCCAGACTACGGGCCGGTTCATACTTTCGAGTGCATACCAAACCGAATCGACATTTGTTGCCTTCGAGTCGTTGATGTAGAGAACACCCTCCACCTCCCGTACCGGCTCCAAGCGGTGCTCTACGGGCGAGAATTCGTAAATCGAACGACGTATGCTCTCGGCTTCGACTCCTGCGGCAAGTGTTGCCAGGGCTGCTGCCATAGCGTTGTACGAATTGTGCAAACCCTTGATTTGCATCTTGGCGGGATCAATCTCGACCGTCTCTCTGCCGACGGAGGCCGTGAATATTCCGTCTGACGAGAGGAAGGCGTCGCCGGCTCCGCTTGCCACGCTCGTCTTCGCCATAAATGGGAGTTGGCGTACGTTGCTGTCGAGATGTTCGACTTCGTGCCAAACGGTCTGGTCATCGGCACAATAGACAAAATGATTACGCGAGTTTTGGTTGCGCGTGATACGCATCTTCGAATCGACATAGTTCTGGAAGCAGTAGTCGTAGCGATCGAGGTGGTCGGGGGTAATATTCATCAGGACCGACACATCTGCACGGAAACGGTACATTCCGTCGAGTTGGAACGAACTCAACTCCAAAACATACCAATCGTAGTTGCCCGTAGCCACCGAGTAGGCGAAACTCTCGCCGATATTGCCTCCGAGTGCGACATTCATCCCTGCATCGCGCATAATTTTGTAGATGAGCGATGTGGTCGTGGTCTTGCCGTTCGAACCGGTGATGCAGATTGTGCGAGCCTTGCCCATATAGCGCGAGGCAAACTCCATCTCCGAAATTATCGGAATGTTTTTCTCGCGCAGAGCCTTGACGACCTCTGCTTTTTCGGGTATTCCGGGCGATTTCACAACCTCCGTGGCTGCCAAGATTCGCTCCATCGAGTGACCGCCCTCCTCATAGGGGACTCTCCACTCGTTGAGTTTGCTCTTGAAGCGGTCAGCTATACGACCTGCATCCGAGAGGAAGACGTCGAAACCCTGCTTCTTTGCCAAGATTGCCGAACCATATCCGCTGATTCCGCCTCCAAGTACGACTATTCGTTTCATCTTCGTCTATCGGATTTTAAGCGTTACAAGAGTCATTGCCGCCAGCAAGAGCGAGATGATGACAAATCGAATCACGATTTTGGTCTCGTGCATACCCTTCTTCTGGTAGTGGTGATGAATCGGTGTCATCAACCATATGCGTCGCGGCTCGCCATACTTTTTGCGGGTATGTTTGTAATAGCCGACCTGAATCATTACCGACAAACTCTCGGCGAGGAAGACTCCGCAAAGCAATGGCAACAGCAACTCCTTGCGGATGCAGAGAGCAAAGACGGCGATGATGCCGCCGATTGCCAACGAGCCGGTATCGCCCATAAAAATCTGCGCAGGGTGGCTGTTGTACCACATAAAACCGATAAGGGCTCCTGCCATTGCCGCCGCAAAGACAACCAACTCTCCACTGTCGGGGATATACATAATGTTGAGGTAGTCGGCATAAACAACGTGTCCCGAAAGGTATGCCAAGACTCCCAAGACCGCCACAATCGGAATCGAAACTCCCGTGAGCAGACCATCCAGACCATCCGTCAGATTTGCTCCGTTCGAGACTGCCGTGACCACAAAGATTGCCACGATAACATAGAGCAACCACGCAATTGTTTCGTTGCCGCCCGTTACCCATTCGTAGTGGAACTCATTGTCCTTAACGAAGGGGATGGTTGTGGTCGGAGTCTTGACGCTCTGGGTCGATACGATAACCTGTTCAACCTGTGTTGCGAACTGTTCGCCGGACTCCTCGGCGATATAAACCGTCTCGACGGGGGTGGTTGTCTTTTCGCGTACAACGATATCCTCCGACAGCCACATCGTTGTTCCGACAATAATGCCCAGACCGACCTGTCCGACAATCTTGAATCGTCCCTTCAAGCCCTCTTTGTGGTGGCGGAAGACCTTGATGTAATCATCGAGGAAACCGATAAGACCGAGCCAAACAGTCGAGACGAGCAACAACTGTGTGTAGATATTGTCCAATCGCCCGAAAAGCAGCATCGGAACCAATATCGCCAAGAGGATGATAACTCCTCCCATAGTCGGGGTACCGCGCTTTTCGAGTTGTCCCTGCAAGCCGAGGTCGCGAATCTCCTCGCCAATCTGGCGACGTTGCAACGCTCGGATGATGGGCATACCGAAGGCAATGACTATAAGCAGCGAGAAGATTATGGCCATCGCAGCTCGAAACGAAATGTACTGAAACATTCCGGAGCCGGGGAGGTCATACACACTGTCGAGATAGTTGAATAACGAGTAAAGCATAATACGTTGTCAAAAATTTTATAGTTTTTTTCTTAATGCGAAATGTTTGCGAATCTCTTCGCGGTCGTCGAAGTGGAGTTTCTCGGTGCCGATAACCTGATATGTCTCGTGTCCCTTGCCTGCCAATAAGATTATGTCGCCCGCTTGGGCAAGCATTGCGGCTGTGCGAATAGCCTCCCCGCGGTCGGCAATCTTCAAGTAGCGAGCATCGAGCGGCAACCCTTCGACCATATCGCGCAGTATCTGTTCGGGCTCCTCGGTACGGGGATTATCCGAAGTGAATATTGCCGTAGTGGCATACTTCACGGCAATCTCTGCCATCTCCGGGCGCTTGGTTTTGTCGCGGTCGCCGCCGCAACCACAGAGGACAATCAGACGTTGGTCGGGATGGCGAATCTCGCCGATGGTTTCGAGTACATTCTCCAAGGCATCGGGGGTATGTGCATAATCGACGACGGCGGTAGTTCCGTCTTCGGCGCGGATATATTCGAATCTGCCACTTACTGCGTGCAGGCTGCTTATTGCCGTCAGCACCTCTTCTCTTTTCTGCCCCAGCAGTGTCGCCGCAGCATAGATGGTCAGCACGTTGTAGGCATTGAAGCGTCCGATAAACTTTACCCAGACCTCTTCGCCGTCGAGGCGTAACAACATTCCGTCGAGCAACATCTCGATAACTTTGCAACGGAAATCCGCCATCGAGCGTAGCGAGAGTGTTTTGACCGCCGCCTTCGTATTCTGGACCATAACGCGGCCGTTGCGGTCGTCAATATTGGTCAGCGCAAAAGCCTCCTTCGGCAGTCGGTCGAAGAAGAGTTTTTTTGCCCGAAGGTACTCGGCAAAGGTTTTGTGGTAGTCTAAATGGTCGTGAGTGAGGTTAGTGAAGATGCCGCCCACGAAGTGCAATCCTCGAATGCGGTCTTGCGCAATGGCGTGCGACGAACACTCCATAAAGCAGTAGTCACAACCTGCGGTAACCATATCTCGCAACATCGCATTCAGACGTATCGAATCGGGAGTCGTGTGTGTCGATTCGATTTCGCGGTCGCCAACGCGATAGACCACGGTCGAAATCAATCCTGCGCGGTATCCGAGATGTTTGAACAGGTCGTAGAGTAGGGTTGCAGTTGTGGTCTTGCCGTTTGTTCCGGTCACTCCCACGAGCTTTAATTCGCGACTCGGATGGTCGTAAAAGGCAGATGCCATATCTGCCATAGCAGCATTGGTATCCGCCACTTGCAGGTAGCAGACCCCCTCGGTAAGGGTTTCGGGCAGATGTTGGCAGACAATCGCTTTGGCGCCACGCTCGACAGCCTGCGCGATGTAGTCGTGACCGTCGCTGCGCGTTCCGACAACCGCAAAGAAGCAATTCCCCTCTGCCACATAACGCGAATCGTAGGTCAATGCCGTAACCTCGGTATCTGCATTGCCGACGAGTTGTGTAAATTCGACAGTTTCGATAAGTTCCTTTAAGCTCTTCATAACCCTATTTTAGTGTTAATTCAACCTTTGCTCCGCGAGGGATAGGTTCTCCTGCTTTTATGCTCTGTTTATGTACTGCACCCTTGCCCGAAATACTAACCTTCAATCCTCGGCTTTCGAGAACGAAGAGTGCATCTTTAAGCCCCATACCTCTAACATCGGGCATTCGCAACGGTTCGTCGGGAAGAGCGTTGATTACCACTGTTGATGCAGAATCAACCTTTGCCGTGCCCCAACCCGTACGACGGTCGAATGTTGTGCGAGGAGAGAGACGGTCGGCGACTTTGCGGGTCTGGGCGATGTTGCCGCCCTTGATATCGGTCGGGTGGTGGTCGAAATCGACCCTCTCGACACGACCGTACCAATCATTCTCGCGGTTGTAGATGAAGGTCGAAACCTTTTGATTGACATCTCCTACCAGACCGGCACCATAGTATGTGGTACCCGTGCCCCTCTTCTTGAAAATCTCGGTCAGCACCGTATAACGCGGATTCTCCGCGGGGAAGTATGTTACCATCGAACCGATGTAGTATCCGTCGTCGTAGATTATTTTTCCCTGCGAAAATTGAGCGGTTCCGGTCTTGGCTCCTGCGCGGAACGGAACCTTGCCTTCGCCGAAATCCTCCTTTGCCGTACCTCTCTCTGCTACGCCTTCCAAGCACTCACGAACCATCTCCAACGTCTTGTCCGAACAGATTTTGTCGTTGAGAACCTCGACGGGTATCTCTTTGACAATCTCATCATCCTTCACAAGCTTGGTAACAAGTCGCGGAGCAACCATCTTACCTCCGTTTGCTATGGCGTTGTAGAGCGTCAAGATTTGAATCGGCGTAACCTCGATGCCATATCCGTAACCCAATTTTATGAGGGTGGTGTGAGGATACCAGATGCTCGACCCCGGGTATGGGAATCGGGGAACAACTTCGCCCATATCGGGCAGGCTTGTCATCACCTTGCGGTCGAGGTGCAGCGAGCGCAGGAACTTTACGTAGCGCTCCGGCTCCTTGCAGTAGGTCTCATACACTGCTTTGGCAAAATAGACATTTGCCGACTCGGCGACAGCGGTACGCATATCTATCACACTGCCGGCATTGTGCGAATCTTCAACCAGGATTTTGGGGACCTTGTCCGATATCATTACCTTTTTGCCGCTACCGGAGTCGTATTCGGTCGAGAGAGGCAATCCCGCCTCTTCAAGCAGAGCCAACAGCACTGCCAGCTTGAAGGTGGAGCCGGGCTCGGCGCGAGATTTGAGAGCGTGGTTATAATTTTCGACATACTTACCCTTCTTGTTGCGGCTCAAATTGACCATTGCCAACAGGTCGCCCGTCTTGGCCTCCATAACCATAGTCGTACCCCAGATACCTGCCTCTTTTTCGAGTTGGTTACGCAGTGCGCGGTCGGCAACCTCCTGAATCTCGATATCTATGGTGGTATGGACATCCGTGCCATCGACGGCATCGATATTCTCGTCACTCTCAATGCGGGCGGTATATCCCGGAGCGATGCGTTGGCGCAACTCTACTCCGTTTGTGCCACACAGATAGTCGCGGAAGATGTGTTCGATGCCATAGGTTCCCTGTGTTTCGCTGCTGCGACCTATGGTGCAGCGAGCCAAATCCTGACGTGTGAAGACGCGCTCATCGTGTTTTTCGAGCTCGTAAATCATACGTCGCCAATTGAGGATGGGATATTCGCGCAGGGTCTGCCATTCGCTGAAATCGATATCGCGGAACATCCTGACGGGAGCGTGATTTCGGACCGTGTCGTAGAGTTTGACGGTCTTGAACTCTTCGCCACGAAGACGGTCACAAAGACGAACAAACCAACCTTCGGAGCGTGGCACGAGGGTATCCTTGATATAGGTAACTTTGAAGTGCTTTTTACGCTCTGCCATAAATTGGTCGTAGTATTGCTTTGCGCTCTTGTCCTTGAAATAGGCGGCAAGCAGTTTCGAAAGCGAGTCGCAATCTTCGCGAAACTCCCGCTCATCATCGAAGCCCTCGCTGCCGAAGTCGAATTTTACGGTGTAGCGGAATATCGAAGTTGCCAGAGGTTCGTTTGTTCGGGAGAATATGGTGCCGCGATGTGCCAAGACCTCCTTCTTCGAAAAAATTTTATTTTCGAGTTTCTTGGCATTGACCCTCGTGTCGTAGCTCAAAAATTGGACACAGATAAGTCGTGCTGCGATGATGAAGCCCACAACAAAGAAGAGCAGGTACAAAACTCGTACTCGCAACAGGATATCCTCTTTTATCTTCTTTGGTTCTTGTGCCATAGTGTTACTCAATTACTTCATTCGGTCGTAGCGGGTCATATAGTTTAAGACCACGCTCACGCAGACTCTCGACTATCGCCGAGTGTGACGAGCGACGATAGCACTGCTCCTGCAAGCGTATCGAGCGTTCGTGCAAGAGTTCGACTTCGACCATCAACTTGGAGTATCGGATGTCGAGCGACAGAGTCCAGAACAGTATGGATATGCTTGCCAAAAACATCAGGGCGATGGCAATGACATAACGATAGTTCTCGCGTACGGTGTCGTGAACAAGGATTTTGCCCGAAAACAGCTGTCGCCATAGGCTCGAATTGCGACGTCGCTCCTGCTCCTCCTTGGCATCGAGTTCGGCACGCTCTGCCTCCATCTGCTCACGTTCGGCACGAAGTTCCTCATCTGCCTCGCCACTATTTACGCGCAACATTTCGCGACGTATGGTGCGAGCCAGGGCTTCGCGTTCGGCAGCAGCCTGCTCTTCGCGTTCACGGTCGGGATTAAAGTCGGTATCCTTGTACATCTTCTCTCGTTAAATTTTGGTTGCAGCACGCAGCTTTGCCGAGCGCGAGCGTGGGTTGCGAAGAACCTCCTCGTCGGTCGGCACCACCGCCTTGCGGGTGACCACCTCGAAGGGAGAGGTTACACGTCCATAAAAATCTTTCTCGATATGCCCCTCGAAGTTTCCGCTCTTGAAAAAGTTCTTAACCAAACGGTCCTCCAATGAGTGATACGAGATTACTACCAGACGACCTCCGGGACGCAACACTTTGAGGCTCTGTTCGAGCGCCATCTTCAACGCCTCCATCTCGCCATTTACCTCGATGCGCAGCGCCTGAAAGAGTTTGGTCAGGAACTTCGCCTCCTCCTTTTTGGGTGTACAGGGGGCCACCGCAGCCACCAACTCTCCCGTGGTGCGAATCTCTGCCACCTTGCGGGCGCGCTCGATGCAGTTGGCGATTTTCCACGTTGTGTCGAGTTCGCCATACATTTTCAGCACCTGCGCCAAAGTGTCGGCGTCGTACCCATTAACAATGTCTGCCGCGGTCATACCTCCTCTTCGATTCATTCGCATATCGAGCGGGGCGTCGCTGCGAAACGAGAAGCCTCGTTCGGCTGCATCGAAGTGGTGGGACGAAACGCCCAAGTCGGCCAATACGCCATCCACCTCTGTCACTCCGCGCAGACGCAGGGCCCCGCGCATAAAACGGAAGTTGCTCTCGACGTAGTGGAAGCGCTCGTCATCGGGGCAGTTCGCCTTTGTGTCGGCAT
>CAZIAS010000015.1:0-43284 GCA_964536825.1 uncultured Alistipes sp. | reverse complement strand
GTCTCAAACACCAGTAGGTTCACCCCTGTGCCGGTTCGACCCCGGCTCTGGGTACGAAGAGAGAGAGAAACGCAAGTTTCTCTCTCTTTTGTTTTCCGCCGAGATCGTTCAGGCAGAGCAGGAGCAACACCTCCCCTAAAACAGGGGAAGTGTTGCTATTTTTTGATAAGGGGATTAAGGGTGTTAAAGGCAATTAAGGGCAATTAAGGGAGAGTGTGGGGAATATGGGGTGTATAGGGGGGAAATCATTGTGAATTGTGAATTGTGAATTTAGCCAATGGCCAAAGTCTATACCAATCAGTCACGTTACTGTCGATTCTCCATACCCTCGCGCACTTCGGCAGCACGGGCAAGTGCCTTGTCGATATGGTTGCAGACATTCTCCTCGCCTATCAATCGGCAAACGCCTGCCTTCTCCAATGCGCTATGAACATCCTCATTTACACCCGAGAGGATAACCACCCTATTCTCCTTCTGTGACTGACGAATAAAGATTTCGAGGTTGTGAATACCCGTCGAATCGATAAATGTAACCTTGCGCATACGTACCACGCGGATTTGCGACTTATTACCACCCACTCGACGCATAGCCTCGTCGAACTTATTGGCAATACCAAAGAAGAATGGACCCTCAATCTCATAGACCTCCGTACCTTCGGGGATTGCGAGTTGCTCGTCGTGCTTCTCGCCATCGTGATGCACCTCCATCTGGTCACGAATAACCTTGATTTGAGCACTCTCCATCACACGCTTCATAAAGAGAAGAACCGCCATCACAAGACCCACCTCAATGGCTATCGTAAGGTCAAAAATCACAGTCAGCACAAGCGTTGTGATGAGCACCGCCACGTCCGACTTCGGATTATGCATCATCGAGCGGATTGTGCGCCACTCACTCATATTGTACGACACCATAACCAGCACACCTGCCAAGCACGCCATAGGAATATGCTTCGTCAGCGGCGAGAGGAAGAGCAGAATCAGCAGCAACACCACAGCGTGGATAATACCCGCCAGCGGAGTACGGCCTCCGTTGTTGATATTGGTCATCGTGCGGGCAATGGCTCCCGTCACGGGGATACCGCCAAAGAGAGGCACGATAATATTTGCTGCGCCCTGCGCCATAAGTTCGGTATTGGAGTTGTGGCGGTCGCCCGTAACACCATCTGCCACCGTAGCTGACAGCAGCGATTCGATAGCTCCGAGGATAGCGATGGTAAATGCCGACGGCAACAACATCTTGATGGTATCGATATTGAAGGCTATACCCTCTGGCATCGGCAACGAAGCGTTAATCGTAAATCGGTCTCCGATGGTCTCTATCGAGGTCACGCCTGCATATCGGCGCAACAGGAACGACACCACGGTCATCAGCACAATAGCCACCAGCGAACCCGGCACACGACGCGACACACGCGGCATCAGCGCAATAATGGCAATGCTGACCACTCCGATAGCCAGAGCATAAGGATTTATCGTATGAAGATGTTCAAAATAGACCGCCCACTTCGAGAGGAAGTCTGCCGGCACCTCCTCTATCTGCATACCGAAGAGGTCTTTAATCTGTGTCGTGAAGATGGTCAGCGCGATACCGCCCGTAAAGCCGATAACGATCGGATAGGGAATAAATTTGATTACCGAGCCGAGTTTGAACAGGCCCATCGCAAGCAACATAATGCCCGCCATCAAGGTTGCCAGAGCCAGCCCCTCGAAGCCGAACTTGGCGATAATGCCGTAAACGATGACGATAAAGGCGCCCGTCGGTCCTCCGATTTGGACATTACATCCTCCCATCAGCGACACGATAAGTCCGCCGACAATTGCAGTAATCAGACCCTTCTCGGGGCTGACACCCGAAGCAATACCAAAGGCAATGGCAAGCGGCAGAGCAACGATACCCACGATAACACCTGCCATCAGGTCGGATGTAAACTTTGATTTATTGTAGTTTTTAAGGCTTGAAATAAGTTTAGGTCGGAAGTCGATAGTGTTCTTGAAGTCCATAAAATGTTTCTTTTAAACCAAACTAACCGTATAATTCGACCGCAAAAGTATTAAACAAATATCAATTAAAGAAGGGGAAATGCACTTTTTTGCACTTCCCCCTCCAATATTACGTCTGATATGTACTAAATTTTCGACACCAGCCACGCGACATATCCGATGTAAATCAGCACCATTACCGTTCCCTCGAAGCGGTCGATTTGGCGTCCCTTGAAAGTAAAGGCAAAGATAAACGGAATTATCGCACTCAATATAACCATCGACATATCGACAACATCGATACCACCCAACGTAAGGGGCTTAATTATCGAGCAGGCACCCAGGATGAAGAGGATGTTGAAGAGGTTCGAGCCGAGGATATTGCCCAGCGCCATACCCTTTTGTCCCTTTACTACCGACACCAGACTCGACGCCAACTCCGGCAGAGAGGTTCCACACGCCACGAGCGTAATGGCAATAAACGCCTCGCTGACACCCATCGCACGAGCCACAGCCGAGGCTCCATCGACAAAGAGACGGCTGCCGACAATCAACGCTGCCAGACCTCCGACAATCGCCAACACTGCCACCCACATCTTCATTCGGGGAGTCGTCGCCACCTCTTGCTCATCCTGCTTCGAGGAGCGTACCGACCAGACAATCAAGATGATGTAGCATATAAACATTATCACTCCCTCAACGCGACCAAGGCGATTCTCCTCGCCCAAACCGAACATAACGTCCAATGCCATCACGAACAACATTACCGACGCCAGGAATACCAGCGGAACATCGAAACGGATATTGTTTCGTGTAAATGGGAGTGGCGACACCATCGCGCACAGACCCAGGATAAAGAAGACGTTAAAGATATTCGAGCCGACAACATTGCCGATAGCCATATCGCTGCTACCCTGCAAAGCTGCCGCCGAGCTAACCACAAACTCGGGCATCGAGGTACCCACTGCTACAATCGTAAGACCGATAACGAACTCCGAAACGCGGAATTTCTCCGCAACGGCAGCTGCGCCTTCGGTCAGGATATGCGCTCCCAACAATACAAGCGCAAGACCGACGATGATAAATACTATATCCATAATTAGTTAACTATCAGTTATTAGCCATTGGCCATTTGCTTTTTATTGACAAGATAACATTTAATAGGGAAACTGGGGTTATTCCTCTGTCGCCACAGTAACCCCAGTTTACCCACCTCACCCAAAATAATTTTTAATTTTTGGCACTCATATATAAAATTGCACTAAATGTAACTTTGTGTCACTTTTCGGAGCCGAAGGCGACCAAGGAGCCTGTCTAACAAGTCTTAAAAAATGAAAATCACCCCCGTCAGAAGTGCATCTGGCGGGGGTAAAATCGTGAAATCTGGACTTGTTAGACAGTTCCTTTAGGGGAGGGTCAGACTTGCAAACGCGGCGACACGCCGCGAGCAACGGCTTAAATCAGCGGTAAAAGGTTAGTGTAGTGTAATTATGTATATAAGCAACTAATTCTTAATTTGCTAACACGCTTTGAGCGACATATCCAGCGACTTAATCTGATGAGTCAGGGCTCCGACCGAGATAAAATCGACTCCCGCCTCGGCATAGTCACGCAGATTGTCGAGGGTAATACCACCACTCGACTCGGTCTCGCAACGACCCGCCACCTTCTCGACTGCCACGCGGGTCTGCTCGGGAGTGAAGTTGTCGAACATAATACGGTCGGCACCTCCGGCAGCAAACACCTCGTCGATATCCTCCAAGCTGCGCACCTCACACTCGATGGGGATATTGCGACCGGTTGCTTTGAGGTACTCACGCGCCTTCTCCACCGCCTTGCGCACACCTCCGGCGAAGTCGATATGGTTATCTTTGAGCAGAATCATATCGAACAGACCGATGCGATGGTTCTCGCCTCCGCCAATCTTGACCGCCATCTTATCCAGCACGCGCATTCCGGGAGTAGTCTTGCGGGTATCGAGCACCTTGGTATGCAATCCTTCAAGACGGGCTACGTATATCGCCGTCTGGGTTGCCACACCACTCATTCGCTGCATAATATTGAGAAGGATACGCTCCGCCTGCAACAGCGAACGCTCGCTGCCCGAGACATAGAATGCAACATCGCCCACCTTAACGCGTGCGCCGTCCTCGATAAGCTGTTCGAAGTGCATCGAGGGGTCAAGACGCTCCAAGACGAGGCGTGCAATCTCGATACCTGCGATTATGCCATCCTGCTTGCACAGAAGGCGCATACGTCCCTGCTGCTCGGCAGGAATACAGCAAATCGAAGTATGGTCGCCATCGCCGATATCCTCTTTGATGGCAAGTTCGATAAGTTCATCAACGTAGGGTTTATACTCCGCTTTCATTGTTACTATTACCGTTATTATAAGTTTCTAACATAGGTCACATCGTGGCCGATGCAGGTAAATGACACCTCCATCACTTCGCCATACTCCACCTCGCAACGGAAGTTGGTCAGCGTATAGTTAGGCATAGGATTACCCTTGATGTTCGGCACAACCGCATCTGCCGAGTATGCAAAAAAGTCTTCGGGATTATCGTGTTGATTTGTCATCCCCAATACCTCCATATCGAGCAACGGCATCGCCTCGACAAAACGAGTACCATCCATAAAGAGGTCAAACAGCGCCGGAGTCACTTCTGCCATATTATGCACAAGTCGCCACACAACCTCGTTGTCGCTATATACAACCTCGCCATTCTGCTTGACGGTCAGCACATCGGGCTTCTCGATAAACGGTTCTTTGTCTCCACAGGCAATGGCAACAAGCGCCACTACACACATCATCAAAATTCTCTTCATATTCACAATTCTGTTTTATAAGTTAATATTCAATGTCACACCAAAAGTTCGCGGACGACCCTGCTGCAAGAAGGGGTGCGATATAGACTCAAAGTGAAATACCGCATACTTCGTTCCCGTCAGGTTGCGGCCCCACACCTCCACCGAGTAGTGAGGTCCCGCAAATCGCACCGAGGCATCGAGCAGTGAGTAATAGTTTTGCCTCAACGTATTTGCCTCGTTCCAATATATCGGTCCCACGCCCTTGTACCCCACACCGAGCGTAATCGACTCCAACCAACGTGTCGGAATCCCTATTTCGTACCCTGCCCTCGCTGCCGCCGTATGTTGCGGAGCGTACGGAACATATCGCCCCGCATAGTCACTCTTGCCACTGCGGAACTCCACAAAGCGGGCATTGGTGTAACCATACGACAAAGATACGTCGAATTTCTCGAATGGCGAAACTCTTGCCGATATTTCGGCTCCGAAACTGCGAGTTTTTCCGGCATTGGTCATCATTCGACCTGTGGTCTGCCCCTCGGGGAAGACGGTAAGTTGCTGGTCGCGGCAGTCGATATAGAAGAGTGCTGCCTCGCCGACAAACCGACCATCGGCAGTGGCTGCGTGGGCCCCTATTTCGTAGTTCCAACTATACTCGGGCTTATACTTTACGATATCGTCAATCTTCATACGATTCATCGCCACACCCATCTGCTTCATCAGTCGGCTCTGCTGCACCTCCGAGAACATCTGGGTATTGAATCCGCCCGCCTTGTAGCCCTTCGACACCGAGGCATAGAGCGAGTTGCGTGCATCGAAGCGCACTGTGGCAGTCACTCGCGGCAACACCTCGAAGAATGAGTTGCGCAAACGACCGTCGAAATTATCCGCCGTAATTGTGGTAACACCAAATCGGCCCTGTGCATCGCCGGCACAGCGGTAGTCGAGTCTTGCCTGCTCATAGTCGAATCTTACGCCCGCCGTAAGGTAAAACTTGCCGAGCGTAACGCTCGATTCGTGATATGCCGCCACGCCCCACGTCGGGATGTCGAAACGCGAGTCGAAGAGCAACTTCTCATTTTCGAACACCAAGTCGATGCCCGACATTCCCGAGGCATTCTTGATAATCAACTCCTCGATACCTGTCTTTTTGAACTGCACGGGAGCATTCATATCGCTCTGCTTGAAGAATCCGAAGAGTCCACAAAGCCAATTATAGACTTTGGACTCGCCCTCCTTCGAGCGGATGACTATCTCCTCGGTGGCGGTATGTTCCTCGCGTGCCTGCACCAACGTAAAATAGGATAGCGGAGTAAAATCTTGGTCGAGGGTCATCTTATCGTCGTGATAGCGGTAGCTCGTGATGCTCGAAAGCGTAAATTTCGAGGTATCATACTGCACCGTCACACCATCACTCACCTCCGTACGCTCATATCCGCACGGATCGTTATAGCGAATCTCGCCATTGGCAATAACCGTTTCGCCTTTGTCGTTCAGGATATCCTCTCCTGCGTATGCGTAAGGATATCCGCCCTGTTTGGTCAGTGAGAAGGCGAGGGTATTCTCTATGCGAAGATTGCGCTCGTTGCGCCACGCCAACTTAAAGCGGCCGCCACCCTGCTGCTCCCAATCACACATTTTGCCCGTATGCAGATTCTCGAAGAAGCCGTCAGAACGGGCATAGTATCCCGAAATCGCCGCCGCAAGATTGGGCAGAATCTTTTGATATGCCGAGGCGCGAAACTTCATCGTATTGCCCGAGCCGTACTCGGCTCCGAGTTTTACACCCTGGAAATTGAATGGAGAGAGAGTATAAATATTGACCACACCGCCCATCGTATTGCGCCCATAGAGCGTGGATTGCGGGCCACGCAGAATCTCGATGCGCTCGATATCGACCATCTCGAAGTCGTAGCCCTCCTTGATCATTACCGGCACATTATCGACATTCATACCCACCACAGGCTGGTCGATACGCGCCCCCAGACCGCGCACATAGACCGACGAGGTCATACGCGAGCCGTAATCGGGGATATAGAAATTGGGAACAACCTCCGAGGCATCTTTGAGCGCCGAGATACGGTTACGTTCTGCAAAGGCCGCATCGATAAGCGTGGCTGCAATCGCCTTACCGCGTAACTGCACACCCTGCTTGATGGTGGTAACCGGCACCGAGCCGATATTAAGCACCGTATCGGGCTCCTCAACGAGAGGTTCGGCAGCCATCGACCACAGCGGCAGCAACAGTAGTAATATTGTATGGATAAGCCTTTGCATCTTCGGGGTGCAAAGTAACACTTTTTTTGCGGAGTACGCAATCCTTATTTATAAGGATAGTCGAATTAAATCTCGTTGATGCTCACATAACCGCGCATCACGGCATAGATTGTAAGCGAAGAAACGGAACGCATACCGAGTTTTTCGACAATATTGCGACGATGCGATATGACGGTCGTAATACCGATGTTGAGTGCATCCGCAATCTCCTTATTGAGCAAACCCTTGACTATAAGCGTCAAGACCTCCACCTCACGAGCCGTCAGGACCTCCTCTCCATCGGCAGTCGTCGAGGTGGCTGGGTGCTGCACGCCACTATGGGGTCCGCAATCTCCGTCCATACAAGGATGCGCCCCGTGGGAAGGGTGCTCGCCGTGAGGAGTATGCACGCCGTGAGGGTGCGCTCCGTGATGCAGGCGAAGGATATCGCGGATAAGAGCATCTTCGCTTTGGTTTATATTGAGATGTGGCAGACCTGCCAAACTCGCTATCGGGGTTACCGAATCGGAGAGAATTATCGGCTTGCGACCCTCTCCGAGCAAGGTTGCGCTATGTTCGAAAAATATCTGCGCCGAGACAAAATGATGATAGAAATGTTCGCCTGACTCGCCAACCTCTTCCATAGAGGTAAAGGCATAGACCTTTGCCATAGGCACAATGCGTTCGAGGATACTCTTCAATCCGAGATTCACAAGTACATTGGGTGTAATGACGGCTATCTGCAATTTCGGGTGATTCATACGGCGTTGTAGTTGCTATTCGTGATGATAAGGTTCGTTATTGAGTATCGCAAAGGCACGATAGAGTTGCTCGGTAAATATCGCACGCACAATTTGGTGCGAGAAGGTCATCTTCGAGAGTGAAAGTTTGCCGTTAGCACGCGCATAGACCTCTTCCGAAAATCCGTACGGTCCGCCAATGACCAACACCAAACGGCGCATACCGCTGTTGAGGCGTTTTTGGAGCCACTGTGCAAAGTCGAGCGAGCGAAACTCCTCCCCCTTCTCGTCGAGCAGCATCACGTAATCCCCATCGCCAATCTGGCGCAGGATAGCCTCGCCCTCGGCCGTGCGCTGCTGCTTGATGGAGAGACTCTTGGTATTCTTCACATCGGGCAGGGTCGTGATGGCAAATTTGCAATAGAAGTTGATGCGTTTGGCATACATCGTTACCAAACTCTCCACTTCCCGCATATCGGTCTTACCTACAACTATTAAGTCTATACTCATCGCTCTTATAAGGGTCATTAGCTATTAGCCATTGGCCATTGGCTTTTTTATTAAAGTAATTGAGTGGCAAACAATTATCAATTATCAATTATCAATTGTCAATTGTCAATTTGATATCATCACTATTCCACTCCCCTTCGGCAGCCTCGTAAATCACAGGACGACGCAGCTCTTCCGAAGAGAGATATTCGTACGCCTTGTACATATTATATCCGTTACCCGCCTGACCGCCAAGCATAAAGCCGACAATGCAGGAGTGATTACGCGAACGGAAATACATAGCCTTCACTCGCTCGACATACTCCTTCGCCAGCATCGGGTCGTTCGATGGGGTGCCACCCACCTTACGCTCCTTCGATGCCTTCGGGGCATTGATATTGGCACGGTCGATAACGTACATACCCATCTTGTCGCAGAGCGAGTAGAACCACGACGGCTGGGGATAATCTACAACCAACAGATTGGCGCCTTCGCGTTTGAGCGCAGCAATCTCCACTTCGGTTGCGGAGTAGGATGCTGCCGCATTATAGCGGCGACGAACCAGCGTCACGGGCTCATCGAAACGCAGAATCCTGCCATCGGCATACTCGGTACGACCAAAGCCAATCTTGAAGGGAATATATTCGTAAACCATTCCGTTACGCTTGACGTAGAGCATCAGCGAATAGAGCGGTGCCGCTCCGCGATTACCTCCCCACTTATTTTTATAAGAGTGGTAGATATCGGCACGAATGCGCAGTGTGTCGAGCGAACGCCCGGGGATAGTCAGTTCTCGCACCGTGTAGTCAATAAGTTTACCGTCGGGACCATAGATATCGTACCCGATGGCGATAGTCTCCTCATAATTAAAATTGTTCGCTGCGACAACATCAAGTTCGAGGATTCCGTACTCGCGGGTCTCGTTAGGCACAATCTCCGCCGAGAAGTCGAATATATGAAGTTTGCGCTGCGCAAAGAGATACGAGCCCGAAAACAGAGGCCGTTCGGGAAGCTCGGAGTGCTGCTGAATCGCGGCATAACTACTCTTGTAGAGCGCTACGACCAGCACATTCTCGCCCTGGCGCAACCACGGAGATACCATAAAATCGGCAGGCGTAAGATTATCCTCCACCTCGGCGACCACCTCCCCATTGAGCATAAGCAGATATGCCGACTGCACGTTTTCGAGGTGGAGATAGGCGTTATAATCATTCCACGAAGCAGGCACATCGAATCGCTGGACATATATTTTTACCCCATCTTTTTCGCCATCGAACGCAGGATTAACCAAACGATAATTCTCCGACTCGGGGCGTTTACCGGCACGCGCATCTTCGCGAGTGTCATAAGTTTTGAATTCAGAACGATATACACGCTGCGCCTGCACCGCCGAAACCGAGGTCAGCAGACAGATTACAGACAAGAATAGAACTATTTTTTTCATCATTTGGTCATATTTACCCACAAAGGTACAAATAATTCAAAATTCAAAATTCAAAATTCAAAATTATTTTATGTATCTTTGCAGATTAGAACAAGAATACAAAAAAATTAAAAACACAATAAAACTATGCGTATAGCACAACTTCTCAAATCAACCGAGTACGACAGCCAAGTTGTCGTGAAGGGTTGGGTTCGCACCAAGCGTGGTAACAAAAACGTGGCATTCATAGCACTAAACGACGGTTCGTGCGTGGCAAACATTCAGGTCGTAGTCGATTTGGCTACTGCCGACGAGGAGGTTCTTCGCCAGATTACCACCGGAGCCTGCATCTGCGTCGAGGGACGTTTGGTCGAGTCACTCGGTCAGGGTCAGGGCGTTGAGGTCCAGGCAGACAAAATCGAGATTTACGGCACTGCCGACCCCGAGAGCTACCCCTTGCAGAAGAAGGGTCACTCGCTCGAATTCCTGCGTGATATCGCCTACCTGCGTCCGCGCACCAATACTTTCGGAGCAATTCTGCGTATCCGCCACGCAATGGCATACGCAATCCACAAATATTTCAACGACCGCGGCTTCTACTATCTGCACACACCGCTCATTACCGCTTCGGACTGCGAGGGTGCAGGTGCAATGTTCCAGGTTACAACGCTCGATATGAACGAGTTGCCTCGCACCGAGGAGGGCAAAGTCGATTATTCGCAAGATTTCTTCGGCAAGCCGTGCAGCCTGACCGTATCGGGTCAGTTGGAGGGCGAGCTCGGAGCTCTGTCGCTGGGTCAGATTTACACCTTCGGACCCACATTCCGTGCCGAAAATTCGAACACTCCGCGTCACCTCGCCGAGTTCTGGATGATCGAGCCCGAGATGGCGTTCTACGAATTGGCAGACAATATGGATTTGGCAGAGGACTTTCTCAAATATCTGATTCGCTATGCACTCGAAAACTGCCGCGAGGATCTCGAATTTATGAACAAGATGTGGGATAACGAACTGCTCGAACGTCTGCAATTTGTCCTCGACAACGACTTCGTGCGCCTCGACTACACCGAGGGCATCGAGATTTTGAAGGCTTCGGGTCGCAAGTTCGAGTTCCCCTGCGATTGGGGCTGCGATCTCCAATCCGAGCACGAGCGTTACCTCGTCGAGGAGCACTTCAAGCGCCCTGTAATCCTTATCAACTACCCCAAGGAGATTAAGGCATTCTATATGAAGCAGAACGAGGATGGCAAGACCGTTCGTGCGATGGACGTCCTCTTCCCGAAAATAGGCGAGATTATAGGCGGTTCGGAGCGCGAGGCTGACTACGGCAAACTTTCTGCAAGAGTCAAGGAACTCGGCATTCCCGAGAAGGATATGTGGTGGTATCTCGATACTCGCCGTTGGGGTTCGGCTCCGCACTCCGGCTTTGGTCTGGGATTCGAGCGTCTGCTCCTCTTCGTGACGGGTATGACCAACATCCGCGACGTGATTCCCTTCCCGCGCACGCCGAAGAACGCAGAGTTTTAGGCTCAAACAAACCCGCAACGAATAGAGAGTACCTGTAAGAAGTGTAGTATGAAGAGATTTTTGACGGCAATATGTTTCGTTTCGTTGCTTCTGCTTCCCTGTTTTGGTAAAGCAAAGAGCAACAACGCCAAAGAGTACAATATAATCTACATCGGCAACAGCATTACCTATGGTGCGTTGCACAAGGACCGCATCAAGACGGCCCCACCCGTACTCACATCGAAAGAGGTCGGCAAAGCGCTGGATGCCGAGGTACGCTGCCGCAACTGCGCACGCTCGGGTGCTACGACTTACGACTTCCTGCCCGAAGGTGGCAAAGATTGGCCAAAGGTGGCACAGGCAATCTCGGAGGTTAAGGCAAAGAGAGGAGCAAACGAGCCTGTAATCTTCTCGATAATGCTCGGCACGAACGACTCGGCAGCCAAAGGCCCGACTACGGGCAGCCCCGTGTCGCGCACCGACTACAAGAAGAACCTGACAACCATCATCGAGGCGTGTCGTGCGGAGTTCCCGAATGCGATATTCGTTCTGCACCGCCCGATTTGGTATAGCCCCAATACTTTCAACAGCGCGATGTATCTCGCCGCAGGATTGAAGCGTGTGGAGCGTTACGTTGATGTTTTGGTGGCTTTGGACAACGAGTTTGACCACGTCTATTTGGGCGACACCGACGGCTACCCCTTCTTCGAGAAGCGCCACAAGCGTTTTCACGTACCCGAAGAGGGCAAAGCCGGCACGTTCTACCTCCACCCCAACGAAGCAGGCGCCAAGCACCTTGCCAAGTTTTGGAGCAGAGCCATCGTCAAGGCTGTGAAGGCAATTGATAATTGATAAGCGCCATTAACGCCCTTTAACTCTTTTACCCCCCCTTTATTCGCGCAACCGACACTGCAAATTAAGTGAAGAAACTGTCGAAGTGAAAATATATAAAAACTATTGACAATATGGCTATTTCACAACGTCAGATTCAAAGATTACAACAGACTCTCTCTCCGCAACAGATTCAGATGATAAAGCTGTTGGAGCTGCCAACCGTGCAACTCGAACAGCGCATCAAGCAGGAGATTGAAGAGAATATAGTGCTCGAAGAGGAGGACTGCAACGAAGAGGAAGAACCTCGACAGATCTCGGTCGATGAGTATCTGCGCGAGGATGACACCCCATCATACAAAAGCCACATCAACAACTATTCGAAAGACGACAAGCAACGCCCGATCTATCTCTCGGAGGGACGCTCGTTGCAGGAGTATCTTGTCGAGCAGCTCGGCTATCGCAACCTCTCGGAGCGCGAGATGCGTTTGGCGGTCTATATCGTCGGCAGTATCGACGAAGATGGCTACCTGCGTCGCGACCTGCTTTCGATATGTGACGATATCGCCTTCTCGCTCGGCATCGAATGTACCGAGGAGGAGCTCGAAGGTCTGCTCTCGATAATTCACGAGTTGGAGCCTGCCGGTGTCGGCGCACGCAATCTGCGAGAGTGCCTGCTCCTTCAAATGGAACAACTCGACATCAACAGCCGACCACGACGACTTGCAAAGAAGATTATAACCTCCCATTTCGAGGAGTTCGTAAAGAAACATTACGAGAAGCTTATCACACGTCTGCAAGTCGAGGAGGAGGAGTTTCGTGATGCCATAGCCGAGATTCGCCACCTCTCGCCCAAACCCGGCAACCTATATTCCGAGGGAGGTACCGACACTACACCCTACATTATTCCCGACTTTCTGCTCGACTACCACGATGGCAAATTCGACCTCTCGCTTAATTCGTACAACGTGCCGGAGGTGCGCATAAATCGCCGATACGTCGAGATGATACGCGATATGGTACGCCCCGACGGCAGCGTACGCGCCGAGGATAAAGAGGCTATTCAGTTTGTGAAGAGCAAAATCGATTCGGCAAAGTGGTTCATCTCTGCCATCAAGCAGCGCCACGATACGCTGATGCGGACAATGCAGACCATTCTCGACTACCAGAGTGAATACTTCAAGGAGGGCGACAAGAGCAAACTCCGTCCGATGATTCTCAAAGATATCGCCGACCGCACAGGTCTCGACGTTTCGACCATATCGCGTGTGGTCAATAGCAAGTATGTCCAAACCTCATTTGGTATAATCCTGCTCAAATCGCTCTTCTCGGAGGCTATGCAGACCGAGAGCGGCGAGGAGGTATCGAGCTACGAGATTAAGAACTTGTTGCAACAGTGTATTGACGACGAGGACAAACGCCACCCGCTCACGGACGAGAACCTGATGGATATTCTCAACGCCAAAGGTTACCGCATTGCCCGCCGCACCGTTGCCAAGTATCGCGAGATGCTCGGCATTCCCGTTGCACGCCTACGCAAACAGATTTAGCAGTCGGATTTAACAGCCGGCAAGGTTATTTCCCCGAAAGCCTACTCGACAAGGTCTTCGACCTGCGCACCGACATAGGCAATCAACGCATCGGGCGAAAGCTTGATTTGCAATCCGCGGACTCCGGCACTTATGTATATATATGCGTGCGCGAGAGCTGTTGTGTGGATAAAGGTCGGGAAAGGCTTCTTCATCCCTATCGGGGAGCAGCCGCCACGAATATATCCCGTGGTTGGCAGCAACTCCTTCATCGGAATCAAGTCGCACTTTTTGTTGCCCGACACACGGGCGGCGGCCTTCAAATCGACCTCTTTATCTCCCGGAATCACACATACGAAGAAGCCTGTGCGGTCTCCTCGCAGGATAAGAGTCTTAAATACCGTTGCTATATCCTCGCCCAACTGCGCAGCTACGTGCGTGGCAGCAAGATTCTCCTCATCGACCGTGTAGGGAATAAGTTCGTATGCAATCTTTGCTCGGTCGAGCAGTCGTGCAGCATTGGTCTTTTCGATTTTGGGCGTTTTTGCCATAATTTTCTAAAAATTAAAGGGGCTTCCAATAGAACAATGCTATTGAATAGCCCCTTTGGATTGTCAGAAGGTATTTATACGACTCCGTGTGCAAGCATTGCATTGGCTACCTTCATAAAGCCGCCGATGTTGGCACCCTTCACATAATTGACGTAGCCGTCCTCCTCGGTGCCGTACTTTACGCACATCTCGTGGATATTCTTCATTATCGAGTGGAGTTTCTCATCAACCTCCTCGCGCGACCACTTCAATCGCATCGAATTCTGGGTCATCTCCAATCCCGACGTCGCCACTCCTCCGGCATTCGATGCCTTTCCGGGCGAATAGAGCAGCTTATTGCTCTGGAATATGGCGATAGCCTCCGGCGTCGAGGGCATATTCGCACCCTCGGCAACACAGATACAGCCGTTATCGACCAACGCTTGTGCCAGCTCGCCATTGAGTTCGTTCTGCGTAGCACAAGGCATAGCAATATCGCACTTCACACCCCACGGGCGTTCGCCGGCGAAGTATTGAGCCGACGGGTAGCGCTCTGCATACTCCTTGATGCGACCACGATATACATTTTTGAGCGTCATCACATATTCGAGCTTCTCCGGCGAGATTCCTTCGGGGTCGTAGATATAACCCGACGAGTCGGACATAGTCACAACCTTGGCACCAAGCTCGGTTGCCTTCTTTGCTGCAAACTGCGCCACATTACCCGAACCCGATATTGCGACTACCTTGTCCTCGAAACTCTCTCCACGCGTAGAGAGCATCTCTTGCGCAAAGTAGCAGGTACCGTAGCCCGTAGCCTCCGGACGCAGCGGGCTGCCGCCCCAATCAAGACCCTTGCCTGTGAATGTTCCGGTAAACTCATCGCGCAGACGCTTGTACTGACCAAACATAAAGCCGATTTCGCGACCGCCGACACCGATATCTCCTGCCGGCACATCGGTATCTGCACCGATATGACGCGACAGCTCGGTTACGAACGATTGGCAAAAGCGCATAACCTCATTATCGGATTTTCCCTTCGGGTTGAAGTCGGAGCCTCCCTTACCGCCACCCATAGGCAGAGTCGTAAGGCTATTCTTGAAGGTCTGCTCAAAGGCAAGGAACTTCAAAATACTCAAATTTACCGAGGGATGAAAACGGATACCACCCTTGTATGGTCCGATAGCGCTGTTCATCTGAACACGATAGCCTCGATTAATCTCGACCTCTCCCTTATCATTTACCCAAGGTACGCGGAAAATAATCACACGCTCGGGCTCGGCGATACGTTCGAGAATCTTCATCTTGCGCAATACGGGATCTGCAACGATATGCGGAGCCAACGACTCTGCGACTTCACGAACAGCCTGATGGAACTCCGGTTCATTGGGGTTCTTTGCAATGAGTTGAGCCATAAACTCCTCAACGTACTGTTTTGCCAATTTCTCCATAACGGAATATCTTTATAAATTAAACTAACCACTTGCAAAAATACCTTTTTATCGATAAAATTGCAAGTGGTTATTAAATGTTTTTATTATCGGTTTATCAACAATAGGGAGCAGCCGTAGAATCGTGAAGATATAGAGAACACGGCACCCGGACCACCCTGCGATATACCTATATAAACAGAATCTGTACCAGAATATATACCGGCAACAAGAATACTAACGAGAACTTGAACATATATCCGAAGAAGCTCGGCATTGCAATTCCGCTCTCCTCGGCGATAGACTTAATCATAAAGTTGGGGCCATTGCCAATATATGTCATCGAACCAAAGAATACGGCGCCGAGCGATACCGCATTCATCAAAATCTCGGGAATGCCCGCCACGGTCACAACCCCTTCGGCAATAGGCAGACCCGTAGCGATGGTGTAGAATGCCACGGCCGTGGGTGCGTTATCGAGGAACGACGAGAGCAGACCCGTGCTGTAATAGAACTGCCACGGAGTATCGAGTCCCAGCGACGCAGCATTGGCGTTGAGATATATCATCGCCGGTGTCATCGTGGCGAAGATACCGATAAAGAGTACGGCAACCTCAATGATAGGAGCCCAGGTAAAGTGGTTTGCCTCGCGCACCGAACGCTTGGTAGTGAACATCGACAGCAGAATTACCACCAACAGAACTATCTCGCGCAGAAACTTCATATATATCGGAGCATCGTGCTCTCCCATAGCGGGAATCTGACCCGGATTGATAAATGCCACCGCAGCGAGGATTATTACCAAGTAGAGAACATTGATAAGCCCCTTAAACTCGGCCTTCTCGTGCTCGGTCTTCTCGGCAGACTTCTCTTCGCTCACAGGCGCAGTCTCGGCACGATGGCGCAACAAGGCAGCAAGTTTCTTCTCGCTCTTGTAGTAGTGGCTATCGGCAATGTAGTACATCAACAGAAGCACTCCTCCCGTAAACAACCACTGCGGGAACAGATTCAAGAACCACGTAAATTCAACGCCTCGCAGATAGAGCAGGAACAACGGAGGATCGCCCAGCGGGGTCAGCACTCCTCCGCAGTTGGCCACCAGAGCCGTAAAGAAGAGCATCGTATGGACCTTGTTGCGGCGGTTGCGGTTGATATCAATCAGCAATCGCACCAACAACATTGCTGCACCAGTGGTACCGATAATCGACGCCAACAGAAATCCGATGGCAAGCATTGCGGTATTGGTCGAGGGCTTCGCCTCGATATATCCCGTACGACACAGACCTCCGGTCACAACAAAGAGCGCACAGAGCAAGGTAATAAACGGGACATAGTCGTAGAGCATCGAATGCACTACGCGCTCGCCCATACCATTCATATATAGGTATATCGCAGTCAGAATACCTAACACAAGTGAGAAGATCAACTTATTGGAGTTCTTCTCCCACCACTCCCCTACAATAAAGGGACAAATAGCGATGCCCAACAGCATCACGGCAAAGGGAATCAATGCCCATATTTCTACTTCCTGCATATCGAAATGTGTAACTTTATATTACACAAGAATTGTTCTATTTTTTCAAAAAATCGTTGCAAATGTAGCAAAAAGTTCGGTTCGTTGTAACCCCGAAGAGGATATTTTTTTCAAAAAAAGAGGTCCTCTGCCACCAGCGACAGAGAACCTCAAAAATATAAAATTCTGTAAATCTACGACTTCTCGCTGGATAGCATCGCATCTATCTCCAAACATACCCACGCATCGGTTGCCGCGTACATTTTTTGTTGATCGGTCAGCGTTTGCGCCTCCCAATTACTCAATCGCTGCGCCTTCGACACACGCTTGCCGAGGACTATCGCCGACATCTTACGCAGACTCTTCTCCTCGATACCAAAAGTCCCCACCTTCGACTGCAAATCGACAAATCCGCGTGGCGTAAAGTTCCGCAACTTGCCCAACGAGCGAAGATCTCCCGCAACGTCGGCTCCAATCTTCACAATATCGCTGCGTTGCAGAATGCTCAACAACCTGCCCGACATCTTTACCCGACACAGACGAATAAGGTAGCAACGCTCATAGGTCGAGAGTTGCAGCAGTGCGACCTTATTGGTTACACCCGCCTTGAACGAAGGACGAGTCTCGGTATCGAAGCCGAGGAGCGGCTGCTTCGCCAATTCGCCACACGCTCTATCGAGAGCCTCCTCCGTATCGACGACAACAATCTCTCCGTCAAAGCGTATTGCCGAGAGTTCGGCAACCTCTTCGTTCGATATTTTACTTCGAAAAACCACGTCGTCGTGATTACTTACGTGTTTTATTTGCACGCTTCTGCATCTCCTCCTGCTGCTTCATCATCTCCTCGTAGCGCTGCTGGAAACGCGACTTCTTACCTTTCGTATTCTTCTTGGCGTTCGCCTGAATCATTGCGTGGACCTTATTATCATCGACCATCATACGAATCAGGAAGGTCTGCGCCATCGACAGAAGCGACGAGAGGAAGTAGTAGTAGTTCAAACCACTCGAATAGTCGTTAAACCAGAAGATCATCATCAGCGGCATCATATATACCATCATAAACTTCATACCTGCCATCTGGGGCTGGCTCGATGCCGATTGGTTGTAGTTGATGTACGAGAATGTAAAGAGAGCCAACGCCATCAACAGACAGAAGAGGCTCACGTGGTCGCCATAGAACGGAATGTTGAAGGGGAGGTTCAGCACGCTATCGTATGACGAGAGGTCATCCGCCCACAAGAACGACTCTCCGCGCAACTCGATGGATGCGGGGAAGAATCTGAACATCGCAATCAGGATTGGCATCTGAATCAGCATCGGAAGACATCCGCCCATCGGGTTGATACCCGCCTTCTTGTAGAGTTCCATCGTTGCCTGCTGCTTCTTCATCGCATCCTCCTGACGAGGGTACTTCTCGTTCAACGCCGCGATTTCGGGCTGAATCACACGAATCTTCGCAGTCGAAAGATAGCTCTTGTACGTGAGCGGGAAGATAATCAGGCGCACCAACAGAGCCAGAATCAAAATAATGACACCGAACGAAGGTATGAATTGGCGCAAGAAATCAAACACCGGAATCACAAACCAACGATTGACCCAGCCGAAGATACCCCAGCCGAGCGGAATCAATCGTTCAAGCGCGATTTTGTCGCCATTCTCATCAACCACCTTCTTCAATACGGCATACTTGTTCGGACCAAAGTAGAACGAGAAGTCATACCCCTCGACCTCCGAGTCGTAAGGCACCGACATCTCGGCAGAGAAGTCCTTGATATATCCCGAACCGGGTTCGGAGGTCTCGAACGACATATTTGCATAGGTCACATTGTCGGGCGCAATGAATACCGACGAGAAGAATTGCTGTTTGAATGCCACCCAATTTACCGAAGACGACACCTCCTCGCTCTTGGACTCCTCGCTCATACCAAGCTCCTCAATCGACGAGTCGCCCGGCAGACGATAGGCAATAGTTGTGTACATATTCTCGTTCTTGAATCCGCGCTCATTCTGGTACGAACGGTTACTCCACTCAATACCGACATTGCTCTGCTTTGCCATCAACGGTGCCATATTATCCAAACGCACCTTCAAATCCACGAGATAATCACGGCTCGGTTGCGACTCGTTGTGCAGGGTGTATTCATAGACGTAGTACGCACCCTCGCCCACCGGCAGACGCATAGTCAGGCGCTGCAACGAATCGGTCTTCTCGACCGGCAACACCTCGAAGTTGTACTCTGCGGTATTGACCTTCACGTTATTCACACCGTTCTTGACATAGAAGGTCATATCGAAATTCGCCGTTTCGGGGTCGAATAATCGAACAAGCTCGTTACGCTCATCCTTCGGAGCATAGCGCGTATAATCCTTCAACTCGGCATTCACAATCTGACCTCCACGCGAAGAGAATTCGAGTTTCAGGTATTCGTTTTCGAGAGACACTCTCTGCTCCTCGCCATCACGCGACTCGGCAAGCGTAGCTCCATAACGGGCAACCTTCAACAGCTCCTCACGCTCCTTATCGGATACCGTGTTACCACCGTCTGCCTGCTGTGCAACCGCTGTATCGACAACCGATTGCAGAGCAGCCTCACGCTGCGCCTGCTCTGCCATATAGGCATTATACTCTTGAAGTTTTTGCTGATACTCTTTTTGAGAATGAGAGGTATAGATGGCAAAGCCGACGAAAATCAAGCCCGTCAAAACTATGCCGATAATAGATTTTTTATCCATCTGTTCTTTTTTCGCTTTATGCCCGCTCTCGGGCAGTTATAAAATGGTGTATAAAATTGTTATTCCTGATTTGCATCAATCATCTTGACCTTTTCGACAGCCTCTGCCAACTCACGTTTTGCACGCTCAATCTTCTGCTGCACATCGGCAATCAGAGCTTCGGCGCCCTTCGACTTCGAGAAGAATCCGATATTGTTTTCGAGCAGAGCGATATCCTGCTCCAATTGGCGAACCTTATTGTAAAGACGCTCACGCTCGGTGCGCAGACGCTTCTCGCCCGACGACTTCATCGACGACACGCGCTCCTTAAAGCGGCTCATCGAGCGGTCACGCTCTGCACCACGGACCACGGCAAACATCTTATCCACTGCCTCCTTATACTGTTTTTGCAGAGCTTCCTTCGCCTTGATGGGCACAAAACCAATCTCGCTCCAACGACGTTGGAAGTCCTTGATAAGTTCGTATCCGCCCTCTTTCACGTCAGCAGCAACCATCTCGGCAATCAAAGCGGTCTTGCGCGCAAGATTCTCGGCATACTCACCATCCACCGAAGCGAAATGGCTTGCCTTACGCTCGAAGAACTCGTCACACGCCGCACGGAAACGCTTCCAGACGGCATCTGCGTGACGACGCGACACTGCACCCACCTCTTTCCACTTGGCTTGCAGGGCGATAAGTTCATCGGTAGCCTTCTTCCACTCCTCACTGTTTTTGAGAGCCTCGGCAGCCTCACAGATTTCAACTTTCAGACGCAGGTTCTCCTCCATTTCGTCTTTGACTTCGGTATAGAACTCTCGTTTGAGTTCGAAGAATTTGTCGCACGCCGCACGGAAACGCTCATAAATCTTTGCATTATCCTTGCGAGGAGCGAAGCCTATACCCTTCCACTCCTTCTGGATGTCGAGCAGACGGTCGCTCGCTTTGTTCCAAGCCTTACGCGTCGCAATGGGAGTTGCAACCATCTCTTCGACCTGCTCGCAGAGCGCACTCTTGCGTTCGAGATTCTGCAACTGCTCATTTTTCAGGCCCTCGAAATACTCCTGGTGGCGCTTGTTTACTCGCGTCGAAGCCTCCTTAAAACGGCTCCACAGCGACTCTTTATACTCATTTGCCACGGGACCCGTCTCTCGCCATTCGTCGTGCAGTTTCTGCAACTTGTGGAACGACTCTACAATCGAAGGCTCCTCGGCGAGGGCCTCTGCCTGCTCGCAGAGCGATAGTTTTTGCTCGTAGTTCTTTTTCAGATCGAGGTCGCGCAGCTCCTTGTTAATCTTAATAAAGTTGTAGAAGTTCTCGACGTGCAGATTGTAGGTCTCCCACACATCCTTAACATACTGCTGGGGAACGATGCCGGTCTCTTTCCAGCGCTGTTGAAGTTCGCGGAACTTCGAGAATGTCGTGTTAAGAGTCTCATCGGAGTTAATCAACTCTTTGAGAGCCTCGATAATCTCCAACTTCGCTTTATAGTTCTCCTCCTTTACCTTATCAAGGCCGGCTGTATATTCGTCACGACGGCGACGATACTCGCCCAACAACTCCTTGAAACGCACTTCAAGAGCATCCGCCTGCGGAACAAACTCTGTCGGTTCGCCATCAACCTCTGCCTCACGACGCATAGCCTCGACCTCGGCACGATGAAGTTTATAGAAAGCAACCTTTATTGCCTCCACCTCGCTACGCACTGCCTGCACAGGTTTCTCTTCAAGACAGGTTTGCAAAGCCTCAACCAACTCCTCCTTGCTACGACCTACATAATTCTCGACCAGATGTTCCTCATCTGCCATCTCGGCAGCCTCCTCAACGGGGGCTTCCTCTGCAACGGCGGGGCTCTCCTCGACACCCTCAACCGCAGTGGGTTCAACCGCAGTTGCCTCCTCGGCAACGCTCTCCTCCACCGACTCGGGCTCGGCAAGTGCAGGCACGCTCTTCTTTGTGCGGGTACGCTTTGGTTTCTCTTCGGTTACGGCATCGGCATCGACGCTCTTCTTGCGAGTGCGACTCTTCTTGGCCACGCTTTCGCTCTCGTTAATCTCCGCAGCGGGTGCGGTAGTGGTTTGTTGCAACTCTTCGACGGCAACACTCTCGGCAGTCGGAGTTGTCAAGGTAGTTTTTCGGGCAGACATCTCTCTGAAATTTTATGATTACACTATACTTTATAGTATAGTTTCGGGCAAAGATAACTATTTTCTCGCTTGTTGCACCATATTTTTCTCGATTTTTGCTATCTTCGCACTAAAAGTACAGAAATATGGCACATCGAATACTTTTAGTTGATGACGAACCCGACATCTTGGAGTTCATAGGTTATAACCTTGCAAAAGAGGGATACGAAATCTTTACCGCTCCCGACGGCATCGAGGCATTGAAGGTCGCGGCAGAGTGTCGTCCGCATCTTATTCTGCTCGATATGATGATGCCGAATATGGATGGTGTGCAGACCTGCAAGGCACTGCGCGAGAATCCCGAAACGGCAGATACACGCATAATCTTTCTCTCGGCTCTCGGCGAGGAGGAAAACCAACTTACGGGATATGACGCCGGCGCCGATGACTACATATCCAAGCCTATCAGAATGAATCTGTTACGAAGTCGGGTAAATGCGATAATGCGACGTGTCAAAGATTCGGCCGGCGAGCCCAAAATCGAGATTTGCCACGAGCGCCATTCGGTCATCTGCAACGGGAAGGAGAACATACTCCCCCGCAAGGAGTTTGCGCTACTCGACCTGCTCTACTCCGAGCCGGAGAGACTCTTCTCGCGAGAGGAGATTTACAGACGTATTTGGGGGTCGGAAGTCGTTGTCGGCGACCGCACAATCGATGTTCACATCCGTCGTCTGCGTCGCAAAATCGGCAACGAACACATCATTACCGTCAAAGGGTCGGGATATCGCTTTCAAAAATAGCCTTCGAAAAAAGCTTTTTGGGAAATAAAGGCAAAAAGATTCGTGGCTTTGGATAAAATTTTCTACCTTTGTAAGAAATTGCGGATTGGGGTACGCAGATGGCGTATCTGCCGTCGATTTGCAGACAGAGATTTTGCATTGAACAGAGAAACAACAACAATAAAACAATCTAAATTATGGTAATTCTTGTATTGAACTGCGGAAGTTCATCCATCAAGTATCAGGTTATCGACATAAACGATACCGATAATACGCTTTTGGCAAAGGGTCTTGTGGACCGAATCGGTCTTCCCGACGGAAGCCTTACTCACAAGCCTTCGGGCAAAACGCCCTTCACGCTCGAACAGGCAATCCCCGACCACACAACCGGAATCCGCCTCGTTCTCGATGCATTGACCCACCCCGAGCACGGTGTCATCGCCTCGCTCGACGAGGTCAAGGCAGTGGGTCACCGCGTGGCTCACGGTGGAGAATTCTTCCCCGAGAGTTGTATTGTGAATGACGATGTGAAGGCAAAGATTCGCTCACTCTTCTCCATCGCCCCGCTCCACAACCCCGCAAACCTCGAAGGCGTACTCTCGATTGAGAAGGTTCTTCCGAGCGTTCCGCAGGTTACGGTTTTCGACACCTCGTTCCACCAATCGATTCCGGCACTCAACTATATGTACGCACTCCCATACGAGTACTACGAGAAGTATCGCGTACGCAAGTACGGTTTCCACGGCACCAGCCACAAATATGTTGCCCGCGAAGGTGCGAAGTTGGCAGGTCTGGATATCAACAACTCGAAGATTATTACCTGCCACATCGGCAACGGCGGCTCGGTAACAGCGGTGCTGAATGGCAAATCTTACGATACCTCGATGGGCTTCTCTCCGCTTGACGGTCTGATTATGGGTACTCGTTGCGGCAGTATTGATGCAAGCGCAGCAACCTACATCGGCGAAAAAGAGGGTATGAGCTACGAAGAGCTCAACACGATGCTCAACAAGAAGTCGGGTGTGCTGGGTATGACCGGTTTGTCGAGCGATATGCGCGATATCGACAACGCCTACGATGCTGGTAACGAGAAGGCTATCCTTGCTCGCGATGCCTACTACCTGCGCGCCAAGAAGTTTGTGGGCGAGTATGCAGCCTCGATGGGTGGTGTCAATTTGATTATCTTCACGGGTGGTGTTGGCGAGAACTCTGCCGACCTGCGCAGATATGTATGCCGTGATATGGAGTTCCTCGGCCTGCACTACGATGAGGAGGTAAATCTCCGCACTCGCGGTGTAAACGCGATGCTCTCGACTCCCGATTCGAAGGTCAAGGTTGCCGTCATCGCAACAAACGAAGAGTTGGTAATCGCTACCGACACTTATAACTTGGTAAAATAACACACAACATTTTTATAACGATGATTACAAAACTTAATGAAGTTGTCGAGGCTGCACTCAAAAGCGGTCGCAAGCGCCTCGCAGTAGCATACGGACAGGATTCACACACCATCGAGGCAGTGTATGATGCCTATAAGGAGGGCCTTGTTGAGCCCACTCTCTATGGCGATAAAGAAGTTATCGAGAAGGTGTGTGCAGAGATGAATATCGAAGTTACCGCGTTCAATATCGTGGACGTAAAATCAGATGTTAAGGCTATCGAGATGGCTGTGGCATCGGTTAAGGCGGGTACGGCTGATGTGCTGATGAAGGGTCTGGTTTCGACCGACAAGTATATGCGTGGCATTCTCAACAAGGAGAAGGGTTTGGTACCGCCGAAGGGCATCCTGACCCACGTTTCGCTTGTCGAGCTGCCGAGCTACCACAAACTGCTTGTCATCTCGGACGTAGCGATTATCCCCGCTCCCGACTTCAAGCAGAAGCAGATGCAGATTAAGTTCCTTGCCGAGACGGCCAACCTGTTGGGCGTTGCAACTCCGAAGATTGCCTGCATCTCGGCTACCGAGCAGGTACTGCCGACCGTACAGTCGAATTTGGAGTGCGCGATTTTGGCAAAGATGGGCGACCGCGGACAGTTGGGCAACGTGATGGTCGATGGACCTCTCTCGCTCGACGTGGCTCTCTACAAAGAGGTTGCCGAGCATAAGAAGGTTAAGGGTTCGGCCATTGCCGGCGATGTGGATTGCCTGCTCTTCCCCAATATCGAGTCGGGTAACGTCTTCTTCAAGGCATCTACGCACATCGGTGGCGGTGAGTTGGCAGCAATTGTCAAAGGTGCACAGGCTCCCTGCGTGCTTACTTCGCGTGGCGACTCGGCATTGAGCAAGAAGTATTCGATTGCGTTGGCTTGCCTTGCAGCAAAGTAGCATACGATAATAACAGCTTAACACATTAACACAAATCAAGGGGAGGGAATGTTTCTGCGGAGACTCCCGCCCCTTTGTGATAATTCGCAAAAGAGATGTACAAGATTTTGACCATCAACCCGGGCTCGACCTCGACCAAAATCGCCCTCTATGGCGAGCAGGGAGAGTTATGGAGCCAGACCCTGCGCCACCCTGCGGAGGAGATTGCACGTTTCGGGGGCATTACCGAGCAGTTCGAGTGGCGATTGGAGCTTATTCTCAACGCTATGAGCGAGCGTGGCGAAAATCTCGCGGAGCTCTCTGTCGTAGTCGGCAGAGGCGGCTTGACCAAGCCCGTGGCCGGCGGAATCTATGAAGTCTCGGAGGCTCTTATCGAGGAGCTGCGAACAACTCCGTTGGAACACGCATCGAATCTCGGAGCCCCACTTGCAGATGCCATTGCACGCAGGGCGGGAGTCAAGGCCTACATCGCCGACCCTCCGACAGTCGATGAACTGCAACCTGTGGCCCGCGTGAGCGGAGTGAAGGAGTTGCCGCACACTTCGATATTCCACGCCCTGAATCAGAAGGCCGTGGCACGTCGCTATGCGAAGGAGTGCGGTCGCACCTACGAGGAGATGAATCTTGTGGTCGCTCATATGGGTGGAGGAATCTCGGTCGGCGCCCATAGGAGAGGTTGTGTCATAGATGTAAACAATGCTCTCGACGGCGATGGACCGATAGCACCCGAACGCGCAGGCACCCTACCCGCAGGGTCACTTGTGGAGCTCTGCTTCTCGGGGCGATACACCAAGGGAGAGGTTCGCAAGATGTTGTGCGGCAAAGGCGGTGTTGTCAATCTGTTGGGTACAAACTCGATGATTGAGGTACGCAAGCGGGCTGCCGAAGGCGATGAGGATGCCAAGCTCGTACTCGATGCGATGTACTACTCCATAGCCAAGAGCATTGGCGCTATGGCTGCTGTATTGGAGGGCGAGGTCGATGCCGTGATTCTCACGGGCGGTCTGGCACATAGCGAGGTTATTACCGACAACATTTCACGCCGCATCGGATATATCGCTCCCGTAGCAATATATCCCGGCGAGGATGAGATGCTGGCACTTGCCGAGAGCGGACTCTCTGTTTTGAAAGGCGAACGCAAGGCTGCGATTTACGAATAAAATTCACACTATATGAAGATTCTGATACTAAACGGACCCAATCTCAACTTGCAGGGTCATCGCGATACGGATGTCTATGGCACACAGACCTTCGAAGAGTATTTGGAGGTGCTGCGCAATCGCTATCCGCAAGATGAGATTTCGCTCTTACAATCGAATGTCGAGGGCGAGTTGATAAACGCACTACACGCAAGCGTCGGCAATTACGACGGAGTTGTGATGAATGCAGGAGGATATACCCATACCTCGGTAGCCATTCGTGATGCCATCTCGGCAATCTCGACGCCCGTTGTCGAGGTGCACATCTCGTCGATACTCGCACGCGAGGAGTTTCGACACATTTCGATGTTGGCTCCGGTCTGCCGCGGCTCGATTATGGGCTTCGGACTCGACTCCTATCGCTTGGGCATCGAGGCACTGCACAAGTAGAGCCGATTTAGACACTCTACACCCAATCCCGAGAATATGAGCGAGAAGATGTTGAAGCAGAGGGTTGCCGGCGGCGTTGCGTGGAGCATCGCCGAGAAGGTCGGGTCGATGTTGTTGCAGATGGTCGTAAGTATCGTCGTGGCACGTCTGCTCGTACCCGAGGATTTCGGTGTTATGGCAATCCTTACCTTCTTCACGGCATTGGCTTTGGTGATGGTCGATAGCGGCTTCTCGCAGACACTCATTCGCAAAGAGAGCCCGACACAAGAAGATTACCATTCGGTCTTCGCATTTAACATCGCCGTTTCGGTCGTGTTGTATGCAATTCTGGTCGCCGTGGCACCTGCCGTGGCTCGTTACTACGACCTGCCGGTGATAGCCGAGATTGCCCCCGTACTCTTTTTGTTATTGCCGATAAATGCGCTCTGCGTCATACAGAACACCATATTCACGCGCGAGTTTCGCTTCCGTCTGCTCTCACAGGCGAACTTCGCGGCATCGTTCGTGGCGGGCGCAGTGGCTATCGCAATGGCGCTGGCAGGCTGTGGAGTTTGGAGTCTTGTCGGTCAGAGGGTTACGACACTCGCCGTCAAGACAGCAATACTTTGGGTTTGCAGCGATTGGCGACCTTCACGCCATCTCTCCATACGCCCCGTACGCGAAATGGCTCCATTCTCGTTAAGACTGCTTTCGACCGACCTCATATCCTCGATTTACAACAACATCTCGCAGATGTTTATCGGCAAGATGTACTCTGCCGACACGCTCGGATTCTTCAATCAGGCGCAGAAGTTCAAAGACCTGCCGCTTACCTCGGCAATGCAGTCGGTCCAGAGCGTTACATATCCCGCCCTCTCGAAGATTGGCGACCAACGCGAAAAGTTCGCCGAGAGCTATCGACAGGTATTGATGGTCGTGGCATTTATGCTCTTTCCCGTGATGGTCGGCATCATTGCCGTTGCCGACGACCTGTTCCTTCTCTTGTTGGGCGAGAAGTGGATGCCGACAGTTCCCTACTTGCAGATACTCTGCCTTACGGGGCTATTCCAGCCGTTGGCCATCATATCGTACAACATACTGAAAGTCAAGAGCGACGGCACGATAATTCTACGTCTTGAAATTGTCAAGAAGGCATTGATGACACTGATTCTTGCCATTACCATACCCCATAGCGCAAAGGCTGTGGCGTGGGGATTGGTTGCAATGTCACTTTGCGAGTTTGCGATAAATTTTGCAGCTTCAATGCGCTATACATCACTCGGTCTTTGGCGGATGGTGCGCACACTACTGCCAACCGTTGCCATAACGACAGTAATGTATGTGTGCGTCGTTGCATTAGGAAATGTGATGGACGGATTCTGCATCACAGCCCGCCTTGCTGCGGAGATAGCCGTCGGCATCGCCATCTACCCGACCCTTGCCCTTATGTTCCGCCTCGAAGCCGCTGCCGAAATCAAATCGCTCGCAATCGGGATATTGCGTTCTCGACGCTAACGGGCAGCAGAATGGCATATCGCCTAAAATTCGTAGTTATGCAAAAATAGAGTCAGGCTATTATAAAGGCAGCCCGCACCGACAACTTACGACATAAATATTCGATTTCTATTTTTATTTGATAAATTTTGTATATCTTTGCCCTGCCTAACGCGGATATGGTGTAATTGGTAGCCACGTCAGACTTAGGATCTGATGCCGAGAGGCGTGGGGGTTCGAGTCCCTTTATCCGCACAAGCGACTGTCTTTTGGCAGTCGCTTTTTTGTACGGATAAAGGCACTCGGTCAGTCGGTGGCGGTGTGGTAGTGTTATCTGCGTTTGTCAAATGAGCAGAGTTGCTGCGACCGTTCGAGTCCAAATAATATCAGTTTTGTAAAAGGCATTTATATACAAAATACCTTTAATTATCAATTGTCAATTCTCAATTGTCAATTTGATTTGCGGCGTGTCGCCGCGAGCAACTACATAAATCAACGATAAAAGATTGATGCCGTGTAACTACGTATATAAGCACTCTATTTCTTATTCTCCACCGAGCGGCCGCTAACAGTCAGCAGATGCATTCCATCCGCAGAGTTGGAATATACCTGCACGACCTTATGAAACAACCCCTCCTCCATCTTGTGGGGCTCGTATATAAGTTCAATCTCTCCACTATCTCCCACATCGAGAGGGCGTCGCGAATGCGATGTCCTGATACAGGTACACGAAGTCGCAATGCGGGTAATAACCAAAGGCTCGGTCCCGTCGTTCACATATCGAAACTTCACGGTCAGGTCGCCACCCTTACGGTGTACCTCTCCGAAATTGTGCTTGGTCTTCTCGAATGAGATATGCGCACCACTCCACTTCGACTGCACAAGGCTATCCTGCACTGCCATCTTATTCTCACGCTTCTCCGAGTGACTCTCTCGGCGTTGGTTGCGATGCTCCTGCGCCATAGTTGTCCCTGCAAAACACAATGCAGCCACTACAAAGATTACTATTCTCTTCATCTTTCCTTTCTCGTTCGGTTAGTTCAAAAGCTATTTCAGGTTGAATCGGTAGGTAATCGTACCTCCTTCAACAAAACTGCGACTCTCGGTAAATCGAGCCTTCTTCGCCGCGGCAATGGCTGCCTGCACAAGCGCATTATCGGACGATGTCGAGCCATTAGGTTCATAGGTTGCAGAGGTTACCCGTCCGGCCTTATCGACCGTTACACGGATAACTATCTTTCCGCTCCTGTTACCCGGATACGACGGTTGCGGCAACGCTCCCACCAGACCGCGACCCTGCAAGCCCTGGTCGAGTTGGTCGTTACCCTCCGGGTTCAGACCTCCGCCTGTACCCTTTGCCTCATCCTTTTCGCCTTGCTGCGCCTTCAGATTGCCGGCATTCTCCGGTTGGTCCGCTCCGCCCTTATTACTCTTGAACAGAGCTTTCGGATTGACCGTGCGGGTCTGCTCATCTTTACCCGTTACCTGCTGCTCATTATCCGTAGTAGCAAACTTATCGTGCATCTTGGGCTCGGGAGTTCGCACTTTCGGGCGCGCAGGTGGCGGAGGCGGAGGAGTCGGTTCGACAAACTCAACCACAATCTCGCTACTCGCCGCATATTGACTCTTACCGAAATCGAACGACACAAAAGCAAACGCCACTCCCAGCACCAGCGCATACGCCACTGCCGCCAGAGCCGCCCACAGCTTCGGTCGATTATCGTTCGGGTCGTAATAATACATAAATTCGGTCTTTTACACGCAATTAGGGCTGTGTAGCCAAAATAAGTTTATAGTTGTTATCCTTTGCCACATTCATCACCTTAACCACCTCGTCGATAGCTACGGTCTTATCACAATGCAGCGATATGGTCGGGTCTTCCTGACCTTCGAGGCGCGCCTGCAACGCACGCTCCACCCCATCAATACCCTTTACCTGCTCCAACTCCACGTAGTAGTTGTACGACGAGCCGCTCTGTTGAATCGACACTGTGGTTATCGCCTTATCTTTGAGTTGATTCGAGCTCTTGGGCAACATCAACTTCAACGCATTAGGGTTGATGAGCGTTGTGGCGATAAGCATAAATATCAGCAGCAGGAACATAAGGTCGGTCATTGCCGATGCCGAGAATGACTTATCGACCTTTGAGCCGTGTTTGATTGCCATAATTAACTATTTTTGAACGGGTTGATTCAGAATATCCATAAATGCAATCGAGTTAGCCTCCATACGGAACACTACCTTCTCGACACGAGCTACCAGATAGTTATAGCCGAAGTATGCCGGAATACCGACAACCAGACCGCCCACGGTCGTTACCATCGCGATATACATACCGCCCGAGAGCAGCGCCATATCGACCGTACCGCCCGCTGCCGACATATCCATAAAGGTCTGCACCATACCCATAACCGTACCAAGGAAACCAATCATCGGAGCACCTCCGGCAATGGTTGCAAGGAATGGAAGTCCGTCTTCGAGCTTCGAAACTTCGAGGTTAGCCACATTCTCGATGGCGCTCTGCACATCGCTCATCGGGCGACCCAAACGCTCGATACCCTTCTCGACCATACGTGCAATCGGAGTATTGGTCTTCTTGCAGAGGTTCACTGCCGAGTCAATCTTTCCGTCAGAGATGTAGTCGCGAATACGGTTCATAAAGTTCATATCGAGCTTCGATGCCTTGTGAATGGCAATAAAACGCTCGACAAAGATAAAGATGGTCAAACCTCCCAACAGGAGCAACACCCACATAAGCCAGCCGCCCTTGTTGAAGAGCTCCCACAATCCCATCTTGGCAGTTTCGTTGGCTACAACTTCGGTAGCCTGCAAAAGTGTAATCATAATAGTAAATTTTATTTAAGTTTTTATTTGGTTTTAATCATTGTTTTCCTCTTTTCGTCATTCGGCATAGCAGCCTCGCCTTTATCATCCGAAATCGGTGTTTCGGCGGCCTCCTTTTGGCTCTTCTTCGCCTTCTTTACCCGACGTCGTATTGCAAAATTCTCTTTGACACGCTGTTTCAGGTCTTTGAGGTTATTGAAACTCTCCTTGTAGTAGATTCCGATTCCCGTCTCTTGCAAACCCTGATTTTCGTCAAAGCGGTCGATGGTGTGGGTAAAGCCCTTCAATCGCAGATTTCCCGCACGGTCAATCAACCACGTCAGATACGCCTCTCCCATCAGGTTCGACGCATTGGGATTGACCGCCATCGATTTATCCACCAAATAGTTACCCTCCACTTCGAGCAACAGGCGGTTATTGATAAGTTCGGTCGAGAATCCGAAATCGACCTCATCGCTCGTCACATCGGTCTTGGGTCGATAGCGAATCACGATATTGTAATCATCTGCCGAGAGCCAATTACTCAACTGATTCGACAACAACTCAAATCCTGTTGCCGCCGAAGCCGAGACTCCGATATTCGAGGATGTGTCCGATGCAGCCTCCGAGATAAAACTATTTGCCACCAGCAGATAGAGGAACTGCTGCGAACGACTCTCGGGAGTACTCAATGCATTTGCCACCACCGCCTGCACATCGGGGTCGGCATTGGGCACCACCACATCGAACGTAACGGTCGGCTTGGTCAATCGGTCGCTCAAATGGATAATACAATCCACAGGCACGGCACGGGTCGAGGTATTCGATGACACACTGCCGGCCAACAGCGGTTGAAGTGACGCCTTAACCTTATACACAGCGTCGATATTGAGCAATGCATCGACAGGCTCTCCCGTCCAGCTGATGGTCGAGCCCTCCTCGATTATGAACTTCTTGTTGATGATATTCTGCAACGTAAAGAGGTAGCTTCCCTCCGATATCGTGTAGTCGCCATACATCTCGAAGACATTTTGCAGCGGGTTGATATGAAGGTTGAGCGCACCCTCTCCGCGGCCCTTGATAATATCGCCCACGGTCGGGTCGATGACGAGCTGGCACATTGCGTTCGGACGTACGTCCAACGCCATATTTATATCCATCGACGTTGCCGTCGATGAACGCTGACGCTGTCGGCGTTCGAACATCAACTTTTTGCGCACCAGATAGTTGGTCGTATCGGGTCTGTTTGCCTGTTCGAAAATCACGAAGTCGGCATTCGACACATTCGTCTTGCCCGACAGAGGCAGGTAGAACTCCGTATTATCGTCGGTCGTTGCCACAATATCCATTACCACACCACTCTTATCGCCCTTGATGGTTGCCGCTCCGCTGGCATACACCTTTCCGTAGAAATAGTCATTATCCTGCGATGTCGTATTCAACACCAACATCTTGCGCGGTTGCACATTAAGGTTATACGAGATATTCGAGAGATGGTTAAGACTCAAATCGAACGAGAGCGAACCCTCGTTACGCTCGGCATCATAGACTGTGGTCGGATTGACGTGGAAGAGGTTGTTGCGAACATCTATCTTTGCCTCCGGCACGCTATACTCCACCTGTGTAAAATCGACCGTCGTACTCAAATCTCGCACCTCGATACCACCACGCAACTCTGCCGCACGACGTTCGCCCGTGAAGGTCAAATCGGCAACCGCCACTCCACGAGTCTTCGACACCACCCCTTTAAGCAGAGGGTCGATAAGCGCCATATCAAGGCTGTCCATATCAATCTTGGCATAATAACGCACCTGCGACGGAGCATAGAATCCGCGTATCAACGTATCGCGTTTTTCGCGCTCGGTCACAAAGAATCGCGCTCGGTTACGTTCAAAATCCCACTGCGTATCGAGCTTCATCGCGGCAAGCGGGAGTTTATTGACTTTGATACTGTCGAGTGTAATATCGGCATCTATAACACTACCCTTCAACGCCGATTTTACCGAGGCGTAGCCATTTGTGCGACCTTCGATGTTATAGCCGATACGCTCCGCCACCTGCAATAGAGGCGAGAGGTCAAAATCGTTCAACCGCAATGTCAGCGAATCCTCTCTACTGCGCGATGCTATGCCATCAACCACCAGCGATTGACGGTCGTTACGCAGCATAAAGTCATCTACCAATATTCGCGACGAGTCGGCATCGATACGCTCGGCAGAGAGGAACCAGCGGTTTCCGCCACGCTCGATGAGCGAAGGCTTCAATGCGACATCCACGCTACGGCGGTTGGTTTGCTCACTCTTTTTCAGCGTTATACCCACGCCCACACTGCCCGAGGAGTTCTTGACAGAATCTTGGTACTTCGCCGTAAGGTCGATATAGTTATCCTTTACGCCACTGCGCACCGCCATATCGCGGAAATGGAATGTTCCCATATAAAAGTCCTCGGCAGAGAGGCACATAACAAGCGAATCCGAACGATTCGAAACATTGAGTTTGAGCATCATCGCCAACATCTTGTCGCGCTCGATGTAGTCGCTGCTCGCACGCATCAGGAAGAGATTGCTTATCGGGTCAAGCAGCACCTGCACAACCGAGCCGTCGGCGATTTGCAGACCGCTCGAAAAGGCGTCGGCTATGGGGTTGAAATTCTTGGTCGTGAACGAGAATATCGAGTAGTTATGCTTGCGCACCTTACGTTCGCGTTCAACCGCAGCCACTGCCGTCTCCGAGGCACGTACCTCATCAAGCAGAGGCAGATACTGACCAAGCATATCTTTTAGATATGTCAGCACATCCTTATAATTGTTGCGGCTCTCGAATACGGCATCCGCGAAGTCGGAGGTCAGCGTAAATGAGCTGGCATCCTCGTTACTCTCCATTACCAAGGAGATATGCTCCGAGGTAACCTCTTTGTCATTATAGCGATATTTGATATCGGCAACGCTTATCTCTCCATTGAGGGCATTGGGAATCTTTCCGACCGCCGACACACCGATATTTGCAGAGACGGTCGAGAGCGAGTCTCGTTTATTGATATGCATAGCCGACAAATCCGCCTTATGCAGAGCGACAACCACATCGTATGAGGGCAACTCGCCGCCCAATCCCAGCACTGCCCGCAAATCGAAGTCGAGGTTGCGGTCGCGTGCCAAGACCTCGGCATCAATATTTCCATCCTCCACACGACCCTTCGCCAGAATCGAATCATAGACGTAATCGAGCATTGTAAATCGGTCTATGGAGCCATCGACATCAAAGCCGTAGCCCTCCTCGCCGAAACTACCGCCTGCGCTAATCTTCACTCCCGTCGTACCGAAGATTTTGTTTCCGAGAACACGACCCAAATCAATCGATGCCGAAGCGACCTTCGCATCCAGACTCTTTGCGCCCTGCTCATCGGGCGACATTGTCGCCTCAAAGCCGACATCTCCCGCAGCCGTACCGACCACTCCCTTCGTCTTGAACGACGAGATTTTTCCCGAAAAACGGCCTTGAACAGTCAAATCATCCGCACGGTCAATCATCTCGACAACGCTCGTCGGCAGTTTCAGCCGTGCTATATTGCCCATCAGGCGTTCAAATTCGGCAGCCGACGAGGCAAAACGCTTGATATCGATATCAAAATCCGTATTTCGATAGTCGGGAAGTCCCACCGCCTCGACATCCGCCTTCAACGTCGCGCCTCCTTGCGTACGCGCATATCGCACATCTCCCGTAAAGTTGGCAACCGTACCGTTCATCCGCATATCGACACCCGTCAGGCGGGTATCCCAACGGCGCAGAGCAGGAGCAAAGAAGCCCACATCATCACTCGACACGCTGCTATTGCTGGCATCGGCGTCGATACGTACGTTACGGATGAAATTTTTATAGGCAGTCCACTCGCCTCCGGTGATGGAGAAAGAGTCGAGTGTTATATTCGACTTTGCCGTCACTATATGAGCCTCCTTCAACTCGACCAGACCTCTATCCACTCGGAACCATCCGCTAATATCGTCAGCAACAAAGCCACTGCGTTCGCGGAATTGCAGATACTTTATATCGCCACTTATCGACGAGCCGGCAATTGCAAAATTCTCCACGCATCCCTTCATATCGAGCAGCTGCATATTGCCATAATCGACTCCATACTCGGGATTGCGGTGTTCAAGACGTTCGATATGCAGGTCGAGGCTGTCAATCTCCACATCGCCAATTGTCAGGCTGAAAGGACGCTTCTTCTTTTTCTCCTTATTGGTCAATCGCTCCACCACCTCCTTGATATTCATCACACTGTCGGGGCTCTCGACAATATAGAGTTTCGCCCTCTCCGCGAAAGCCGAGCCGAAAGATATACCTCCGCTTACGCCTGCCAAATCGGCTCGCAGGTGTCCCACATAGAGTAACGTATCACGCTGATAATCCTCAACATAAAAGCCATATAGGTTAATCTTGTTCGGGAACGCGATGTTCAGCCGATCGATGCTGACACGGGTTTCGAGTTTATTCGAAGCGAAATCCGCTGCCTTATGTGCCACAAAGTTCTGCACCGCCGGAATATCAAGCACCAGCGAGAGTGTCACGGGCAACATTATCAACAACAAAATCGCTGCCGATAGGAGTTTTCCCGATATTTTTATAACTTTGCGCACAATTACGGTAATTAAGTTATTTATAACTTACAAAGATAGCGATTTATAATTAAATACCTAAAATTTGAGGACAAAAACGTCACAAAACATTATTTAGCAATGGATATTACCATTTTAGGCATAGAATCATCGTGCGACGACACCTCGGCGGCAGTCATTCGCAACACAACTCTGCTCTCGAATGTCATTGCCTCGCAGGCAGTACACGTGAAGTACGGAGGAGTCATACCCGAACTCGCATCACGTGCTCATCAGCAGAACATTATCCCTGTGGTCGATACCGCCCTCAAAGAGGCAGGCGTAACCCCCGACAAAATTGACGCCATAGCATTCACACGCGGTCCGGGCCTGCTCGGCTCGCTACTCGTCGGCGTCTCTTTTACCAAAGGACTCTCCATCGCCGGAAATATCCCGATGGTCGAGGTCAATCACCTTCAAGGTCACATTTTATCACACTTTATCGACCTGCCCGACATAGAATTACCCCATCCTTCGTTCCCATTTCTCTGCCTGCTCGTAAGTGGTGGCCACTCGCAGATTGTCTGCGTACGCTCGCCCTACGAGATGGATATCATCGGCACAACAATCGATGATGCCGCAGGAGAGGCATTCGATAAATGTGCCAAAGTGATGGGGCTCCCCTATCCGGGCGGTCCCGTAATCGACAAATTGGCACACGAAGGTAACCCCGAAGCCTTCCGCTTTGCCAAACCCCACGTTGCCGGATATGACTACTCGTTTTCGGGATTGAAAACCTCGTTTCTCTACACGCTCCGCGATGCAGTGGCAGAGAATCCCGACTTTATCGAGCAGAACAAAGCAGACCTCTGCGCATCGCTCCAAAAGACCATTGTGGAGATCCTGCTCGATAAGCTCATAAAGGCATCAAAAGATTTGAAAATAAAAGATATAGCCATAGCCGGCGGCGTCTCGGCGAACTCCGGTTTGCGAGAGGCTGTCGAGGCAGAGGGCAGCAAGCGGGGATGGCGCACATTCCTGCCGGAGTTCAAATTCACGACCGACAATGCGGCTATGATTGCATTGGCAGGATACTTCCGCTACCAGCGTGGAGAGTTCTCGTCACTCGACACGACACCCGTGGCCCGCATCGAGGATTTATAGAGTCAGGTACCTGCAAAAAAGATAGGGTTGTCCAACATTTTGTTGTTGAACAACCCTATTCTTTTAGAAGTCGTACAAGACAAATACTATCTCCTGCTCTGATAGGGCTTGATTACACCGCGCTGCGACGTACGGATAAACTCCACAAGCTTATCGCGCTCGGGCGATGCAGGCAACTCTGCCATAGCCTTTTCGCAAGCGCTCATATAGTTCAAATCGCTCTGGAAGAGCACACGACAAGTATCGTGAATAGCCGTAATCTGCTCCGGCGTAAAGCCACGACGGCTCAATCCGATTTTATTGATACCGGCATAACGCATACCCTCATTGGTAACCACGATGTAGGGAGGAACATCCTGACCAAGCAGAGCACCACCCTGAATCATCGCGTGGTCGCCGATATGCACCCACTGATGCACCGCTGCGTGACCTCCGATAACGACCCAATCTCCAACCTCTACCTCGCCTGCAAGCGATACGCGATTGGCGATAACGCAATGGCTGCCGACAACGTCGTCGTGTGCCACGTGAACGTACGCCATCAAGAGATTATGGCTACCCACCACGGTCGTACCGCGCGACGCCGTACCGCGTGCGATGGTTACACACTCGCGGATATCGTTGTAGTCGCCAATCTCGGCGGTGGTTACCTCGCCTGCAAACTTCAAATCCTGCGGCAGGCAGGCAATCGATGCGCCTGTATGAATCTTATTACCCTTGCCGATACGTGCGCCGTCGTTGATGATGGCTCCGGGACCTATCCAGCAGTCGTCGCCGATAACCACATCGCCGGCAATGTAGGCAAAAGGCTCGACGGTTACATTATTACCCAATTTTGCGTCAGGGTGAACGTATGCCAAATTACTAATCATATTTAGGGGTTTTATAAGGTTATTTATTCTTGATTATCTGTGCCATAAGTTGAGCCTCGCAGACGAGTTTGTCGCCAACGAACGCCTTACCCTGCATCGTTGCCATACCGCGACGAACAGGCTCGACGAGCTGCAACTCGAAGTGGAGCGTATCGCCCGGCACAACCTTCTGCTTAAAGCGGACATTGTCGATACGCAGGAAGTATGTCGAGTACAACTCGGGGTCGGGCACCGATGCAAGCACCAGGATACCGCCACACTGCGCCATCGCCTCGACGATAAGCACTCCGGGCATAACCGGCTCCTGCGGGAAGTGTCCCTGGAAGAAGGGCTCGTTCATCGACACATTCTTGATTCCGGCAATCGAATCCTCCTCGATATGGAAGATGCGATCCACAAGCAAGAACGGGAATCGGTGCGGAAGCATACTGCGAATCTGGTTGATATCGAATACGGGAGCCTTGCGCGGGTCGTACTTGAAGCGGGGTTTCTCGCCCTCACGACGCACGGTCACACGCAACTGCTTCATAAATTCCGTATTGGCAAAGTGTCCCGGACGGGTCGCCCATACACTACCCTTGATACGACGTCCGAGCAGTGCAAAGTCGCCCAACAAGTCGAGCAACTTATGACGTGCCAACTCGTTGGTCGCACGCAGTTCGAGATTATTGAGATAGCCATCGGTCACGCGGATATCATCCTTGTTGAATATCTTTTTGAGGTGGTCGATTTGCTCGTCAGAGACAGGGTTCTCAACCACAACAATAGCATTATCGAGATCTCCGCCCTTGATGAGATTCATCTTGAAGAGAGGCTCCAACTCGTGCAGGAACACAAAGGTTCGGCAGGGAGAAATCTTCTCCTCGTAGTTATCGCCCGACTCAAATGTAGCATACTGATTACCAATTACCTTCGAATTATAGTCGATATGCACCGAAGCCGAGAATTCGTCGTTGGGATAGAGGACCAGCACAACTCCCTTCTCGGGAATCGAATAGACCATCTTCTCGGTTACCTGATAATATTCGCGCTCGGCATCCTGCTCAACAACACCCACTTCGTTAATCTTGGCTGCATATTCACGTGCCGAGCCATCCATAATCGGGGTCTCGGGAGCATCGATATCGACAAGGGCATTATCCACGCCGAGAGTCCAGAGAGCCGACATAATATGCTCGATGGTGCTGACCTTTGCATCTCCCTTGGCGATGGTCGTACCTCGCGAAGTATCGACAACGTAATCAGCGAGAGCCGGTACCGAAGGAGTCCCTTCGAGGTCGATACGTCTGAACGATATACCACTGCCGGCAGGAGCCGGATTAACAGTCATTGTAACTGCCAAGCCCGTATGTAAACCCTTACCCGAAAAGGTAATCGGGGCATTCAAAGTCTGTTGTTTTGATGACATATTTCTCAAATTTTATGTTAATTTGCGTTAAATTGCAGGTAAAGATACAAAAAATAAGTTAAAAATAAGTATTTTTGCTGAAATTATCGACGTAATGGTAAATACATCCGACAATAAAGAGAGTAAAAAACAGCCCTTGCGCCCCCGCAGAGAGCCACGGAAGCCCCGACTGCGTCTTCCGTTTGACGACCGCAAGGAGGATGTCGGCGAGTGGGCTTACGACCATCGCATAGGGTTAGCGATTACTCTTATTGTATATATAGTGTTGGGCATTGTCTTTATGGTAGGAAAGATTGTCGTCGGCGAACGACAAGGAGTATCTACCATTTTGGTCGATATAGAGACCCTTGACGAATTACAGCAAGAGCGCGACCGCCTGCGTGAAGAGGTGCAGGCACGCCTGCAAGATGAAGATTGGAGAAATATCCGCAATACGGCCTCGAATGAGAACGCCCTGAACGAGAATCTGAAAGATGACCGCGGCACCAATACGGCACAACTGAACGAATCGGCAGCCGAGGTTCAGAAACGGATGCGGACCAACCGCGAAAACTACGAGAAAGGATTGGCAGAGGCGGAGGCAATAGGCAAGGATAAGGGGGAGCAGAGCGACGAGAAACCGACCTCCCAAAAGGTAAAGGGCCGAGTTACGGTGTCGTACTCGTTGAACAACCCTCTGCGCAACCACAGGTATCTCGACAAGCCCGCCTACAAGTGCGAGGGCGGTGGCGAGGTTATTGTCGGTATTACGGTTAATCGCAGTGGCGATGTTATCGGTGCTTACGTAAAATCGGGCGGCGACGAGTGTATGCGTCGCACAGCATTGGCATCAGCACGACATTCGACTTTTGACATCAACCCTGCGGCTCCCGCCAAGCAGACGGGAACGATAACCTACTTATTCATACCGCAGTAAAAAGGCGGATTGAAAGATTTGAAACGAGTATATGAAACGAATTGCGATGATACTTTTTGCCTTGATGGTCGGGATGGCACTCGACGGGGCTGTGGCGGCATCTAATGGTGCGGCAGGGGTATCGTCTGCCCCTCACAAGCAGAGCATTTCGAATCTATCTGCTCAACATACGGCACAATTGGAGTGCGCTCGTCGTCACAACTTCGACCTAAAACTCCCGACCGTACCAAGCGTCGATGCGCCAAGACGAATCGAACAGAGTTCGAGGGATGAGAATCCGACGGAGCGCCTGCGCATATTCGGCTCGGAAACAAGAGCCGCCGGTGCCGGAAAAGACTACATCTCGACAAAACCACTTTCAAGATTATTTGTCGGCAGAACCCCATCGGGATACGGAATCCGTATGCTCTGCCGACTGATTATTTAGCTGCAACAACACCTCCCCGACAAGAGTCGATTTGCACCCTTTGCACACTGCAACAAGAGGAGCAAACCGCAAAAAGGAATATTGTTAAACACTTAATAATCAAATCAGAAAATGGATAAAACGATTTTTTGCGAGGCGCTTTATGCCTTGCCCGATAATATTATTGTAAAACGTCGCAAAAGCGTAGTCGCACCTGTAATTTCGATTGCATTAGGCGCACTGATAGTTGTTACCGGTTACACATTGCCGACAGGAGGCTCGACCACCGATTGGCACTCAACGCTGCTACTGTCCGGTGCAGTGGTCTGCATTGTCGGATTGGTAATGCTGCTCGGCCGCCTCTTCGGCGGAGAAGGCAGACCCTGCCTCGGCGAAGCCGGCGAACCGTTGAAGATTACCGAACTGTCGTTCGCCCGTATGCAGATACGAGATGTTATGGCAGCGATTGACGGTGGCGATATCGACGCACTGCTGACTCTGCCGCAATCGCAAGTAGCAGCCGTCACGGTAGCGTTATGCCGCACTTCCGACGGAAAGTTTGCGGTCTGCCAACCCTTCGAGTATGTCGAGTTGGAGTACCGTCCGCTGCGCGATGTAAAAATTTTGAAAAAGTAGTTACAAAAGTATGGTTGGAGGCGAAAATTACCTTTTGGTAGGAGCCGTATTGCTCATAATTGCCGTATTTGCGGGCAAGGTGGCGTACCGTTTCGGTGCGCCGGCCTTGCTGCTATTCCTCGGAGTCGGAATGTTCTTCGGCTACAACTTCATATCGTTCGACTCGGCAGAGCTGGCGCAGGTTGTCGGTATGGTAGCGTTGTGTATCATCCTCTTCTCGGGAGGTATGGATACACGACTCTCGGAGATTCGTCCCGTTATGGGAGCCGGCGTGATGTTGGCCACGGTCGGTGTTATGATGACGGCCCTTATCGTGGCAGGGTTCGTCTGGTTGGTAGCTCCACTGCTCGGAATACAGATGACCTTCCCATTCGCTCTACTCTTGGCGGCGACAATGTCCTCGACCGACTCGGCTTCGGTGTTTTCGATTCTGCGTACCAAGAAACAGGGATTGCGAGAGAATCTGCGACCACTGCTCGAATTGGAGAGTGGCAGCAACGACCCTATGGCTTACATCCTGACAGTTCTGCTTGTCGGCATACTATCCGGCAACGGAGAGGGAATGGCAGGCGGAACGAGTATCTTTATGTTCTTCGTTCAGATGTTTGTCGGCATACTGCTCGGCTACGGATTCGGCAGAGGTACGGTTTGGGTTATCAACCACATAAATATCGCAAACCCATCCCTCTACTCGGTTCTGTTGCTCGCATCGGTATTCCTCACATTCTCATTTACCTCACTCTTACAGGGTAATGGCTATTTGGCAGTCTATATCGCAGGTCTGGTTGTCGGCAACAACAAGTTGGTACATAAGCGAACGCTGACAACCTTCTTCGACAGTTTCACGTGGTTGTGTCAGGTCATAATGTTCCTCACGCTGGGTCTTCTGGTCAATGTCGAGGAGCTGTTGCAGTGGGATATCGTCGTTTTGGGCTGCCTTGTCGGAGCCTTTATGATTCTGGTTGCACGTCCGGTTTCGGTTTTCGCCTGCCTGGCTCCGTTCCGAAAATTATCGACCAAAGCCCGACTATATGTTTCGTGGGTCGGACTGCGTGGTGCTGTGCCCATAATCTTCGCCACCTACCCCGTAGTCGAACATATTGAGGGAGCCGAGATGCTGTTCAACATAGTGTTCTTCGTAACGCTGATTTCGATGGCAGTGCAGGGCACAACCGTCAGCGGTATGGCAAATATCCTCGGATTGGCATTCGAGGAGCGCGAAACCTCATTCGGAGAGGCTCTGCAAGAGCGTATGACTGCGGCATTTACCGAGGTCGAAGTAAATGGCCATATGCTCACACACGGCACGAAGTTAAGTGATATATCGCTCCCCGACAACACTCTTGTAGTGATGATTTGCCGCGATGGCGACTACTTCGTTCCGCGTGGCAATGCAGAGCTTTTCGAGGGCGACAAACTTCTGGTTCTCTCCGACCGCAACGAAGAACTCGACAACCAATACAAAGAGTTGGGAATCGAAGAGGTTTTGAAGTTTTAGCAGACGATATCACCTTTTATGCGATATAATTTCTTATAAATATTTGTATAAAGAGATTTTTTCACTATATTTGCATCGTGAATGAAGTAAGGGGACAAGCGAGTCCCCTTATTTCGTAGATATTTTAGAGGATATTTTCCACAAAGAGAGATTAAAATGATTGATTGCAAGAAGATTACCGAAATCGCAGAGGAGATACTCGCGGGAACGGATATGTTCGTGGTGGAGTGTACCTGCTCGCCCTCGAACGAGGTCGAGTTGCTTATCGACAGCGACACATCGGTGTCGATTGACACCTGCGTGGCCATCAACCGCGCCATCGATGCCGCTTTCGACCGTGACGAAGAGGATTTCTCGCTGATGGTCGCATCGGCAGGTATCGGCTCGGAGCTGCGCACACTGCGCCAATACAAAAAACTCACAGGCAAGCCTGTCGAGGTTTTGCTGCGTAGCGGTGTAAAGTTGCTGGCTACACTCGACTCCGCTGACGAGGAGTCCATAACTCTCTCTTACGACGAGAAGGTTGCCGTCGAAGGCAAGAAGAAAAAGGAGTTGCAGCACGTCGTAAAGCGTTATGCAATGGAGGAGGTAAAATACACCAAAGAGTACCTCGATTACAAATAGAATTAACAATTGATAATTAGGGTTAGAGAGGCTGAAAAGTTTAGAGAATCGGATATTTGAAAAGTTTCTATCGCCCAACAACAACGAAAAACAACAAAATTAAAAATATAGAGCAAAATGAACAATCTTAATCTTATCAGCAACTTTGCAGAGTTCAAGGAGCTGAAAAACATCGACAAGAGCACGATGATTGGTGTTTTGGAGGATGTATTCCGCCACGCCATCCAGAAGCAGTATGGTACCGACGAGAACTTCGACGTGATTATCAACCCCGAGAAGGGCGACCTCGAAATCTGGC
>CAZIAS010000014.1:0-48461 GCA_964536825.1 uncultured Alistipes sp. | reverse complement strand
TTACTCGTTTAACTGAATTATGCTCAAACAAAAAAAAGACCTGCCTAACATTTTTCAATTGTTAGACAGGCTCTTCGAATCCCTCAGCTCCCACAAAATTAGATTTCGACCAACGACTGACGAGAGTCAGTCGTTTTTTTTATGGGGTTGTATGAGGTTTATGCCCCCTTAATCGACCAAGAAAAATCCCGCACTTCCCCGTTCTTTCCTGCAAAATAAAGAGACAGGCTATTACGACAATGTTGTCGAACAGCCTGTCTCCTTGACCTATATATGCTGCATCTCGTACCTCTACTGCATATTTTCCGGAGCAGGAATCAAGAATAAAATTCCAATTAAGAGAACAATAAACAGCAACACCAGCAACAAAATTTTACCAAAACTTCTCTTGCGTTTGGGTAGAGAGGTGGTGTATCCGACAAAATCCCTCGGAGCCTCGTCGGTCTCAACTCCCAAACGATTTAACTCTTTCTTCATCATCGCCTCTTGTTCGGCTTCGATGCGTTTTTGTTCTGCAATGCGTGCGCGCTCTTCCTCCTCGCGAGCCTGCTGTTCGCGGAGTTTGCGCTCCTCTTCCTCACGGAGTTTCTTCATCTCCTCCTCTTCCTGGCGCTTCTGCTCTATGGCTTGTTGCTTTGCCCGCTGCATCTGCGCATATTGGACAAATCTGTCGGCGTGCAGAATGCGAATGAGTGCAAAACGCTCTTTCTCGGGGTAGTCGAGATTATTTTTGATTCCGGTTTGTAGCACGTCCGATATTATCTCGCAGATAAATACCAATGGCTTTGACAGATGTTCGACGTTGATTTGTGACAGGGATTCTACCGCCTGTTTCAAAAGAGAAGCGTCGTGAGAATCGCAGCCACACGTCATAAGATACATCGTCTCGGCAAGGTTTATGTCTGCCGTGTGTTCTGCGAAATTCTTGTGCAGAGCATCTATCGCCGAACTGCTCTTCGGAGATTCGGTGTGACAGTAGGCAATAAACGCCCAATATCGCTGCCAGAAGTTGTCGAGCATCTCGTTTTCGCAATTACTGATGTAGCTCTTGGGGTCTGATACGGCATTTGCCAGGTAGTACCAGAAATCCACCTCATAGTTCTGTGTCGTGTTGTGTAGTTGTTCGAAAACTTTGATTGCCGCACTCTGCTCATTGCCGTCTTCTGCCTGTACAAATCGCTTGATGGCGCGGTCGAGCTCCATTTGTTGCATCTTGCTCAATACGCTCTCTTTGACCGTTGAGGCTCTTTGCACCGAGCGCAGGATATCGGTCTGCATCTCCGGAGTCAGCAACAACTCTGCGCCTCTGCTGTCGAGACGGTTCTTGATATCGGCGTTTAGTGTGTTGCCTTGCAGTGACTGCTTCACAAATTCGCGGAATTGTTGCTCTGCATTACGCTCACAATTTTCGCAACGTTTGGTCGATTCGATATAATATTCGGGAGCGACCGTCTGTCCGCACTGCGGGCAAACAATGCTGTTATCCATATAGACACGCTTGCCCGACACGGCGCAGACTACCGTAGTGTGCGAGTGGTCTTCGGTAATATTGTTGTTAATCGTAATATTCGAAGCCTCGTACTTGTCCTGCTTGCCGATGATGGTGCTGTCGTTGATAAGGTTCTTATCTCCGACCATTGTCGGTACACCGTCGTTATCTTGCTTCGTAGCCGTTGTTTGAGCCGTTGTTGAGGCAACCATCTCCGAACCGCACTGCGGACAAAATCTCTCGTTGTCGTTCGGTGTTGTGGTGCCGCATTTATTGCATCTCTTCATAATCCCTGGGTTAATTTATCGTTCGAAAGTATTTTACACTTCGGATTCTTGGGTGTCGGCGTCTGCTGCCTCTGTCTCTGCTTCTTCTGCCGCCTCTTCATCTTCGATTTCGAGTGTGGAGATTGTCTCAACGACCAAGAAGCCGTGGCTTATCTCTCCCTCAATTTCGACTGTTGCGTCGGCATAGGGCTCGTAGTAGGGGTCGTTTAGGGGGACTCCGCCGGCGCGACATAACTCCACCTCCGAGCCATCTTCCATAACCAAAAACGCTATATCCCCTTCCGCACGGCTACCTTCGTTATAGTGCCGAATCTCCAAAATACCTCTGAACTTTTCCATAATATACTCTGTAATTGCTTAACTTAAATCCGTACCACAGTGGTGACAGAATCTGATACTGCCGGCAACCGCTGTGCCACACTTTGGGCAAACTCGCTCAACCGAGGGAGCGGGTGTCGATGCAGGCTGCTGATGCGATATCTGGTTATTGCGGGTAGCATACTCCAAAGCCGAATCCGTAATATGGTCAATGCGAGCCTCCTGACGCTCAATCTGTCGGGCGTGCTCTGCTTTTTGAGCCACATTCTGTTGTGCCATACCGGATGCCATATTGCTGTTCATTTGAGCCATTTGGCGAATTATCTCCATCATCTGATCCTCATGGCGGTGGGCATCTGCAATGCGGGCATCTGTTGCCTGCTGCATCTGCTCGGCATTACGTCCGGCAGAGAATGATTCGGCAAAAGCCTTGGCTGCATCGGTACCCATATTTTCGGACGCTGCGAGCGCCATCAGTTGCTCCGGAGTGAGGGCACCCTTCTTGGAGATAGCCTCCTGGTGCAGGCGCTCCATTGCAATTTCGTGCTCCTGCTCCATTTTGCGGTCCTCGCGGTCCATCTCTTTGAGCTTGCGAAGATTCTCTATTTGAGCAGCCATCTCTGCCTTGTCGGCGTCGATTTCGGACATACGGTCGGCATACGCCATCTCGCGCTCCTTGTTGCGACGCTCATCCTCATACGCATCCTCTTTGCGACGGTGTTCTATCTCCAAATCTTGCAGTTCGAGATTCTTGCGCATCATCTCTATCGCAATTTCTCCTGTTCCGGCAACGCGAACCTTCTCGAATTCGATGCTCTCTTTGAGTTGCATCAGACGGATGACGTTTTCGCGTTTCAAACCTCGTTCGACAATGTCGATGCGGAGGTTCTCCAAATCCTCCTCGCGGAGCAATTCGGTTTTTGCAATCTCTGCCAATGCGGCATTTACCTCATCCTCATTGCGGGCATCGCGGATACGCTTTTCGCGCGAGAGAACCGTGTAGAACTTATCCAACTCATCGTCGGTAAGCAACTTGTCTTTATTGACCTCCTGCAAGCCTTGATAGAGTTGAAGGTCGTTGCGAGCCTCTGCGATTTGCTGATTGTTGGTTTCGAGCGACAGACGGTTGCGGAAGGCGTTGGTACGATGCAGATAGCTTAACTCCTGCTCCGAGAGGTAGAGTTCGCGGCTCAACTCTCGCATACGTTCCATATCCTCGTTGCTCATCACAATCTCGGCAATGCGGTCGAGTGCCAATCCGTGGAAATCGTTACCCTGTGCATTTATGCTCGATGCAATAGCGTCAAGTACCTCTTGTGGTATGGTTGTACCTTCGATTTGGCACTCCGACATAACCGATTGTACGGCATTCTGAATTGTAGGATAGAGCGACGCAGCCAATGAGGTTGTTGTCGCGATGCGGCTATCGACAAGGTAATGACGGGCAAAAGCCTCGAAATCCTCGATGTGGAAGATGGCACGGACTCCAATCTCTACGTCGAGCATCTTGGTGTGAATCTTCATCGGGCGGAAACCCTCTTCACTGCCGGCGGGCGTTCCTCCGAATATCAATGAGAAATCCTTGTCTAATTTCAGTTGTAACGAGAATGTCTCTCGGTTTCTCAAACACTGAATTATGGCATCCAACGACTCCTGCTGTTCGGGTTTCTTGGGCTGTTCTTTGAGGTTGCTCTTTACGGGGCGACCCAATATCGCATTGATAAAGAAACGACCTCCGGCAGAGAGCAAACTTGCAAGACCTCCCTCTCGTTTATTGAGAATCGATTGCAGTTCTTCGGGATCGACGAAGTCGTAGGTGCCACCGTGAATCTGCGCCAAAACGCGACCGTTTGATTTGATATAGGCGGTCGTGCCATCATTTACAATCAGACTCTGGGCATTATCGTAACGGGTAAATTCCGCCTCGTTGATATGGCAGGCAACCTCGCCTTTGCGGATATTCCAAAAAATCTTCTGTTTTACTATCGACAACTCTCCCTCTTGTTGTGTCGGAGCCTCTGCCGTTACTGCCTCAATCGGAGTTCCACACGAAGTGCAAAACTTTGCATCAGAGAGTAGCGGTGCATTACACTTGGAACATAACTTTGATTCCTGTGCAGCCTGCTCTTTTTTTACGGGAGTTCCACACGAAGTGCAAAAATTTACACCCTCCGGTAACTCGAAGTTACAATGAACACATTTCATAGTCTCTTATTTATTTGGTTGATATTACGGTTATAATTTTACCACTCTTATCGACAATGGCGCACTTCAAATCCTCGCGACCCTCTCTGTTTTCGACATAGTCGAAAGAGTAGAACTCTCTGCCGTCGCCAAAACGGTTGAGAAATATATGGCTTAACGAGCGTGGGCTTACGTTCATTCGGGCGTAGAGCTCCTCGTCAATAACTTTACGTATCTTCATCAGGTTACTATCGACTGCCTGACGCACCTGTTCGAGAATGGAATTCGAATTTGCGAATTTGTCACGGTCGTACAGGCACTTGCTTTCGCATACGCGCTGCACGGCACACTTTGATACAACGGCACGAGATGAGATGTTGCTCGGACTCTTTTGGGCGTTTTGAACCGATAGGGTAGGGTCGCCAAAGAGATTGAACTCTGCAATTGTTGTCATCTGTTGGTCGTAGATATGACCGTCGTCGCACTCGAAGAAGCTGCTTCTGGCTGTGAACAGGGCCTCTCCTGCCGTCGCTCCTGCGAGTAACTTCTCGATAAATACTGTTGCCAACAGGTCGGAATTGTCAATCGAGAAGCGGTTGTTGCAGAAAGCGGCACGTGACGAGCCGAGGAAAAGCAGCGTCTTACCTCCCATAGCGCTCAACAATATCGACTCGTGGCGTTTATATTGTTGGAATCGCGCACCATAACACGCCTCCGTGACAAAAAAGTTGTCGCGGCGTATTGTTGCGATATGTTTGGGAGAGATGGCGCATCCTGCATAGTCGGCATAGAATCCCGTACTTGTCGGTTGGTCGCTGCCGTGGAGGTTAAAGTAGTAGAACGACGCATTCGGGTCGAAGACCTGTGACACATTTCCTTCGTCGATGGGAATCGAGTAGAACAGTTCGCCCTCGACTGTATTGAATCGTTGTCCCTCGCGCTCGACGTATGTATTTTCGAACTTTTTGGACGAGGCACGCACACCGGCTCTGCGTAGCGGAGCACATACGACCTGTGACTCATCGCCCCACGGCATATTGGTCTGCCCATAATAGCTGTCGATTTCGAACGTGGAGCCGCTCTCTGCCACGCGACGAAAATAGAGCGTCAGGTCATCGAGCGAAGCATCAACGGCAAAGGGTAGGCGGCCAACGTGGAAGTACTGCTCATACTCGAAAAGTTTGCCCGATTCGAGCAACTTGTAGGTATCATCTTCCAGCAGATATGCATACGGAATATCGGTGTCGATATCTTTGTCGCTGAATTTCGGATGATCAGCCATATAGTGACGCATTCTCGGCATAGGGATAATGTCCTCGCCGCCAATGATAAACAGGTAGCAGGTACTCTCGGTTTTTGAGTAGCGGGCAAATGCATAGTAATCAGCAAGGAGAGCCGTGTAACTCTTCCAAGAGTCGGATGTCGAGAGTTTGATGTGCTGCTTCGAATATGCCGGATTTTGCATAACATAATCGGCCGCATCTATGATTTGATAGCAGATACCTCGCTTTTTGGATGCAACAACATAAGCCGCCAACAGTCGCAAAATTACATCTTGGCTGGTATGCAGTTTTGACGCGAGAGTCTTGGAGTTGGTTAATATGGCACCCTCGATAAGGCCGGCACAATCATCAATATACTGCTCGGCCGCTACATCCTTATGAGGCAGGTCGAACACACTTTTGGACTGATTGACAGCAGCAGGGGCAGGCGTTGGAGCTTGGGGTAACTTATGACCGCACGAACCACAAAACGCATCTGTGTCATTACACGGTTTTCCGCAATTCGGACAAAACATATCTTTAATTATCGTTGAGGTTTCTAATCAATTTTTACAATTTTTGCCGAGACGTTGCGATATTCGGGCATCGCTTCGCCTATATCTGCGCCTACGTATGTCGGGTCACACACGACATAACTCTTTCGATTCGATTGAACGCTATCTCCGAATGCCCCTCCCGAGAAGCAGACTCCTGTTGCGATGTGCTCGGGATAGTGGAGTAGCACAACATCAAGATTCAGCAACCTTTTTACAAGTTGTGCAAAGAGAATCGAGCGGTCCTCGCAGTCACTGTATTTGTAGGCAAACACCTCTTCGGCAAAGAGCGTGCGCTCTGTTCCGAAATGTTGAGCATCTGCCTTATATGGGAATGCATTGTGAATAAACGAGAGCAATATCTGCGCAGCCTCGCGTTCTGTCTTACCTGCAATCTTTTTGCGCAGTGCAGGTAAGACGGAATTTGCGGTATTCTCCGAGAGTTGCGCCGAGGCGTATATCTGCCAGTCGCACGGTGGGAAGTCTTGTAAAAACGACACGAGGTTGGCATTTGGGAGGACATTGATTTCAATCTCCTGTTGTTTATCGAAGCGTCTGATAAGCTTTACCGGACGGTATGTCAGGGTGGGCAGTGTGTTCATTTTGAGCGATAGAGGGCGCTCGCCGGGAATCGAGAAGTTGCAGACTTCGTATCGTGCCGCTTTGTTCTTGCCGTCGAGGAGATAGAAGGTTCCGCCACCAATCTTGAAATAGGGGCGTGAATAGACCTGACAGTCCGTGCTGACAAGTAATCTCAAACGCCCGTCCCCTCGCGCTAAACGCATCTTGAAACCCGCCTCGGAGAGCAGGAACGATTGCAACAGAATAGATTTGTCGCTGTCGGCTCCGTAACAGGTGTCGGCGATGGTGCGTACAAGCAGATAATAACCCCAATCATTCAGTCCCAACTGCTTCTTGATGGCTTTGGACTCTTCGTATATCTTGTCAAATCGCCCCGATGCCAAGGTTTGCCAAGCGGATGCAACGGCACTCTCCGATAACGAAAGGAGATTTATCGAATGGTTGCTGTTGAATGATACCGAACAATTTGTGCCATAGAACGCAAACTTTAATCCCTTTGACGTATTAACCACGGGGTTGGCATTTGCTGTTGAGGGCACTGTCGATGTTGTCGTCGGTATTGTCGGAGTCGTGGCCGCTACCGTCGGAGTAGTAGTATCCGATTTAGGACTCTCTGCGGGTTGAGGTGCTGCGGGTGTAGTGTCCGCGATATCCGAATTGGCAGACTCCTCTACAACAGGGTCGGCAGTTCTTTTTCTGATGGGCTCGGCAGGCTCCTTGCGTTCGGGCAGTGCAGTCGGCTCCTCTACGTTGAACGCCTCCCATCGCTTGCGCATAAACTCAACGCAGGCTTTGCGATAGTTGCTCGTATATTCCGATAGCGCCTTCTGTCTGTTTGCCTGATATTGCAACAGCGCCTCTCTGCGGGTCTGTGCAAAGAGTGTGATCGACACGATTGTGGCGAGTAAGAATATGACTATACGTTTCACGTGGTAATTTTGTTTGGGCAGTTCAACATATTTGGGTATTATCAGCTCTGTCCGGGTTTGCCAAAAACAGAGAAGAGGGGTGCCTTTTGTTGTAAAAGGCAGCCCCCCGTTGGATTAAATCAAAACGGTGTCAGAATTTATTTCTGCTAAAAGTTCCGATTATTGCTGCGAGAAGCTTGCCATTTTCTCCTGGAAAATCTTCTTGAACTGTTCGCGGTCGAATTCAAGGTTCAACTTGGCATCATTTGCCAACTTCTCCTCTACCGCCTCGGCAATAGCCTTCTTGGGAATCTGCAAGCAAACATAGTAGCGGAACTCCCCGTTAGATTCGCGATAGAGTTTCTCGCCAACAACCTGAACGTCGGTCAGTTTCTGGTTGATAACCGAGTATGCCAACTCCTGATATTGGTTCTTGTGCTCGCTGGTTACGCCCGTGTTCTGATTCTTTGCATAAGCCTCGATAACTGCCTGAACCTCTGCCTGCACGGCTGCTGCCAACTCTTGACGGCAGTTCTGCATAGCAATCTTCTGTGCCATACTGCGCTCCTTGCTCAATCCGTTCTGCACGGCACGATAGTACTCTGCGTTACCTCTGTATTCGGGGCCGCTCAACGGAATAACCTCCTCGACCATTCCGCTCGGAGTCGGTGCAGGAGTTTCGGTTACTTGTTTCGAAGAACCGCAAGAGATAGATGTCGCTGCAAAAGCAATCATCATACAAAAAATCATCTTTTTCATAATGCTGTAATTTAATGGTTGTACAATATTTATCTTTGTTTTTTGTTGTTGGCGTTGAAATAGATAATCTTGCTTACACGATGAGCCCCAAACAGATACGTTATCTCAACCGTATTGATATCGGTGGTCGAAGCGTAGGTCGGATCGTAGGTCAGCATATAGCGATTGTTGTCTATTGACGTGACACTCATATTGAGAGCCGACGAACTTTTTAGTCGTGCGGGTATCGAGGTGGTTACGTTGCGACCGGCAAGACGAAGCGTAAAGATGCATTTGCCGGACTCTTCGTGTTCGACCTCGATGTGGAGTCGGGAGTACAATGCGGCGAAATCGCGTCGTAGTGCCTCGACCTCTCCTTTGCGAGTGACATCAAAGAAGTATTTGTGGAGCATATCCAATCTGTTCAGTGCGCGATTGATGCGGTCCAAGTCGGTAAGTGTTTCCGACTCTTGGCGTAGTGCATTCATCTCCTCCATCTTGGCATTGTCGATGGCGATAAAGTCGGATACCAACTTGTGTCGAGTAGCCTCGTCGAAGGGATAGCGAACGGAGTACTCGTAACGATAAGATTTATCTTTGCGAGAGTATATCTTCTCCCAATATATACCCTTGGCATTGGTCAGCGAGATATCGTTGATGTACGGAATGTTGGCAGCCTCGGTCATCAACTCCGAAGAGTAGTCGTGCATCACGGCAGTCAGATTGTCGCAAGAGATAGATTTCGTAATCAACATCTCGCTCGATGAGATGTTTACCGCAATCGAATTGACAATATGCTGATATATGGATGCAAGAGCCTTCTCGGAGACCTCGGATAGGGAGTTACCTGTCTCGGTAACGGTAATGAAAGATTGGTCGAATGTGCCAATCCACGAGGGCTTATCCGCGCAACTCGCCTCGACGACCTTCTCCTTTTGGGCGAAAGCCGATAACGTCGTTGCCGACATTGTCAGTATGACCAGATATTTAACGACGGTTCTCATTCTATCTGCTGCCTATTTTATTTGCTTTGCTTTTTGAGTGTCAGAGTCGTAGCGGAGCTCCAATCTCTGCTGGAAACTCTCCAATGCTGCTACCTCTTTTCGGGAACGGTAGCGCTCTATGATTAACTTGGCACAATCGAAATCTCCCACGTAACCCATACAGTAGCCGAAGAAGAACTCCTCTGCCGCAGCTGATTGGTCTGCGTTCAACATCTCTGTGATGACATAGAGTCGCGCCGAGTTGTCGCCATACTCGTTATTGTATTCCGAGGAAATATATGCATCGCGGACCTTAATCCACGTCGGCTGCTGGGCATACTCTGCCTCGGCTTTGTTCTCCTTATAATTGTTGATGGCGAGCGGTGTCACGCCGGCAATGAAGAGTACGGAGCACACGGCGGTAATAATCCATATCTTTCGCTTATTCTCGGCGTGCTTTCTGTTGTGCGCAGCCTTCGCCTCTGTCAAGCGGCCCTTCATTGCGTCAAGACGTCTTACCAACTCCGGATTGTCCTTGTGCTTTGCCATAAGCGTCTTGTAGTTCTCTTCGAAGACGTTGGCGGTAGCTTTGATGACTGCGTCGCTCTTGCTTCCGCTTGTGCGTTGCTTTACGGTTTTGAACGACGAGAACAGGGTAACGCCGATAATGCCTATTGCCAATACGTAGAAGATGACATTCTCACACGCAACGCCTGCCATCATCTGCAAGACGGCAGCCACGCTGGATACGCCTTTCGACATTTTGGAGAAGCTGTCACGAAAAGTGGGCAATCCCAAAGAGATTATATTATCCACGCCACTCTCCATATATTGGATAAGTGCCGGTGTCGAATCGTGGTTAGCAGAGTAGCCGATAGGTGTTGCTGATGTTAGTTCATCTGCATTCGCGGCACCACCTTCGCCCACAATTCCCTCGACGGATAGTTGCAGATAATCCCCGCCACACGCAGGGCAGATATTTTGTTTATCGGAGAGGCTCGCTCCGCATTTGGGACAATACTTCATTGTTAGACCGTTATAAAGGTTAGGTTATAATCCGAACAGGACTTGTCCGATGGATTTCTTTTGATTTTTCGAGTTGAGTTTATTCACAATCTCCTGTTTCTTCTGCTCTCCGGTAACATTAGCCTCCGAGAGTCGCTTCTCTTTCATCATCTCGGCATCGTGTTTACGAGCCTCTGCTTCGAGCACTGCCGCTTCGGCCTGTGCCGCCTGGTCGTCAAGACGCTTCATAAATGCAGTAACTTCGTGATAATTCGGGCTCAACTTGTTCACGCCGCGGCAAATGTCCAAAGCCTCATTGATTTTACCCTGTCGTACCAGAATGTCGGCATCGGCTACGGCGCGAGTAACCTCATTTTCGAGAACTTTGTTATAGACATCTATCTTCAACTGCATTACCTTGGCGGCCTGCTCGACGTTGTCGGGAATCATCGAGAGTGCAGCCATTGCATCGTCAAACTTTTCTTGCGTAACCATCGCCTCGATTTTGGCAATCAGCGTAGGCATCTGCTTGGTATAGAAGTCGTTGATGATGTTTTGCGAATCTTTCAACAACTTGGCATAGCGCACATCGTTGATATTTACCGCATTAACTATCGAACGCAGACACGATTGGCGGTCTTTGCCGCTGGCACGCAGTGCAACAATCTGGCTGTTGAAGGTTGTATTGGTTGAGACATTCTTGACCGAGAGGGTAAAATCTGCACTTACGACCATCATCTTGGTCATTCCCGTATCGACAACGCCCTCATCCGTGATGGCTATTGATGGAACGACGGCAAAGAAACCCTCGGAGTCTGCCATTCCGTTGCGGGTTATAATTTTACTTACCTTGTTTTTGAGAGCGATGGATGTGTTCTCCCCAAGCAGTTGAGTCGTCGCATCGTCGATTTGTACCGACATATCGATAGTTTGCGCCGATATGCTGACCGGGATAATGACAAGAGCCGTCAAAACAAATTTACATAGCCATTTCATATATTCGAATCCGTTTGATTGTTAATATATTACGACATCCACCGAGTTTCCTGTAATGGTTCGGGTAATGGTAAGATTCAAGCCTTTGAAATATTGATACAACGCCAAGGCGAAGTCGTTAATATCGTTTTGCATACCGTTCTCTACCGAGTTATCGACGAATATATCGCTGAATACGAGCAGTGTCGAGGTGCGACCCTGCGTATGGTAGCGACCATCTTTGGCGTGTCGCTTTACCCACGCGATAATGATATCCGAGAGAGGCATAATATTATTGATTTCGGTATCCATATTGATTGCCGACGAGGGGTCAATCGCAAAACGGACAGAGACACTTTGACCCGTGGCGGTCTTCTTAATCATTCGAGCCGAAATCTGCGCCATAAAGTCATCGAGCATTCCTTTTGCCATTGCACCGCATAGGTTGTCGGCTGTTGTGCGCTTGAAGGTTGAGCGCTCTGCTTTTGTTGCCAATGTATTGCCGGTGGCAACCTCTACGGCACGCAGAGTCATTGAGATGCGTACACCGTAATCTACCGATTTCTCGACGTTGATATCGACGCTTACCGATACATCGGCACCCGAATTTACCAAGATGGCATCATCGAGCGACATATTGGGATAACGCACGCGATAGGTCTCGGCGTTGCTCAAACAGGTAAGCAGGTCTTTGGTCTCGACACCTTTGGTAATAAAACCCTCGCTGACTTTCGAAATGGCCATTCGCATATTGATATTGTTGCGTATGGCAGCGTCGTAGCTCTCTTCTGCCTTGCAGAAGGGTACGACCATAACCGTCGGCATTGCAATCTTCTCGGTAAGTTCTTCGAGATTGGCAACCGTACGTTTAAGTATGCCGGCTCTTTCGAGAGTGCGGTGTAGCGACTCATAGAAGAGTTCGACGGTGGCAAATATCTGAACCTGACCGTCCGGCATCTTGGTAACATCCTTCGATGGGTAGCATCCGTGGATGTAGTTCATATAGTTTGTTGTGTTGAGAATACGGTCCAAATACTCTTGGTCCTCTTTCGACGGAGTGGAGCCAATCAGGGGGCGGTCGTTATTGAGCCCCTTGATGCCGCTATACATATATGTATATATAGCCGATTTCTTTGCCATTTCGATAGCCTCCTTCTTGTTGATGGCTATACCCGAACATTTCAGCACGGCATAATTGCTCTCGATGCGGTCAAGAGCGGCATCCATAGTGTAGTTCTGCGCCAATCCCGTCGATGCAATACCGATAAGCAGTAAGGTAATAAACAGTTTTCTCAACATAACGTGAATTATAAAATTTATCTCACCCCCACCGAGGTCGCATCATTGCAACCTCGGTGGGGAGGAGATTAAAGCATTTTGTTTAATTAGAAGCCTAATGCAGTTCCGATGTTCACGAGTCCCGCACCACGTTTGCGGTCGAGTTCTACGTAGAGAGTTTTGCCCTCGTTGAAAGCGGCTGCAATGACAGCGCCTTCGTCCTTCTTCATAATCTTGCAACGAGTCATATCCTCGGTAACCTCCTCGGCGATAACCTGACCGATTTGTGTGCGAGTAGTCTTGGGACCAATCTTCTTCTCTACCTTTACGAGGAAAATAGAACCTTTCTCAACACCTACATTGCTACCACCCGATACCCAAAGGTCTGCCAAGTTGCCCTTCTTGTCGGTTGCACCGAGGTCGAGAACGTAAGACTCAACCTTGAAGAACTTGTTGCAGAAATGTACCATCTGCTTCTCGGCTTTGCGGAGAACATCGTTGAACGCATCAACGTACGAAGTAGTGCTCAACTGGCTGTAAGAGAAGCTGTCCGAACCAACCATCGAACCATCCTCGATGCTGAATACCTGCAAAGTGAAATTAACATCGGAGTAGTAGAGCAACTTGCCTTCGTCATTTCTCTTGGTGTACTCCTTAACCATCTCTACCTGACCTTTGAGAAGACGCTTTGCATTCAATGACTTATAAGCGGTGGTACTCTCGGTCTGCCAATTCTGGTCGGTTACGACATCCTCATACTTGCGCTCCTTGAAAAGAGCCGAAAGACGTGCGTCTGATACTGCGTCAACAACGTGAAAACGACCAACATTCGAGAAACCCGACATAACGGCACCACGAAGGTTCTGTGTTGCTCGTGCATAACCATCTTGGATGCAAGTGAAGGGTTCAACAATTACAGTCTCCTTCGAGGGGTCCTGCTGTGCAAACACTCCGAGAGTAGATACTAATGCCGCTACAAAAGCAAGCGATTTGATAAATTTTTTCATTTTGATACTATTTTATTTGTGTTTTGGAAAATGGTTAATATGGACAAAAAGAATCTGCCCTAAATCTGCGCTTTGGTCACACTCTGTTAAGAATGTGAGCCCAAAAGCCCTGATTTAGGGTGGTATAAAAGCTGTAACTTGTTGATTATTCGCAAATTCCCCCCCCCCTCGTGCGGGATGCGCGGAGGTTCCTCAACGAGGTGTGGCTATTTGCGATTACAGACATCTTTGGGTTAGTTTGCTCGATCGTGCGGAAAATGCACACGACTCAATCTAACGCAAAGGTAGGAAATAATTATATATAAAGCAAATAATCGAAGAAAATTCGTTAAGTAGGACTTGTCTGTGTGTGGCTAAAAGAGATATTTTTCGGTCTCGACCTTGCGAACAAGCCTACGCAAATCCTGCCAGCGCTCCTCGTCGAAGGTGGTGCCCACAACCTCGATAACCTTGCCGGCTGCTATGGCTCCGATGGTTCCGCATTGGCGAAGCGACAGTCCGCGGCACATACCCGTAAGAAATCCTGCCGCATAGAAGTCTCCGGCGCCTGTCGTATCGACACGTTTTGCTGCCGCCATAATGCCGACGTGAACAACCTCGCCTCCCTGCTTGATAAGAGCTCCGCGCATACCGATTTTGACAACCGCGAGTTCGCATATCTCCGATATCGCTTGCAGGGCGTTTATCGGCTCTTCCTCGCTCGTAAAGCTCTTTGCCTCGTCTTCGTTGGCGAAGAGAATATCGACATACTCGGCAACGATTTCGTGCAGGAAGTCGAGATTCTCGGCAACCACGTTAAAGCTCGCCAGGTCGATGGCTATTTTCAGCCCGCACTGCTTGGCGGTGGCTATGGTATGACGCAGAAGTTGGTGGTCCTGAACGAGATAGCCTTCGATGTAAAGGCAGTCGTAACCTGCGAATATTGATGCATCAATCTCCTCTGCCTTCATTTCGAGCGCGGCGCCGAGGTGTGTGACCATCGTGCGCTCGCCATCGGGCGAGATAAGCGACACGCACTTGCCCGAACGCTCCTTGCCACGGAAAATCACAGGTGCAATCCCGAGATTATCGAGAGCCTGTACGAAGAAATCTCCCGTGGTGTCGGGTCCGACCTTCCCGATGAATCCCGTGTCGCAACCCATACACGCCATTGCGCGAATTGTATTGCCCGCCGAGCCTCCCAACGAGAGTGAGTAGGGTAGTCCGGCTACCGACTTCGATATGGCGGTCTGCAACTCCGTATCCACAAGACTCATTGAGCCGCGGGCGAGGTTGTAGCGGTCGAGAATATCGTTGCTGCGCAGATTTACGAGCATATCGGTCAGAGCATTGCCGATTCCTATTATCTTCTTCATTTTATCTGTTGTAAGGTCGGGTTATCGGGGCGGTTTAGATCGACAGAATCTTCACGAGTTCCATATTTTCGCGGTCCATCTGCTTTGTGCGGCTTACCGCCTTGGCAAATGGAACATAGACCATCTCGCGGTCGCGGATACCTATCATCACGTTGCGCTGACCCTCCAAGAGTGCCTTGATTGCCGCAGCTCCCATACGCGATGCGAGGATACGGTCTGTTGCTGTCGGAGAGCCGCCGCGCTGAATGTGTCCGAGTATTGTCACTCGCGCATCATACTGCGGGTATTCACGTTTGATGCGCTCGGCAAGTCCCATTGCACCACCCGTCTCCTTATTCTCGGCAACGAGAACTATCGCCGAGCTTTTGCTCTTGCGGAATCCGTGGTCAATGAGCTGACTCAATTGGTCGGTTTCGGTCTCTGTTTCGGGGATAATTGCGGCCTCGGCACCCGAAGCTATCGCTCCGTTGAGGGCGAGGTAGCCGGCAGTGTTGCCCATAACCTCGACAAAGAAGAGGCGCTCGTGGCTGGTTGCCGTGTCGCGCAACTTATCGACTGCATCCATAATGGTGTTGAGGGCTGTGTCGTATCCTATGGTCGAGTCTGTACCCGAAAGGTCGTTGTCGATAGTTCCCGGAAGTCCTACGATGGGGACATCGAACTCGCGGGCGAAGGTGGCTGCACCGGTCAGCGAACCATCGCCTCCGATGACTACCAGAGCATCAATACCTGCCGCCTTCATATTCTCGTATGCAGCCTGACGCCCCTCTTCGGTTCGGAACTCCTTACTGCGGGCTGTTTTGAGTATGGTGCCTCCCTTTTGAATAATATTGCTGACACTCGACGAGCCAAAGTCGATAATTTCGTTGGTAACCAATCCGTGGTAGCCTCGCATAACGCCTTTGACTTCGAGCCCGTTATATATAGCGGTACGAGTAACGGCACGGATTGCCGCATTCATACCCGGGGCATCTCCTCCGGAGGTGAGAATGCCGATGCATTTGATTCTTGCCATAATGTAAATATCTGTTGAGAGTGTAAATCAAAAATCGTTCAAAGGTAGTAATTTTTTTTGGAAATGTATAGATTAGTTGGGGAATATGGGGAGAATGGGGATTATAGGGGAAATCATTTTGAGTTTTGAATTTTGAATTTCAAGCACTCCTCCCCCCAAAACAGAGATGGGGCCATCCTTGCGGACGGTCCCACCCTTTCGAGGGTTTCCCCTCTATCGCCATAGCAAAATTGTTATTTCTTTGCCTCCATTGCAGCCTTCAACTCTGCAAGACCTGCGATGTCGCCCAGCGTAGTCTTCTCAACCGATGCGTTGAGCTTCTTCACGCTCGACTTCGTAGCCTCGGCAGCAGCCTTCTTCTCTGCCTTCTCGGCTGCAATCTCTGCACGCTTTGCCTCCTCGAAGATACGAGTGTGCGACAAAGTGATGCGCTTTGAGTTCTTCGAGAACTCCAAAATCTTGAACTCTGCCTTCTCGCCAGCCTTCAACGAAGTGCCGTCCTCCTTAACCAACTGCTTGGTCGGAGCAAAGCCCTCGATGTTCTCGCCGAGCGATACAACAGCACCCTTGTCGGTCATCTCGACAATAGTACCCTCGTGTACCGAATCAACTGCGAACTGGCTCTCGAACTCGTTCCAGGGATTCTCTTCGAGCTGCTTGTGACCAAGGCTCAAACGACGGTTCTCCTTGTCGATTTCAAGTACTACAACCTCGATATCAGCGCCTACCTGCGTAAATTCGCCGGGGTGCTTAATCTTCTTGGTCCACGAGAGGTCCGAGATGTGAATCAAACCATCGATACCCTCCTCAATCTCGACAAATACGCCGAAGTTGGTGAAGTTGCGAACCTTTGCAGCGCACTTGGTGCCTACGGGGTACTTGGTCTCGATGTTCTCCCACGGATCAGCAGTGAGCTGCTTGATACCGAGCGACATCTTGCGCTCCTCGCGGTCGAGAGTCAGGATGACTGCCTCTACCTCGTCGCCAACCTTCATAAAGTCCTGTGCCGAACGCAGGTGCTGGCTCCACGACATCTCCGATACGTGAATCAGACCCTCAACACCGGTTGCAATCTCAACGAATGCACCATAATCTGCCATTACGACAACCTTACCGGTAACCTTGTCGCCAACTTTGAGGTCAGCGTCCAAAGCCTCCCACGGATGGGGAACAAGCTGTTTGAGACCCAAAGCGATGCGCTTCTTGGTGTCGTCGAAGTCGAGGATAACAACTTGGAGCTTCTGGTCGAGCTCTACAACCTCCTCGGGGTGATTTACGCGACCCCACGAAAGGTCGGTGATGTGGATAAGACCATCCACGCCGCCGAGGTCGATGAATACACCGTAAGAGGTAATGTTCTTAACGGTACCTTCGAGAATCTGACCCTTTTCGAGTTTCGACATAATAACCTGCTTCTGTGCTTCGAGTTCAGCCTCGATGAGAGCCTTGTGCGAAACAACCACGTTACGGAACTCCTGATTGATTTTGACAACCTTGAACTCCATAGTCTTATCAACATATACGTCGTAGTCGCGAATCGGCTTAACATCGATTTGCGAACCGGGAAGGAACGCTTCGATGCCGAATACATCGACAATCATACCGCCCTTGGTGCGGCACTTAACGTAACCCTTGATGATTTCGTCATTTTCGAGGGCCTCATTAACGCGATCCCACGATTTGAGCTGACGTGCCTTCTTGTGAGAGAGTGCGAGCTGACCTGCCTTATCCTCGACAGACTCAACATAAACCTCAACCTTGTCGCCTGCCTGCAACTCCGAGTTGTAGCGGAACTCCGATACGGGAATCATACCCTCGCTCTTGTAGCCGATGTTCACGATAACTTCGCGCTTGTTGATTTCGGTAACGGTACCCTCAACAACCTCGCCTACTGCGATGTTCGACATCGTCTTGTCATAAGCCTCGGAAATCTGCTCCTTGCTCTGGTCGTAGAGGCTCGTTTCGTTTTCAAATGCGTTCCAATCGAAATCCTCGTTTGCAACGACTTTCTTTACATCTTCCATTTGGAAATAATTTTTGCGATACAATCGCTCGTTAAAAAGTTAATAATTAAATGATTACAGCCCTTTCGCGTGCATTATGCGCGCAAAAGGACTGCAAAGATATCGAAAAAATATTGATTATCAAAATTTTCCGGCCACAATTCCGCGAAATTACTTCGCGGCATCGAGTTGCGAGAGGGCGAAGGCGTATGCTCCGACCGAGATAGCCTTGCTTGCTCCCATCTTCGAGATGGCCACGCCGACACGCTTCATAGGGTCGAAAGTGACGATACGCTCGCTGCCCGGGACTCTCAATTCGCGCTGTGCGCCACGAGCAAAACGCTCGAATTCGGCATCGTCGTCGAGGTCAAAGACCTCCATCTGCACTCTGCCTATCTCGTCGCCGCTTAATGTTTTGATTCGGCTGCGCATTTCGGCCAACAGAGCAGGCATAATATACTTGCGGGCAGCTGTGATTCCGCCGCCTATAACTATCAGAGAATCAGTTAATGTCACAGCCGTGGCCATTGCATTGCCGGCGACCTCTCCCATCTCGGCAAAAGCCTTTTGTGCCGCCTCGGCATCTCCTTCGCGTTTACCCTCGGCAATGTCATAGATATCCTTCGGTTCGAAGGTGTGTTCCGTGTCGCCCGAAGCCTCTCCATAGACACGTTTTACGGCACGCACGGCGACTCCGTCTTCGACGATGTTGCCCGCAATTTTTTTGTGCTCCAAGCAGAAGGTTTCAACGCACGAGTTGTCGCCGCGATTGAGTCGGTTATCGACCACCATACCGACTCCGAAACCTGTTCCGAAGGTGTAACCGAGCAGGTTACGATAGCGCTTGTTGCTGCCGGCCTTTTCGAGTTTGGCATTAACCTCGGGCAGTACTCCGCAGAGAGCCTCGCCGTATGCAAAGAGGTCGCCGTCGTTGTTGATGAATACCGGAATGCCGAACTTCTCTTCGAGGAACGGACCGAGAGCCACTCCGTCGCGGAACGAGGGGAAGTTGGGCAGATATCCGCCACCGATAATGCCGTTGGGGTAGTCTGCCGGACCGGGGAAGGCGAAGCTTATTGCCACGGGTTTCTCGTCGAGCATCGAGATGATGCGAGAGAATCCCTCCACAGCCGTTGCAAGGCATAAATCAAGGTCGTGAGCCTGTGAGGGCAGGGTTACGGGTTCGACGATAAATTCGCCGGCACGCATAGCTCCAAAAACGAAATTGGTGCCTCCGGCGTCGAGTGTAATGACGATTCTTTGGTCGTGTGTGTACATATTTTTGAGTTTTAGATATTTCAGCGGAGACAAAGTTAATAATTTTTGGTACTTATATACAAAATTACACGAATAAAATTTTGTACCACATTTCGGAGCCGCAGGCGACCAAGTCCCCTCCCGAGGAGGGGATTTAGGGGAGGGTCAGACTTGCAAACGCAGCGTGTCGCTGCGAGCAACAACCTGAATTAGTGGCAAAAGGTTCGTGTTGTGTAATCACGTATATAAACACCTAATTTTTTTGTGATAGCGCGTGTGATATATGCAACAAAAGGAGCATAGTGTGGTTTTATCAGTGTTTTTATACTCTTTTTCTGGTGCAGAGTTTTAATTTTGCGAAAAAAACATTAAATTCGTGAGCCTAAACATCGACAGAAAGGCGACTATGCTTATCGAAGGGTGTGCAGGCGGATGAACTACGCCTGAAATATAATGATGTAAGAAACCTATAAATCAGTGCATAAAATGAAAATTAAAACAGTTATAGTTATGTCTTTTTTATCTTTATTTGGTCTGTTTGGTTGTAGGTCGAACAGATGCACCGGCTACCCGCAGGACAAAATTACTACACGTTCAGGCAGCAAGGTAACGATTACGTTTTTCAAACACGCATCGCTCTCTCTCGAAACCGAGGGTCGTCTTATCTATATTGACCCCGTGGGTACATCTGCCGAGTACGGACGTTTGCCGAAAGCGGATGTGGTGGTGGTCACACACTCTCACTACGACCATCTCGACCGAGCCGCCATCGATAAACTCTCAAAAAAAGGAACAATCATCGTTTGCGACAAGGTCTCGGCGGAGGCTTTTGATTTTGACTGTATAACGATGATTCCGGGGGCCACGGCAGAGCCTGTCGAGGGGGTACGTATTGATGCGGTACCCGCCTACAACATTACGGAAGGGCATCTCGATTTTCATCCGAAGGCTCGCGAGGATTGTGGCTACATAATAACCATAGGCGGCAGCCGTTTTTACATCGCTGGCGACACCGAAAACAACGATGATGTCAAGAGTGTTAAGGATATCGATGTGGCATTCTTGCCCGTGAATCAGCCCTACACAATGACCGTTGAGCAGGCTGTGGATGCCGTGAAGGCCATCCGTCCGGCGATATTCTACCCCTACCATTACGGCGAGGTCGAGGAGAAGTCCGATATCGACCGTCTGGTGCGGGAGTTGGAGGGTGTTACCGAAGTAAGAGTGCAACCAATGGAATAATACGTAATGAGGAGGATTTTACTTTACGTGCTGTGCCTGCTTGCGACGGCTGAACTGACTGCGCAGGAGAGTGAGTTGTCGCTGTTGATTGCCCACCGTGGAGGTTGGACTACGCGAGTGGTGTCGGTTGATGGGGAGAAGCCCGTTAAGGAGTTTGTTATTCCCGAGAACAGTGTCGCGGCGGTGGTATCGGCAAAGCGCTTTGGATATGACGGCATCGAGTGTGATGTGAAATATACAGCAGATAGCGTGATGGTCATTATGCACGATAAGACAATCAATCGTACGGTGCGTCGTGCTGCTGACTATTCGAAACTCTCCGAGCCGGTCAAGGTTGCAGATGTAACCTTCGAGGAGTTGCGTCGAGATTATGTCTTGGCATCGGACGACCCTGCAATGCGAGTGCCGGTACCGACTCTCGAAGAGGTGCTCGTCGAGTGTAAAAAGCAGGGGATGGTGGCGATGCTGCATAGTCGTCTCCCCGAGTCCTATCATCTGGCACAGAAGATGTTGGGCGATGACGGTTGGATTGCATTCAACAGCTATGACAACCTGCTTGCCGAAGCCCGCAAGATATCGAACTGCCTGATTCTGCTCGACCCGGGCAAGCAGAAGGACCAAAGTGTCGGAAATACGATTCGCCGTCTTGAAGCGTTGGGCGGGCGTTGTGGTGTGTCGAGTATGAAGCGCGTGCTCCTTACCGAGGAGTATTGCAAGGCTTTGCGTGCGAAGGGATACGAGGTTCAATCCTCGATATTCCGGACTCCTCACGAGGTGCAGGCCCTGCGTAACGGAGTCTCGATTCTGCTGACCGACTTTGCGAAACTGCCCAACCCGGAGTGCCGGGCCGAGATGAAGTTGCGTCGCCGTAACTGTCGTGCAGCAAAGCCGATAAGTCGTGTCTGGAATCGCGAGATAGAGTATGGTGCTCTGACCTTGGAGTTGGAGTTCGAGGGCAAGGTCGATATTCTGCTTAATGGCGAGCGTCGCTACTCGCTGACACGGGATAAGCGGGGAGTGGACAGGCTCGGAATGCGATTTACCGAGCAGACACCGTCGTTGCAGGTTGAGGTTGCCGAAGGTGGAATTGTTCGTTCGTTACGCGCCTATGTCTATGAGTATTAAAGCACAAAAAGGTCTGTGAATTCCGTGAAGGAAGCCGTCTGACAAGGTGTTTTGTGTAATACTCGCCATTAAAATGCTCATTTACGCCGAGTAAACTACGCTTTTTCGGGCTTCGCAGTCCTAAAAATCCCTCTTGTTATACAACTTCTGTCAAAAATAGCGTGTCCAAGAAAACTTCTTGAACACGCTATTTTTCTCTACGATTGATTACAGTGTCACATCTACATAGAGTGGTCGGTGGTCCGATGCCACGGGCTCGTACATAATTACCGGAGCACTGCCTTTTACCTTCGACGAGTTGGTCAGGATGTAGTCGATGCAACGATTCGGCTCATCGGCAGGGAAGGTGTATTGCGTGGGGTTCGAGAGCGGCGTGGTAAATTTAAGAAACTCCGCCATAGCCTCGCCGTCGGGTGCTGCATTGAAGTCGCCGGCAATAATCACGGGCTTGTCGAGCGTAGCTACGACGTCGCGGATTATACCTGCCGAGGTAACACGGTCCTCCTCGTTGAGCGAGAGGTGTGTGCAAATCAGGTAGAACTTCTCGAATTCGGCAACGAGCATCGTGCGCGGCTCCTTGCGGCAGGGTAGCGGATATTGAGCTAACGAGAGAGCGGGACTCTTCGAGAGTATGCCGATTCCGTACTTTCCGCCTTTGTAGTCGATTGATGGTGCGTAGTAGTCGTGCATACCGGTCTTGGCGGCAAGTTCGCCCAACGCATATACCCCCTCGTAGCGAGAGGTCATACTATCCAACTCCTGTACAGCCACAAAGTCCGGCTCGGCTCGGTTGATGGCATCGGCGCATCGCGTCAAATCGACTTTGAGGTCAAGTCCCTTGCCGTTACGTACGTTGTAGGACATCACGCGCAGTGTGTCGGAAGAGGTTTCGTTTGTCTTGCATCCCGCCAGAGCGATGACGAGCATAGCAAGAATTGCAAATGTCTGTTTCATAATAAGTTGGTTTTATGGATTATCTTTATTTGAGTCATAACTTATAAGTGCCATTCCGACCATCGTTACAAGAGCATTGATGACCAAAATCTCAAAGCCGAACCGATAGCCGCCGAACCACCTCTCGGAGTTGAGGTCAAGCAGCAGGCAGAGCAGTGGCGATATGATGGCAATCGCGGGCATCAGTCGGTCGCGAACGCGGCGCCGTGAGAGGATGCCGAAGGCGAACATTCCGAGTATGGGCCCATAGGTATAGCTTGCCACAGAATAGAAGGTGTCGATAATGCTCTGTTCGCTCAATAGGTCGAAGAGGATGATTAACGCAGCCAACAGGAGCGTGAAGCCTATATTTACCCGATTACGGAGTTTCGTGAGTTGCTCATCGTCGTAGCGCTCGCCACCTCGCAGAATGTCGATTATGAATGAGGTGGTTAGCGCAGTCAGTGCCGAGCCGGCTGCCGAGTAGGTCGAGGAGATAAGTCCCAGAACAAAGAGGACTCCGATGGCAAGAGAGGCCAAGCCTCCCGTCGCCACGAAGGGGAATACGTGGTCTGCCTTGCCGATTACGGCCTCGCCGTCAGGGGAGAACATCGGGAAGGGCGAACCTTCGCTCGCGCGTATGCCCGCGCGTTCGAGATATGTGTATAGCAAGACGCCCAAGACCAAAAATAGAGTGATGACCACGGCTTGCAACAGTACGGCAGTAACGAGATTCTTTTGGGCACTGCGCATCGAACGGCAACTCAATGTGCGCTGCATCATATCTTGGTCAAGGCCGGTCATTGCGATAACCATAAAGAAGCCTGCAAGGAGTTGCTTTACGAGGTGGCGGTCGTCGTTCCAGTCCTCTATGAATAGCGTTTTGGAGTACGGATGCGAAGTTACCGTCGAGAACATATCCCCGAATGATAGCCCCTCCGAGTGCATAATCAGCACGATGCACGCGACGAGCGAGCCGACGAGCGAGATGGTCCGGAGCGTATCGGTCCAAACAATGGTCTTAACACCCCCTCGTCGCGAGTAGAGCAGAACGAGCAACATAAATATTGCGGCATTCACGGCAAACGGAATCCCATAGTAGTCGAATACAAGCATCTGCAACACGGTGCAGGCGATATAAGCTCTCAAAGCCGAGAGCAGCGTGCGCGAGAGTAGAAAGAACGAGGCACCCGTATAGTGACTGCTTGCTCCAAACCGTCGGTCGAGGTATTCGTATAGGGATGTGATGTTGAGCCGATAGAACAACGGCACCAAGACAAAGGCGATGACCAGATATCCGAGGATAAATCCGACAACCATCTGCAAGTATGAGAAATTCGATACTGCAACCGAGCCGGGAATCGAGATGAAGGTTACACCCGACATTGCCGCGCTGACCATTCCGAGCATTGCAACCACCCACGGGGAGCGTCGCCCGCCCGAGAAGTAGTCGGAGTTGTCGGCTCGCCGACCGCTAACCCAAGCCACCGCAAAGAGAGATGCAATGTAGGTTACGATGGTTATTATGACGGCAATGTGGCTCATATCATCGCAAAGATAGTAATTATCGCAACAAAAATATGGGATTTCTACCTCGAAATCCCATATTTTTAAGCAAATACCTCTCTCGGACTACTCTTTTGCCTGCGGAGCCACAGGCTCTGCTTCGTAGATGTACCACGAATAGTTACCGCTTGCATAGCGGGAAACATTTGTGGTGGTTGAGCTCGTCTGCTTCCAATAGTAGGAGCGATATCCCGCATAATAGTAGATGCTGAACAGCCCGCCACTGTATGAGAACTGATATTGCAGACCTGCATCCGACGAAGCTTCAATCTGAACATTATTGTACCCCGTGCAGTAATCGCTCGTGGCTATATTGCGGATAAATCCGTTGTTGTCAATATTGAATAGCGACCGATAGAGCGGCTGTGACAACTCTTCGGCAGAGAGATAGTTGCCGTTGTCGTAGAGGTATGTGGTTGCGTACGCCGAGTTGCGGAAGACGTAATATGTACCATCCGTGAAGGACGTGTCGCTCTTTGGTGTCAGCAGCAATCCCCAAACTCCGATATCGCGGGTTTCGCGCAGTACCGTACCATCGGCGTAGGTCGCCTCGACGACAACCTCGTGATATCCGTGCGAATCGAATGAAATGTTGCCATTGCTGGATATCGAACCGAAGTTGGTGCCGATTCCGTAATAGGCATCGTGTGCGTAAGATGAGTTTGCGCGGCTGTACTTTGTCGAGGTAACGTCTATGCCTCCGATAGTGACCTTTACGGGCTCGGCATTGCCGAATATGCGCACGGCACGACTGATGTTTTTGCCGACAATCGGCAGTCGGGCGGCTGCATCACTGTCGTCTTGGGTTTTTGTGGAGCATCGACATCGATAACGCCAATAGCGTGAAGATTAGAAGATTTTATCTTACCGAGTGTCGGGCAATGTCGATTTTAAGCCCCGAATAGTCGTTGTCTTCTCCTGTGTGGTGTGCGAGCCAAAGTTGCGCGAAGAAGGGGTTTCTCTTCGCTTCGGCATCGTATTGCCACGGCTTCAAAAAGCACTCCGGACACCAATGTCCTCCAAGCAGAATGACTGCGGGAGAGCTCTCGAAAGAGTGTCCGCAGGCACATCTCCATTTGAGCGCTGTTTGCAGGTCGCCTGTGTTCATCGTTTTGCTCAAACACTCTCCGCCACGGAGCGCGGCAGCCTGTTGCATATCGTCGAGATTCAACTCTTCGAGTGGTTTTTGCTCGTCGTATCCGTGGTCGAGTCGCACAGCCTCCTCTTCGCCTGCGAGTTTGAACTCCGCAAGAGTCTTCCAGTCGGGAATCGCCTCCCACGCCTCGCGAGAACCGAAATAGGCGGCGATATGCTCCTTGTCGTTGCGACGGAGCCAGCCGAGTGTGCCGAATCGTTTGTGGTGAGCCAGGCAGCGCAGGAATATGCGCATAACGGCTGCCGGAACATACTTCGCCAACGCGAAGAACCAAGGCAACTGTTTCTGTAATCCTGCGAAGTACTCTTCGACGGGAGTGTTGGCGCGGAAGTGCAAAAACTCTTCCAACCTGTCAGAGTCGAAGTACCACTGTCCGTGGAAGTTGCGTGTTGCGAACATATTCGATGCGAAGAGTTTTTCGGGTGGCATTCCGAGCGAATTTTTGAGTAGCAACTGCTCGAATCGGTAATTGGTCAGACGATACTCCGTGCCACTACCGATATTGTAGAATTTACACCAGAAACTCTCCGGAAGATTCTCTTCGCAGATATTTGCCAGGAGCCTGCCCGAATCCTCGACCGTTGCCCACTCCAAAACCTCACGAATCGGAACGTGGAACATTATGGGATCGATATTGCGCAGAATGCCGGCATAGAGGATTCCCGACTGTCGCAGGCTGACCCAATGTTTTAATCCTGACTCGGCAAAGATGCGCTCTGCCAGGCACTTCGATATGGCGTAATAGTCGAATATCGAAGGAGCTATGGGGTCGCCCGTACGTGCCCAATGGAGCGGAGAGGGGCGGTCGCCGGTCTGTGCCACGCTGCCGATATAGACGACCTTCACACTGTCGGGGTCGGGCTGCGCCTTTACGGCACGCACTATATTGCGAGCTGCTGCGGTGTTGGTGTGCAGGGTGGTCTCGGGGTAGTGGTCCGCAAGTGGCGAAACCATACCTCCGACGTGCAGAACGTAGTCGGCTCCCTCGACTGCCCGCAGTACATCGTCGTAGTTGCGTAGGTCGCCCCAAACGATTCGGATGTTGTCGAACCCGCGATAGGGCCTCAATATCTTGCGGTTTTTGCGCGAAGGACGCACCAAAAGTGTAAGTTCAAATCTGTGTTTGCTATGCTCGCGCGAGAGAATTTCACGCAAACCTGCCATTCCCATTATGCCGGTTGCTCCGGTCAGAAATATTCTCTTCTTCTTTAACTCCATTCTGTCCTGTTTGGGCTATTTCGTTCGCAAAAATAGCAAAAAAAGAGTATCCGACAAACGACATCGGATACTCCTTGTGGTAAATACCTGTTCGGCTCTATGCAATCAGCGGCTTGACTACTCCGAAGAGCAACCACGCAACCAGCAATGTGAAGCAGATGTTGAAGGTCTGCGCCGTGAGGAACGAGTAGAGGATGTTGCGGTTATCCTTCGAAATGATATCCTTCAAGCGGGTGTCCATTCCGATGCATACGAACGCCAACGAGAAGAACAGGGTCGAAAGCGTCTTTGCGAACGAGGTCTCCATCAACTTGCCCTTTGCATTGAGAGTGAAGAGGTCTGCCTCTTTGAACAACGAGAAGACGAGCGATGCCACGACAAATGCAAGGATGAATTTCGGGAACTTATCCCAAACAATTTTGAGTGACGGACGCTGTTTGCCGCCTCCCTCGCCCTTGGTCGAGAGGTAGAGCGCGATAAAGAATGCCACAACGCCGATAAGAACGTTCTGTGTAGCCTTCACAACGATAGCCGTGCGGTTGGCTATCTCGCCTGCCATCTCCGACGATGCGGCTACACCGCTGGTGGTATCGATGGTGCCGCCAATCCACGCACCAGCAATCTCCTGCTGAACCTGCGGGTCGCTCGAAAGCAGCGGAACAATCATATTTGCCAACCACGGCATCAGATATATCATCGGAACAACAATAATCAACACGACCGAAACGATGTACGAAAGGCTCTTTTTGTCGGTGCCAGCCACGCCTGCTGCCGTGATACAAGCCGATACGCCACAGATGGTTACACCGCTCGAAAGAGTCATTGCCGTAGCCTGCTCGACCTTGAATAACTTGCGCGAAATAAGGTAGGCGAAGAACCAGACAACCGTCACAACCACACACGCCTGCAAAAGACCTACGGCTCCCGATTTCAGTACGTCGCTAATCATAATCGTTGCACCAAGGCAGACAACGCCCGTCTTGATGAAGAACTCGCCCTGAATTGCGGGTTTTAACCACTCGGGAATGTGGAAACAGTTGCGAATGATAAGTCCGAATATTACCGAGAAGAACACGGGTTCGAGTCCGAGCTCCTTCTTGATGTAGGGGTTGCTGCCAATCCACATCGCGAGTGCTGCGACGATGAAGACCACGACAAACGACCAGAAAAGGCCCTTCATCGGTCGGCTTAAAAGTCGATTGCCGGCATAGAGAATCACGATGGCGATGACGAAGAGTTGTGCGATGTCTATCCACGACTTGGCCTCTGTGAGGTCGGTGGGAATCTTCGGGCCGCCTCCGATGAATGAGGCGCAACCTGCCAATACGAGCAATGGAATGCTCAAAAAGGTAACTACCCAATCTTCGGTCTTGAATTGTTCTAAAAACTTTCTCATTTTATCAAATTTTGGTTTGTATCTGTTTTGTGACGAAGGCTTTGCTGAATAACAAATTCGGTCATAAACATTACAAAAGTAGATATTTACGAGGAGTTGGGGTTAGGTGTTTATACCTAATTAGCCGAGATGTATAGTGCCGGAACGGGGTGTGATTCCCTATCGGAAAGGCTGTTTAAGCCTTCGCTTTCAGCCATCCTGTGATGGCACGCGCCTTTGCCGTGCCCACAACGGCGGCGATTGCCTCCTCATCGGCTTGCCGCAGACGCGATATGGTACGGAACTCTTTGAGTAGAGCCGAGATACTCTTCTCTCCGATTCCGGGTATGTCCTCTAAACCGCTGTGCAGAAAGGCATTGCTGCGCTTTTGGCGGTGGAATGTGATGCCGAAACGGTGTGCTTCGTCACGAATATGACAGACCACCTTCAATGGCTCGCCGGTGCGCGACAGGTAGTAAGGCATCGGATCGTGTGGGAAGTATATCTCCTCGATGCGCTTGGCAAGTCCGACGATGGGGACCCTCTCCTCGATGCCGAGTGAGCAGAGAACGGAGTATGCGCTCGACAGCTGCCCTTTGCCTCCATCGACGATAATCAGGTCGGGGAGTTCTGCACCCTCCTCCAAAAGACGGCGGTAGCGACGTTCGACAATCTCTCGCATCGAGGCGAAATCGTCGGCTCCGACAACAGTCTTGATGTTGAAGTGTCGGTACTCCTTGCGCGAGGGTTTGCCGTCACGGAAAACGACGCACGATGCTACGGGATTGGTGCCTTGAAGATTGGAGTTGTCGAAGCACTCGATATGGCGCGGAGCGTGTTCGAGATGTAGTTCGCGACGCATTGCCTCCATCAGGCGGTCGGTATGTCGTTCGGGATTCTTGATTTCGAGATTTTTGAGCTGTTCGGCACGGAAGATTCGTGCGCTCTTCTGCGAAAATTCGAGCAGTTCGAGTTTCTCTCCGCGCTTGGGAACAGTGAAGGTTACCCCGTCAAAAAGAATCGCTGCCGACGGCAGGAACGGAACAATTACCTCGCGCGATAACTCGCCCGAGATATTTTCGACAATATGCTGAATGCCAATGGTCAGCATCTCGGCATCGCTGCTCTCGGCGCCGGCCGTCAGTCGAACGGTATAGACCCCCGTGACCGAACCGCGACGGATGCGTATAAAGTTACAATAGGCCGTGTCGTCAGCCTCGTCGGTAAGCAGCGAGAAGATGTCGATATCGACAATTTTGGCACTCACGATGACCGAGCGTGAACGGTAATTTTCGAGAGCGTCGAGGCGCGATTTGAATCGTTGAGCCTGCTCGAATCGGAGGTCGGCGGCGGCGCGTTGCATCTCCTCTTCGAGGTAGCTGCGTACGGGGCGCAGGTCGCCTTTCAGTACGGCTGTTGCCATCTCGATAAGTGCGGCATAATCCTCTGCCGATTGAACCCCGACGCAGGGGGCCTTGCAGTTGCCGAGATGGTATTGCAGGCAGGTCGAGTAGGTGCCTTTGGCTATGCGGTCGGGTGAGAGATTCAACTTGCAGGTACGCAAGGGGATAACCTCCCGAATAAACTCCAAGATACTGCGTTGCATCGCGACCGAGCCGTAAGGCCCGAAATAGTGCGAGCCGTCGCGCACAAGCCTGCGCGTCGATTCGATGCGCGGGAAGTTCTCGTTGCGTACAACTATCCACGGGTAGCTCTTGTCATCTTTGAGTAGAATGTTGTAGCGCGGTTGCAGACTCTTGATGAGCGAGTTTTCGAGCAACAGGGCATCGGTTTCGCTGCCGACAACTATGTGGCGAATCTCGACGATGTGGCGGACCATAATGCGAACCTTCGCGCTGTGCTCTTTGCTTTGCACGAAGTACGAGCTGACCCTCTTGCGCAGGGACTTTGCCTTGCCGACATAAATTACCCTTCCCGTGGAGTCGAGAAATTGATAGACTCCCGGTTCGAGTGGCAGCAGTGCCACCTGCTCCTTGATGGATGGGCGTTTGGTCTGTGACATCACGATACAAATTTAATAATTTTTTGTAAATTCCGACAAATTCTACACCGAACGTCGAATGTGAAACGATTTGTTTTGCAAAGAAAAGTGTCTAAAAAAGAGATTTTTACAACATTATATTATGTATATCGAAAAATATATCTATATTTGTAACAAAATAGGTAATTACCTAAAAGAAAATAGTATGAAAACTTGGAAGAAGAGTCCGAGGGTGCTTTTTGTGTACCTGTCGGTTATTGGCATTTTGCTGTTGTTCTCCGCCTGTGTGGATGACAACTATAATCTCGATAATGTCTCGACCGAGGTAACTATCGGTGGCGAAGAGGTGGTTGTCCCTCTCGGCGAAATCAAGCCCATAGCACTCGGTGATATGATTGGCGAGCAGATGGAGGGTCTGGTCGAGGAGAATGGTGTCTATACTTTCAAGTACGAAGGAGAGGGCGATAACTTTGTTATCGACGGCTTCTCGTTGCCGCTGATTTCGGGTCTTTCGCCAGAGATTGATGCAGTGTCGTTCTCGGTGCTCAAGTTGCCGAACGATTTTATATTCAGTAAGATAGAGACTTCGTTTGTGCTCGGCTATCCCGATATGAGCGTGGAGCCGGCGTTCGCGCCGATAGAGTTCTCTTCTGCCATTGATTTGGGAGTGTCGCTACCGGAGGGTGGTAGTACGATTCCGGCATTGGGCGAACTTTCGTTATCGAAGAGCGGCACGGTGCCGTTTGAGGCGTCGTTCGATATGCCCTCGCAGATTCGCAGTATCGGAAAGGTCTATTTCGGCGAGAGCGAAACTTCGTATGGCTCGCCTGTCAATATTGTCATTGCCTTCAACGGCTTGAAGAGTATCAATGGGGGCGGAAAGCTTAACCTCTCTGTTCAATTCCCCTCGAACTACGAATTGTTGGACGAGAATGGTCGATCGTTGGGAAATACTCTTTCGGTCGAGAACTACGAGGTTGCAGGCTATGATGTTGCAGGCGATGTTGAGCAGATAGAGATTAAGGCGTGGTTGCGCAGCATAGATTTTGCACAGCGTACGGTGGCTCGTGGCGAGATGATTATAGATGACGAAATCTCCTACTCGTTCGACTATACGTTCAATGCAATTGCAGGTTATGTCAATTCTGCGAGCAAGCCTGCTATTGAGATTGGGGTAGCTCCGGAATTCCGCGATATGGAGATTGTGATTAACTCGGTCGAAATAGATAATTCAAGTCATAATTCGGAGACTGTATATACCCTCAACGGAATCCCCGAGAGTGTCGAATCTGTCGATTATATCGCATTCGAAGAGGCTCCGGTTGTGTTCAGAATCGAGGGATTGGAGTGGTTGAAGACCGATGCTCTGCACGCAGAGACACAATTACCGGAGTGCTTGGTGTTCGCGCCGGATGCTGCGGGATATCTCGATACTTCGACAAATAAGATGGTTGCCCCGATGCGCCGCCTCGAAGAGGGTGTGGAGCTCAATCTGCTTGCCATCGACTGCTCGAAATGTAACTACACCCTTAAATCGGGACAACTCGTTATCAAGTCTTCGATATCGTCGCATATCGCCAACCTCGAAGAGGGTCTGTCGTTTATGCTCTCGGAGGTGCAACCTCCCGTTAAGCCCGTAAATGTCAAGACGATTATCGATGAGGCGCACTTCCTGCTGAATCTCGCCGATAGCCAAGTGACTATTCGTGAGCAATCCTTCGACTTCGATTTCAAGGAGGAGAATCTGCCGAAGTTGAGCCATACGATTGATGTCCCCGACGAGATTGCCTCCATCGAACGTCTTGAAATCGCATCTGCTACGGGCGAGAAGGTTAAGGTAAGACTTCGTATCTCGCACCCCGAGGGGGAGGTCTTCCCTGTGGATAAGGTCTATTTGAGCCTTGCAATCAATATGAAGCAGATGATTCATCCCGTCGATGGTCAGCCCTTCATCGAGAAGGCGGAAAACAAAGATAATATTCTGCGCCTTGAAAATATTGAGTGGTATCCCAACGAAAAAGCCTCTCTCGATGTCGTCGAGATTGAGCTCGATGCCATCGAGAACCTCCCTGCGATTACCGGCGAAAAGGGAGCTCGCAAGATTGTCCTTGACGAGAAGTTTGCCGTTACGGGAGGAGTGTCGATTGATGCAGGTACGGATATCAACCTCGAATCGACGAATGCTAAAATAGATGTCGATTTCTCGATTGATGATATTCAGGTGTCGAAATTCTATGGTAAGATTGATTATGAGTTTACGCCCGAATCTCTGCCCGAAATATCGCTTGGCGATTTGGCGGGTACCAATTTGAAGATTAGCAATCTAGCAGTCGATCCGATTATCCGATTCAATATCAACAACCCCGTGGCGATTCCGTTTGTGGCGTCGTTGGCGCTCAAACCATACGATGCCGATGGCAATGCGATACCGGAGAATAACGTGAGCATCGACGATGTGCGTATCGCCGGCGACGGGGTAACCAACCTCGTGCTATCGACCAAGAATCGTCGTGAGCAGTTTGCCGGCGAGGAGGGTATAACCTTCGTGGAACTCGACCTGGGACGACTCTTCACGGGTTCGATGCCCGCAAAAATCGAGGTGGATATGAAGGTTGCGTCAGACCTCTCTACGTCGCACGTCATCGACCTTACGAAGAGTTCGTACGAGATTGGTTACGACTATTCGGTTGTGGTGCCGCTCGAATTTGGTCATAAGTTCGATATAAGTTACGACACTACGGTAACGGGTCTTGCGGGTATATTCGAAACGATTGACGAGTTCCCCATCAAGTCGGTCGGCGAGGTGGCGGTTATTGCCGACTTTACGACCACCATCCCGCTCGATTTTGTGGTTACGACCGAATGCCTTGATGAGAATGGGGAACCGACGGATGTGCAGATTTCGCTCGAAGCAGAGAATATGATTCACGGACACCATCCCGAGGATGCAGAGCCCGAAGCTCACTCGACCTTGGTGCTGAAACTCGACCTCGGCGAGAGTGGAGAGCTGGCTCGTCTGGCGGATATTGATGCGCTGAATTTCAAAATGAATATTCGCAACAACTCCGAAACTCCGAGTGCAATTGCCCCCGACCAGACACTCTCCGGACGATTGCGATTGAGGGTAAAGGACGGCATTACTGTCGATCTTAATGATTTTGGAGTTAAATAGAGAGTCAGATGATGAAACGATATATAGCAATATTCCTGTTTGTGTTCGTGCCCGTTGCAATGTCGGCACAGGTGCGTACCTCTTATTTTATGGAGGGTTCGACGTTTCGTACCGAAATGAATCCGGCATTGGCTCCGACGCGCGGATATATCAATTTCCCTATGCTTGGAGGTGTCAGTGCTTCGCTCAATAACAACTTCCTCTCGGTGGACAATATACTCTATCCGACCGAGAACGGATTGGTAACCTTTATGCATAAGTCGGTCGATCGCAACGACTTCTTGAAGCGATTGCCTCGCAACAATGCGTTGGACTTTGCCATCTCGGAGCAGATTGTCGGCTTTGGTGCCCACACCAAAAAGTTCTTCTGGTCGGCGGGTATGAATCTCAAAGTCAATGCCGATGTCAATATCCCCAAGGACTTTTTCTCGCTGGTTACCAGCCTCGGACAGGGCTCCTACAATATGGAGAAGATGCACCTCGGATTGAATGCCTATATGGAGTTGTTCGTCGGGGCTGCGATTCCGATTAAGGAGATCGCGACCATCGGTTTCCGCGTTAAGGGTCTGGTCGGTATCGCAAATGCGTCGTTCAACGTGAATAAACTCTCGGTGGATGTTACCGATGTGTCGGTGGCTGCACGTATGGATGGAGAGTTGAAGTGTAGTTTCCCGATGATAAATACATCACTGCCGGTTGGAGAGCCAGTTAGAATCGATGCACTTCTGCCTTCGGGATTCAATATGCAGAATCTCAATTTGAACCAATTCGGTAACGGAGGTGCAGCCATCGATATCGGAGCCGAGGTGCGCCTTGTGGATGACCACCTGCGTCTGTCGGCTGCTGTTACTGACCTCGGATTTATCAGTTGGAATCGTGCGGCAACCGTTACGGGTCATCTTGGCGGAGCACTCTCTTACGAGGGATACGATTTCGAGAAAGAGGAGGTAAAAGTCCAGAAGGAGGACTTCGAATTTGTAAATGCGACTACATCGGGACACCACATTCAGCGTCTGAATTGCTCGCTTAACGTGGGTGCCGAATATGCAATCCTTCGTAACCGCATAAGTTTCGGTGTGTTGTCGCACACGAAATTCTGCAAGACATTTGCCTACTCGGAACTTACGGCGTCCGTGAACTTTAAGCCCGTGAATTGGATTACTGCCACATTAAGCCATACTTTCCTTAATCACAATCAGCCGGGAGTGTTCGGATTCGCGCTGAACCTTCATCCGAAGGGTTTGAATATCTTCGTGGGAGCCGACTTTATCGACTTGAAGTTTGGCAGTGCAACGATGAATGGCGCCAATCGGTTGTTGGTACCTGTACGTCAGCGCTCTGTGAATCTCAACTTCGGTTTTGGTTTCTCGCTCGGTCGTGCCAAATATTCGAAGGCTTACAAGGATGACCTCGCTGCCGGTCGCATCAAAACGAAGGCAACCCGCAAATCGAACTGATAATCGGGGACCATATATTACAATGGTAGGGAGCAAAATCTGCTCCCTACCATTGTAATATGACTCTGCATCATTACCAAAAATGTGGGTAATTTATTGCCCCTTTATCTGCTCTTATCTGCTCTCGTCGCCGAACTCCATCAGGTAGGCTTTGATAAAGTCGTCAATCTCGCCATCCATCACTGCCTCGACGTTTGAGGTCTGCCAGCCTGTGCGGTGGTCCTTCACGCGACGGTCGTCGAAGACGTAGGAACGAATCTGCGAGCCCCACTCGATACGTTTTTTCGTCGCCTCCAAAGCCTGCTGGGTCGCCATACGTTTCTCCAACTCCCGCTGATAGAGTTTCGAGCGCAGGATTCGCATCGCATTCTCGCGATTCATCAGTTGTGAGCGGGTCTCGGTATTCTCGATTAGAAACTCCACGGGTTCGCCCGTGTCGGCATCTTTGCCGTGGTAGCGCAGACGCACGCCCGTCTCGACTTTATTGACATTCTGACCTCCGGCTCCTGACGAGCGGTAGGTGTCCCACTCGATATCTGCGGGGTTTATGGTAATTTCAATACTGTCATCCACGGTCGGCGAGACGAATACCGAAACGAATGTTGTCTGTCGTTTGTTGTTGGCATTGAACGGCGATAGACGCACCATACGATGCACGCCGTTCTCGCTTTTGAGGTATCCGTAGGCGAAGTCGCCTTCGAACTCTATGGTGCAAGATTTTACTCCCACCTCGTCGCCTGCCTGATAATCCAAAACCTTGACCTTGTAGCCGTGTGCTTCACCCCAGCGGGTGTACATTCGCAGCAGCATATCTGCCCAATCGAGCGCCTCGGTGCCACCGGCTCCGGCGTTGATATCCATAATTGCGCCGAGTTTATCCTCGTCACTGCGCAACATATTGCGCAGTTCGAGCGCCTCGACTGCCTCAATGGTTATGTTGTAGTGATGTTCGAGTTCCTCCTCGGAGGCGAGTCCCTCCTTCACAAAGTCGGGCATCAGCGAGAGATCCTCGACAAGCTTCGCCAAATGGTCGTAATCTTCGACCCAACTCTTTATTGCGGCCACCTTGCGTAGTTGCTGCTCGGCGCGCTCGGGATTGTCCCAGAAGTCGGGTTCGAAGGTCTTCTCCTCTTCGTTTTGGAGGTCTATGCGTTTCTGGGCGATGTCAAAGACACCTCCCCAGCGTATCCAGACGCCTTACAACCTCTCTAATCTGTTCTTCGGAAACCATATTCAAATTGATAATGGATAATTGAAAAATTGACAATTGATAATTGATAATTAAAGGTATTTTGTTTATTACTTTGACACTATAATTTATACTCGTAAAACTAATAAACTACGCGCCGCAAATCAAATTGACAATTGATAATTAAAGGTGCTTTGTCTATTACTTTGACTCAAAATAATTAAACATACGCCGCAGGCTCCATAATTATCAATTTTCAACTATCAATTATCAATTATCAATTAAAGTTCTACTCTATCTCCCAATCGAATCCATCCTTACGGTCCTTAACGCGGATACCGATGGCGGTCAGTTCATCGCGAATCTTATCCGATGTAGCCCAATCTTTATTCGCCTTTGCCGTCATACGCATTTCGAGCAACATATTCACGAGAGGAGTAACCAAATCCTTACCTCCGGCTGCCGTTGCCGACTTCTCGTCACGCAGACCGAGAATCTCGAATGCCCAGCGATTGACCGTAGCTTTCAGGCTCTCCAAATCCTCGGCAGTGATGCTCTGCTGTCCTTCGACGAGCTGGTTGAATATGCGTACCCAATCGAAGAGTGCCGAGATAACCATCGGAGAGTTCAGATCGTCTGCCATAGCCTCCTCGCAACGCTGCGCAAGCTCTGCGGGATTTACGGTCGATTGAGCGGCGGGCTTTACCTTGTTCAGAGCCTCGATACCCTTCATCATTCGGTCCAGACCCTTTTCGGCAGCCTGCAACGCCTCATTCGAGAAGTCGAGTGTCGAGCGGTAGTGTGCTTGCAGAATGAAGAATCGGATAGTCATCGGGGTGTAGGCCTGTGCCAACAACTTGTGGTTGCCCGTGAAGAGCTCTTCGAGGGTAATGAAGTTGCCGAGCGACTTGCCCATCTTCTGACCGTTGATGGTAATCATATTGTTATGTACCCAATACTTCGCCGAGTCGTGACCGAGTGCCGAGGTTGATTGTGCAATCTCGCATTCGTGGTGGGGGAACATCAGGTCCATACCTCCGCCGTGGATGTCGAAACGCTCGCCGAGATACTTCGTGCTCATAGCCGAACACTCCATATGCCAGCCGGGGAATCCGTCGCTCCAAGGCGAGGGCCAGCGCATAATATGTTCGGGCGACGCCTTTTTCCAGAGAGCAAAGTCGTAGGAGTGGCGTTTGTCGCTCTGACCGTCGAGCTCGCGGGTGTTGGTCACGATATCATCGAGATTTCTGCCCGACAACTTGCCGTAGTGGTACTTCTCGTTGTACTTCTCGACGTCGAAGTATATCGAACCGTTAGATTCGTAGGCATAACCCTCGTCCAAAATACGTTTCACGAACTCGATTTGCTCGATGATGTGACCCGATGCGTGAGGCTCAATCGAGGGTGTTAGCACGCCAAGCTCCGCCATAGCGCCCTTGTAACGCTCGGTGTAATAGTGAGCCACCTCCATAGGCTCCAACTGCTCCAAGCGGGCCTTCTTTGCAATCTTATCCTCTCCCTCGTCGGCATCTTGTTCGAGGTGTCCTACGTCGGTAATATTGCGAACGTATCTCACCTTGAAGCCCTCGGCTTTCAGGTAGCGGAACAGAAGGTCGAAAGTAATTGCCGGACGGGCGTGTCCCAAGTGCGGGTCGCCATAGACGGTCGGACCGCAAACGTACATACCGACGTGCGGGGCATTGAGCGGCTCGAAAGCCTCCTTGCGACGTGAAAGCGTATTGTATAAAACGAGTTTTGTTGCCATGGTTTTTTATTTTTTTGCAAAAATAGCAAAACTATTCACAATTTACAATTATTTTTCAGTTAAGGGCAATTAAGGGGAAATGGGGAGAATGGGGGAATTATTTTGAATTTTGAATTTCAGCGACTCCTCCCCTAAAACAGGAGAGGAGTCGCTGAAAGCTGGAGGGGTTCGTCAATTATCAATTGTCAATTTATTCCCCGCCGAGTAACACTCAAACCACGGGTTGCGCAAATCCTCCTTATTGTAGCGGAAACGGGAGCCGTCATCGAGTGCGCAGGTCTTACCGCCCGTCTCGGCAAGTATCAGTTCGCCTGCTGCGGTGTCCCACTCATAGGTCTGGCTGGTGCGTACATAGTAATCAACCACACCCTCCGCCAACATACAGAATTTGTAAGAGCTTCCCTGTTCGACGATTTCGAGGTCGGGATATTGTTGGCGCAGAGTGGAGATGTGTTCTGCCGTTTCGGAGGTCTGGTGCGAACGCGACAGAGCCACACGCAGGGTGGTCCTGCCGTCGCTGTCGAACGGGAGCGTACGCCATATAGCCGAAAAGTCCGAATAACGATGTGATGCACTTGCCGAGGGCTCGATTTCGGTTACGAGGTGTGCTCCGTGCCCCCGCTCGCCGATATACATCTTGTGATAGTAGGGGACATAGACCACCGAGCCGACACACTCGTTGTCCTGCATAAGTGCAATATTGACCGTAAATTCGTTATTGCCTTTGATAAACTCGACGGTACCGTCCAGCGGATCGACTAACCAGAAGAGTTCCCAATTGCGACGCTCCTCATAGAGCATCTCGCGACCCTCTTCGCTTAAAATAGGGATGCGGGTAGCTCCGAGAGCCTCCTTTATCTTGCTGTGGGCCAAACGGTCGGCTACGGTAATGGGGGTCAGGTCGTTTTTGACGCTGATGTCGTAGTCGTCACGATTTTTATATATCTTCATAATCTCGGCACCCGCCTTTACGGCTGCATTGACCGCCATCTCGATAAGGTAGGCGCGGATATCGTCTGTAATAATCATTTCGGTAGTTTGATAGTTCATTGTTCCTCTTTTGTAAAGATAACGATTATTTTCGATTCTGCCATATTTGAGGCAATAAATTTTTGCAAAAAAGATATAAAGTTTCGCCGTATCCGACAGCAGGGTTCCCACAAGCTGGATTTACTGCTTGGTATGAAGTTGTGAGGATGTAGGCCGAGTATGCCGTAGTTGCAATCCCGAGTAGTGTAATGGCGGCTATGGCGGTGGTTATGGATGCAATGCCGGCAAGCGATAGGGCCGTGCAAACGATTGTTGCGATGCCACCGGCAATGGCTATGACGACTCCTCGATTGGCGTGCGAAGTGTCGCCAACGGCAAGTGGTTCATAGAGTATGCGGTGTCGGCGTCGGTCACGAATGTTGATGCTTGCGATGCCGTCGATTTCGGAGAATGATTCGCGTGGATATAATGTGATGCCGCTCCCGAACCAAGAGGTCAGTGAAGAGCGCGAGCCTTTTGACGAGGTGTGTATCTCGGCAGTCAGTCGCTCGATGCTTCGGGGAAGTAATCTCTCTGCGTTCCAAAGTGGCAGAATGTAGTCGTAGGTTGCCACATCGAAAGCCGCATCAAGGTCGGAGCGTTGCCCCGTGGTGGAGACGTCAAGCAACAACAGTCGCCGATAACATCGACAGGTTGAACGATACATCTTGCGCACGTGGGGGAGATGCCTGTCGTTTGACATTCGTCCATCGACGGCAATCATCCGATAGTGCGCGATGAGCCTTTGTAGCGAGTCGGGAGAACGCAGCGAATCCCCTACGACAATTACTTCGTATGCGGGGTACTCGACAGCGAGCAGACTTTCGAGACGCTCGTCATCGTCGGTATCTCGACAGAGCGTCGATATGCCTCTCTGCTCCGCGCCGTCGCAGATGGGGGTGCGAAGTCGGGAGAAAAAGTTGTGCTCTTCGACTCCACGGCGGGTTCTGGCAAGCATAATCCCGCAACGAATCGCCACATAGAGCGAGATGATGGCGGCTGTGATTTGAATCATAATTGAGGAATACATACTATACGACGTTTATATGTTGCAACGAGGCGTTGTGCGTAGCTTCCGTCGCTGCTGCCGAAGAGTCGTTCGAGAGCGTTTGCCGAGTAACCCTCGAAGGCGAGATGGCGACAGAGAGAACGGCGCTCCGAGGCAAGAAGTCTGCGGATGCTGCCTGCAATCTCGCTGTGAGCGAGCGACGAGTGCTGTGCTATGAGGGTATAAATGGCCTCCTGCATTACCTCGTCATCGCTCTCTTCGGCGGCGAGGGCGAGCAGTAGCGGTTGAGCCTCCTTGATGCCGAACTCCCCGGCTATGCGTAGCCCGATAAGGCGCAGGTTGCGATTTGTCGAGACTAATAGCGGCTCGCAAGCAACGGGTAACATTCCGCGTCGCAGGATTGCCATAATCTCGGAGGTCTCAAAGTGGTTCAGCGTATGCGGATATTCGGCAAGTTCGCGCAGTGCCGAGGAGGTGTCGTTGCAGATGCGGATGGCGAGTGCATAGAAGCGTACGAACGGGTTGCTGTCGTCGGCGTAGCGGAGTGCTTCGGCTGCGGCTTGATGAGATAGGGGGATGGCAGCAAGCAACGATATGTAGTGTGCACGTGCGAATCCTCTGCTACGACGAGCCTTGCGCAGAAGGTAGCGGTCGATACCGTTGTCGGTGGCAATACGTCCGAGCATTGCGACATCGGGGCCATAGACCGATGTCGAGACTGTCGCCAAGGTTTGTGCGAGCAGTTCGCAGGCTCCGCGTCGTTTCAGCATCGGGAAGCGCGTCGGCAGGCTCTCATTCGAGAGCATTATTGCCATCGTGATGCGCATATATCGTCGTGAGAGCAGACTGCTCACTCTCTCGGAGTGGCGACGTCGCAACCGATTGAAAAGGGCGTGCGTTACCAAAATCGAGATGGTTGTGGCAAGGAGCACAATGTAAGCGTAGAGTATAGGTGTGAGTATCCCCATATCGTGGTTTTGTTATTTCAGAGTTTCGCAAATCTTTCGTTTCAGACGTCGAATATTTACCGGAAGGGTTATGTATTGTGTGACGCCACATTCGAGCAGGCTCAATACGGTGTGCTCGGAGTGTTGCCACGCCAAGACGAAGATGTCGGGACGTCGTATCCTGTCGGGGCGCAATTGAGCCACCGGCTCCGACCCGTTGAAGAAAGGAGCGAGGTCGAGGATGATGACCAGGTCGTAGTACCCTCGACGGCACTCTTGCTCGGTGTCGGCAATGTGCTCGGCGGCGTGGATTTCGACCTCCATATCGGCGAGCAGTGATGCGACCATTTCGCGCAATAGCAGGTCGTTGCCTGCGACAAGAATCTTTTTCATAGTCGGTTTGCGGATTTGAAGCCCGTGTTACCAACCGAAAAATATGCCAAAAACGAAATTTATGCGAAAAATTTTGTGCGGAATGTTGTTTGTATATTAAAAATGACTATCTTTGCAGTCCGAAATTATGTCAAAACTGATATAACTTTAAGATTAAATGTACGTAATAGTAGAAATTGCAGGTCAGCAATTCAAGGCTGAAAAGGGTCGTAAGCTCTATGTTCACCGTCTTTCAGGCGAGGAAAACTCGTCTATGAGCTTCGACAAAGTCCTGCTTGTGGACAATGGCGGTCAGGTTAAGGTAGGCGCACCTGTTGTAAAAGGCGCCTCTGTAAAGTGTAAAATCCTCAAACACCTCAAAGACGACAAGGTCTTGGTGTTCAAGAAGAAGCGCAGAACCGGTTACCAGAAGTGTAATGGTCACCGTCAGTATCTGACACAGATTCTCGTAGAGGAGATTGTTGCATAATTAAAAATTAGAGAAAAATGGCACACAAAAAAGGTGTAGGTAGTTCGAAGAACGGTCGTGAGTCAGAGAGCAAACGACTTGGCGTTAAACTTTTCGGTGGTCAGTTCGCTAAAGCAGGCAACATCATCGTTCGTCAGAGAGGTACGGTTCACAATCCGGGCACTAACGTAGGTATGGGTAAGGATCACACCCTTTTCGCGTTGGTTAATGGTACGGTAGTATTCTGCAAGAAGGCTTCCGGCAAATCGTACGTAAGTGTAACTCCCGTGGAGTAACGCTTAATTTGTAAGAGGTTAAACAAAAGATAGGCTGTCAGACATTTGTCGCGACAGCCTATCTTTTTTGTCTGATAATCTCCGGTCAAGACGCGGAATGCTTTTTGGGGGACTTGATATACATAATTACATTACATCAAACTTTTATCGCTGATGGAGGTGGTTGCTCGCGGCTATATGCCGCCTTTGCAAATCTGACCCTCCCTAAAACGAGGGTTGAGGTCGGAGCCTACTCGGAGATGATATAGACATCCTCGTTGTGGCGCTGCATATGAAAGTGCTCACGAGCGTATTGTTCGAGATATTCGTCGTACTGCAACTTTTCGAGCAGAGTGCTGTCAGCGGCAATACGTCGCTCATAGACCTCTTTTTCGCGTTCGAGCAGGCGGATGCGGTGATGGGTCTTGATGACAGTAATAAGGTTACGCCCGATAAAAAAGAGCGTAAAGAGGATTATTACCGAGGTCAGTGTTATCCAAAAACGTTCGCCAATTCGAATCTTCATATCGTACTCCTCTGTTGAGATTAGGGGATGTGCATAAATTTATGGGTCTGTACCGAGATGTTCCAACGAGGGTTACTCTTGGCATACTCCACCATAGCCGGCAGAATCTGCTCATAAACGCTCCACTCCGGTTGCAAGTAGAGCATACAATCTGCCGAAACCTTCTCGGCACACTGCTCTGCCCACTCAAAGTCGGCATTGCTGCCGATGATAACCTTCAACTCGTCTGCACGCGCATAAGACTCTTCCAGAGGGTGTTGTTTCGTTTTTGGGGAGAGACATACCCAATCGAACTCGCCGCTGAATGGATGTGAGCCCGATGTTTCGAGGAATATTTTCAGCCCGCGTCTGTGCAACTCCTCGGTTAGCGGACCGAGCGGATAGAGCAACGGCTCGCCACCGGTAATGACTATTGCCTGTGCAGCGCACGCCACAGCCCTCTCGATGATAGTCTCAATCTCGACAGGTGGATAGAGGCGCGGATTCCAAGTGTATTTGGCATCACACCAACTGCAACCCACATCGCATCCCCCAAGCCTGATGAAGTATGCAGGTTTGCCGGCGTGGAAGCCCTCGCCCTGAATCGTATAGAAATCCTCGACAAGCGGCAAGAGTCTGCCGCCACGCAGAAGTTCGTTATTCATTCGATACTACGTAAATATCTTTCAAGTTACGACCAATCTGGTCGTAGTCCAAACCGTAGCCTACAATAAACTCGTTGCCAATCTCCATCGCGCAGTATCGGATGGGGTGGTCGAAGCGGTACTTCTCGGGTTTGAAGAAGAGCGTGCAGACCTCAACGCTGTTGGGGTTAAGCCCTTGGAGGTATTTGACCATATGGTCAATGCTGTTGCCCGTCTCGACGATGTCTTCGACGATAATCAGGTCGCGACCCGTTACGTCAAAATCGATGCCGAGGTGTTGCTTGATAGAACCGGTCGATTGCGTACCTTCGTATGACGAAATCTTGACGAAAGCGAGCTCATTGTCGAAATTAACCTTGCGAACTAAGTCTGCAAGGTACATAAACGAACCGCTCAATACGCTCACAAAGATGGGTGGACGTTTGCACGAAGCATAGTCCTCATTGAGTCGCTGTGCGACCTTTGCTACCGCCTCGTCAATCTTTTCGGCGGGAATCATTACCTCGAAGGTGCGGTCGTGGAGTTTGATCTTGTTGTTCATAACACGGCTTGGGTTAAATATCGAAGAACAAATTTAATGCTTTTTTTTGGTATGCATACAATTTTTGCAATAAATTTCAGAATTATATACTTCAATGTTGTCACTATAAGCACCTGATTTATTTTGCAATCTTGAAGAGTTTGCCGTCGAGGCACATAACCCAGATGTTACCTTGTTCGTCGCCACAGACATTATTGATGTCGGCATCCGAGAATTTGTGGTCCCAGAGCAGAGCTCCGTCACTCTCGCGTATGGCAATTACCGTACCCTCCATAGTTCCCTTATAAACAACTCCATTAACAACCTCTATTGCGGTCGGATTTCGGTCTTTTTTCGTCTTGGAACTCTTTGCGGTCCAATTCAGCGAGAGGAAATTGGTGTCGGCTCGCACCGCAAGTATGTCGGCGTTCGGTTTCTGGATAAAGATGTTTTTTCCGTCGCTACTCATTCCCATCGATTTGCGATAGCGGGACATCTCGTCACTCCAAATAAGCTTTCCCTTTTCCAAATCGAGAACCACAATCTTATAGTTTATCGAGGCAAAAACCTTCTCGCCGATAATCTGTGGGAATATCAGGCCCGGGGCGAAGTCGAACTTGCTGTCGCCCGAGAACCAGCGCCACAGTTGCTTGCCGTTCTTGTCGTCATAGCAACGTATATCGTTCTCCCACGTGCTCACAACGACCTTTCCGTTTGCTACGGCAGGCACGCACTGCATCTGCATCGAGCCCGAACGGGTTGTCCATACCACATCTCCGTCGGCAGCGTTGATTTTTGCAAACAGACCAACTCCGAAGCTGCAATAAAGCATATCGCCCACAACCACGGGGTCGCCCGTTACTGCACCCTTTGCCTGCAAGGTCCAAACGACTTTGCCGGTCGCGGCATCAAGGGCGGTAAATCGACCTGTCGGCGAGACATAGATAACCTTGCCGTCGTGCCATACCGGTTTTGCGCAGAGAATATCGCCCATATTATGATTCCAACGCTCTGCTCCGGTTGTTGTATCGAATGCATAGAGTACTCCGTTCGAGTGACCGACATACGCAGCGCCTCCCTGTACCAAGACGGGAGCATATACCGCCGGCTGCAAATCCTTAAATAACACGGCTCCCGCTTCGGCATAAGTCTTTGGGGTAATTTTCAGCGGATGCGATTTGCGATTAAGCAATTCGGGCGAGAAACCCTGCTTTTGGGTCGTAAAGAGCTTCGGAGCAGCTTGGTCGAGTCGCTTTTGGTAGAGATAAATAGAGTCGTTTTTGAGCTCTATGATATTATATCCTACACCCCAGCCTTTGGAGGTGTAATCAAATCTGCGACCCATAACACAAGGTATCGAATCGACGTTGAGCAGAGTCGTGACGTGCGAGTGACCGCAAATTTGCGCTTTTACATCGTATTTACGCAACAGGGCAGTCACTTCCCGATGGTTGGCAACTTCGTAATTGAGCGGAATGTGTGCTACGCATATAATCTTCTCGTTCGGACGGGCCTTGCGAAGCTGCTCTTCGAGCCATTCGAGATCCTCTTGGCGTACAATGCCCTTCGATGTGCGGTTGTAGGGACCTGCCTCAAATCCTACGAACAGGTACTCGCCGGCACGGAATACCATACGGCGGTCGTAGCCATACAGCTCGCGATGGACCGTATTTCCATTGTCGGTACGGATGACCTCGTGATTGCCTATCAATCCAAACAGCGGTTTGCGAATCTTTTTCAAGATTTTGTGTGCACCGATGATATCTTTGGCGTAACCCGTTGAGACATTATCGCCGCCCAGCAACGCGAAGTCGCAATCCGAAGAGTTAATCTCGGCAATTGCCGGAATAAGTAGCGAATCTGCCTTTGAGCCGGGATGATAGACGTGTACGTCGGTCAAAAATGCAATCTTAACATCTTTTGCATCGGGTGCAATGTGGGGTATTTCGCCCGAACCATCCGGAATTTGAGCAGATGCCAACGATGAGAACATCGCTGCGATAAGGGTAATAAAGGTCTTCTTCATAATCTTTTATTCTGTTTTATTTTGGGCATTTATATACAAAATTATACCCGAGTGCAATTTTTCGCCGCTTTTCGGAGCCGAAGGCGACCCAGTCCCATCCCGAGGAGGGGATTTAGGGATGGGTCGGATTTGCAAACGCGGCGTGTCGCCGCGAGCAACGACCTAAATCAGCGGTAAAAGGTTGATGTAGTGTAATTATGTACATAAACTCCTTGTTTTATTTTATGTATCGATTCTGTTTCTGTTATCTCGGCGCCGGAAACGATAGGGTTCGGGCGTCGAGGTAGCTGTTCGGGAACGGGCCCCAATTTTGTGCCTGCCCGTTCGAGATATTCACTCTGCCCCAAGCCTCCAACGTATTATTGGGTAATATAATAAAAACGCGCGAAGGGAACTCTTTACGTAATCCGGTAAGAGAAGTCATCGAAATCATCGGGGTTACCGAGTGGCGGTCGATGGTAATATCGTCGGGGTGCCACGTGCGGATATCGGGCGTGGATAGCATCATCGTGTCCAATCCTCGGTAACTCTCAATCTTGTAGCGCAGGGTGTCGTCTTCGTTCTGCGCCCACGACGGCACCGCGAAGATGAAACTCCACACCAGAGCAGTCGATATGGCAATAACTCTCTTCATCAGAACACCTCCTGTAAAATCTTTATCGAGCGAACTGCATTGATTGAGTCGAGATGGTAACCGTAATAGCGCATCATCAGGTCCAAAAACTCCACTCGTTGTTGTCTGTTGAGTCCGATTTCCCCCAAATAGCGTACGTCACATTCGAGCAAGTCGCGCAATATCTCGGCATTTTCGGCATCCATCACGGCCGAGTGTCCGGGTGGTATTGTTGTAAATGCGCCCTCCTTCATATCGAACATTGCTCCGCGTTTGAACTCGCCTGCGGGGCTGAATCCGAGAAATCGGCTCAAATTAGCCAAAAACCAGAGATGAAAGTTGGCTACGCCTTCATCCATTGCATCCAATGCGCCGACCGAGCCCCAAACAAAATCGAACAGGGCCTCATTCGGTTCGCTCTCACGAATCAGACGATACAAAACCTCTGCCATAAAGAGTGCGATGGTCGATTTGCGGATATCAAACGGGGTGTTTTGAAGAAGTATGCCGCTGCGTAGTTCGCGGAAGCGGTGCATATCCATCTTTGCCGACTCCAAACCTTCGAATTCGACGGCAAACATCGGTTGCAGCAGAGCCGCCTTCGAACCTCTGCCTCGCGATGAACGCACTCCCTGCACCATATAACTACAACGCCCGCCCACGTCGGTCAGCAACTGCGCCACCATCGACGAGTCGCCATATTTGACCGTGTTGAGGACTATGCCGCGAGCCTTGTAACTCTTCATCGCTTACGAGGATTTGGAGGTTATTTGCAAAATTCAAGAGCCACCCATCCGCCATCGCACTTGCGACGGGCTGCCTGCATACCTAACGATTCGGCACGCTCGGTTATTGCCGTAATATCCTCCTCCAAGAATCCGCTCATAACCAACACGCCTCCCTTGCCGAGCGTGCCGACGTATGCCGGCATATCGCGCAAGAGAATATTTCGGTTGATATTGGCGACGATGAAGTCATACTTCCTGCCTGCCACCGAGCGTACATCGCCCAAGATGGGATTGACCCTCTCTGCAACACCATTGGTGACTGCATTTTCGCGACAACTCTCGTCTGCCATATCGTCAATATCGACGGCATCGACCTCTGCGGCTCCGAGTTTTGCCGCCAAAATCGCCAAAACTCCCGTACCGCTGCCCATATCGAGACCCTTGCGACCCTCGACATCCATACCGAGCAGCATCTCGACCATCAGTCGCGTAGTGGAGTGATGACCCGTACCAAACGACATCTTCGGCATAATCACTATATCGAGCGCTCCGAACTCCGGATGGGGTGCGTGGAAGGGGGCGCGTATAGCGACCTTATCGGCAACTAAAACCTCCTCGAAATTGCTCTCCCACAGCGCATTCCAATTTTGTGATTCGATTTGTACGTAGCGACGCTCTGTAATGCCGTAGCGGTCGAGCATTGCATTTACCTGCTCCATACAATCCGCCATTGCCGTCTGTGGGATATAAGCTTTGAGCATCGACGGCTCGTTTGCAAAACTCTCAAACGGGAACTCGGCAAGTTCTGCAACCACGATATCGGCCAATTCGGCATCGTTGATTACTGCATTAAGTTCGATATAGTTTGCCATAACTCTATATTATGTAAAATTTTCGTATCTTTGTTGCTACAAAGATAGATAAAAATGGGAGAAAACTCAAAAAAATGGGAGGATGCTACAAAACGCTACTTCGCCTACATACGATTCGAGAAAAATCTTGCGCTTAATAGCGTTGAGGCGTATATGCGTGACCTCGAAAAGTTCGGGAACTACATCCTGCGCACGTTCAACGTCGCTCCGACCAAGGTTGAGGGCTTTATGATTGAGCGTTTTATGCAGTGGCTCTACGAGCAGAAGATTGTCGGCCCCGATGGAGTTTGCCACTACGAAAAGAGTTCGCAGGCGCGGATATTGAGCAGCGTGCGCAGTTTTTTTAACTTTCTGTTATTGAATGACTCCATAAAGAGCCTCCCCACAGAGTTTGTTGTTATGCCGAAGGTGGGACACCATCTTCCCGATACGCTCACGACCGAAGAGATTGATCTAATAATTGCATCAATCGACACCTCGACCAAGAAGGGTGTGCGTGACCGGGCGATGCTCGAAACCCTCTACTCGTGCGGACTGCGAGTCTCGGAACTTACGGCGCTACGGCTTGGAGACCTCTTCTTTGGAGAGGGGTATATCCGCGTTATGGGCAAGGGTAGCAAGCAGCGACTTGTGCCGGTAAGCACCACTGCCCGTGACTGCATACAGGAGTACATCGGGTGCCGTGGTGGCGGTAAAGGAAAGAGTAACGATATCCTTTTTCTGAACAATCGCGGAGAGGCATTGACGCGAGTGATGGTATTTACCATCATTCGTCAAGCTGTCGAGCGTGCCGGTATCGAAAAACAGGTCAGCCCCCACACTTTCCGCCACTCGTTTGCCACCCACCTGCTCGAAGGTGGAGCAAGTATTCGTCAGGTGCAGGAGATGCTCGGTCACGAGAGTATCACGACCACCGAGATTTATACGCATCTCGATATCTCGCATCTTCGTTCGACGATTGAACTTATAGAGGAGTAGAGCCTGTCTAACAAGTTTTTTGTTAGGCAGGTTTTTGTATATAATAAAAAGTT
>CAZIAS010000013.1:0-50621 GCA_964536825.1 uncultured Alistipes sp. | reverse complement strand
TACACAGGTAAGCTCGGCTCACTGCGTCGCTTCAAGGACGATGTGAAGGAGGTTACCTCGGGTCAGGACTGCGGTCTGAACATCGAATCGTTCAACGATATCCGTGTGGGCGATATTATCGAGGGATATGAGCAGGTAGAGGTGAAACGCAAATAATCTTTGCGTTTCACAATTGAAGATTGACAATTGAAAATTGATAATTATAGACCTAAACTAAACAAAAATGGCACAGATTAATTTCGTAACTCCCGAAGAGGCCGTAAAGGTTATCAAGTCGGGCGACCACATCCACCTTTCGTCGGTGGCATCGGCACCGCAGTGTCTGATTAAGGCTATGTGCGCACGCGGCGAGAACAAAGAGTTCTCCGATGTACACATCCACCACCTCCACACCGAAGGTCCTGCTCCCTATGCAGCACCCGAATTCGAGGGTATCTTCCAACTCGATTCGTTCTTCGTGGGCGGCAATGTACGCAAGGTTACCCAGAGTGGTTATGCAGATTACATTCCCATCTTTTTGAGCGAGACACAGAAGCTCTATCGTTCGGGTGCAGTCCCCTGCAACGTGGCGATGATTCAGGTCTCGACCCCCGACCAGCACGGCTACGTTTCGCTCGGTACCTCGGTAGATGCTACGCTTGCAGCAGTAGAGTGCGCCGACACGGTTATCGCCGTTGTGAACAAGTATGTTCCCCGCGCATTCGGAGATGCTATGATTCACTGCTCGAAGATTGACATCTTCGTTCAAGACGACCAACCTCTCGAAGAGGCTCACTTCTCGGAGCCTAATGAGGTGGAGACCAAGATTGGTAACCTCTGCGCAGGTCTTATCGAGGATGGTGCAACGCTCCAAATGGGTATCGGTGCGATTCCTAATGCCGTATTGGCACAGCTCGGTGGCCACAAGAACCTCGGTGTTCATACCGAGATGTTCGCTGATGGCGTACTCCCGCTCGTGGAGAAGGGCGTAATCAATGGCGAGGCAAAGAACATCGACAAGGGCAAGATGGTTTCGACCTTCCTGATGGGTTCGCAGAAGGTTTACGACTTTATCAACGACAACCCGGGCGTACTGATGATGGATGTGGGCTACACGAACGACCCCTACATCATCTCGAAGAACGACCGCGTGACCGCTATCAACTCGGCATTGCAGGTTGATATCACGGGTCAGGTTTGTGCCGACTCGCTGGGCCGCAAGTTCTACTCGGGCGTAGGTGGTCAGGTGGACTTCATCTACGGTGCATCGCTCTCGAAGGGCGGTAAGGCGATTATCGCTATGCCCTCGATTACCAACAAGGGCGTATCGAAGATTTCGGACGTGCTGACCGAAGGTGCAGGTGTCGTTACTACCCGTAACCACATCCACTGGTTCGTAACCGAGAATGGTGCGGTGGATTTGTATGGCAAGAGCTTGCAGGAGCGTGCGCGACTGATTATCTCGGTGGCACACCCCTCGGCACAGGAGGCCCTCGACGAGGCAGCCTTCAACCGCTACGGCTCACACCACCATTACGTTAAAGGCTATATGAAGAAGTAATCTTTGTAAAGTGACCTATATGCAAGGTCTTCTCTTCGGGGAAGACCTTTTTTGGGCCTTTAACGCAATGGTGGTAAACCACCAATTTATATCCTACCCACCCCCTAAATCCCCCGCCTTGGGCAGGGGACTTGGTCGCTGCGCTCCGAATTATATTAAAGGCTATATGAAGAAGTAATCTTTGTAAAGTGACCTATATGCAAGGTCTTCTCTTCGGGGAAGACCTTTTTTGGGCCTTTAACGCAATGGTGGTAAACCACCAATTTATATCCTACCCACCCCCTAAATCCCCCGCCTTGGGCAGGGGACTTGGTCGCTGCGCTCCGAATTATATTAAAGGCTATATGAAGAAGTAATCTTTGTAAAGTGACCTATATGCAAGGTCTTCTCTTCGGGGAAGACCTTTTTTGTTGGCCGTTGGCTATTAGCCATTGGCCATTGGTTTTTTTTGACAAATTTTGTGGCAATCAATGGCATTCATTGCCATTGGGCAATAACCAACATCTTTCAACGCCTGCCATAAAGAACAAGGTTGCCCAACTGCGAAAGTTAAGCAACCCTATTCTTGTAAAAGTTATATATAAGAACTATCTCCTACTTATTCTCGGGAGCAGACTCTCCCTCATTCTTCTTGCGGTTGTAGTAGATAGCGCGCTTAATCTTCTGGGTCGGAGTCTTAACAAAGCCCTCCTTCTCTTCGACAACCTCGCTGATGCGTGAGAACTTATTAACCTTCGAGTTTACAAAGTCGAGGACCTCCTTCTTCTTCTCGTCCATCCACTTGTCCCACTCGCGCTCCCACTCGCTACGCTTAATATTGAACTCCTCACGCCACTCTTCGAACTTCTTCTCCAAAGCCTCGGTATCGAAGTGAACAAGAGCTACAAGATGTCCATCCTGCTCGGTAACCACCGACTCCGTAATATAGACGTGCGAATTGAGTACGGTCTCGATATCCTCCGGATAGATATTCTCGCCACTCGGACCTACAATCATATTCTTCAATCGTCCGCGGATATAGAGGCGGTCATCCTGGTCGAAGCATCCGAGGTCGCCCGTGCGGAACCAACCATCCTCGGTAAATGCCGCAGCCGTAGCCTCGGGATTCTTGTAGTAACCCATCATCGCGCTCGGCGTTTTAGCAACAATCTCGCCCTGACCGGTTTCGGGATTTACGTTATCTAAACGCAGAGTTACCGTCGGACATACGATACCTGTCGAGCCGAGACGCACCATCGAAGGAGCTGCTCCTGCCAACAGCGGAGCCGTCTCGGTCAGACCATAACCGATAGCATAGGGGAACTTCGCCTCCAAAAGGAACTTCTCTGCCTCGTTATCGAGCTTTGCGCCACCAATACCGAGGAAGCGGATACGACCACCAAACGCCTTCATAAGCTTCTTGCCGGCAACCTGATGGAAATAGCGACGCAAAAAACCAACCTTGCAAGCGGTACGCCAGAAGGCATTGGAGTTAAACTTCGCCTTTACCTGGCTACGGTAAATCTTCTCGATAATCAGAGGCACAATCATCATAACCGTCGGGCGGACACCTCGCAGTGCGGGCATCAATGCCGATGCCGTGGGCGGACGGTCGAGATAGACTACGCTCGAACCCTTCGAGAAGGGATAGAGCATACCGACCGAGCACTCATAGGTATGAGCCAACGGCAACACCGAGAGGAATACGTCGTTCTCGTCAATGGGGAACAGACCGTAATACATCGGAATCTGCGCACAGAGATTATTGTGCGTAAGCATCACACCCTTGGGCGACGAGGTCGTACCGGAGGTGTAGAGAATTACAGCCAAATCATCGGGCTGTGGCACAACAAACGAGCCCTCCTCCTTGACGCGCTGTGCCGTAACGCGGAGGTTTTTGGTACGGATGACGATATTCATCTTATCAACCGTCGCCTTCGAGAGTTTCGTAAAGAGTTTATCCGAACAGAGCAATGCCTTTGCCTCGGAGTGTTCGATAATCATATCCAACTCCTCGCCCGTAAAATCGGAGAGGATGGGTACTGCCACAAGACCTGCCGTCGTAATTGCGAAGTAGCAGACGCCCCAATTAGGCATATTGCTACTCAAAAGCACAACCTTATCTCCAGCTTTAAGTCCTGCGGATTTCAACTGTTCCTGCACCTGTGCAACACGACGCCCTACTTCGGCGAAGGTCAGAGTGTCGCCCTCAAACATTGCGAATGCCGTTCTCTCGGCAAACTGTTTGATGCTGCGCTGGAAGAGTTCGTAGAGGGTAGTTTTTGTGTTCTTTTCCATAAAGTATATTAGTTATATACCGCAAATCGGGTCAAAGATAACTAAATTTTCACAAAAATTACTACATTTGAGTCGTTTTTAGGATGATACATAGTCAATTCATAAAAGATTCGGCGCACCGTGCGGGGTTCGACCTGTGTGGCGTTACCTCGTGTCGCCACTTTGCCGAAAACGAACATCACTTTCGCGAGTGGCTCTCTGCCGGCTACGGAGCCGACCTGCACTACTTGGAGCGCAATATCGACAAGCGCTTCAATCCCGAAAAGATTGTCGAGGGGGCGAAGAGCGTCATCGTCTGTGCCGTAAATTACAAATCGGCAACAAGCCTCGGCTACCCCACCGGCTGCCGCACCAAGATAGCCTCTTATGCCTGCAATCGCGACTACCACACATCCATAAAGGAGATGTTGCAAAGGCTCTACCTCTCTCTCCAAGAGCGCTATCCCGCGCTCCGCGCACGTGCATTTACCGACTCGGCACCCATTCTCGAAAAGCAGTTGGCTGTCGAGGCCGGGCTCGGATGGATAGGTCGACAATCGCTGCTCGTAACTCCACAGTTCGGCACCTTTGTACTGCTTGGCGAGCTTGTTATCAACGACGAAGCCGACCTCTACGATACTCCATTCGAGGTGTCGCGATGCGGGGAGTGCCGACGTTGTATCGAGGCGTGCCCCAACTCCGCCATTCTGCCGACAAAGAACATTGATGCGCGGCGCTGCATATCGCGTCTGACCATCGAAAAAGAGGCTCCATCTGCACCATTTAAGACAGAGGACGGTCCCAATCCCGATATTCAAAATGTCGATTTGTTCGGTTGGATTTTCGGCTGTGATGTTTGTCAGAGTTGTTGCCCATACAACCGCACGACACCCTACGCGACGGCAGCGGCATTTACATCCCCGTTGAACCCGCTCGAAATCTCGGCAGAAGAGTGGCTCACGATGAGCGAAGCAGAGTTCTCGGAGCGGTTAGGAGATACACCTCTCCTCCGCAGCGGGCTGCCGCGGATTCAAAAAAATATCAAGCGTTAGGGGTTACAACAGGTTCTCCGAATGCACCGGACAAGGCAATTCGCAAACCGTATAGACAAAATCCACCGGCTCGGCTATTGAGCAGTAACGGCGATAACGATTCATCACGTTACGAACGTAAGCTATGGTCTGGCGGCTACCCGCAAACTTACCGTAGCTTACCACCTCGTGCTGGTAATACTCCGGATTGTTTTTGAGTGAAAGATAGTGCGACACATCCTTCCACGAGTTCATATTACCACCGTGAGCCTTTGCCAAACGTCGAGCATCAGCCACGTGACCCAATCCGCCATTATAACACGCCAAAATCAGGCTCATAGCATCTTCGAACGGCACACTCTCCGGAATTTGAATCATCGTATCAATCTCTTCGAGCAGAGCCGCTGCCGTACGTACATTGTTATGGGGGAGCATCAACTCCTCGACCGTCAAACCGAAATGTTCGCCTATGTGAGGCATAATCTGCATCAGACCCGCAGCGCCGCGGCGCGATACTGCATCTTCACGGAAGTTCGACTCGGTGTGGGCAATGGCGCTCAACAGTCGCCAATCGATACCCGACTCACGCTCTACGCGCTGCATTACCTCGTCGTAGGGAGAAATCGTATAAGAGATATCTCCAATCAGGTCTTTACGGCACCTGCACATCTCCGCCACCGACTCGCATCTGCTCGTTACGAAGAGCACCGTCAGTGAAATCACTGTTGAAATAAATGTCGTTACGACACGTTGTACCATACAATATTATTTAGCGTCCATAGGCATCCGCAGACTAATCGTAGAAGCTCCACGAGATACCCATCTTGAACATACCGGGGTTGAGCGGATAACCGGCAACCGAAAAATACTCATCGTTTCCGAAGAGACCCTTGTTAAGGTGTTGGTATTTCAAGAAAATTCTCATTCGTTTCCATTTTGCCGTCACAAAGGCATCGAGATAGGGATAGTTTCCTACCTTCACATCTCGCTGATTGTAGAAGGTCGAGAGTGCTGGATTGTATCCAGGAGCATAGTAGCTCGTGTTAAACCTGCCATCTATACCCACCTGTACGCGCAGCACATCGCGCTTGACCCAGAACTCATAGTAATACGATAGGAATGCCGTTACCAAAGGTACGGGCGCCACCATCTCATTCGACGAGAGTTGTACCAACACGCGGTGGTTCAAATGCAGACCCTTAATCGTAAAATCCTTACGTGCATAGATGCTTGTCACACTCAAACTTCCGTCATACTGCATCGGCAGACTCTCGGCATTATAGTATATGCGATCGAGGTAAATGCCCTGCCAAGCGGCAAGTTCAATACCGAAATCGGGCACCTCGAAACGTACTTCAAAGCGAGTCTCGTTCTCCTTACCAAAGTGGTTATTCCAAACATAGTGGTTCGAGAAGAGTTTCTGTTGCCAATAGCCCGGCGAACGACTCTCCTGCCGGAACTTTCCCGACAGTATCAGCGCGTGCCCCTTGACAAATGCCCTAAATGCAACATTTGCTCCAATCGAGAAATCTCCTCCGCGATATCCCGAAGGATAAAACTTCGCATCGGCACCCCAATCCACATACTTGCGAATCTTTCCGTTCACTCCGCCATACACAAACCAACTTGTCCGCCTATCGCGCTCATACTTACCCGATGCATAATCCGCCATCGAGAATTGTGAATAGGTATGCAGGTCGAGTCCCACACCTCCGTCAATCGTTCCGACCACTCCGTTACGGTCCCACGGCTGTGCCTGCACATAGAGTCGATTGGTTATACGGCGTTCGCAAATCGAATCACGGGTCTGCGTCGGGCTGATATACCAATTCTTGTAATAGACGTCCGTTGTCGGGACATAGTTGCCATCCTCATCGCGACCACCGCGCTCGTTGGTAAAGGTTGCATACTTGTCGGTATAGACCTTGCTCCACGTATTGTACTCGAAGGTGTGACCCACATAGATTGCAGAGAGGTCGGCTATCGAGAAATCGCGCTCGGTAACACGTTGCAGCGGTATTGCTATCGCCTGCTTGACGAAAAATGCGTTGTTACGATAGTGGTTCTTCGCCTCGGCACTCGCCAGCTTCATTGGCACTCCCGACGGCATTTCAAAGACAGTGTCGGTAATCGCCCACTTACCCACAACACCACCATTCTCACGCTGCTCAATCATATTGTTCATATACGCAGCGTGTACCGAGTAGCGCTTGCCCGTATGCGAGAAGGCTACCGATGTGTTATGATTCTTTGTGCGCGACCAATCGTACTTACCCTTCGTTCCGCGAGCTCTGTAATTGACGTTAAATCCGGTCGTCGGAGATGCATTTTGCGCCACGGTAAGTCCGAAATCCTCCTCACGATAGCGTTTCTGTCCCGACTCGCGATAGGTCATATTGATATATGGCTTTTTGGAGTTGTAGAACGGGACGTTCTCGGTGGTGTAGTTATAGACGTAGTACGGCTTTGCGAAGGCAAAATCGAACTCCTCGGGGCGTTCGAAGTAGTTGGTCGGTTGCGATGCCTGGCCAAGGCTTCCGATAGTCATATCGCCGACACCCTTGCGATAGAAGGGGTAGTCCAAACGCCAATCTGCCAAGGTCGTATCAATCGGCATCGTCTTCACGGTATTAAAATCGCGACTAACGGTCCATTCGAAATTTGGCAGAGCACGAATCGAGTCGTTGAAATAGTACGATTCGAGAGGCTTGCGTATCTTTTTCTTTTTGGTCGAGTCCTGCGGAGCCTGGTTACCTTGCGCATTAGGGTCGCCCTCCGCGCCTCCATTCTGACCGGCATACGGATTCGAGCCATTCCCCGTACCTGCCGCCGTATTGAATGGGTTGTTCGGATTGTTGGCGTTACGCTGGGCACGCATAAGCGAACTTGCATCCTGCGCCCACACGGCACAAGGCACGGCAAGCGCAACAATCGCCAGCATAATCACCACTATCTTTCCAAACTTTACAGTCATACCCTGCGTCTTCCGTAAAAGAACTCTTTATTTCGCAGATTTATTGCCCATCACAATCCAGCGGACCGTCGAAATCGCCACATACAGCACCATTATAACCGTCACTGCATAGCGATAGTCCACCGCCACCGCCACAAGCGCGAGCATCAAAAAGATATATCTCAACTTATTATTCGCCCAGCCGAAACCCTCGAATTTGAGCGAGAACATTCGTATCGGGCAGATCAAAAGCACCGACATAATCACAGACAGGATAACTATCGCCTCGCGGGTAATGTCGAGCAGGTCCAGCGATACGAGCAGACCCAACGACATACAGAAGAGAGCGTTTGCCGGCGTAGGCAGACCCGAGAACTCGACGTGTTGCGTATCGTCGATATTAAATTTCGCGAGTCGCAGAGCCGAGAATGCCGTCATCAACAGTGGCACAAAGTAGCCGACCTTCGCCACCGGTTCACTCCATTCGCACCACGAAGAGCCATTTGCGAAGAGCGACATCATTACCGCCGCAGGTGCAAATCCGAACGAAACCATATCCGCCAACGAATCGAGTTGAACACCTATTGCAGAGTATTGATTGAGCAGACGAGCCGAAAAGCCATCAAAGAAGTCGAACAGTGCCGATGCAATAACCAACAAAAACGCAAGTTGCAAATCGCCCCAAACCAATGCCGACACAGCTGCTCCGGCACCACAAAGCAGGTTGCAGAGAGTCAGCATATTTGGAATCGTAAAGAGTCTTATCTTCATCTTCAACGCCAATATATTAACATATTATCGCGCAAAGATACACAATAATTCACAATTCACAATTCAAAACTCAAAATTATTGACTCCTCCGGCTTACAGCCATCTCCCACTTCGCATCATATAAAACTCAAAATCCGAGATTTTGTGATGCGAAATCTATATTTACAATCCCCCCGACCCCTTTGAAAAGGGGCGACAGGGGAGGAGTTGTTGAAATTCAAAATGCAGAATTCAAAATTCAAAATGATTTTCCCTATTCTCCCCATAATCCCCTGTACTCTCCCTTAACGCCTTTAATTGCCCTTAACGCCCTTAACGCCCTTAATCCCCTTTCAAAAAAACACTCCCCCTATTTTAGGTAGAGTACTCGGAGGGGGGGGGTAAAAAAAGCCAATGGCTAATGCCCCCCCCAAATAGGGGTCCCGTAATTATTTAACTACACCCTTGTTGGACTTGCCATCGACACATACCGTCAGCGGCGCGTCGAAGCGTACGCAGCGCAAATACTCCCCATCATAGACCGCATCGAGCAGGTCAAGGCGGTCCGAGCGGAAGAATCCGCTTGCCGTAGCCGGATCGATGGTCATATAGCCGATTCCGAGCGAGGTAACATTCTGGAAGAAGTGCGTACCCTGACTCGGTTCGACATTAAAATTGGGCAGATTGCACTCGACAATAACCTTCGCCTCGGAGATATGTGTCCACTTCACAGGCACACCGAGGAAGGGGTCCGAAGAGCCCCAGCGCCCCATTCCGACCAGCACATAACTACGTCCCTCGTTGTGCATCTGCTGATTCAGCGCGAGCAACTCCTCGGCAATCTTCTCGGTCACGAGCGACGAGAACTTCTCGGGTTTGATGTAGATAATATCGTGGATATCGCTCATCGAACCGATGCCTAATGCACTCTCGGCATAGATATAGGCGCTCTCGGTATCGACACTCGACCAATCGAATGCACGATTGTCGCCATTATTGATTATAGGCCTGATTTGCAGAAGGTTAAATATACGACTCTCACCATTCGGCACATCCATATTAACCGCGAACTCCACCTCTACGGGGCAGCGCATCTCCTCGGCGCCGAGGGTCAGTATATCGCTCACAATATCAGCCAACGGGAAGGTATTGTATTTGAGAATACTGTTGAAAGTTATAATCTTGTGACCCTCAACAAAGGGGCTGTCGCTGATACGCTCATTTTCGCGGTCCCAGGTCGAAGTTATATACTTTGCATTACGCAACTTCGCCACCTGCGAGAGGTCGAAACGGCGGATATTTACCGCATCGTCGGTCGAGGTTCGGAACGCCTCGGGATTGAGGTCGAGGGCAAGCACCTCGTTCTGTGTATCGCGCAGAGCCAACTCGGTGGTCGAGGTCTGCAACACTTTTTGCGGATACTTGGGCGAGAATCGTAACGTACGACCGCCATCAACAACCAGCTTTCCGAGCCCCATAGCCACATTGCACACTCCGTCTTCGGCAGCCTCATCGCCTATCGGGTAGTAATTTATCGAGCGTGCCACACCCGAGAAGGTCGGCATAAAACAGCCCTGCTGCTCGGTACCGCACACCTCCTGCACCACGACCGCCATCTTCTCCTCGGAGATAAGATTCTGCGACGATTGGATATACGCTCTCGACTCGGCAAAATAGACCGAGGCATAGACGCTTTTTATCGCCTTGAAGAGCATACGCAACATACGGTCCTCGTTCTCGACGTATGGAATCATATAGGTCGAGTAGATACCTGCAAATGGCTGAAAATGGGAATCTTCCAACTTCGAAGAGCTACGTACTGCAAGTGGAGAACGAACTGTTCGCACGTATGCCCGCAGACTCTCGATAAGTTCTTGCGGCAAGGTCGAGCCGACAAACTCGGAGAGAATCTCATCGTCGGTCAGTTCGTTCGAGATAACATATTTCAGACCGTTTTGACGTATAAACTCGTCAAAATAGTCGGTTGCAACCACCAGCGTTCGCGGAATCATAATACGCACATCGGGATATTTGTCGTAGAGGTGGTATTTGACAAGCATACTGTTCATAAAGGCCAGGCCACGCGCCTTACCGCCGAGCGACCCGTCGCCCATACGCGCAAAGCCGATGGCATCGCTGTAACTCTCGGCATCGAAGCGCGCCACCACACCCTGACCGAGCAGAGTTCGATAATCCTTAATCGCATTTACCAGAGCTGCACGATGCTCCCCGATGGAAGAGAAGTGGTTGTGCTTAAATTTGCGAATCTGGCGAGCCAACGGGAACAGGCCTCGCGAGTAGAGCCACTTCGAGAGGTGGTTTTGCGAGGTGTGGTAGATAAAGACCTCGTCGGGAATCGTGGCAATCTGCTCCTGCATCTGCATCAAATCCTTCGCCCGCCCAATGACGGCTCCCGTCGTCACATCCTTGAAGATAAATTCTCCGAATCCGAACTCTCGCGTGATAAAGTCGTTCAACTCCGAGAGCAGCGTCTTCGAGTTCTTGGCAATAAAGCCCACGCCCAACTCCTCGGCAGTCTTGCGGTACTCCACCTGTGACGACTGCAACAGAATGGGCATCAGCGGAATATCCTCTTTAATCAGGCGGCACAAATCGATACCCGCATCGGGCTTCTCCTGCGACGACTTATCGCCCTTATGCAACACAAATCCCACATCCGAAATCACACCGAGCAGGTTGCTCTTATAGCGCTCATAGAGGGTTACTGCCTCCTCATAATTTGTCGCAAGCAGCACCTTCGGACGGGCACGCTTTCGGATAATCTGCTGCTGCTCATTGAGTGCATCTTTCAAAAACTCGCTATTCTGCAACAACAGCATCTTGTAGAGTTCGGGCAGATAGGTCGAGTAGAAACGTATCGAGTCCTCGACCAGCAGAATCGCCTGTACACCGCCTTCGAGAATATCGGCATCGGCATTGAGTTTATCCTCCAAAAGTTTGATGATGGCAATAATCAGGTCGGGATTGCCGTGCCAGCAGAAGATATAGTCGATACCCGAGCGGTCGTGGTCCTCGATGCGACGATATATATCCTTCGAGAAACTCGTCAGCAGAGCCACAGGAATTTGAGGATATCTATCCTTCACAATACGCGCAAAATCGAATGCATCGGGCTCGCCCACGTTATACATCGTCAGGATAAAGTCGAAGCGGTCATCTTCGGCAAGCAGGTCGAGAGCTTCGCGTGTCGAACTTACCCTCGTCAGCGAGGGCGGATTACTCATATTGAGGTCGATATACTCCTGATTGATTTGAGTTTCGATATGCCCGTCCTCTTCGAGGATATATCCGTCGTAACTGCAACAAACCAGCAAGATACGATGGACACGATGCTTCATAAAGCAATATTTTTGCGGTGTGCCGACTACACTATTTCCTGTATTCTCCATAACTCAACGTCATAATGCGAAACAAAGATAATATTTTTTGCTCGTTTTTCCCGAAAAAATTACTACTTTTGCCTTCTGAATCGAAAAATAGAGAACAAAAATCATAAAATAATAATTCAAAAAACATTTCTAAACAATGGGAAGAGCATTTGAATATCGCAAAGCGCGTAAGATGAAGCGTTGGGGCCATATGGCTCGTGTCTTTACCAAGATTGGTAAGGAGATTGAAATCGCCGTTAAGTCCGGAGGTCCCGACCCGTCGAGCAACACACGTCTTCGAATCCTGATGCAGAACGCCAAGGCAGAGAATATGCCGAAGGAGAACGTCGAGCGTGCAATCAAGCGTGCAACCGAGAAGGACGCTTCGGATTATAAGGAGATGGTCTATGAAGGATACGGACCTCACGGCGTTGCATTCCTCGTCGAGACCGCAACCGACAACACCAACCGCACCGTGGCTAACGTGCGTATGTACTTCAACAAGTGTGGCGGTACGCTCGGCAACAGCGGCAGCGTGGCATTTATGTTTGAGCACAAGTGCACCTTCAAGTTCGTTGCTGCGGCAGGCGTTGATCCCGAAGAGCTCGAACTCGATATGATTGACCTCGGTGTAGATGAGTTCTATGCAGAGGAGGACGGCATCACGGTTTATGCTCCCTACGAGTCGTTTGGTGCAATCCAGAAGTGGCTCGAAGACAAGGGATTCGAGATTGTATCGGGAGAGTCTGTACGCATCCCGACCGACCAGAAGGAGCTCTCTGCCGAGGAGCGCGAGGCTGTCGAGAAACTCGTCGAGAAGCTCGAAGAGGACGACGACGTTGTGAACGTATATCACGCGATGAAGGAAGAAGAGGAGTAGGACAGAGCAATTCAAAATTCAAAATTCAAAATTGAGGATTGAGAATTGAGGATTGAGAGGATTAGAAGGATAATAATCTGATGCAGAAGAATATCGAGCAGGCGGTCGAAGTGCTGCGCAACGGAGGTTTGATACTCTACCCCACCGATACGGTCTGGGGTATAGGTTGTGACGCGACCAATGCCGAGGCTGTGGCAAAAATATATGCCCTCAAACGCAGCGAAGACAAGAAGTCGATGCTCGTACTCTGCGCATCGGCAGATATGGTTGTGCGCTACGTCAATAAGGCTCCGGGTATCGCATTCGAGGTTATGGAGATGGCGACCAAACCGCTGACCCTGATACTCCCGGGTGCAACAGGCGTGGCATCAAACCTCATTCCCGAAGAGTGTACGCTCGGAGTACGTGTTCCCGACCACGACTTTTGCCGGAAGTTATTGCAGCGATTCGGCAAGCCGATAGTCTCGACCTCGGCAAACATTTCGGGAGAGCCCACGCCCAAAACGCTGGCAGAGGTGTCGCGCGAGATTGTCGATGGCGTAGATTTTGTAGTAAATCCACGCTGCGAGGGTCACCCTACGAAAAAGCCGAGTTCGATTATCGCTTTTGGCGAGGGCGGGGAGATTAAAATCATTCGCGAATAGCAGGCTTATACGAGCCACAATACTTTCGCAACCGAACTTTTACAAACCATTAAAACTATTAACCTTATGAAGAACAAATTGATTAATTTCGTAAATTGGATTAAGCGTCAATTGGACAAGGTGCCCACCCTCTCGGACAAGAGCATGGAGTTGGCGTGTAAGATTTGCGGTGGAATTGTTGCGGCAAGTTCACTCTTCTACATCTTCGAGATGTTCACTTACGACAGCTTCGGCATCCACGCCAATTGGAACATCTTCTCGTCGTGGCTCTTCGGTCCGCTCTTCTTTGTAGGATTTATTCTTGCCATTGTTTGGTGGGGCAAGATGGGCCATTGGGGCGGACAGCCTTACAACGTCTACGAGGATGACCATGGAAAGAAGGTGGCTGTGCGCAATGACGATGTAGTGGAGAACATGTTTTCACACTTCATCATGCCTTTGCTGGGTCACTTCGTTATTGAGCCTATCATCTATGCAAGCGTCATCTACTATCCGCTGATGTGTGTAGTTGCACTTCTCGGAGCAGTTTTGCCCTTCGTTCTCACACTGCTGTTGGTAGGCATCTGCGTATTGCTGTTTGCATACAACAAATACCTCATGAGTCTCCCCTACCGCACGATTATACTTGCAGCCGTAACTCTCCTTCTCGCTGTGGGACTCACATGGTCGTCTATCAGCATGGAGAGCAAGAAACTCAAGTATCATCTGCCCGAAGAGGAGGTTATCGAGAACGTGACGCCCGGCACGACTGTAGAGGTCGAGTAGCAGAGATATACTCCATAGGTTAAGATGCTAAAAGTCAGCACACCGATACAGAAACGCTTTGCCGATATCGACGCCTATCGCCACGTCAACAATGTGGCGCAGCAGAGTTATTTCGACACCGGCAAGGAGGCGCTTTTCGTGGCGGCATTCGGCACGGAAGCCGTAGAACTCACTCCACAGATTGTGACTGTTTCGACTCACACCCAATACTTCGGACAAATTCGTCGCGAGGAGCAGGTCGAGGTGGTCAGCACGGTCGAGAAGATTGGCGACAAGAGTCTTACGCTCTTTCAGCAGATTCTCTGCAACGGCGAGGTGCGCAGCGAGAGTCGCTCGGTAATGGTTGCATTCGACATCAAGAGTCAGACCTCGGTTTCGGTCCCCGACGAATGGCGTCAGATATTGCTCGATGATTAAACCCGAGGGCAACGAGGATTACCCCCACAAATATCAAGACCGCGGCAACAATGTTGGCGCGGTCAATTTTTTCTTGATGCCGCAGTAGTGCCAACGTAGTTGCCATAGCAGGTTGTAGATAGCGATAGAGCGCCGTATGCACCGAGGTAAGTTTCTCGGTTCCACGATACAGCAGATACATCGGCAGCACCGTGCCGAGCAACAGAATGTAGAGCAGTTCGGCAAGTGCAGACATCGGCAGATGCAAAAATGGAGTATGGGCGATATACTTCCAGAAGAACGGAGCCGTAATGCCCAGACCTATAATATAATACCACCCCATAACGACCAGCGTTCCGAGTCGTTCGAGTTGTGGTTTGATAATGACCGTATTGACTGCAATGGCAACCACTGCCACCAGCACCAATGCATTTCCGTAGTTGCTGCTGCCGTGCTCGAAGACAAAACCCTTATCGAAGAGCAGTACCCCTGCACCGACAAGTGCGAATACGATGCCGACAATCCGCGCGGTCGAGAGAGGCGACCGAGTCAGGATTCTGGCAAAAATCAGCGTAAATACGGGTCCGAGGGTCGAGATTGTAGATGCATCAATAGGATTTGTGTAGGATGCCCCCCGCAAGAGCATAAACATCCATCCATAGACAATCAACAACGCCACGATAAATATATTTCCGAAGTCGCGCCACGTAATCCGATACGACCGCTCCGAGAAGAGCGCGAAGGGGACAAAAAACATAGCAGAGGCAAGTATCTGCAACATAAATATCTGCCTAAAATCGAGGTAGTAACGTGTGAGTGACACGAAAAACGAGAAGTTGGCACCAAAGAGCAGATTGGCGCAAATCAAATCCCAATTATATTGGATTTTTCCCATCGGTATTGCCTATGGCAAACCTTGTTCCAAAGATTACGACGGACCGAACGTCATCAATTATCGACACGCTGAAAACCCCGCTCCGCAGCAAGGCGCTCCATCATCGCGTATGCCTCGTCGTAGTCGTTGCGAATCTCGCCGTCGAGAATGGCATTTTTGATAGCCTCCTTAATCTCGCCGATGGCACTGCAAGGCGGTATGCCGTAGGTCTGCATAATCAGGTCGCCCGTAATCGGCGGCTGGAAGTTGCGTACGCGGTCGCGCTCCTCCAAATCCTTCATCTTACGACGAACCAATTCGAAGTTCTCCATATAGCGCTTAACCTTGGCGTCGATGCCGGATGTTATATCAGCCTCACAGAGAGTCATCAGAGCCTCCACGTCGTCGCCCGCCTCGAAGAGCAGACGACGAACTGCCGAGTCGGTAACCATATCCTCCGAGAGAATTATCGGGCGCAGATGCAGAAAGACCATCTTCTGCACAAACTTCATATGCTCATTCATCGGCAACTTCAACGAGCGGAAAATAGCCGGCACCATCTTCGAACCAACCATCTCGTGCGAGTGAAATGTCCAACCAATCTTCGGGTCGTACGCTTTGGTTGCAGGCTTGGCAATATCGTGCATCACAGCAGCCCAGCGCAACCACATATCGTCACTGCGACGTGCCACATTATCAAGCACTTTGAGCGTATGCTGGAAGTTATCCTTATGAGCGTGACCATTACGTCGCTCGACGCCCTTCAACTTCGCCATCTCCGGAAAAATCAGAGGAAGCAGACCTGTCAGGTCGAGCAGTTCGAAGCCCATCGAGGGGCGGGGAGAGCAGATAATCTTGTTTAGCTCGGTAATGATACGCTCCTTCGACACGATGCGGATACGCTCGGCATTGCGACGTATAGCCTCGAAGGTCTCGTCCTCGATATCGAAACCGAGCTGGGTCGCAAATCTTACTCCGCGCATCATTCGCAGAGGGTCATCCGAGAAGGTCACGTCCGGGTCGCAGGGGGTACGTATAATGCAATCTTCCAGGTCGTACATACCCTCGAACGGATCGACCAATTCGCCAAAAGAGTCAGCATTGAGCGACCACGCCATAGCGTTAATCGTAAAATCGCGACGACGCTGGTCATCCTCGATTGTACCATCCTCAACGTGAGGTTTGCGCGAATCGGGAGAGTATGACTCCTTACGCGCCCCGACAAACTCCACCTCCAATCCATCGGCACGCAACATCGCCGTTCCAAAGGTCTTGAAAACCGACACCTTCGCCCTCAATTCTCGCCCCAACGCCTCCGCCACGGCGATACCGCTGCCTACGACCACCACATCGATATCTGTACAGGGTCGATGCAGGTAGTAGTCACGCACGTATCCACCCACGACAAATGCTCTCACACCCATCTCATCGACGATGCGCGAGATACGACGAAAGACCGGAAGCGAGAGTGCAGAGATTGTATCGGACATATCGTAAAGAGCTTCTATTCGGCGTTATCGGATTGAGCGAGCGCTATCTCACGCTTATAGAGTTGCACCGTATTCTCCAATCCGTAGTAGAGAGCGTCACTGATAAGCGCGTGACCAATCGACACTTCGTCACACCACGGAATACGCTCCACAAAGTAGCGCAGATTTTCGAGCGAAAGATCGTGTCCCGCATTCAATCCGAGTCCGCACTCACGAGCCGTCTCGGCTGCTGCAACATACGGAGCCACAGCCTTTTCACGGTCGGCAGCATAGCCCGCAGCGTATGCTTCGGTATAGAGTTCCACACGGTCGGCACCGCAAGTGGCAGCGCCCTCGACCATCTCGGGCACAGGGTCCACAAATATAGATGTACGGATTCCCTTGGAACGGAATTTGGCACATATTTCGGTAAGAAATTCGCGATTCGCAACAGTGTCCCATCCCGCATTCGAAGTAATCGCATCAACGGCATCGGGCACGAGAGTCACCTGCGCAGGCACCACCTCGCAAACCAAATCGACAAACGAGGGAATCGGGTTACCTTCGATATTGAACTCGGTCGAGAGCACAGGACGCAGATTGCGGACATCGGCATAACGAATATGCCGCTCGTCGGGACGAGGATGAACAGTAATACCCTCTCCTCCGAAACGCTCGATATCGAGCGCAGCACGCACCACATCCGGCAGATTTCCGCCACGCGAATTACGGATTACCGCTATCTTATTTACATTTACACTCAACTTTGTCATAAAATCGTTATATTTGCACCTACAAAGGTAATAATTAAATTCGATACTCCGAAGATGAAGATTATACTTTTTTCACGCCCGCAACCTCTACGCTCGGCAGAAGAGTTGTCGGAACTTCTCGCAGCCATTGAGCGTTACGAGTTCGATTTCGCCGTAAATGAAGAGTTTGCGGAGATGATTGAGCGTGTGCTCGGTCGCTCCGTACCCTCCGAAATGCGCTACGGCAAAACCATAGGCAAACAGCCTGCCGAATGTGTGATGGTCTGCTACGGAGGCGACGGAACCCTCCTCGAAGGAATACATCGCCTGAATGGCACATCCATACCCGTTGTCGGTATCAATTCGGGACATCTCGGCTTTCTTGCCACGGCTCCGAAAGAGAGCATTGACCTAACATTCAAGGATATACGCAACAATAATCTCAAAATCGAGCAGCGCACGATGCTTGCCCTCGACGGACTCGCCGACGGAAAAACTCGCTACGCACTGAATGAGGTTGCCATACAACGATTGGACGCAACAATGATAAATATCGAGACCCGCATCGACGGCCAAATGACTGCTGCATATTTCGGCAACGGAGTGATTCTCTCGACCCCGACAGGCTCGACCGCGTACTCGTTAAGCGCCGGAGGTCCGATAGTTACACCCTCGTGTAACTGTCTGGTACTCTCGCCTCTTACGCCTCATAATCTGACTATGCGTCCATTGGTCATTCCCGACTCCTCGACAATCACTTTCGAGATAAACACCCGCACCCGACCCGCAAGCGTTTCGCTCGACAACCGCACATACGAAATCGAGGACCATACGACGCTTACCGTTCGCCGCGCAGAGAGAGTTGTTTTTTTGGCAGTTCCGCACAATATATCATTTTATGATACGTTACGGAATAAGATGATGTGGGGTGTAGATGTGCGCTAATCATAAGATTTCGAATATTTACCGCATTTAGACACCGAAATTTCGGTTTATTTCCGGAAAAATACCTATATTTGTCGATTGTATGAGCACAAAGAGAACTATTCCGCAACACGTCGCAATAATTATGGACGGTAACGGTCGCTGGGCAAAACTGCGCGGCAAGGAGCGTTATGAGGGTCATATTCAAGGTGTTGAGCCGGTACGCAGAGTGGTCAAAGCCGCTGTGAATACCGGAGTGGAGTATCTTACGCTCTACGCTTTTTCGACCGAGAATTGGGGTCGCCCTGCCGAGGAGGTCAATGCGCTGATGACGCTGTTTTGTACCTGCGTAATCAACGAAACTCCCGAACTTATCGAGCAAGGCGTCAAGGTAAGCATTATCGGCGAGCGTTCGCGTTTTTCGGAGGAGGTTAATGCCCGACTCAACGAAATCGAAACCCGAACCGCCGAGGGTAAGGCGTTGAACCTCATTCTCGCACTCGACTACTCGTCGCGCTCGGAGATTACCGGGGCGATGCGCAATATCGCTCGAAAGGTGGCAGAGGGAGAACTCTCGCCGGAGGATATTTCGGAGCAGACGATTAGCAACTCGCTCTACACGGCAGGAGTTCCCGATCCCGACCTCGTGATTCGCACGAGCGGGGAGTGCCGTTTGAGCAACTTTTTATTGTGGCAGGCGTCGTATGCGGAGTTTTACTTCCCACAGACGCTCTGGCCCGACTTTACCGAAGATGATTTCCGTGAAGCGTTGGAGGTCTATGCCTCTCGTGAACGACGCTACGGCACCGTATAAATTGAGATTGTAACCGGATGATGAGGTTTTTGAAGATATTTTTCACTGCTATAATCGCCCTCTCGGCGACCGCATTTGCGTATGCACAGGGACCGGAGGCGGACAAGGGTACGCCGAAGCCGAAGACTCTTATTGACAACGAAGAGGAGACGGTCGATTTTCCGACTGATGCTCCAATGTTCGATGTCGATGACAACCGACGCTATTACCTGCGCAAAGTCAATTTCCACGGAAGCCGCAATTTCGACCAATCGGTTTTGAGCCGTGCGTCGGGACTTATCGCCGGCGACTCGATATATCTGCAAAGTTCGTTCATCCAGAATGCCATCAACCGTCTGTGGTCGCAGAGATATTTTGCCGACATTCGCATCGGCGCCACCATCGACGGCGACAATATCGAGTTGGAGGTCTTCCTCAAACAACGCCCCCGCGTTTCGGAGTGGAACTTCGCGGGCGTTCCGACAGGCAAGCAGAAGGACCTGCTCGACCAACTCAAACTCAAAAAGGGAACCGAACTCTCGGACTACGTAATCGACAAAAACAAAAAACTTATCAAAGAGCACTTCGCCGAGAAGGGTTTTCTTGATACAGAGGTCGAGTTGCGCGTGGTAAACGACACTGCGATACGCGACGCCGTCAAGGTCACCTTCGTAATCGATAAGAAAGAGAAGGTCAAAATCGGAAAAATCAACTTCGAGGGTAACGATAATTTTACCGACAAACGTCTGCGTCGAACCTTCAAGAAGACTCATCAGCGCAGCATTATGTTCTGGCAGAACACCAAACTCAAAGAGTCGGAGTATGCCGAAGACAAGGAGTTGCTGCTCGACTTCTACAACTCACGAGGATTCCGCAATGCCACGATTCTCTCGGACTCGATTTACCGCATTGACGAGCGCAGCCTCGGCATCGATATAAAACTCTCGGAGGGCAACAAGTACTATATCCGCAACATCACGTGGATTGGAAACTCGGTATTCCCGACCGAACAGTTGTCGCGAATGTTCAGCGTCTCGAAGGGCGACACCTACGATAAAAAATCGATGCACAAACGACTCGGTATCGGCAAAGAGATGAATCCCGAAGAGATGTCGGTGTCGTCGCTTTACCAGAATGATGGTTACCTGATGTCCCAAATCGAGCCGGCAGAGATTATCGTCGGACAAGACTCCATCGATCTCGAAATCAAGATTTTCGAAGGCAAGCAATTTACCATCAACAATGTCGATATATCGGGCAATATGCGTGTGGATGACGAGGTTATCCGTCGAGAACTATACACCCGTCCGGGAGAGCTCTACAACCGCGCCCTGCTGATGCAGACCATTCGTACCCTGATGTCATTCGGACACTTCAACGCCGAGAAGATTATGCCCGACATCAAGCCCGTGTCGAACGATTTGGTCGATATCAATTGGCCCTTGGAGGAGCAGGCTTCCGACCAATTCAATATTGCCGGAGGTTGGGGTTCCGGCACGTTCGTCGGCTCGGTCGGCATCACGCTCAACAACCTCTCGATGCGCAACTTCTTCAAGAAGGGTGCGTGGAGACCATACCCCTCGGGGCAGAACCAGCGACTCTCGATTTCGGGACAGACCAACGGAACTTATTACAAAGCGTTGGCCATCAGCTTTACCGACCCGTGGCTCGGCGGTCGCAAGCCTAACTCGTTCACATTCTCGGCTCACATTTCGGAATCGAATAACGCCTACTATGTTTGGCAGACAGCGACCCAATATTTCCGCTCGATTGGTGTAGCAGCGGGTCTGGGTAAGCGACTCAATTGGCCCGACCCCTACTTCACGCTCTATGCCGAGGCTTCGTATCAGCGTTATAACCTGAAAGGTTGGTCGTCGTTCGTGATGGAGAACGGAGCAGCAAATACTCTGGCACTGAAATTCGTCTTCGGACGTAACTCGGTGGATCAGCCGATTTACCCGCGTCGCGGTTCGGACTTCTCGGTATCGGTACAGGTAACCCCGCCGTTCTCGGCTTGGGACGGAAAGAACTATAAAGACCCCAATATGAGCGATCAGGATCGCTACAAGTGGATTGAGTACCATAAGTGGAACTTAAAGGCACAATGGTTCTATCCGCTTACCTCCAACAACAACCTTGTCTTGATGGCAAAGGCAGAGATGGGTTTCCTCGGTCACTATAATAAGAATAAGGTATCGCCCTTTGAGCGTTTCAACGTCGGAGGCGACGGTATGACCGGATATAATATATATGGTGTCGATGTTATCGCAATGCGTGGTTATGAGGACGGCGCACTCGATCCTGTGGGAGAGTCCTACTCGGTGGCATACAATAAATATACACTCGAATTACGTTATCCTATTATACTGAAACCCTCGTCGCAGATTTATGTATTGGGATTCTTGGAGGGCGGTAACGGATTTTCGTCGTGGAAGAGTTTCTCGCCATTCAAGATTAAGCGTTCGGCTGGTGTCGGAGTCAGATTGTATCTGCCTATCGTCGGAATGCTCGGTATTGATTGGGGCTGGGGATTCGACCCGCCGGCAGGCTCGACCAAACGCAGTGGAAGCCAATTCCACTTCGTCCTCGGACAGCAGTTCTAACGATGTGGCAACAAATTTGAATAGAACAAAACAATTTGTTTAACTAAAAACACAGAGTATGAAACGATTGATTTTAACGCTGATTGCAATGGTTGCGACAGTCGCGACCCTGTCGGCACAGAACTACATCGTCGTCAATAGCGAGAAGATTTTCAAATCGATAGAGGCCTATAACACAGCAATTGCAAACCTCGACAAACTCGCCGAGAGTTATCAGGCGCAGGTGGATGCAAAGTTCAAGGAGGTCGAGACGCTCTACAACAATTATATGGCACAGAAGGCTGCGATTTCTGCTACAAATCGCACGACAATCGAGAACCAGATTCTTACCAAAGAGCAGGAGGCTACAAAGTTTCAGGAGTCGATTTTCGGCACAGACGGAACACTTATGAAGAAGCGCATAGAGCTTATCCAGCCTATTCAGCAGCGTGTCTTTAAGGCCATCGAGGAGTATGCACAAACCAACGGCTATGAGATGGTGCTCGACGTGGCACAAAATGCCGAGATTCTCTACTACTCTCCCAAAGCCGACCACACGCAAGCGATAATCGAGAGAGTAAAATAGCCCCAAACAGCAGAAACAAAATTTAATAAAAACCAATAAATACACACTTAAATTAAAGATGAAAAAAGTTATCAGATTAGCCCTTGTGCTTACACTCGCGATGTGCTCGACATCGCTCTACGCACAGAAATTTGCTCGTATCAACTTGCAGGAAGTAGTTTTTGCAATGCCCGAAATGACTCAATTGCAGACCGACATCGAGGCATTCGGTAAAGAACTCGGCGAGCAGTTGGAGGCAATTCAGGTGGAGTTCAACAACAAAGCAGCAGAGTTCCAGAAGAACCGCGCTAACCTCAGCGAATCGGTACGCAATCTCAAAGAGAGCGAGTTGCAGCAGTTGCAGCAGCGCTACTCCGATTTCCAGCAGATAGCACAGCAGGATATCGAGAAGAAGCAGATGGAGCTCTATCAGCCTATCCACACGAAGGCTGCGGAGGCAGTAAAGAAGGTTGCTGCCGCAGGTGGCTACACCGTTGTTTTCGATACATCCATCAACGCTCTCGCATATTTCAATGAGAGTGTGGTTGTCGATATCGAGCCCGCCGTTCGTGCAGAGCTCGGCATTAAAGATGCTCCCGCAACCCCCGCAGCGAACTAATTAAAGGCATTTATATACGAAATTACACCGGGTGCAATTTTGCACCGCTTTTCGGAGCCGCAGGCGACACAGTCCCCTTCCGAGGAGGGGGAGGTTTAGAGGTGGGTCTGACTTGCAAATGCGGCGTGTCGCCGTGAACAACTACCTCCATCAACGGAAAAAGCTTGATGTAGTGTAATTATGTATATAAGCCCCTAATAAATATACCGTTGCATATAACGAAGAGCGTGTCCAACAAGTTTTCTTGGACACGCTCTTTTTGACAGAAGTTGTATAACAAGAGAGATTTTTAGGACTGCGAAGCCCGAAAAAGCGTAGTTTACTCGGCGTAAATGAACATTTTGAGGGCGAGTGAGGCTGCAAAATCATCTTATTAGACGGTTTCCTCTTTTATTGGATGTTTTGTAAAAGATTTAGCATTTGCGAAAATATAGCAATAGACGATACCTATCTATATTTTATAAGTTTTTTATATTTTTCATCAGCTATCATATCGTTATTCGATAAACAATTTGTTTGCTTTTCAAAAAAACTCTATTTTTTAACCTATTTATCACAAAAATCACTATTTTTGCACCAAAGAAAAAAAACAACAGGCAACGCCGAAACAAGGCAAACAACGAAACAACGATAAGGCAAAACAACAAAGGCAACAACTGACACAAACCGCCTTGCTCGTTCGCTTTGGCGAACAAAGCTCCTGCCCGAGGCGGGGGTTTGGGGGTGGGTCAGATTTGCAAACACGGCATCAGCCGTGAGAAAGAAAAACAACAGGTAACGCCGAAACAAGGCAGACAACGAAACTACGATAAGGTATGACACTTCTACGATTCAAAATGGTTGATGCGGCACTGAATCACCGCGCAGTCGAGGTCAAGGCCCCCGAGGGTCGTCCTTCGGATTACTTCGGCGAGAAGGTTTTTGGCCATAAAGCGATGCGCAAGTATCTGACCAAAAGCACATACGAAGCACTGATGCAGACCATCGAAAAGGGCACCCCGTTTTCGCGAGAGGTCGCCGACAGCATTGCAGCAGGTATGCGTCAATGGGCAATGGAGAACGGCGCCGACCACTACACACACTGGTTTCAGCCCCTCACGGGAGGCACGGCAGAGAAGCACGACGCCTTTGCCGAGCCCGACCGTAAAGGCGGGGTCTTGGAGGAGTTCTCGGGCAAACTGCTCATTCAACAGGAGCCGGACGCTTCGTCGTTCCCCAATGGAGGCATTCGCAACACCTTCGAGGCTCGTGGCTACTCGGCGTGGGACCCGACATCTCCGGCATTTATCGTAGATACCACACTCTGTATTCCTACCGTGTTTATCGCCTACACGGGCGAGGCTCTTGACTATAAGACACCGCTACTGCGCTCAATCTCGGCTGTCGATAAGGCAGCGACCGAGGTGTGTCACTACTTCGACAAGAGTGTCAGCCGTGTATTCGCATACCTCGGATGGGAGCAGGAGTATTTCCTTGTCGATGAGAGCCTTTGGGCAGCACGCCCCGACCTTGTAATGACGGGAAGAACTCTTATGGGTCACGAATCTGCAAAAAACCAGCAGCTGGAAGACCACTACTTCGGAGCCATTCCGATGCGGGTACTCTCGTTTATGCGCGACCTGGAATACGAGTGTCTGAAACTCGGCATCCCCGTCAAAACGCGCCATAACGAGGTGGCACCCAATCAGTTTGAGTTGGCACCCGTCTATGAAGAGGCGAACCTTGCCAACGACCACAACCAATTGCTGATGACCATTATGGATAAGGTCGCACGCCGCCACTCGTTCCGTGTGCTGCTACACGAAAAACCCTTCAAGGGCGTGAATGGTTCGGGCAAGCACAACAATTGGTCGCTCGGCACCGACACAGGGATCAATCTGCTTGGTCCGGGACGCACGACGATGGAGAACCTGCAATTCATAACATTCCTTGTGAATGTCGTTTCGGCAGTCTATAAACACAACGGACTGCTCAAAGCCTCGGTAATGAGCGCCACAAACGAGCATCGTCTCGGTGCCGGCGAGGCGCCTCCGGCTATAATCTCGACATTCCTCGGCGCACAAGTCTCGGCAGTACTCGACAAGTTGGAGTCGAGCCCGAGCAGCGAAGCTATACGATTCGACGCAAAGAGTGTCTTTCGAATGAGCGGCATATCGCGCATCCCAAGCCTCTTCCTCGACAATACGGACCGCAACCGCACCTCCCCCTTCGCCTTCACGGGAAACCGATTCGAGTTCCGTGCAGTCGGCTCGTCGGATAACTGCGCAGATGCGATGATTGTACTCAACTCGGCAGTGGCAGACTCGCTCACGGAGTTCAAGCGTGAGGTCGATGCCCTTATCGATGGCGGAGCCAAGAAGGAGAAGGCTATATACGAGGTCCTGAAAAGGATGATTCGCGACTGCAAAGCCATCCACTTCGAGGGCAACGGATACTCCGACGAATGGCGCGAAGAGGCAGCCCGCAGGGGTCTCGACTGCGAAGTATCACCCCCCGTGGTAATGCGTCGCTACCTCGACAAGGAGTCTATCGCAATGTTCGAGCGACAGGGTGTCTATACGTCGGTCGAGCTCGAAGCCCGCACCGATGTCAAGTGGGAAATGTACGTCAAGAAGGTCCAGATTGAGGCTCGCGTGCTTGGCGACCTGGCAATGAACAACATCGTTCCTCTCGCCTCGAAATACGAGGCTATACTACTCGACAAGGCTTGGAAGATGAAGGAGTTGGGGTTGGATGCACGCGCCGACATCGAACTCGTACGCACCATTCAGGAGCATACGGCAGCAATCCAGCAGATGACGGCCGAGATGATCGAAGCTCGCAAGGTTGCCAATCGAATCGAAACAACCTACGAGCGTGCCGTAGCCTATCACGATAATGTAATGGGATACCTGGATAAGATAAGAAAGCATATCGACAAGTTGGAAGAGGTTGTAGATGACCAACTTTGGACCCTGCCAAAGTATCGCGAATTGCTATTTATCAAATAAATGCGTTAAGGATATTAAGGGCATTAAAGGTGTTAAGGGCGTTGATGTCTTTAACACCTTTTGTATTTAATTTAAGGAAACTACAGAGTTCGGGAGTTTGAGGGAGAATTTTTAGAACCTCGAAAATTTGGTACTTTGCCGAAAAAGATGTATATTTACAAGAAATTTGGACAGCAAATACAAATAACGATATTATTAACCTAACAAAAAAAACAACAATGAAAAGAATCATTTTTACACTTGTCGCAACCGTGCTTGCGCTGCCACTAATGGCGCAGCAGTACGTCGTTACACAAGAGCACAAAGAGCGCGCTGCCGAGATTGTCAAGAAGATGACTCTCGAAGAGAAAATCGCCTATGTAGGCGGTTATGAGAGATGGTACATCCGCGAAATCCCCCACCTCGGTTTACCCGCAGTTCGTATGGCAGACGGTCCGCAGGGTGTGCGCAACAACACCAAGAGCACGCTCTATCCGAGTGGCGTAGCAGCTGCTGCAACGTGGGACACCGACCTCATCAACAAGATGGGCGTATCGTTGGGTAAGGACTCGCGAGCTCGTGGTGTGCATATCCTCCTTGGCCCCGGTGCAAATATCTATCGTTCGCCCCTCTGTGGTCGTAACTTCGAGTACTTTGGCGAAGACCCCTACTTGGCAGGAGAGATTGCTGCTGCTTACATCAAAGGCGTTCAGAGCCAAGGCGTGATGGCTTGTATCAAGCACTTTGCAGGTAACAATCAGGAGTGGGATCGCCACAGCGTATCTTCGGATATTGACGAGCGCACCCTGCACGAAATCTACCTGCCGGCATTCGAGAAGGCGGTAAAGGAGGCAAAGGTTGCTTCGATTATGACCTCTTACAACCTTGTAAATAGCGTTCACGCATCGGAGAGCGAGTACCTGAATCAGGAGGTTTTGCGTCGTCAGTGGGGCTATGCCGGATTTGTAATGTCGGACTGGGTGTCGTGCTACTCGCCCCTGAATGTTGCTCGTTGGGGTGTCGATTTGGAGATGCCACTTCCGCAGTGCATGGAGCCGTCGCTTATGAAGTCGCTCGTTGAGCAGGGCGTTCTTCCCGAATCTGCATTCGACCAGAAGTGCCAGAACATCATCCAAACCGTCTTGGCATTCGAGTTCGACAAGCGCGAACAACTCGACAAGTCGCTGCCCGAAAACAATCCGGAGTGTGACGCTGTGGCTCACGAACTCTCGCGTGCTGCAATCGTAATGCTCAAAAACGAGAATAACTTCCTGCCATTGAAGAAGGGCAAGTTCGTAGTTTATGGTCCCAATGCCGACCGTATCGTAACGGGCGGTGGTAGCGGTTTTGTTACCCCACTTATTTCGAGTTCTATTGCAAAAGGTATGACCTCCATCGACAAGAAGGTTAAGACCGAGGTCCTTGTCCCCAATGTCAAGGCTCACTTGGAGGGTTCTTTTGCTGACAAGGAGTTGAAGACCGTCGGTGTTAAAGTTGAAATCTTCAACAATGGCGACCTCGCAGGCGCACCCACAAGCGTTAAGGTAACAGATAAGGTTCATATTCCGTATTTTACGGGTGAGGCATTCGAGGATGTCAAGACCGACAACTTCTCGTCGCGCCACACCTTCTATTACAAGCCTCTCGCAAACGAGAAGTATCGCCTGCAAGCGAGCGGCAACGACGGTATCCGCCTCTTCGTCAATGGCACGAAGATGGTTGATGAGTGGAGCAGTTCGAGTTGGCAGAATGGCTACTGCGACCTTGACTTGAAGGCCGGAGGGGTTTATGAGTTTGTTGTTGAGCATTTCAACACTTCGGGTTCTCCGGGTCTTGACCTCGCATTCGAGGTACCGATGTTGGAAGATGCATCAATGAAGAAGTCGCTCTCGGAGGCTGACTGCATCGTAGTATGTCTCGGACACAACAATCTTACCGAGCGCGAGAACTCGGATCGTACGTTCGAATTGCCTATCGGCCAGATTGAGTACTTGAAGGCTGCAACAAGCCTCAACGAGAATGTCGTAGTTGTACTCAATGGCGGTGGCAGCATCGAGATGGAGTCGTGGATGAAGGATGTCAAGGCCGTACTTATGGCTTGGTACCCGGGTCAGCAAGGAGGTCTTGCCATCTCGGAGATTATCACAGGTAAGATTTCGCCTTCGGGCAAACTCCCCATCTCGATTGAGGCAAAGTGGGCAGACAACCCCTGCTACTCGAACTACTATGAGAATGTTTCCCGTATTCGCAAGCCCGAAATCAACCCCTACTCGCGCGTAGAGTACCGTGAGGGTCTCTTTGTCGGCTACCGCGGTTACGAGAAGAATAACGTAAAACCTCTCTTCCCGTTTGGTTTCGGTTTGAGCTACACGACATTCGAGTACTCGGACATCACAATCGAGCAGGACGGCAAGGAGTTCGTTGTAAACTTCAACGTAAAGAACACCGGAAAGGTTGCCGGAGCGGAGGTTGCACAGGTCTATGTCGGCGACGACAAGTGTCGTCTGATTCGTCCCGCCAAGGAGTTGAAGGGATTCGACAAAGTCTATCTCAAACCCGGCGAGAGCAGCAAGATCAGCGTTCGTTTGGGCGAGGAGGCATTCCGTTTCTACGACCCCGTATTGCGCAAGTGGGTTGTTGAGCCGGGAACCTTCACGGTTCACGTAGGCGCATCGTCGGCAGATATCCGTCTGACCGGCAAACTCGAAGTCAAATAAGCCACAGAATATGTAGCGAGGGGCTGTCCGACCAAATTGGTTGCGACAGCCCTTCGTTCATTCAGGAGAGGAGCGCAAGACGGATTCTATGCACAAATGTTGATGATTTTCGAGCAATCAAATTATCGGTTTGTAGCACTTTCGTAAGTGAGTGTTTAATTTTGAGTTATCCATTTTGAATTTTGAATTGCTTTTGCTATCTTTGTACGATTTAGAAACCACACAATACAAAACCTATAAAAAAGAGTTATGGCACAAACTAATCAAAACAAGCTGTTCGCCGAATTCCCCGCGGTCTCGACCGAGAAGTGGGAGGAGGTGATTACGGCAGACCTTAAAGGTGCGGATTACGAGCGCAAACTCGTATGGCGTACAGGCGAGGGCTTCAATGTCCGTCCGTACTATCGCGCCGAGAACCTCGAAGGGTTGCAGTTCCTCGGCTCTGCCGCAGGAGAGTTCCCCTACGTTAGAGGTGTCCGCAAGGACAACTGCTGGCGTATCCACCAGAGCGTAACCGTCGAGTGCCCCTCGAAGGCTAATGCAGAGGCTCTGGCAATTCTCAATGCAGGCGTTGATTCGGTTGAATTCGTACTTACCGACGAGCTTACCGCAGAGGCTCTGAACACTCTGCTTGCAGGCATCGTGTTGCCCGCTGTCGAGCTCACATTCAGTGGCAAGAAGGTTGCTGCGGTTGCAAACCTATTGCTCGACAAGTTCGAGGCAGAGGGCGTTGAGAAGAATGACGTTCACGTAAACTTCGTTATCGACCCACTGGTAAAGAATCTCTCTTCGAAGGGATGCTTCTGCACTCCGAATGCCGAGGGTTGCTTCGAGAAGATTGTGGCTCTCATCAAGAAGTGCTCGGCTTACGAGTATGTTCGTTGTGTCAGTGTCAGCGGCCATATTTTCAGCAATGCGGGCTCGACCATCGTCGAAGAGTTGGCATTCACTCTGGCAGCAGGTCACGACTACTTGGCCCGTCTTATCGAGGCAGGCATCTCGGTTGATGAAGCTGCTTGCAACATCCGCTTCTCGATGGCAGTTACATCGAACTACTTTATGGAGATGGCAAAGTTCCGCGCAGCACGTATGCTGTGGGCTAACATCGTCAATGGCTACAAGCCCGAGTGTCACTGCTCGGAGAAGATGTTTGCACACGCTGTAACTTCATCGTGGAATCAGACAGTTTATGACCCCTATGTGAATATGCTCCGTGGCACCACCGAGGCTATGTCGGCAACCATCGCAGGCGTACATTCGTTGGAGGTTCTCCCCTTCAACTACGCATACGAGGCGGGCGACGAGTTCTCGAAGCGCATCGCTCGCAATGTCGAGTTGCTGCTCAAACACGAGTCGCACTTCGACCAGGTAGTTGATCCCGCAGGTGGCTCGTACTACATCGAGAACCTCACCCAGAGCATCGCCGAAGAGGCTTGGAAACTCTTCCTCGAAATCGAGGACAAGGGTGGTTACACCGCTGCATACGATGCAGGCTACATCGTTGAGAGAGTTAAGGCTTCGGCTGCACAGAAGGACAAGAATATCGCTACGCGCCGTCAGGTACTGCTCGGAGCGAACCAATACCCCAACTTTACGGAGGTTGCAGGTAAGTCGCTCTGCCAATGCGCTGTTGAGCGTGCAGAGGGCGAGGGCAACGTGCTGGTTCCCTACCGTGGTGCTATGGCGTTTGAGGCTATGCGCCTGGGAGTTGATCGCAGCGGCAAGGAGCCGAAGGCTTTTATGCTCACTTGCGGCAACTTGGCAATGGCTCGTGCTCGTGCACAGTTCTCGTGCAACTTCTTCGCTTGTGCCGGCATCAAGGTTCAGGACAACACGTTCTTCAAGAGCGTCGAGGAGGGTGTCGAGGCGGCACTCGCATCGAAGGCCGAAATCGTTGTAGTCTGCGCATCGGATGACGACTACGCAGAGGTTGCTCCGAAGGTTAAGGAGTTGCTCGGCGGCAAGGCTATCCTCGTGGTGGCAGGTGCACCGGCTTGCACTCCCGAATTGGAGGCACAGGGCATCACAAACTTTATCAATGTTAAGAGCAACGTGCTCGAAACGCTTAAATTCTACCTCAAAGAGATGGGTATCTAATAAGGAGCAAATGTTATGAGAGCAAAATTTGAAAATTTAGCATATAACGGAGGCGCAGCCAACGGTTGCGCTAACGATGCCACTGCCAAGGAGCCGTGGCTCACTGCCGAGAGAATACCCGTCAAAGGCACCTATACGGCAGCAGACCTCGAAGGTATGGAGCACCTGAACTATGCAGCAGGTATCGCCCCCTTCTTGCGTGGTCCCTACTCGACTATGTACGTTATGCGTCCTTGGACGATTCGTCAGTACGCAGGCTTCTCGACTGCCGAAGAGTCTAATGCATTCTATCGTCGCAACCTCGCCGCAGGTCAGAAGGGTCTGTCGGTGGCGTTCGATCTTGCAACCCACCGCGGATACGACGCCGACCACCCGCGCGTAGTCGGTGACGTAGGTAAGGCAGGTGTATCAATCTGCTCGGTGGAGGATATGAAGGTTCTTTTCAACGGTATTCCGTTGGACAAGATGTCGGTTTCGATGACTATGAACGGAGCCGTTCTTCCGGTATTGGCATTCTACATCGTTACCGGTTTGGAGCAGGGCTGCACACTCGACCAGTTGGCAGGTACCATCCAGAACGATATCCTCAAAGAGTTTATGGTGCGCAACACCTACATCTATCCTCCGAAGTTCTCGATGAAGATTATTGCCGATATCTTTGAATACACTTCGAAGAATATGCCCAAGTTCAACTCGATTTCGATTTCGGGTTACCATATGCAGGAGGCAGGTGCAACGGCAGATATCGAGTTGGCTTACACGCTGGCAGACGGTTTGGAGTACCTGCGCGCAGGTATCAACGCAGGAATGTCGATTGACGCATTCGCACCGCGTTTGTCGTTCTTCTGGGCTATCGGTATGAACCACTTTATGGAGATTGCCAAGATGCGTGCAGCTCGTATGCTGTGGGCAAAGATTGTCAAGCAGTTCGACCCGAAGAATCCCAAGTCGTTGGCACTGCGTACTCACTCGCAGACCTCGGGCTGGTCGCTTACCGAGCAGGATCCGTTCAACAACGTGGCACGTACCGCAATCGAGGCTATGGGCGCCGCTCTGGGTCACACCCAGTCGCTGCACACCAACGCACTCGACGAGGCCATCGCTCTGCCGACCGACTTCTCGGCGCGTATTGCTCGTAACACCCAGATTTACATCCAGGAGGAGACCAATGTATGCCGCGAGGTCGATCCGTGGGCAGGTTCGTACTACGTTGAGTCGCTGACCAACGAGATTGCTCACAAGGCTTGGGAGCACATCCAGGAGGTTGAGAAACTCGGCGGTATGGCAAAGGCTATCGAGACAGGTATTCCGAAGATGCGTATCGAGGAGGCTGCTGCACGCAAGCAGGCTCGCATCGACTCGGGCATCGAGAAGATTATCGGTCTTAACGAGTACCGTCTCGAAAAAGAGGCTCCGATTGACATCCTCGCAGTCGATAACACTGCCGTACGCGAGAGTCAGGTTAAGCGCTTGCAGGAGTTGCGCGCAACCCGCGACAACGAGGCTGTAAAGAAGGCTTTGGAGGCTATTACCGAGTGTGTTAAGACGGGCAAGGGCAACCTGCTCGAATTGGCAGTAGAGGCAGCAAAGGTACGCGCAACGCTGGGCGAGATTTCGGACGCTTGCGAGGTGGTTGTTGGTCGCTACAAGGCAGTTATTCGTTCAATTTCAGGAGTTTATAGTTCAGAAGTGAAAGCAGACAGCAAGTTCGAAAAGGCAAAGGCTATGTGCGCCGAATTCGCAAAGAAGGAGGGCCGTCAGCCGCGTATTATGATTGCTAAACTTGGTCAGGACGGTCACGACCGTGGTGCAAAGGTTGTAGCAACAGGTTATGCAGACGTTGGTTTCGACGTCGATATGGGTCCCTTGTTCCAGACTCCCGAGGAGGCTGCGAAGCAGGCTGTCGAGAACGACGTTCACATCGTAGGTGTATCGTCGCTTGCAGCAGGTCACCTCACTCTGGTACCGCAGATTATCGCAGAGTTGAAGAAGCTCGGTCGCGAGGATATCATCGTTATCGTGGGTGGTGTGATTCCGGCACAAGATTACGACGAACTCTATCGCGATGGAGCCGCTGCAATCTTCGGCCCCGGTACTCCGATTGCCGACTCGGCAATTAAGATGCTCGAAATTTTGAGTGAGGAGTAATCCTTCCGAAATTTCATAAAAGAGCGTGTCCAAGAAAACTTGTTGGACACGCTCTTATGTTAGAAGTTGTATAACAAGAGGGATTTTTAGGACTACGAAGCCCGAAAAAGCGGAGTTTACCGAGCGTAAATGAGCATTTAAGGGCGAGTTTGACACCAAAATCACCTTGTTAGACGGCTTCTCTTTTTGACAGAAAATGGTTATGATGCAAAAAATAATCTTCTTGCACCATTACCGACGTCACACGCCGACAAAATCGAGTATCGCCCCGGCACACTTTTCGGGTTCTTCGAGGAATCCCATATGTCCCGAATCGGCAAGCCACACGACCTTCGCCTGCGGATGAGCCTCAACCATCGCCTCTGCTACCGGCAAGGATATATACCCATCTTTCTGACCAAGTATAAACAGCTGGCGAACAGAAGATTGACGCAACATATCATTTTGGTCCTTACGACCTATCATTCCGTTGAGCAGTGCGACAATACCCTCATCTTCGGTCAGATGAATCATCTCTGCCAAATCCTCTATATAGTCACTCATCGCACGGAGATTATCGGCAGCAAAACCCGCCTTCGGAGCAGTATGAGTCAGCAGTTCCTTCTTCCCCGCCTTCACAAGCGCAATTTCGCGTTCGCGATTGACCCGTTTCTCGTCACTATCGGCATTCGGCGTCGATGAGAGCAGCACCACTCCGTCAAGAGCCTCGGGGTACTTCTCGCAGAAGGCCAAAGCCACATATCCGCCCATAGAGTGTCCGACCATTGTACAGCGCTCCACTCCGAGTGCATCAAGCATCGCCTTCAAGGTATCGGCAAGATACTCCATCGTATGGCACTCGCCCTTGACCTCCGAAATTCCGTGTCCGGGCAAATCGACCGTTACGACACGCACTTTCTTATAGAGCAGAGGCACAAAATCCTCCCAAACAAGGAGAGATTCAAGGTATCCGTGCAACAAGACGACACAGCGGTCGCCCTTCTGCGAATCGCACACGTGGAGGGCAGTTTCTCCCGCCATAACAAACTTTTCGACCATAAAATAGATTTTTGTTGCGTAAAATTAGAGATAATCTCGAATGTTTGCAAAAATATTTGTACATTTGAACAAATTATGCGTATGTGTGCTGATTTGAAATTCGTAAAGTGTCACGGCTCGGGCAACGATTTTGTGATGATTGATGCCGTGGAGCAAGATTTGCAGGGTCGCGATATCGCCACTCTGTCACGCGACGTGTGCGACAGAGAGCGGGGCATCGGCGCCGATGGTCTGTTGCTGCTCGTTCGTCAGGGCGAGGGATATGCTATGCGTATGTTCAATCCCGACGGCTCGGAGGCAGAGATGTGTGGCAACGGCATACGCTGTGTGGCACGTATGGCTCAAAAATATATTACCAACCGCTATTTCACATTGGGTTCGGGTGGTAAATTATTCGACATTAGCGTCGATAAGGAGCTGCGTGAAGGGCTGCCGGCATTTGGTGTCGAGATTCCCATCTCGCTGAATGGACGCGACTTTGCCACAATCGGCGACGGAGAATCTTTGCGTGAGCAGGTAATTCCCGAATTGGACGAGAAGTTGCAATTTACGGCCCTCAACCTCGGAAATCCGCACATTGTGGCGCGTTGCGAAAAGATAGACCTCACTCTTCTCGAATCGCTCGGAGAGAAGGTTAAGCAGCTCCCGTCGATATTCCCAAACGGAGTGAATGTCAGCCTCTTTGAAGTTTTGGGCGAGGAGCGCATCTTCGTTGCCACCTACGAGCGCGGAGCAGGCATAACGCTCTCGTGCGGAACGGCAATGACAGCCAGCACCACCGCTGCGGCATTGGCAGGATACGTTCCTTTCAATCGCCCCGTCGAGGTCTGCAATCGCGGAGGCAAGGTTGTCTGCGAGGTTCATCGCCGGGGAGAGGCTCTATCGACGCGCCTTTCGGGCAATGCAACTTACGAGTATCGCGGAACGCTTACCGACGAGTGTGACGGACGCATAAAGTTTGATATCGAAGAGATTTTCGCAACGGAGATAAACGCCTATGAGGAGTTTGCCGAAGCTGTAAAGAGAGAGTTTTGCACAGAATAGTAACATACCTGATGTTAATCGTCGTGTCGAGCATCGTCTGCTCGGCTTGTAATGTCACGCGCAATCTTCAATCGGGCGAATATCTGTTGCAGCGGGTCAAAATCGAAGACGACCGCTCTACGCCACGCCGCGAACGCATAACAAGCGAGGAGTTGGAGAAGTATATCCGCCAAACTCCCAACAAACACTTCCTCGGCACCGACTTCTACGTCTGGTTCTACAATCTCGCCAACCCCGAAAAGCATAATTGGTGGAACAATTTCAAGCGCAAAATCGGAGAAGAACCCGTAATCCTCGACCTTGACCTCACGGCCAAATCGGCAGAGAATCTGCAAATATATATGAACTCGCGAGGATTCTTCTCGTCGAAGGTTCAGTGCGAGGTCGATACCACATATCGCAAGCGACGCGCCAAGGTCATCTACCGTACCAAGCAGAATGCCCCCTATCGCATCAGCTCGATATCCTACGATTTTCGCGATAAGTTCCTCGAAGATATCATCCTGCCCGACACGGTAAATACTCTGTTGCACGTGGGCAACATCTTCGATATCACGGTTCTCGACAAGGAGCGAGAGCGAATAGCCAACTATCTGCAAAACAGAGGCTACTACAACTTCACGGTAAATAACATCGAGTACCTTGCCGATACGTTGGGAGGCGATCGCAAGGTCGGTGTCAAGGTTGTCATCAAGCAGAATATAACGGGCTACAACGAACGCGGAATCCCCGTGCGCGAGAACAACGTAGTCTATCGCATCCGCGAAATCAACATTATGCCCGACTATGACCCCGCAGCAGCAAAGACAGATTCGCTCTATACGAGCCGATTCGACACGATAAATATGCGAGGTTTGAACGTAATCTACAACGGTAAGGGTCGCCCCAATGTCCGCCCAAGGGCATTACGCTACTCCGTGCCGCTCTACCCCAATTATATATACGATATGCGTCAGGTACGCCGAGCCTACGACGACATTATGTCACTCGGATACTTCAAAAGTGCCAAAATAGTCTTCGAGGAGATGCCGCGCATCATAGACCGTACAAACTACATATCGTACGTCGGCGAGAAGGGCGGTCGCGACTCGTTGCAAACCCACTACACACAGGAGGGCTATCTGCGTTGCGATATTCTCTGTACTCCCGCCCTTAAACAGAGTTTCAATGTCGAGTTGGAGGCGAGCACCACGTCGAGTTTCTACGGCGTGAGCGCAACCGTCGGATATCAGAACCGCAACATCTTCCGTGGTGTCGAGGCACTCGACATCTCGGCGACCGTCGGATATGAGTATATGAAGGCGCCCGATGCCACGCGTCGTAACGCTATGGAGATTGGAGTCTCGGCAGGTCTTTGGTTCCCGCGACTGCTTCCATTCCGCATCTCGACGTTAAGCCCGATTCATCAACCACGAACGAAGCTCGAACTCTCGTATAATCACCAAAACAGACCCTACTACCGTCGTAATCTGTCGAGTTTGACGTGGGGTTATACGTGGAAGTACAAACGACACTCTTCGTTCGTGCTTAACCCGATAGATATCAACCTTATCGACGTCGGCTACCTCAACGACCATTACAAGCAGAGTTTGAAGAACGAGTATCTGAAAAACAGTTTTACATCACAACTTATCTGCGGACTTTCGGGCTCGTACATCTTCAACAATCCTCTCGCCGAAGACAAACTCAACAGCACGGTTGTACGTCTGAATTGGGAGTTGGCAGGCAATCTGGTCGATGGTCTGGCGCACCTCTTCTCGAAGCCCGTCGCCGGCAAAGATTACTATGAAATTTTCGGCATTCGCTACTCGCAATACCTTCGCTTCGATGTCAGCGTCAGCCATAAATTGCAGTTCGGCAAGGTTACGGCTCTCGTAGGGCGCATATTCGGAGGATACGGACTACCCTACGGCAACTCCGTATCGATACCGTTCGACCGTCTGTTCTATGCCGGAGGTAGCAACAGTATGCGCGGATGGTCACCCCGAACCCTCGGTCCGGGCTCCTCGGCAAAACCTACCGAGGTGGTCTATCCGAGCCAGCTGGCGAATATGAAGTTGGAGGCAAATCTCGAATTCCGATTCCCGATTTGGGGCATCTTCCAAGGCGCAACATTCCTCGACTTGGGAAACATCTGGTACACCGGCGTGAGTTCGAAAGGAGTTCCCGAAGGTGCAGCATTTGCATTCGACACCTTCTATAAGCAGTTGGCATTCAACACAGGTCTTGGCCTGCGCCTCGATATCAAATTTGCGATTCTGCGCCTCGACTGGGGTATCCAGCTACACAACCCGAACAATCCTGCGGGCGAGCGATGGATTCACAACTTCAAATGGAAAAACACGGCGCTTAACTTCGGCGTCGGCTATCCGTTCTAATATAGGGCGTCGGAAGTTCTTATCTCCGTACAATCTTTTGCAGCGGAGCATTCGACAACTTTACGGGCGAGTGCTCTGCGAAGAAGGCTATACACTCGTCAAGCACAAGTTTATCGTCGCGGATAACCACATCGTCAGCCTCGATATCCTTGTAGGTCTCGGCAATGTAGTTGCACATAGCCACCTTATAGCGGCGTCCCTCGCGCAGTGCGGGGAAGATAACATCCACCGCCTCTCCCCGACTATCGGTAACTATCGAATAGGGCGTTGTCGAGTAGAGATCCACACGATGCGACTCCTTCACGTTACCCGTATCGTTGAACTTCGAGATAATCATCTTGCGCATCTGTGCCGGAGTCATCGTCATCGTCGCTATGGTCGAGAAGAAGGGCTCCAAATCGAACAGAGTGGCACGGCTTACGGCTCCTGCGGGCAACTCGGCAAGACGCACACCGCCATAGTGGTAGAAGCCCACTTCGGCACCCACAGCATCACGCACAATCGACGCCTGCATTTTGCCTAATCCAACGTGATTCAGCGACTCCGCATTCTCACCCACGCCCTCATTCAAATGCTCGTCCGACATAATCTCTGCAACACGCACCGCAAAGAGAGAATCGCTACCATACTCTTTGAGCAGATGGTTGCGATATCCGATACTTTCGATTTTGCGGCCCTTCATACGTATCGTCGTAGCACCTACGGCGATAAGGTTTTTGCGCGTCTGACCGATAATGGTGCGATTGACCAAAGTGTCTGCCAAGACGTGAGTATGGCCACTTATTATAAGGTCGTAATCATCGGTCTTGCCCGCAAGTTCGATATCCATCGCGTAACCCATATGCGAGAGCAAAACAACCACGTCGCATTTGCGTCGCATCTCGACCGCAACCTCGGCAGCACGCTGCTGCGGGTCAGGAAAATTCAACCCTACAAAACTCTCCTTCTTGCCATCGGGCAGTCCGTTGGCATAGTTGGTCACAGCCCCTGCAAAGCCTATACGTGCACCATCGGCCTTGATGATTACATAGGGAGCAATCTTCGGGAAGTCTCCCTCGACAGTCTCGATATTGGCACACACGGTCGCAAACTTATAGTGCGGCAACATATCGCGCAGAAAACCGCTGCCTCCGTCAAACTCGTGATTCCCGAAGGTTGCAACATCATACCCAAGTTCGTTCATCAGGTCGATAATCGGCTTTCGCGGTTCGGGAGCCAAATCGACAAAGGCATTACCCGTCCAACGGTCGCCGGCATCCACAAGCAGGGTTGCCACCGTATCGCGGCACTCCTTCACAGCCTCGGCGAGTTGCGGGAAAGTCTTGATACTCGCGTGAATATCGTTGGTCGAAAGAATCACTATCTCACGGCGTGCGAAATAACGATTATAGAGCGCGAAGCCCGCAGGCATCAGCAATAATATCAAACAAAGGGCATAAAGTGTTCGTTTCATATCAATAAACTTTTTTCGATGTGTCAAAGTTACAGAAATTATCATTATCTTTACAAAGTAAATCGTAAACTTTTTGATGTGGAGATGATAAAAGTCGTTTGCGAAAACAACGCATTGCAGGTCGAAGTCGAGATGGGAACCTCGCTGCTCGACCTCTGCCATAGTCTGGGTATCAAATGTAAATACCCCGTTCTGGCAGCATACGTCAATAACAGAATCAAGGAGTTGGGCTATCGAATCTATACTCCCGTGACCGTTCGTTTTGTCGATATCTCCCATTTTGTCGGCTATCGCGTCTATCAACGCACCGCATCGTTTGTTGCACAGATGGCGGTTCGCGCACTCTATCCCGATCGTAAGTTCCACATTCGCCACTCGCTTGCCGATGGCTTCTATTGCGAAATCGAAGGAGAGAGCGAACTCTCGGTTCAGCAATGCCGAGAGATTGCCGAACAGATGAAACACATCGTCGGGCAAAACTACCCCATCGTGCGCACGAGAGAGCTGACGAGCGACGTTCTTCGCATATACGAGGAGGAGGGCTACGACGATAAGAGCGCACTACTGGCAACTCGTCCGCGTCTGTATAGCAACATCTGTCGAATGAACGATATGGTCGGCTACTTTTATGGTGCGCTGGCTCCGTCGAGCGGCTACGTCACATTGTTCGACGTAGTGCCGTACTACAACGGATTTTATCTTGCACTGCCACAGCGCTCGAATCCCGACAATATCCAGACCGAAGTCAATCGCGACAAGATGTTTGACGTATTCCACGAGTATCAGGAGTGGGTACGCATTATGGGTGTTCCGACCGTCGGAACACTCAATGCCAAGGTTCTTGCCGGCGATGCAAGCGAGTTGATAAAGATTGCCGAGGCATTTCACGAAAAGAAGATGGCACAGATGGCAGATGCGATTTACGATGCCAATGCCACCCGCGGAGCCCGCTTTGTGATGATTTCGGGGCCCTCGTCGAGCGGAAAAACCACTACGGCGAAACGCCTCGGTGTCCAACTGCACGTTTTGGGTCTGGACCCTGTACTTATCTCGTTAGACGACTACTTCGTGGAGCGCGACAAGACCCCGCGAGACGAGAATGGGGAGTACGATTATGAGGCGTTGGAGGCGATAGACCTCGCACAGCTAAACGACCATCTGCGCCGCCTGTCGGCAGGCGAGAGCGTCGAGATTCCGCGTTATGACTTCATTACGGGCAAGCGCCAATGGCACGAGAGCCCGCTGCAACTCAACGAGCGTTCGATACTGATTATGGAGGGCATTCACGCACTGAACCCTAATCTCACACCGAGCATCCCCGATGACGAGAAGTTCAAGATATACATCTCGTGCTTTACCTCCGTGGCGATGGATAATCTCTCGCGTATCCCGACCAGCGACAATCGTATGTTACGCCGCATCACGCGCGACTACTCCAACCGCGGAAATAACGCACAGGCAACGCTGGCGCGCTGGGGCAGTGTTCGCCGAGGAGAGGAGAAGCATATCTTCCCCTATCAGGAGAATGCCGATGTGATGTTTAACTCGTCGCTCTTCTATGAGATTGCCGTACTGCGTCCCTTCGTAGAGCCCATTCTGCGCGAGGTGCCCGACACCGTACCCGAATATGCCGAGGCTGTGCGTATGCTCAAATTCCTCGACAACTTCATAGTCATCAAGCCCGACGAGATACCTCCAACTTCGATTTTGAGGGAGTTTATCGGTGGCAGTTCGTTTAAGTATTAAGCCGAATACAAAATAACTAAAACTTAATATATATGTTTGACAAATTTGCCGAAAGACATATCGGCGTAAGCAACCCCAAAGAGTTGAGCGCAATGCTCGACACCATCGGCGTAAAGTCGGTCGAAGAACTTATCTCGCAGGTTATTCCGGCATCAATCCGCCTCAAAAAGCCGATTGACCTCCCCACCGAGGGTATGAGCGAGTACGAATTTGCGGCACACATCCGCTCATTGGCGGAACAAAATCGCCGTTTTCGTTCGTTTATCGGTATGGGATTCTATCCCACGGCAGTACCTGCGGCAGTTTCGCGCAACGTGTTCGAGAATCCTGCGTGGTACACCTCATACACGCCGTATCAGGCAGAGATTTCGCAGGGCCGTTTGGAGGCACTGCTCAACTTCCAGACAGCAATTACCTCGCTGACCGGAATGGAGATAAGCAACTGCTCGCTGCTCGACGAATCGACCGCTGCGGCAGAGGCTATGTTGATGATGTTCGCTCTGCGCTCGCGTGAGGCCGTCAAGGCGGGTCACAACCAGCTCTTCGTTGATAGAAACATCTTCCCCCAGACACTCGACCTGCTGCTCACACGCAGTGAGCCCTTCGGCATCGAGCTTATAGTCGATGACTTTGCCGAGTACAATTTCTCGGGTCAGGAGTTCGGAGCAATTGTTCAGTATCCAGCAGCCGATGGTGCCGTGAATGACTATGAGGATTTTGCAGCCGCAGCACACGCACACGGAGTGATGGTTACGGCCGTGGCAGACCTTCTCTCGCTCGCACTGTTGAAGTCCCCCGCAGAGTGGGGTGCCGACATCGCTGTCGGAGGCACACAGCGTTTGGGTTGCCCGATGGGATTCGGAGGCCCGAGCGCCGGATATATGGCAACCAAAGATGCCTTCAAGCGCAATATGCCGGGTCGTATTATCGGAGTTTCGATTGACCGTTTGGGCAATAAAGCACTGCGTATGTCGCTCCAAATGCGCGAACAACACATCAAGCGCGAGCGTGCAACTTCAAACATCTGCACAGCCTCGGCTCTGATGGCTTCGATGGTCGGATTCTATTGCGTTTATAATGGAGCAGAGGGCCTGCATCGCGCAGCGATGACGGCTCACACAGCTGCCGTGACCGTTGCAAAGGCTCTCGCAGCGATGGGTTACACGCTCAAACATAAGAACATATTCGACACCCTCGAAGTCGAGGCAGAGGCTGCCGTGGTGCAATCGATAGCCCTCGAACGCGAGATAAACTTCTACTACCCCACCGACGAGAGCGTACGTCTCTCGTTCGACGAGGTGACGACACCCGATGAGGTGGCTGCCGTTATCGAGATTTTTGCCGAGGCAAAGGGTCGCAAGCCCAAGAGTGTCAAGCTCGCAACCGAGGCAGAGATAGCACCTGCACTGCGCCGCACATCGGCATATCTTACCGAGCCGGTATTCAATCGTTACCGCTCGGAGAGCGACCTTATGCGTTACATCAAGCGCTTGGAGTTGCGCGACATCTCGCTTGCAAACTCGATGATTTCGCTCGGTTCGTGCACGATGAAGCTCAACCCTGCGGTAACGATGCAACCGCTCTCGCTCGACGGATTCCAGAATATCCACCCCTTCGTTCCGGAGGAGCAGCGCGAAGGCTATACCGCAATGATTCAGGAGTTGGAGAGCGACCTTGCGAAGATTACAGGCTTTGCAGCCTGCACCCTGCAACCCAACTCCGGAGCAGCCGGCGAATACACGGGCCTGATGGTTATACGCGCATATCATCAGTCTCGCGGACAGGGATATCGTAACATTATGCTGATTCCCGCATCGGCTCACGGCACCAACCCCGCATCGGCAGCGATGGCAGGAATGAAGATTGTGACCGTGGCGTGCGACTCGGATGGAAACATCGATGTTGATGACCTTGTAAAGAAGGCAGAAGAGTATAGCTCGGAGTTGTGCGGTGTGATGATTACCTACCCCTCGACTCACGGAATCTTCGAGTCGCGCATCCGCGACATTGTCGATGCAGTACACGATGCCGGAGGACAGGTCTATATGGACGGAGCAAATATGAACGCACAGGTCGGACTTACCAATCCGGGATATATCGGAGCCGATGTCTGCCACCTGAATCTCCACAAGACCTTCGCAATGCCTCACGGTGGAGGTGGCCCGGGCGTAGGCCCCATCTGCGTAGCCGAACATCTGCGCAAGTTCCTGCCCACGCACCCCGTGGTTTCGACCGGTGGCGAAGAGGGTATCACTGCCGTATCGTCGGCTCCGTGGGGTTCAGCAATGTTGCTGCCCATAACCTATGGTTATATCAAGATGCTCGGCGAGAGTGGTCTGCGCCACGCTACGGAGATGGCTATCGTCAATGCAAACTATATGGCATCGGCACTTGCCGGCGAGTATAGTACTCTCTATACGGGCGAGAACGGACGTGTGGGTCACGAGATGATTCTCGACCTGCGCAACTTCAAGAAGGATTACGGCGTAGATTGTGGCGATATTGCACACCGACTGATGGATTACGGATTCCACGCCCCGACCCTCTCGTTCCCCGTACACGAAACACTGATGGTCGAGCCCACAGAGTCGGAGCCGAAGGCGGAGATGGATCGCTTCATCGAGGCGCTGGTCAGCATCAAGCGCGAGTGCGAGGCTATCGGCGGCGAGGCTGATAACGTCGTAGTGAACGCTCCGCACACAGCCTCGGAGTTGGCAGGCGAGTGGTCGCACCCCTACACCCGCGATGTCGCAGCCTTCCCGTTGAAGTGGATTCGCGAAGCGAAGTTCTTCCCCTACGTCACGAAGATTGACAATGGCTACGGCGACCGAAATCTGGTCTGCAAGAATGAGGAGTAAGAATTTACGAAAAAAGTATTATATTTGCCGAGTTAAACAATTCTAACGAATCTAACAAATAGTAACGATATGGAAGTAGCACAGAACAAAATGGTGGAGGTACATTACAAACTCACCGTCGATGGCGTTGTAGCCGATCAGTCGAACCCCGAAGCTCCGCTCGAATTTATCTGCGGCACAGGTATGCTCCTGCCCAAGTTCGAGGAGGCTGTGATGGGTAAGGTTGCAGGCGACAAGGTTGCCTTTACGCTCGAACCGAAAGATGGTTATGGCGAGTTTATGCCGGAGGCTGTCGTAGAGTTGCCCAAGACCGTATTTATGATTGAGGGCAAGGTTGCCGAGGAGATTCTCTTCGTTGGTTCGCAGGTGCCGATGAGCGATGCTAACGGCAATCGTATGATTGGCGTTATCCGCGAGGTCAAGGAGGAGAGCGTGATGATGGACTTCAACCACCCGATGGCGGGCAAGACCCTCAACTTCGAGGTAGAGGTTGTTTCGGTACGTGATGTAACTCCCGAGGACCTGATGGCGAAGGGTGGTTGCGGCTGTGGCGATTGCAACTGCGGCGACGACTGCAATTGTGGCGAGGGAGAGTGCGGCGAGCACCACGAAGGCTGCGACTGCGGACACTGCCACTAATAGTGAAGAAGATTGCATAAATTTAACTCCGTAAACGCAGTTTGCGGTAATGCTTAAAACGATTCCGCAATATATTTCCGCTATGAGTGACACCTATGGACTGACAAAGACCATAGGTGTCATTGATATTTGCACCACCCCATCGGGCGAACCAATATTCTACATCGGCAACAATTCGATAATTTTTCGCATCCGCCACGATGGAAAATACAAGATGCTCAAATGTTATACCCGCGAGAAACAAAACCTGCGACGTATCTATGGCGAGAGATGCCTGCGCGAAGAGTTATACATACACTCCGATGACCTCCGAGGCGAGTGGGTTGATGTTATCCTTGACGATTGGGTAGAGGGAATAACCCTTCATCAAGCCATCATCGAGAGCCTCAACAACAAACAACAACTCCATAAATTAGCACGGGAATTTGACCGACTTGCGCAACAACTGCTCGCCGAGGATTGGGCACACGGAGATCTCAAACCGGAGAATATAATCGTTACACCGGAGGGAGAGTTGCGCCTTATCGACTTCGATGCTCTCTTCCGTCCCGAGTTTGCCGGCGAACGCAGTGAAGAGATTGGTACGGCGGCATTTCAACACCCCGCCCGCAATATTGACTATTTCGACAAATCGATTGACGACTATCCCATAACTCTGATTTCGACCGCACTGCACGCACTCGCGACAAATCCGGCACTCGCCGAACGGCACGATATGGAGGAGGCGTTGCTCCTCAACCCGAGGGATATACTCAACAACCGCTCCAAGGCATACGACGAGATTTTGGAACTCTTTGCCCGCGAAGGGATGGCTGTACAATACCGTATCGCCCTATTACTGCGCTCTGCCACTCCACGTCTGTCCGACTTGGAGAGATTTATAAACATAGCTGTCGCAGAGCATAATCCTCCATTCAACGAATCGGAGGGACTTATTCTCGATAACCATCACGGGCTTTGGGGCTACCGCCTGAATGAAGAGTTCGTTATCCCGCCGTTATACGATTGCGGATTCGAATTCAGTGAAGGTCTTGCGGCCGTGCGAGTGGGCGGCTATTGGCACTACATAGGCACCCACGGCTCGATTATACTACGATGTCCGCAGTACGAATCGGTAAAGTCGTTTCACAACGGCAGAGCGGTGGTCGTCGAAAACGGGGAACGAAAACAGATCGACCACAACGGATATATCGTGGAGGTTGGGAAATTCGAAAGATATTGATATCTTTGTATCTCCCAACCCCCTTAAATGTATGTACGAGAAAGAGATTACACGCCGACACAGAACGGCATTTGTGATTGCCATAGACCAATCGCAGTCTATGATGGAAGAGATTTCGTTTAACGGCGCAACCCTCTCCAAGGCCGCTGCCGTTGCCGAAATCACAGATAATCTGATTAACGAATTGATTCTTCGCGCACGTCGTGATGACGGCATACGCGACTACTACGACATTGCACTCATCGGATACTCCGGCGATGAGGTTTATCCTATGTTTGACCCCGCACGCAACTTTATTCCCGTATCGGAATTACGGCGTTATGAGCCGCATTGTACGGAGGTCTGTCGCGAGCGAATCCTACCCAACGGAGAGCGTCATCTGCACACCGAGCGAGTGCATCATTGGATAACGCCGCGTGCCGAGGGCGACACGCCGATGTATGAAGCATTGCTCTACATCCGTGATATGGTCGCCGAGTGGTGCAACAACCCCCAAAATGCCGAGAGTTTTCCGCCTGTGATATTCAATATTACCGACGGAATATGCTCCGACTGCAACGAACGCGAATTGTTGGCAATAACCGAACAGATACGCAACCTCTCGACCCTCGACGGCAATGTCCTGTTGATAAATATACACTTGGCATCCGGTAACGGGGTGCGAGGTGCCATCTTCCCTTCGGACTCCGAAATTGATGCCGACAATCACGGATTGCGACTCTTGGCAGAGTGTTCAAGCATTATGCCGGAGCCGTTCAACGCATTGATACGCGCACAACGTGGCAATTTTGCAATACCGCCATTCAGAGCATTGAGTTACAACGCCTCGATTACAGAGTTGATTACGATGCTCAATATAGGTTCGCGAAGTATTACCAATCTTCTGTAAATTTCGAGTTATGGCACCATCAATTATCGCTTTTGCAGAATTCCTCGTTTCGGAACATCGCTCATTCCGAACTCTCGAAGGTGTTGTTCCCATCATCGAGAACGGCGCACCGAAAATCTCGCGTACGACCCTCTTTGCCGAGGCTATGGTCACAATCGGCAATCAGACATACCTGCTCTGTATGCCACTCTCCGGCAAGATTGACTCCGCGATTGCCCAGACCTGCGCATCACTTGAACGTCTTCGACCGGCAGCTCTTACCGAATACAGAGTTCTGACCGCCGAGATAACTCTAACCGATTCTATGGCACGAGAGGTCCCTTGTGACCTCGTATTGCACGCAATACCCACAGGCGAGAGCCTCGATAAGGCTGTGACGCATATCGCCACCAAGCGCCTGCGCGATGCGCTCGAACTACTCAAATGTAAGGTTGTGAAGATAGGATTCCTGCACGGCAATCTCAAACCGGCGAACCTGATTTACGGAGATGACGGCAGGCTCTACCCTATTCGTTATCACTATGCACATCTAAACGCAGAACCCGAACGGATACTCGAAGAGTTCAACCGCATAGAACAGTTCATCGCAGCTCATCCCGAAGTTGCCGAAATAGGCGAATATACCTCTCCCACAGAGTATGAAAAGAGGTTACCCTTTGACGAAATTTTTCCGATGCACGACCTGCTGCGTCGCGTTCGTCATAATGGTCTCTACGGATATATCGACAGTAGTGACCGCATAGTTATCGAGCCTCAATTCGACTACGCCGAGGATTTCTTCGAAAATCGTGCTGTGGTACGCACCATCGAGGGTAAGATGGGTGTCATCGACCGCAATTGCCACTTCGTGATTGAACCCATATACGATATGGTCGGCTTCGAAGATGGAGTATTCGAGGCACGTCTTGGCGACAAATGGATAACAATAGACTTTTTAGGCAGAATTATTGAACAATAAAATTTATTCATATGGAAAACGTAAAATGCTTAATCATCGGCAGCGGTCCGGCAGGATATACGGCTGCAATCTACACATCACGTGCAAACCTCTCGCCCGTACTCTATGAGGGTATCGAGCCCGGAGGACAACTTACCACCACCACCGAAATCGAGAACTTCCCCGGCTATCCCGAGGGTATCGGCGGCACCGAAATGATGGCAGACCTGCGCAAGCAGGCAGAGCGTTTCGGCACGGATATTCGCTTTGGCGTAGTTACCTCGTGTGACCTCTCGTCGCGCCCCTTCAAGGTCGTGGTCGATGGGACAAAAGAGATTTCGGCCGAGTCGATTATCGTTGCTACGGGCGCTACGGCTCGCTACCTCGGACTCCCCTCCGAGACGAAATATCGCGGTATGGGCGTCAGCGCGTGCGCAACCTGCGACGGATTCTTCTATCGCAAGAAGGATGTTGCCGTGGTGGGTGGCGGAGATACCGCCTGCGAAGAGGCTACCTATCTGGCAACACTCTGTCGTCAGGTCTATCTTATCGTTCGTAAGCCATTCCTGCGTGCATCGAAAGCTATGCAGGAGAGAGTCTTCAACACTCCGAATATCAAAGTGATGTTCGAGCACAACACCGTGGAGGTCTTGGGCGACGAGGATGGTGTAACGGGAGCCCTGCTGCGCCACAACGACGGCACCGAGACAACCATCGACATTGCGGGCTTCTTCCTTGCCATCGGGCACCATCCCAACACCGAGCTCTTTGCCGGACAATTGGAACTCGATGCCGAGGGTTATATCAAGGTCGTTCCCGGCACCTCGAAGACTAATATCGAAGGTGTTTTCGCTGCCGGCGACGTCAAGGACCCCCACTATCGTCAGGCAATCACTGCCGCAGGCTCGGGTTGCATCGCAGCCCTCGACTGCGAGCGTTTTCTTCTTGCGCAATAACGTATGCCGCTGAAAGTAACCATACTTGGAGCAGCATCCGCGAAGCCGACCATCAACACTCACCCATCGGCACAGATTGTAAATGCCAATGAGCAATACTTTCTGGTCGATGCGGGCGAGGGTGTGCAGCAGCAGATGTTTCGCAACGGAATCAATCCGCTGAAACTGCGAGCCGTATTTATCTCGCACCTGCACGGCGACCACGTCTATGGTCTTTTCCCGCTGCTATCGACGCTGTCGCTTTACGGGCGACAGACGCCACTCACGGTATATGCTCCGCATCCGTTTGGAGAGATTTTGGAGGCTCACAAGCGCTATTTCGAGCAACACTCGACCTATGAAGTGATATGGCACGAGGTCGATACAACCAAGCACGAACTTATCTTCGAGAGTCGGTCACTCGAAGTTTGGAGCATACCCCTGCGACACTCACTGCCGGCATCGGGATATCTCTTCCGCGAGAAGGCTCCGGCTCTGAATGTCGATAAGTTCAAAATCGAACGCTACGAATTATCGGTGGCACAGATTGTCGCTGCCAAGCGAGGAGAAGATATTACGCTCGAAAGTGGAGAGGTCATACCCAACGAGATGCTGACCTATCTCCCCTACAAGCCGGCATCGTACGCCTACTGCTCCGACACAAACTACTCGGCACGCATAGCCGAGATTGTACGTGGCGTCACTACGCTCTACCACGAGGCGACGTACGCCGATAGCGAGAAATCTGTGGCAAAGGAGCGAGGACACGCCACAGCAGCACAAGCGGCAAAAACCGCTCTTAAAGGCGAGGTCGGAGAGTTGCTTATCGGGCACTTCTCATCTCGCTACAAAGAGCCGCAACTGCTTCTCGACGAGGCTCAACGCATATTCCCCAATACCCATATCGCCGAAGAGGGAAAAAGTTTCGATATTCGAGCTTAATCGCCTTCGGCGTCAGGGGCCCTACGACAGCACAAACTCTCTTATTTCAACTTCTTGCCATCCGCAAAGGCGTTTCCCACCTTCGCGCCGAGCTCAATGTAGTCGTGGTTGATTGGGTCGTAGGTTATCGGTCGTAACTTCGCCAAATCAACCTTGCCGTCGGTAAGGATTCGCTCGTCGGCACTCACATTGACGATGCGACCCACGAGGTGATTGCTCTCCTCGTCGTACGACACAAACTCACACTCCAACGTAAATGGCAACTCCCTGATAAGTGGCGCATTAACAAATTCCGAACGCTCGGCGGTGAAGCCCGCCTTTGCGAACTTGTCAGGTTCTTTATTACCCGAAACAATACCCACAAAATCGCACGCAACGACCTTATCGGCAGTCGCCATACTCACTGTAAATGCCTTTGTTGCGAGGATGTTTTTCGTAGTCTTATGCCCCTCCGAAAGGCAAATGCCGATATGGTCATCGGTAAATATTCCGCCCCACGCCGCATTCATCGCATTGGGCACTCCCGCCTCATCATACGCCGCCACAATCAGCACCGGCATAGGATAGAGCCAACTCTTTGATCCAAAATTTTTACGCATAGTGATAGCCATTCATACATTCGAACTGCAAAGATAAGAAAATTAAAATCAAGATGTGAGTTCTGGGAAAATTTCCCTCCTTGTACATAAAGGCGAATCCCGCAAAAACGAGATTCGCCAACAAAAATACCAAAGCAAAGCATCAAATGCGATCAAGAGCTTGTTGCAGATCGGCAAGCAGGTCGTCAATATGCTCGGTACCGATCGACAAGCGTACCGTTGAAGGGGTGATTCCCTGATTGGCAAGCTCCTCATGGCTCATTTGCGAGTGTGTGGTCGTATATGGATGGATCACCAGACTCTTGACATCGGCAACATTTGCCAACAAAGAGAAGAGTTCGAGCGAGTCGATAAATTGCCAAGCCTGCTGCTGATTACCCGCTAATTCAATGGTAAATATCGAGGCAGCTCCCTGCCGGAAATATCTATTATAAAGCGCGTGGCTTGGGCTGTTTGGCAGTGACGGATGATTTACACAGCGTACCTTCGGGTGTGCGGATAAGAACTCCACTACGCGCAGTGCATTTTGTACGTGTCGCTCGACTCGCAGTGAGAGTGTTTCGAGTCCCTGTAAGAGTATGAATGCATTAAATGGGCTTAATGTTGCTCCCGTATCGCGCAACAACACCGCACGAATGCGCGTCACATACGCAGCTGCACCCACCGCATCGGCAAAGACCACACCGTGATAGCTCGGATCAGGTTTGGCAAGGGTTGGGAACTTCTGCGGGTCACTCTTCCAATTGAAACGACCACTATCGACAATCACACCACCCAGTGAGGAGCCGTGTCCGCCAATAAACTTTGTTGCCGAGTGTACCACGATAT
>CAZIAS010000012.1:0-50643 GCA_964536825.1 uncultured Alistipes sp. | reverse complement strand
AAACAAAAAAAAAGACCTGCCTAACATTTTTTAATTGTTAGACAGGCTCATTCTTGTAAAGTTTAGAGATAAGTCGAGCACCAAAATTACCTTTCTATACGCTTCCTTATATCTTGGATGGCCAATTCTATATGCTTATCAACTGTCCTTACTGATATATCAAGCCGTTCGGCGATTTCACGGTTGGAAAGCCCCATACGACGGCTCAATGTAAAAATCTCTTTGCGCTTGGGAGGCATATTCTCCAATATATCCGACACCACCCCGCTCAATTCGTTGCCATCGAGTTGTTGCTGCGTGGTATTATCGGCAATATTAAGGATTGCCTCTTCGCCAAACTTATTCACACGCTGTGCCTTTGCACGGAAGTGGCTGCACACCTCGCGTCGCGCGAGAAGAAAAAGATAGGCACGAACAGGTTTTGACGCATCGAGCGAAGAGCGATACTGCCACATCTTCATAAAGACCTCTTGCGCCAAATCCTTTGCAAGTTCATCCTCTTTAACAAAGCCGCAGATAAAATTACGCACGACCGGATAGTAGCGCAGAAAAAGTTCCTCATACGCCTCAAAATCGCCACGCTTGACTGCGACAACGATGTTCATATCCGACAACTGCAACATTCTCAAACGATTTCGCATCTATTTGACTTTGTAAAAGTAGCAAATATTTTTGGATTTCCCTATTTGGCACTACTTTTTTTACTTTTTGGTACCATTCCGAACCATCAAAGGAAATTTAATCGACAAAAGTATTTCAAAAAGGCAGCATATTAAGAGATTCGGATTAAAATTTGTTTATTCTTCGGGCAGTGGATAATTTTGGATAACAAAGGAGTTGTGAGAGAACGACTCTTGGCTCAATCCATCTATATCGGTGACACAAAATTACAAAACGATGACGAGCAGCATAGGTTCAACATTTGACGAAACATTCGAATCCGGCGAGTTGTATCTGTTTCACAAGAGCGACTCGCGATGTCCTTCCGAAGAGAGTTTATGGGGCGTCTTCGACCGCCTCGACCACGGACGGATTCTTCTCGAATCGGGGACTCTCGATTTCGAGAAATTTGAGTTGTGGTATCCGCTACCACCGGAGTATCTGTTTTGCAGGCTTGCCAGCCGCAACGAATTGAGAGATTATACCTATAATATCGCTGCCTACGAGTTTCAACGGCGTCACAGCGACCTCCTCAAAGACTGCGACCTGCTACCCTTCCCCCAAAGGCACTCTCCCCTCAAAAAAGCGATATTACAAGAGTGATGAACAGATTATTCAATCCCATATAACAGAAACTGCCCACCCCTTTGGAGTGAGCAGTTCTCTTAATGTATATCAAAGTCTTACGACCTCCGATTACATCTTCTTGCCGACGTTAGTCTTTACGTTCGACACCTTTGCACCGGTGTTCTTCACAGCCTTCTGCACGGGCTTTGCCTTCGGAGCAGCCTTCTTCTCGGCTACTACGGTTGCATCCTCAACTGCATCGGTCGTCTTCTTGCGCGAACGACGAGTCTTGGGTTTAGCCTCGGTTGTTGCTGCGGGAGTCACGCCGAGAGTATATGCCTCATTGAAATCAACGAACTCGATGATGCACATATCGGCACCGTCACCCAAACGGAAACCTGTCTTCAAGATGCGAGTGTAACCGCCCGGACGATTCGCAATCTTCGGAGCAATCGTACGGAACAACTCGGTAACGGCCTCCTTCTGTTTGAGGTACGAGAATACCACACGACGCGAGTGGGTCGTATCCTCCTTCGAACGAGTTACCAGAGGCTCTACGAACTGCTTAACTGCTTTTGCCTTTGCAACCGTCGTCTCGATACGCTTGTGAAGAATCAGCGACGAAGCCATATTCGACAACATTGCCTTGCGGTGACCCGCCTGACGGCCAAGGTGATTAAAATTCTTATTGTGTCTCATAATTATTCTTTATCAAGTTTGTACATAGATACGTCCATACCGAATTTGAGGTTCAGCGACGTCAAAAGTTCATCAAGCTCGGTGAGCGACTTCTTACCGAAGTTGCGGAATTTGAGCAAATCGTTACGATTAAGGCGAACCAAATCTCCAACGGTATCGACATCTGCCGCTTTCAGGCAGTTGAGCGCACGTACACTCAAATCCTGATCCGACAACTTGGTCTTCAACAATTGGCGCATATGGAGTACATCCTCATCAAACTCCTCGGCTCCGCTGTTATCCTCCATATTGAGGGTAATCTTCTCATCCGAGAAGAGCATAAAGTGCTGAATCAAAATCTTTGCAGCCTCTTTAAGCGCATCCTTCGGATGGATCGAACCGTCGGTCGTAATCTCCAAATTCAACTTCTCGTAGTCGGTCTTCTGCTCGACACGATAGTTCTCGATAGCATACTTCACGTTCTTAATCGGAGTGTGAATCGAATCGATGGCAAGTGTGCCAAACTCGCAATCCGCAGGAGTATTCTCCTCCGAAGGCACATAACCACGACCCTTACCGATCGTGATCGTCATCTGCATCTTCGTTCCCGGAGCCAAGTGGCAGATTACCAAGTCGGGATTCAAAACCTTGAAGAACGAGAGATAGTTCGAGATGTATCCTGCCGTAAGTTCAGTAACACCTGCAACATTGATAGACACCTTCTCGGCATCCTGATTATCTACGGTGCGGATGAAGCGAATCTGCTTCAATTTGAGAACGATATCAATCATTCCCTCCATCACACCGGGGATGGCGGCAAACTCATGGTCAACACCGGCAACCTTCACGGTCGTAATTGCGTAACCCTCCAACGAAGAGAGCAATATACGGCGCAAAGCGTTACCAATCGTCATACCGAATCCCGGCTCCAACGGACGGAACTCAAACTTTCCGAACGACGAAGTCGATTCAAGCATAATAACCTTTTCAGGTCTTTGGAATGCTAATATTGCCATAATTTATTTGTGTGTTATTGATTACTACTTGGAGTACAACTCGACGATGAACTGCTCCTTGATATTCTCCGGAATCTCCTCGCGCTCGGGACGCTGCAAGAACTTACCGCTCATCGTTGCGCCGTCCCATTCGAGCCACGAGTAGCGGCTCTTCGAAGCTCCTGCCAACGAATCTACGATAACCTCCAACGACTTCGACTTCTCGCGAACCGAAACCACATCACCTACTTTGAGCGAGTACGACGGAATATTTACTACCTCGCCGTTTACGCAGATGTGACGATGCGATACCAACTGACGTGCTGCTGCACGTGTAGGAGCAATACCGAGACGGTAAACCACGTTGTCGAGACGGCATTCAAGCAGTTTCAACAGGTTCTCACCGGTAATACCACCCATACGGGCTGCCTGCTCATAAGTACGAGAGAACTGCTTTTCGAGCAATCCGTAGGTGTACTTTGCCTTCTGCTTCTCCGACAGCTGCAAACCATACTCCGAAGTCTTTTTACGCTTGCGCGCAAGACCGTGTTGTCCGGGAGGATAGTTTCTCTTATCGAGACTCTTATCCGCACCGTAAATAGCCTCGCCAAACTTTCTGGCGATTTTTGTCTTTGGTCCTATATATCTTCCCATTGTTTTTACTTTTTAATAATTTTGTCAAAATTAGGTTTTTGTCCTTTCCTTATCCGTCCTATCACGAATTATACGCGACGACGGTTAGGAGCACGACAACCGTTATGCGGAAGCGGAGTAACGTCGATAATCTCCATTACCTCGATGCCGGCACCGTGAATCGTACGTACTGCCGACTCGCGACCCTGACCCGGACCCTTCACATAAACCTTAACTTTGCGCAAACCCATATCGTAAGCAACCTTTGCACAATCTGCTGCTGCGGTCTGTGCTGCATAGGGAGTATTCTTCTTCGAACCACGGAATCCCATCTTACCTGCCGACGACCAGCTGATAACCTCGCCAACCTCGTTGGTAATCGAGATGATAACGTTGTTAAATGTCGAGTGTACGAAAGCCATACCCACGGCACCAACCTTAACAACCTTCTTCTTAACTGTTCCTGTTTTCTTTGCCATAACTCTCTAATTATTACTTCGTTGCCTTTTTCTTGTTAGCGACAGTCTTCTTGCGACCCTTGCGAGTACGTGCATTGTTCTTGGTCGATTGACCACGAACCGGAAGACCCAAACGGTGACGGATGCCACGGTAGCAACCGATATCCATCAAACGCTTGATATTGAGCTGAACCACCGAGCGGCATTCACCCTCGACCTTCAATCCCATCTCGGCGATTGCCGAACGGATTGCGCCGACCTGCTCGTCAGTCCAATCTTGAACTTTTACATCGTAGCTGATGCCACACTTGTCGAGAATCTTCTGTGCCGTGCTACGACCAATACCGTAGATATAGGTCAGACCGATCTCGCCTCTTTTATTCTTTGGTAAATCTACACCGACTATACGTGCCATAAATTTTCTGTTTCTTTAATTTAATCGTTTAACATTTACCCTTGGCGCATTTTGAATTTAGGATTTTTCTTGCAGATTACGTAAAGCTTTCCTTTACGACGTACGATCTTGCAATCCTCGCTTCTTTTCTTGATTGATGCTTTTACTTTCATAATTTTCAAGCAATCTTGATTATTTGTACCTAAAGGATATACGACCCTTACTCAAATCGTAAGGAGTCATCTCCACTTTTACTTTATCTCCGGGAAGGATTTTAATGTAGTGCATACGCATCTTTCCGGAGATGTGGGCGGTGATAACGTGTCCGTTATCCAATTCAACGCGGAACATTGCATTAGACAACGCCTCGATTATCGTTCCGTCCATTTCGATAGCAGCTTGTTTTGCCATAGAGTTGTTTAGTTGTTAAGTGCGTTTTCGATAATACCGAAATCCGTCAGCACGTCCGGACCATCTTTGCGGATTGCCACTGCAAACTCGTAGTGTGCAGCGGGCTTTCTGTCGCGTGTGCGGACTGTCCAGCCGTCACGCTCGAATACTACCGCTCGGTTGCCCATTGTTATCATCGGTTCGATGCAGATTACCATACCCTCTTTCAGAAGCGGTCCTCTGCCTCGTGCGCCATAATTCGGAACACCGGGAGCCTCGTGCATTTTTCGTCCCAATCCGTGTCCTTCCAACTCGCGCACTACGCCGTAGCCGAAGCTTTCGGCGTACTCCTGCACGGCTGCCGAGATATCGCCTACGCGATTTCCGACCTTCGCCTGTGCCGTACCCTTGTAAAGAGCCTCTTTGGTGACCTCCAACAGACGGCGAACATCTTCGCCTATCTCTCCAACGGCAAACGTATATGCCGAATCACCATTGAACCCCTTCATAAACGTACACAAATCAACCGACACGATGTCGCCCTCTTTGATAACGTAATCCGACGGAATACCGTGAACCACCTGCTCATTGACCGAAATACAGGTCGCCGCAGGATAGCCCTCGTAACCAAGACAAGAAGGAATTGCTCCGTGAGAGCGGATAAAATCCTCTGCGATTCGATCCAACTCCTTGGTCGTCACGCCCGGCTTGATGTGTTTACCCACCTCTGCCAGAGTCTGACTCACAAGAATATTATTCTCGCGGAGCAATTCGATCTCGTCGTTGGTTTTAAGGTATATCATTTAACAAATGAACTCTTAATAAAACTTTTAGTAGCGACCCTGAATGCGACCGGTCTTCATAAGACCATCATAGTGACGCATCAAAAGGTAGCTCTCTACCTGCTTGAGAGTGTCAAGAACCACACCCACCATAATCAGCAACGACGTACCTCCGTAGAAGTATGCGAACGACTGCTGCACGTGCAGGAATTTCATCGCAAGCGCCGGCATAATCGACACGATAGCGAGGAAAATCGAACCCGGAAGGGTAATTCTTGTAATGATGCCGTCGATATACGAAACGGTTGCCTTACCGGGCTTAACTCCCGGGATGAAGCCGCCGTTACGCTTCATATCGTCTGCCATCATTTGAGGATTGATGATAATTGCCGTGTAGAAGAACGTAAAGACAATTACCAACACCGCAAGCGTAAAATTGTACCAGAAGCCGGTCATATCGGAGAATGCTCCTGCAAAGCCCGGGGCTACATTTGCGAACAACATAGGAATAAACATCAACGCCTGTGCGAAGATGATAGGCATTACGTTCGCTGCATTCATTTTGAGAGGAATGTACTGACGAACGCCGCCATACTGCTTATTACCTACGATACGCTTTGCGTACTGCACGGGAACCTTGCGGACAGCCTGTACGACTGCGATGGTTGCCATAAACACCAGGAAGAGCAGAACGAGCTCGACGATAATCATAATGATACTACCCGTCGAGGTGTTCAATCGCGCACTGACCTCTGCCAAAAGCGCGTGCGGAAGGCGTGCCACGATACCGATCATAATGATCAGCGACACTCCGTTACCGATACCCTTATCCGTAATCTTCTCGCCGAGCCACATTACGAACATCGTGCCGGCAATCAGAATTGCGGTCGCATAGGCATAGAACAACGGCGTATTGCCATAGACGAATGCCTGCGGTACCTGGTTGTAAAGGTTTGCCACGTAGGTCGGACCTTGGAGCATCAATACTCCGATGGTCAGGAAACGTGTCCACTGGTTCATTTTGCGGCGACCGCTCTCACCCTCTTTCTGCATCTTCTGGAAGTAGGGAATCATCATTCCCAACAGCTGGATGATAATCGAGGCTGTGATATACGGCATCACTCCGAGTGCAAAGACCGCCGCATTGGCAAATGCACCACCAGAGAATACGTTCAACAGACCCAAAAGGCTATTGCTGTCCATCTGGTTTGCCAATGCCGAGCCCTCTCCCAAAAGATTGGGGTTGATACCCGGAATCACCACAAAACAGCCCAAGCGATATACCAAGAGTAGGAGAAGCGTATAGCCTACACGCTTACGCAACTCCTCAATCTTGTAGATATTCTTGAGCGTTTCACGAAGTTTCTTGTTGGCTGCCAAGATGGCTACTACGACCAAAAAGACAATACCAACAATAAGATAACTATTCATAATTATCGCTTTAAGGTTTCTTACAATTTCTCGACGCTACCACCTATCGCTGTGATTGCAGCCTCTGCACTCTTCGAGAATGCGTGAGCCGTAACCTTCAACGCTTTGGTTACCGCACCATTGCCCAAAATCTTAACCTTATCGTTAGCCGACACGAAGCCCGATGCCACCAGCGTTTCGAGATTAACCTCTGTGAGGTTCTTCTTCGCTGCCAACTCCTCGATGGTCGAGAGGTTGATAGCCTTGAACTCTACACGCTTGATGTTGGTGAAACCGAACTTGGGAAGACGGCGTTGAAGAGGCATCTGTCCACCCTCGAAACCTAACTTGCGAGAGTAGCCCGAACGCGACTGTGCGCCCTTGTGACCGCGAGTTGCGGTACCGCCGTGACCCGAACCTGCACCGCGACCAATTCGCTTATCGTGATGAGTCGAACCCTTTGCGGGTTTGAGATTATTGAGTTCCATTGATTATTCCTCCTTCTTTGTTGTTTTTTTACATACTTTCTTCGCAGCTGTCTTGGGTTTAGCCTCGGCAGTCTTTGCAGCAGCCTTCTTTGCAGGAGCCTTCTTCTCCGCCTTCGGTGCCTCAACTACCTCTGCCTGCGGTGCCTCAACCTCTGCTGCCACAGCCTTCTTCGCTGCTGCTTTCTTGGTCTCGACTACCTCTACCTTAACGAGGTGCTTTACGCGCTCGATCATACCCTTGATGATTGCCGAGTCGCTGTGCTCTACCGTGCGGTTGATCTTTCGCAGACCGAGAGCATCGAGATTCTTGCACTGCTGCGCAGTCGCACCAATGCGGCTTTTAATCTGTGTAATCTTCAATGTTGCCATAGTCTTCCAAAAAATTAACCGTTAAACACCTGATTGAGTGAAATTCCGCGCAACTGTGCAACGCTGTATGCGTCACGCAACTCGCAGAGTGCGCCAATCGTTGCCTTCACGAGGTTGTGAGGATTCGACGAACCCTTGCTCTTTGCAAGCACGTTCTTAACACCTACCGACTCCAATACGGCACGCATCGCACCACCGGCGATGATACCGGTACCGGGAGCTGCCGGACGAATCATAACCTCCGAACCACCGAAACGCATCTCCTGCTTGTGAGGAATCGTACCGTTGATTACCGGAATCTTCACGAGATTCTTCTTTGCATCCTCAACGCCCTTTGCAATTGCCGAAGTAACCTCCGATGCCTTACCTAGACCGTAGCCTACGACACCGTTCTCGTTACCTACAACCACAATGGCAGAGAAACTGAATGTACGACCTCCCTTGGTTACCTTGGTAACGCGGTTGATGGCAACGAGTCTGTCCTTCAACTCGAGGTCGCTTGTACGTACTTTCTTTATGTTAGTATTTGACATATCGCATTAGAATTTAAGACCGCCTTCGCGTGCAGCGTCAGCCAACATTTTTACTCTTCCGTGATAGAGGTAGCCGTTACGGTCGAAAGCGACAGCCGAAATACCCTTTTCAGCGGCTTTCTTGGCAGCCAATGTGCCTACCAAAGCAGCAACTTCACACTTATTCTTGCCGGCAGCTTCTGCCACAACCTCTTTCGAAGATGCGGTTGCTAAAGTAACGCCTGCAAGGTCATCAATAAACTGTACGTAGATCTGTTTGTTGCTACGGAATACAGTCATACGGGGACGCTCTGCCGTTCCGCTAACGATCTTGCGGATGCGCATCTTGATCCTCTCTCTTCTTTCTATCTTATTCAATGACATAACTTGACTTCTGTTTTACTATTTAGCATTTGCAGACTTACCTGCCTTACGACGAATAACCTCGCCTACGAACTTAATACCCTTGCCCTTGTAAGGTTCAGGCTTACGCAGCGAGCGGAGTTTTGCTGCTACCTGACCGATGAGCTGCTTGTCGATACTCTTCAAAGTAACGATCGGAGCACCCTTCTTCTCGGTCACAGCGGTTGCAGTAACTTCGGGGGGCAATTTGAGATATGTATCGTGCGAGTAGCCAAGGCTCATCTCCAATACATCTCCCTTAACCTCGGCTTTGAAACCGACACCCACGAGCTCCTGCTTGATCTCGTAGCCCTTCGATACGCCGACTACCATATTGTTAATAAGTGCGCGGTAGAGACCGTGCAGCGAACGGTGGCGCGGCTGGTTGGTCGGACGGGTCACGAAAACAGCGGGAATCTCCTTATCAGAGTCCTTCTCTTTATGTGTTCCAACCTCAACTTTGATGTCCGAGTCAACCTTCTGACTCAGTGTTCCAAGTGGTCCTTTCACGCTTACCGTATTGTCCGGAGCGACCTCAACGGTAACGCCGGCGGGCAAGTTTACAGGTAATTTACCAATTCTTGACATTTTAGTTTAAGTTTTAACATTAATAGATGTAACACAATACTTCACCACCTACATTCTCCTTGCGAGCCTTGGCATCGGTCATAATACCCTTCGAAGTCGAAAGGATTGCGACACCCAAGCCGTTCAGTACACGGGGCATATCTGCTACCGAAGCATACTGACGAAGACCGGGACGGCTGACACGCTTCAAATCCTTGATAGCGTTAGTCTTGGTGGCTGCGTCCCATTTGAGAGCGATTTTGATGATCGGGTGACCCTTCTCATCATTGTCAAACTTGTAAGCAAGGATATAACCCTGCTCGTGGAGAATTTTAGTGATTTCCTGCTTAATTTTTGAGCCAGGAGCTTCAACCACCTTGTGGTTGGCTTTCACTGCGTTTCTAATTCTCGTTAAAAAGTCCGCAATTGGATCTGTCATAACTGTAAAGAATTAAAAGTTAAAAATTAATTAAATTAGTTTACTTTTTGCCGCTCCACTTCCCGATTTCGCAACCCCAAGCACTCATCTTCGACCCTTGCGAGCTTCCGATTCGCGCCCTGTCACGGATGACAACACCACACAGCATTACACCCATAACCCCAACAGCGTCAATTACTTAACACCGCCGGCAGTTGTTTACATCGTGTCCGTCTTGCGACTTTCACACTCTTTCGAGCCCGCAAATATAGATATTATTTCTCACTCTACCAAACAATTACAAAAGAAAAAAGATATTTTAATTCTTGCTCCCCGACAAGACAGCACCAACAATTTTGGCGCGATTAGGTTCACTCTTGCAAAAACCGAAATAAGTTCTTATATTTGTTTTGGAATTGCGGAATACGCAGTTCTTATAGATGGCATTTAGGCTATTGTTTTTGTCAAGTAAAACGACCAAATTATTACTACGAACAAGCAATAGGCACAATAAATGCCCTCGCTGTTATGGCGTGGGTGTGCTTATGTTCGTATGGGTGCTTGGTCGTACCTTCTTGACAAATAAGCACTATCCACGTTTCTTGATTTTGAGTTAAACGGTTGCCATCCGACAGCAACGACACTTATTGTTTAACTTAAATTCAAAGTATTATGAAAAAGATTTTCCTTCTATTCATTTGCGTGATAACCGCCTCGGCAATTAAGGCGCAGGACCTTATCGTAATGAAAAACGCTGATGAAATCCAAGCGAAAGTTTCAGCTGTCACAACAGAGTCAATCTCTTACAAGAAGTGGAGCAACCTCGAAGGACCAACATACACCATTCCAAAGACAGAAGTCTTCTACATCAAGTATCAAAATGGAGAGAAAGAGGTTATTGCAGATGTGATTACTCCTCGTACAATCGGATATAAGAAGCCTGCCGAGAATTTCTCCAAAGTGAAATTCCAAGGTTACACATACGTCGGAGCAGATTTTGAATCTTATTTAGGTGGTCCGTCACTCGATTTCAGTTTTGGAGCACGCACCTCCAAATATTTTTACATAGGTGGAGGAATTGGTTGGCACAATCTGCTTGGGGAGATTTATTATGACGACTATTACTATTATTATGAATTTGTTTGGGGCCCTTACCTTACATTCACATCTGATATAAAGGGTTACATACCGACACGCAGCGAGTTCTTCCCACGATTCGATTTGTCGTTCGGAGGTTGTGTATGCCCCGCAGATAGTGGAGTTTGTAGATTCTATATGAGTTTTGGAGCCGGATTTGATTGGCGAAGATTCTCTTTCGGAATAGGATATCAAATGCCTGTTATTGGCAATAGTCCGATGCCTCTTGGCTACACTCGTCTCGGCATCCGTTTCGGCAAAAGATAAGTTAGCGACATCATATATCAAAGAGTGTGTCCAACAGGTTGCCTTGGGCACACTCTTCTTGTCAGAAGTTGTATAACAAGGTGTTCAGTGCCACATATAATGACATTTAATGGCAGGCGCTCCCGACAGTCGCTGAATGGAAACGAATGGTATTTAATGGCAAAAGTAAAAAAACAACTCTCCTGCTCTGCCATTAAGGGCGGTACGCCCGCTGCCATTAAGCAGTTGCAGACTGCGAATGCCATTTAGGGCAGAATGCCCGAATGTCATTGTAAACTGCACGGTCACGCGGGCACTAAAATCGCACCCGCATCACCGTAGGTCCAATTAGACAGCCACCTTACCTTACTACCCCACAAGAAAAAAGGTGTGCATCATTTGACACACACCTTTTTGGAACGAGTTATCGTTTTGTAACGATTACCAGCTGGCCTTCTTCACGCCCGGGATAAGACCGTTCGAAGCCATCTCACGGAACTGGATACGGCTGATACCGAACTGGCGGATATAACCCTTGGGACGACCCGTAAGCATACAGCGGTTGTGCTGACGAATGGGATTCGAGTTGCGGGGGAGCTTCGAGAGAGCAATCCAAGCCTCCTCGTGGTCCATTTCGCCGCTCTTAACCTTCGCTGCGATCTCCTCACGCTTGTGAGCGTAACGCTGTGCGAGCTTTGCACGCTTTACCTCGCGTGCCTTCATTGACTCTTTTGCCATACTTATTGGTTCTTTTTAGCGTTTTTGAAAGGCAAACCGAACTGTTGAAGGAGTGCATAACCCTCCTCGTCAGTCTTTGCCGTAGTTACAAAAGTAATCTCCATACCGAAGATTTTGGTAATCTTGTCGATATCGATCTCGGGGAAGATGATCTGCTCGGTGATGCCAAGGGTGTAGTTACCCTGACCGTCGAACTTCTCGTTGATACCCTTGAAGTCGCGGATACGGGGCAGAGCCACCGCAATCAGACGCTCCAAGAACTCGTACATACGGTTCGAGCGGAGAGTTACGCGAACACCGATGGGCATACCTTTACGGAGCTTGAAGTTCGAGATGTCCTTACGAGACTTCGTTTGAACAGCCTTCTGACCCGTAATCTGGGTGAGCTCCTCCTGTGCTACGTCGATAAGTTTCTTATCGGCCACAGCCTGACCCATACCCTGATTGATAACGATCTTTTCGAGCTTCGGGCACTGCATAACGCTGGTGTAGCCGAACTCCTTCATAAGGGCAGGAACGATCTGCTCCTTATACTGCGTTTTGAGTGTAGGAATGTAAGCTGCCATTATTTGATCTCCTCTCCTGATTTTTTAGCGTAACGAACTATTTTACCTTCTGCCGTAACCTTACGACCAACCTTCGTCGGCTTGCCGCTCTTCGCGTCGATTACTTGCAGATTCGAGATGTGAATCGGAGCCTCCTGCTCTACGATACCACCCTGAGGATTCTTTGCATTGGGCTTGGTAGCCTTCTTGCAGATGTTCACGCCCTCGACGATTGCGCGCTGCTTGGAAACCTCCACTTTGAGGACTTTTCCCTGCTGACCCTTGCTGTCGCCGGCATTAACGTAAACCATATCCCCTTTCTTAATATGTAATTTCACTGACATATTCGTAATCTGGTTTTAATTTACATTACAATACTTCAGGTGCCAGAGAGATAATCTTCATATACTGGTCACGCAACTCACGCGCTACGGGGCCAAAGATACGGGTACCTCTCATCTCACCCTGGTTGTTAAGAAGCACTACAGCATTGTCGTCGAAACGAATATAAGAGCCGTTCGCACGTCTAATCTCCTTGGTTGTTCTAACGACAACCGCTTTCGATACGGTACCCTTCTTGACGTCGCCCGAAGGGGTTGCGCTCTTCACGGTTACCACGATTTTATCGCCGATAGATGCGTAGCGGCGCTTGGTGCCGCCGAGCACACGGATACAGAGGACCTCCTTTGCACCGCTGTTATCGGCTACTATGAGTCTACTTTCTTGTTGTATCATAACTACTTAGCTCTTTCAATGATTTGTACTAATCTCCAACGCTTCGTTTTGCTCAACGGGCGTGTCTCCATAATGCGTACAGTATCGCCCTCGCGGCAAGTCTCATCGAGGCACTCTGCCACGAACTTGGTAGTCTTGTTGACGAACTTACCGTAAATCGGGTGCTTAACCTTACGCGCTACTGCAACCACAATGGTCTTCTCCATCTTGTTGCTGACAACGACCCCAATACGCTCTTTTCTAAGATTTCTTTCCATAATAGTAATTAACATTTAGGGTTCTTCTGACGCAGAATTGTCAGCATACGAGCTATATCTCTGCGGGATTTCTTAATAATCGAAGGATTCTCGATAGGCGACACAGCGTGCTGCACCTTCAACTGCGAAAGCTTTGCCTTCTCTGCCTCGATGCGCTCCTGCAAATCCTGAACGGACATATCCTTAATTTCAGCACTTTTCATATCTTAATTCCTCCTTAATTAGATGTTAGTCTCGACATAGTCGCGACGTACAATAAACTTCGTTGTAATAGGCAGCTTCTGTGCACCCAGACGCAGTGCCTCCTGGGCTACTGCCAAGGGTACTCCCTCTGCCTCGAAGAGAATACGGCCGGGAGTTACGGGCGCTACGAATCCTTCCGGATTACCCTTACCCTTACCCATACGTACCTCGGCGGGCTTCTTCGTGATCGGTTTATCGGGGAAGATGCGGATCCAGAGCTGACCCTCACGCTTCATATAACGTGTGATAGCCTGACGCGCTGCCTCGATCTGGCGTCCCGTAATCCAAGTCGATTCGAGAGCCTTGATTGCGAATGATCCGTATGCAAGTTGGTTACCTCTTTGAGCTAAACCCTTCATACGACCCTTCTGCATTCTTCTAAATTTGGTCTTTTTTGGCTGTAACATAATTGTTCTTTTCGCTTAAAAGGTCCGACTTACTATTTGTTATTACGTCTTTTCTTGGGAGCGCCCTTGCCGCCGCGATTCTGCTGCTGGCCGCCGTGCTGCTGCGACGATGCACCCTGCATCTCGAACAGGTCACGCTTGCCGTAAACCGTTCCGTGACAGATCCATACCTTTACACCCAGGATACCTACCTTGGTAAGTGCCTCGGTCAGGCAGTAATCCACATCTGCACGGAAGGTGTGCAACGGAATACGTCCCTCCTTTATGGTCTCCGAGCGTGCCATTTCGGCGCCTCCTACACGACCCGAGATCTGTACCTTGATACCCTCGGCACCCATACGCATCGTCGATGCGATTGCGGTCTTGATTGCGCGACGGTACGATACACGACCCTCCAACTGGCGTGCGATGTTCTGACCTACGATGATTGCATCAACCTCGGGACGCTTAACCTCGAAGATGTTGATTTGAACCTCCTTACCGGTAAGCTTCTTCAACTCCTCTTTAAGTTTATCAACCTCCTGGCCGCCCTTACCGATGATAATACCCGGACGTGCGGTCGAGATGGTTACCGTAACGAGTTTGAGCGTACGCTCGATGATAATCTTCGAAATACTTGCCTTTGCCAAACGGACATTCAAGTATTTACGAATCTTCGCGTCTTCTACCAATTTCTCTGAGAAATCTTTACCACCAAACCAGTTGGAGTCCCAACCCTTGATGATACCAAGACGGTTTGCTATTGGATTTACTTTCTGTCCCATTTGTTACTTGTTTTCTGCGATTACCATTTTATCAACTACGATAGTTACGTGGTTCGAACGCTTGCGAATGCGATGAGCGCGACCTTGCGGCGCAGCCTGAATACGCTTCAACATACGACCGCCATCAACGAACACCTCTTTCACGCAGAGAGTGGTATCCTCCAAACGCTCGTTTTCGTTCTTTGCTTCCCAGTTGGCAATTGCCGATTTGAGAAGTTTCTCCATTCTGATAGATGCCTCCTTCTTCGAGTAGCGAAGGATACCCAATGCCTTGTTGATCTCAACACCACGGATGATATCTGCTACCAGACGCATCTTGCGGGGCGAGGTCGGGCAATCGCGCATAATAGCGATAGCTTTCTGCTTCTTTTCAGCCTTTAATTTCTCGGCTCTTATTGATTTTCTTGCACCCATTTTTTACTACTTTTTCTTGTTACCTGCGTGACCACGGAAATTGCGCGTAGGAGCGAACTCACCGAGTTTGTGACCTACCATATTCTCTGTAACATAAACGGGAATAAACTTATTTCCGTTGTGGACAGCGATCGTCTGACCTACGAAGTCAGGCGAAATCATACTTGCTCGTGACCAAGTCTTGATGACAGACTTCTTATTGCCCTCTGCCTGTGCGATTACTTTCGCTTCGAGTTTCGGGTCGATAAACGGTCCTTTTTTTAATGAACGACTCATTGTACTCTATTTAATTATTTTTTCTTTCGTGAAATAATGAATTTAGCGGTCGTCTTCTTCGGGTTGCGAGTCTTGTAACCCTTTGCCAACAGACCCTTACGCGAACGCGGGTGACCTCCCGACGCACGTCCTTCACCACCACCCATCGGGTGATCTACCGGGTTCATTACGACACCACGGTTGCGAGGACGACGTCCAAGCCAACGCTTACGTCCTGCCTTACCGTCGCTTTCGAGGTTGTGATCTACGTTCGAAACCACACCTACCGTTGCGCGGCAAGTTACGAGTACCATACGAGTCTCACCAGAAGGCAACTTGATGATGGCGAACTTGCCCTCACGTGCCAAAAGTTGAGCATACGAGCCGGCCGAACGCGCCATTGCGGCACCCTGACCGGGGTAGAGTTCGATAGCGTGGATAACCGTACCGAGCGGAATCTCGCTCAAAAACAGTGTGTTACCCACCTCGGGTGCAACGCCTGCACCGCTCATAATTGTCTGACCTACCTGAAGTCCGTTAGGAGCGAGGATATAGCTCTTCTCTCCGTCTGCATAGACAACAAGTGCAATGCGCGCAGTACGATTCGGGTCGTACTCAATAGTCTTTACAGTTGCAGCAATGCCGTCCTTCGAGCGCTTGAAATCAACGTTACGATACATCTGCTTGTGACCACCACCAATGTAGCGTACGGTCATCTTACCGGTGTTGTTACGTCCACCTGTGCTCTTTTTCGGGCTGAGCAACGACTTCTCGGGCTTGTTCGTGGTAATCTCCTCGAACGTACCGATAATCTTATGTCTTGTACCGGGTGTTACCGGCTTAAACTTTCTTACTGCCATCTCTTATTAGATATTACTGTAAAAATCAATCTTATCTCCATCCTTCAAGGTTACGAATGCCTTCTTGAAGTTGTTAGCGCGACCCTCAAGAAGACCTGCCTTGGTGTAGCGGCTCTTGAGTTTACCCATATAATTCACCGTATTTACATCGGTTACAACGACGTTGTACATCTGCTCTACGGCGTTACGGATTTGCAGCTTATTAGCTCTAACGTCAACGATAAAACCGTAGCGGTTCAGTTTTTCGCCCTGAATCGTCATCTTCTCGGTCAAAATAGGCTTAATGATTACTTCCATTTTTCTTGCGTTTTTAAGCTAACATTACATTCAATACATTTTCTGCACCCTCTACCATTACCAGCGCCGATGCGTTCATCACTTCGTAGGTATTGAGGTTCGAAGCGAGAATCGGCTTAACCGACGGAATGTTACGGCACGAGAGTTGAAGGTTGAGGTTCGATTCCGGCAAAACCAGCAATACCTTCTTGTCCGATACTTTCAAAGCCTCTGTAAGTGCCACTACCGACTTGGTCTTGGGAGCCTCCAACGAGATTGCCTCTACCACGGTGATTGCACCTGCCTGTGCCTTGTAAGTGAGTGCGCTGCGGCGAGCCAGCTGCTTCAACTTCTTGTTGAGCTTGAAGCTGTAATCGCGAGGTACGGGACCAAATACGCGACCGCCACCCGGGAACAACGGTGACTTGATGCTACCGCAACGAGCACCACCTGTACCCTTCTGTCTCTTTAACTTGCGAGTCGAACCGGCAACCTCGTTGCGCTGCTTCGACTTGTGAGTACCCTGACGCTGGTCAGCCAAATACTGCTTAACGTCGAGGTAGATAGCGTGGTCATTAGCCTCCACGCCGAAGACTGCGTCGTTAAGGACTACCTTACGACCTGTCTCTTGTCCTTGTGTGTTCAATACAGCTAATTCCATACTACTTCTCAATAGTTAAATAAGCACCTTTTGCCCCCGGAATCGAACCCTTTACAAGGATAAGATTGTTCTCGGGGATTACCTTTAATACTTTGAGGTTAAGAACCTTAACCTGCTCGCCACCCATCTGACCGGGCAAACGCTTACCCTTGAAGACGCGCGACGGATAAGACGATGCACCAAGCGAACCCGGCTTACGCTGGCGGTTGTGCTGACCGTGGGTCTGACCACCTACACCACCGAAACCGTGACGCTTAACAACGCCCTGAAAGCCCTTACCCTTCGAGATACCGGTTACGTCCACCCAGTCCTCCTCCGAGAACATCTCGACCGTAAGCGTATCGCCAAGGTTCACTTCGGGCATACCCTTGAATTCAGCCATCTTGCGTTTGGGGGTAGTGCCGGCCTTCTTGAAGTGTCCTAACAAACTGTTGCTGGTGTGCTTTTCACTCTTGTCGTCATAGGCAATCTGAACTGCCTCGTAGTTGTCCTTCTCGACAGTCTTGATTTGCGTAACTACACACGGACCAGCCTCAATGACAGTGCATGGTATGTTCTTACCCTCGGCACTGTAAACGGAAGTCATTCCGATTTTTTTTCCAATTAGTCCTGACATTTTTGTCTAATTACGTTTGTTAATAAAAAAGTGATTCTGTTATACCTATATTATATATACGTACGTTGTTGGTTGGCATAAGTCGTGGGTGGGACACTGCCCACCTCACTACTCTTGCCGTGGTTATCACACCTTAATCTCAACCTCAACACCCGAGGGAAGTTCGAGCTTCATAAGTGCGTCGATAGTCTTCGGGGTCGAAGAGTAGATGTCGATGATGCGCTTGAAGGTGCAGAGCTGGAACTGCTCACGTGCCTTCTTATTAACGAAGGTTGAGCGGTTTACCGTGAAAATCTGCTTCTTCGTAGGCAGGGGCACCGGACCGCTAACCATAGCATCGGTGCTTCTTACGGTCTTAACAATCTTCTCGGCCGACTTATCAACCAAGTTGTGATCGAAAGATTTAAGCTTGATTCTAATTTTCTGATTCATATCGTTTCTTGTATTATTCTAAATCCTTACGTTTACCTGCCGACTTCTCGATGATATCCTTTGCCAAGTTAGCAGGAACCTCCTCGAAGTGCGAGAACTCCATCGATGACGTTGCGCGACCCGACGAGATGGTACGGAGTACGGTTACATAACCGAACATCTCCGAGAGGGGCACCTTTGCCTTTACGACACGAGCCGTACCCTTCGACTCCATTCCCTGAATCTGACCGCGACGCTTGTTGAGGTCACCGATGATATCACCCATATTCTCCTCGGGCGTAACAACCTCTACCGACATTACCGGCTCCATAATTACCGATCCTGCCTTGGGTGCTGCCTGACGGAAACCGTTACGGGCGCAGATTTCGAACGACAACTGGTCCGAATCGACGGGGTGGAACGAACCATCCTTCAAGGTAACCTTCATTGCATCGATGGTGTAACCTGCCAAAGCTCCGTTTGCCATCGCCGACTCGAAGCCCTTCTGAACTGCGGGGATAAACTCCTTCGGAATATTACCACCCTTAACCTCATCAACGAAAGTAAGACCAACCTTACCCTCCTCTGCGGGACCGATTTCGAAGATGATATCAGCGAACTTACCGCGACCACCGGTCTGCTTCTTAAATACCTCACGGTGCTGAACCGTAGTAGTAAGAGCCTCCTTGTAATTAACCTGCGGTGCGCCCTGATTGATCTCTACACCGAACTCACGGCGCAGACGGTCAACGATAATATCGAGGTGCAACTCACCCATACCGCTGATGATGGTCTGACCACTCTCCTCATCGGTACGTACCGTGAAGGTAGGATCCTCCTCTGCCAACTTCGCGAGTGCGATGCCGAGCTTATCGAGGTCCTTCTGGGTCTTGGGCTCAACAGCCAAACCGATAACCGGCTCGGGGAAGGTCATCTGCTCGAGTACGATAGGTGCGTTCTCAGCGCAGAGGGTATCACCGGTACGAATCTCCTTGAAACCTACTGCTGCGCAGATATCACCTGCGGTTACAGTCTCCAGAGGATTCTGCTTGTTAGCGTGCATCTGGTAGATACGGCTGATACGCTCACGCTTACCGCTACGAGCATTCAACACGTACGAACCTGCATCGAGCTTACCCGAGTAAACGCGAACGAATGCAAGACGACCTACGAAGGGGTCAGTTGCAATCTTAAATGCCAAACCACAGAACGGATCGGTCTCGGTTGCATTACGCGACTCCATCTCCTCGGTCTTGGGATTCATACCCTCTACTGCGGGAACATCCAGCGGCGAGGGGAGGAATGCCATAATGTAGTCGAGCAACTTCTGCACACCCTTGTTGTGGAACGACGAACCGCAGAGCATCGGAACGAGCGACATATTCATCGTTGCGGTGCGGATAGCGGCGATAAGCTCGTCAGCAGTAATCGAATCGGGATCCTCGAAGAACTTCTCCATCAGAGCGTCGTCGGTCGATGCAACCTCCTCGATGAGTTTTGCACGCCACTCTGCCGCCTCTGCCTTCATATTCTCGGGAATCTCCTTCAACTCGAAGTTATCGCGAACGGTCTTGTCGTCGTAGTAGTAGATCGCATTATTATATATAAGGTCAATCAGACCTTCGAACTTATCCTCGACACCGATGGGCAGAACTACCGGCAGAGCCGTTGCACCGAAGTGCTCCTTAATCTGCGCACATACTGCGAGGAAGTCAGCTCCCGTGCGGTCCATCTTATTGACGTAACCGATACGGGGAACATTGTACTTGTCAGCCTGACGCCATACGGTCTCCGACTGCGGCTCCACACCACCTACGGCGCAGAACGTAGCAACGGCACCGTCCAGAACGCGGAGCGAACGCTCCACCTCGACCGTAAAGTCAACGTGTCCCGGAGTGTCGATCAGGTTGATCTGATACTGATGGTCCTTGTAGTTCCAGAAAGCGGTGGTAGCGGCCGACGTAATCGTAATACCGCGCTCCTGCTCCTGAACCATCCAGTCCATCGTAGCAGCACCTTCGTGGGTCTCACCAATCTTGTGGGTCTTACCCGTGTAGAACAGAATACGCTCCGAGGTCGTAGTCTTACCGGCATCGATGTGAGCCATAATGCCGATATTACGAGTATATTTAAGATCTCTTGCCATTTGACGTACCTGTTTTTAGAATCTGAAGTGTGCGAATGCCTTGTTAGCCTCTGCCATACGGTGCATCTCCTCCTTACGTTTGAAGGCTGCACCCATCTGGTTGTAGGCGTCAATTATCTCTCCCGAGAGTTTCTCTGCCATCGACTTACCCGAGCGCTTACGTGAGTAAAGGATAAGGTTTTTCATCGAAATCGAAACTTTGCGCTCCGGTCTAACCTCCATAGGAACCTGGAAGGTCGCACCACCGATACGCTTCGACTTAACTTCGACTTGGGGTGTGATATTCTCAAGGGCCTGTTTCCAGATTTCCAGCGGAGATTTATCAGCATCCTTCATCTTCTTGCCTACCAACTCCAACGAGTCGTAGAAAATTGCATAGGCAATACTCTTCTTACCATCCAGCATAAGATTGTTCACAAAACGTGTTACTTCCACGTCATTGAACTTCGGATCCGGAAGTAGAATTCGCTTCTTTGGCTTTGCTTTTCTCATTTTACTTTTCCTTGTTTACTTGTTTGTTGATTACTTCTTACCTGCTTTGGGACGCTTTGCACCGTACTTCGAACGGCGCTGACGACGACCATCTACACCTGCCGAGTCGAGTGCGCCACGAACGAGGTGATAACGCACACCCGGGAGGTCCTTAACACGACCGCCACGAACCAATACGATTGAGTGCTCCTGCAAGTTGTGGCCTTCTCCGGGGATGTAGGCGTTGACCTCCTTGCCATTGGTCAATCTTACACGTGCCACCTTACGCATAGCCGAGTTAGGCTTCTTCGGTGTCGTTGTGTACACACGGGTACAAACGCCACGACGTTGAGGACACGCTGCGAGCGCGGGGGACTTACTCTTATCCTCCATCTTTGCTCGACCGTTTCTTACTAACTGTTGAATAGTTGGCATTTTAACGTTTTTATCCTTTAATTGTTAATACTCACGGGGTTTCGACCCCAAAATTTCGTTTTTAATATTCCAATCGGGCTGCAAAGGTAAGCATTTTTTTTTAATTACAATATATATATGACTCTTTTTTCGCCGATTTTCGCTGTTTTTTCAAGGATTTAGCCAATTCTCGATTCTTTTTACTTATAATTTTAATATAACTATAAAGATTTATTTATATACACATCGCCAACACAATGAATTTCAGCACATTAAAAACTTTTATGATGCTTTTGGTCACAATCTCCTTTATTCAGCCACCTTCGAGAATTTGCAAAAACTCTTTGCGGTGCCCACCCACTTCTACAAGATTGTCCTGCACACCAAGAGCGGCAACACGGGCAATGAATTCGACTTCTTCCCCGAGGTACCCGATGCAGTGAAAGAGTCGTTCACCGCCTCGGAGTGGGGATTTTAACCACAGATTACCACACAAAACAGAGATGAGCGTGTCCAACAAGTTTTCTTGGACACGCTCTTATTGTCAGATGTTGTATAACAAGAGGAATTTTAGGACTGCGAAGCCCTAAAAAGCGTAGCATACTAACCGTATGTGAGCATTTTGAGGGCGAGTATGACGCCAAAATTACCTTGTTAGACGGCTTCATCTTTTACACCTTTGGTCATCACAAATCCCTAACCATAAGCGAATAACGCACATTATGTCCCGGCTTATCTTGCCAATCCGGTTCTATCTCAAACTTCAATTCCTTAACCCGCTTAAATATAGAAGCAAACACCTCCGGAGGCAGCATCTTAAACATCATACCAAAAATCAGAAAACGGATATTCACCCCATCAACCACACCGACGCTATTCATTCTGATACCAATCACTATGTTAGCCCGACCGCTAAAGATCATCTTCACCTGGGGCAGATACTCTTTCAACTCCTGCCGAACGATGTCGTAAAGTTCCTCTCTCGAGGGGCGACTTGCCACGCCTAAACCCGCCTCCGTATAGTTCAACTTCGAATCGGGGTAATATGCAATATCCCACACCGCATCAGCATCCGTTAATATAAATTCAGACCCCTTACTCCGAGGCCAAACCACTCTACCATCAGGAGTCTCGATAATCTCGCCTTTACGATAGTCATAAAACTCAAAATCGGACACTTTGGCAAATGGCATAAAATACTCCACCACCGAGTTCCGAGGCAACCCACTCGCAACGAGTTCCGGTTTGAACTTATAAAGCCCAAAGGCCGCGTGCATATCTGCAAAGAATGTCATAGGAATCTTCTCACACACCTCACGACCGGCGTGGACAATCATCACCACATCTATAAAATTACCACGCTCGTCAAATTTAGCCAAAAAGCGAATACCTCCCCGACCACCAAACACACTCTTCACGTCGATGCGATGATTACGAAACGCCTCATAGACCACAAGCCTCATTCCGTCCAGCGTAGGCATCTCCATTGCCTGAACATTGCAGTTTACATAACAATCTCTATACACCTTCGAATACCGCCTACTATCGACATTCTCGGGCCATAACTGCGTGGCGAACTTATGCATAACGAGCATCTTATCCGCTCCCAACTGACGACAGATGAGCACCTTATCAGCATCCAGACGATGAAACTTAAAAGGCGGCTGACTCTGATTATTATCCGCTCGACAATCGACCGCAACACAACTAAAAGCCACCAACAACCCTACAAAAAGTAACAATCTTCTCATACCTAATACTTCCCATTTTAATAAGCGCACATTTCAACTTTCGCAATATACAATTTTTTTCGATAATTACAATACCCTAATCGCTAACAACGAAAAAAAAATACTACCTTTGCAAAGAGAACTATCTCAATAGTTATGAGCATACGAATTACCGAAATCGAACATTACGACGAATCGTTACTGCAAGCTTTCGAGCGGCTGGCACCGCAACTATCCGACGATGCTCCGATGCCAACCGCCGAGCGATTGCAACGCATTATCGAATCGCCCACGACACATCTGTTGGCAGCAACCGACGATAACGGCAATATTGCAGGTGTGCTGACACTCGTATTTTACGATATACCAACCTATTGCAAGGCTTGGATTGAGGATGTGATTACCGACTCGGAGTATCGCGGACAGGGCATCGGCAGAGCCCTTGTGGAGCGAGCTTTGGAGATTGCCAGAGAGCGCGGTGCAGACAATGTAAATTTGACGTCAAGGCCCTCGCGAAAGGTAGCAAGAGTGCTATATCGCAAGGTAGGTTTCGAGGAGGTGCCGACTACGGTTTTTCGACTTTTAATACACGAATAACACAAGTAAAAAATGAGGTTACATTTTCGTTGCAACCTCATTTTTTCTAAAATTCCGACTCTTTATCACTTCTCTGCGGGGAACGAGAATCTCAAAATCTGGGGCAGAGACTCGCGCCAAAAGACCCAATCGTGCTTACCATCGCGTATGCGGAACTCAACCGGCACATCCAACCTTCTCATCTCGGCAAAATAGTCGAGATTGGTCTTGATAAGGCGGTCGTCATCTCCGCAATCGAGCATCCATCTTACCGTGCGCAGCGACGCCACCTGCTCGGGCGTAGCATTACGCAAAAAGCATACGGGCGAAGTGTGCGCCGCCGACCACAGCCACACTGCATCGTAGTATGGACGAGGATTCTGCGCGAGGTGGTCATAGATATCGAGCAGCCCGCTTGTCGAGTAACTTGCAGAGAACAATTCGGGGTGGTGCTGCGCATAGACCGTGGCACCTCCGCCTCCCATCGAAAGACCTGCAATCGCACGACCATCCTTGGTCGCTATCGTTCTGTAACTCCTATCGATATGCGCTATAAACTCATTGAAGAAAAAATCCTCGTATGCCCAATCCTTAACATTAAAATAGCCCATCTTGGGACCTGCAAACTTTTCGTCGGTACCTCTCGCATCCGGCATCACGATAATCATCTTGCGCACACCGCCCACAGCGAGAGTCTCGTCGGCAATACGCTGAACCTGACCACCTCGCACCCACGATTCACAGGTACCCTTCGCTCCGTGCAGAAGATAGAGCACCGGATAGCTCTCATTCGAAGTTTCGTATCCATCGGGCAAATAGACATTGTAGAGCTTCTCTACCCCGAGAATTTCGCTACGTACCGAGCACTGCTCGACACGACCGCCGGCCAGCACTGTCGCAACCGCACAAATCGCGCAAATTGTCAAAAAAAGTCTTTTCATTTTTCAAGCGTTTAATTGTTCGAACAAATTTAGCAAATCTTTCCCGAAAATCAAAAATTGTCAATTATCAATTGTCAATTATCAATTATATTTGTATTTTTGTCGGTTGTGTGCGCACGTTGCACGTACGCGCGATGACAGCACTCACATAATTCACTGATAACAAACAAAATAGATATATATGGAGTACAATTTCAAAGATTTGGAGCAGAAGTGGCAGAGCCGCTGGCGCGAAGAACAGACCTACAAGGTCGAGGTCGATAACAGTCGTCCGAAGTTTTACGTTCTCGATATGTTCCCCTATCCTTCGGGGGCAGGTCTGCACGTCGGACACCCTCTGGGCTATATCGCCTCGGACATCTACTCACGCTACAAGCGTTCGTGCGGATTCAACGTCCTGCACCCGATGGGTTATGACGCCTTCGGACTTCCCGCCGAGCAGTATGCAATTCAGACGGGTCAGCACCCTGCCGTAACCACCGAGCAGAATATCGCCCGCTACCGCGAGCAGTTAGACAAGATTGGTTTCTGCTACGATTGGTCGCGCGAGGTGCGCACCTGCGACCCCGAATACTACAAATGGACACAGTGGGCTTTCCTCAAAATGTTCGCCCACTATTACAACAACAACACGCAGAAGGCAGAGCCTATCGAGAATCTCGTTGCTGCATTTGAGGCGAACGGAACCGAGGGCGTGGATGCGGCGTGCAGCCAGCAACTCTCATTCTCGGCAGCCGAATGGGCAGCCAAGAGCGAGGCAGAGAAGGAGCAGGTGTTGCAAAACTACCGTATCGCTTTCCGTGCCGACACAATGGTAAACTGGTGCCCGAAACTCGGCACCGTACTTGCCAACGACGAGGTTAAAGACGGATTGTCGGTGCGTGGCGGCTACCCCGTAATTCAGAAGCGTATGAAACAGTGGCTGCTTCGCGTAACGGCTTACGCACAGCGTATGTTAGACGGTCTGGACTCGCTCGAATGGAGCGATTCGCTCAAAGAGATTCAACGCAATTGGATAGGTCGTTCAGTCGGAGCGCAAGTCTTCTTCGACATCGCAGGCAGCGAGCGCAAGTTGGAAATCTTTACCACTCGTCCCGACACCATCTTCGGAGTAACCTTTATGGTTATCGCCCCCGAGCACGAGTGGGTTGGCGAACTCACGACCGCCGAGAACAAAGAGGCTGTCGAGGAGTACATCGAGCAGACCAAGAAGCGTTCGGAGCGTGAGCGTATCGCCGAGACCAAGCGTGTGAGCGGTGTGGCAACGGGCTCGTATGCCATCAACCCCTTCAACGGCAAGCAGATTCCGATTTACGTTTCGGACTACGTTCTGGCAGGTTACGGAACCGGTGCCATTATGGCAGTGCCGGCACACGATTCACGCGACTACGCCTTTGCACGTCATTTCGGATTGGATATCGTTCCCGTGGTTGCCGGCGGCAATCTCGAAGAGTCGTCATACGATGCCAAGGAGGGCGAGGTTATCAACTCGGACTTCCTGGACGGTATGGATGTGAAAGATGCCATCAACATAATGTTCGATGAGGTCGAGAAACGCGGCTTGGGTAAGAGACTCATCAACTACCGCCTGCGCGATGCAATCTTCTCGCGCCAGCGTTATTGGGGCGAGCCTTTCCCGATTCGTTACGAGGGCGATATCGCAAAACCCATCTCGGAAGAGCAATTGCCGCTCGAACTGCCGGCAGTCGAGAACTTCGGTCCCACCGAGCAGGGAGAGCCACCATTGGCACGTGTCGAGGGTTGGGAGTACGAGACCTCAACGATGCCCGGATTTGCGGGTTCGTCGGCATACTACCTGCGCTATATGGACCCCCGCAACAACGAGGCTCTCGTAAGCCGTGAGGCGGATGAGTATTGGCGCAACGTGGACCTCTACATCGGAGGTATCGAGCACGCTACGGGTCACCTTATGTACTCGCGCTTCTGGAATATGTTCCTCTACGACCTGGGCTATGTCTGCGAGTCGGAGCCATTCAAGAAGTTGGTTAATCAGGGAATGATTCAAGGTCGCTCGAACTTCGTATATCGCGTTGTCGGTACCAACAAGTTCGTATCGCTCGGTCTGCGCAAGGAGTACGAAACACAAGAGATTCACGTCGATGTAAATATCGTCAAGAATGATGTTCTCGACCTCGATGCCTTCCGTGCTTGGCGCCCGGAGTTCGCGGATGCGGAGTTTATCCTCGAAGATGGCAAATACGTCTGCGGTTGGGCTATCGAGAAGATGTCGAAGTCGATGTACAACGTCGTAAATCCCGACTACATTGTCGAGCAGTACGGAGCCGACACGCTGCGTATGTACGAGATGTTCCTCGGCCCGCTCGAACAATCAAAGCCGTGGGATACAAACGGTATTGACGGCGTACATAAGTTCCTGCGCAAATTCTGGCGATTGTATTTCGACCGAGAGGGCAACCTCGCCATCAACGACGAGAAGGCTACCGACAAGGAGCTCAAAACCCTTCACAAGACCATCAAGAAGGTACGTGAAGATATCGAGAACTTCTCGTTCAACACCTCGGTTGCAGCATTTATGATATGCCTGAACGAACTCGGAGAGTGCCACAAGCGTGAGATTCTCGAACCGCTGACCGTACTGCTGTCACCCTTCGCCCCGCACATCGCCGAGGAGTTGTGGTCGCTTGCAGGTCACACCTCGACCATCTGCGATGCCCGCTACCCCGAGCACGAGGAGAAGTATCTGGTCGAGAGCGCATTCGAGTATCCCGTTTCAATCAATGGCAAGGTGCGCTTCAAGAAGGAGTACCCGCTCTCGGCAACCGTAGCCGAGATTTCGGCAGATATCGTAACCACAGACGAGGCTAAACGCTGGCTCGAAGGTGCAACTCCAAAGAAGATTATCGTCGTTCCCGGCAAGATTATCAACCTCGTAAAATAGACCTAAACAAAACCTGAATATGAAAAAGTTAATTATTTTGGCAATGGCACTTATTACCGCAACCGGCTACGCAAAGCAGCCCGAAGAGAAGCCACTCTATCACCAAAACGAGACAATCAAAATATGGGACAACAAGACCGCTCCCCACTCCAATGGATTGGAGGGCGAGGAGCACTTCTCACAACCGATGCGTCTTGTGAATGTTGTCGATGCAAGGCTCTATGTCTATAACGCCGACCCTGCAAAGGCTACGGGTCAGGCTGTGGTAATCTGCCCGGGTGGCGGTTACGCAAAACTCTCGATGGACCAGGAGGGTTACCTGATGGCAGAGTGGCTTGCCAAGAACGGAATTACAGCATTCGTATTGAAGTATCGTATGCCGAACGGACATAAGGAGGTTCCCCTCGAAGATGCAGTGGAGGCTCTGCGCATCGTCCGCAAGAAGGCGAAGAAGTACAACATCGACCCGACGAAGGTGGGTATTATGGGATTCTCGGCAGGTGGCCACCTTGCCGGCTCGGCATCGACAATTGCCGCCGACGAAGATAAACCCAACTTCTCGATTCTCTTTTATCCCGTAATCACGGCAAGTTCATTTACCACCCATATCGGTTCATTCCGCAACCTGCTCGGTCGTACTCACACCGAAAGTGAGGCAAGCGAGTGGTCGCTCGAAAAGCGCGTAACGAAAACCACACCGCCGACACTGCTGATTTTGAGCGATGATGACCGCACGGTTCCTGCCGCAGGTGCCGCAGAGTACTATGCAGCCCTGCGTTACCACGGAGTGAAGGCTTCGATGCACATCTTCCCTACGGGTGGTCACGGCTATGGCAATTACGACACATTCGAATACCAGAAGGAGTGGCAGAATCTGCTGCTGCGCTGGTTGGCATTCCTCGAAAGATAGTCCGTGTAAGCTATGAAGAGAATACTACTCCTAATTGCTGCTGTGGCTCTCGGAGCCAATGTTTTTGCTCAAAAGACGGCAGAGATTCCCAATAGCGCCGACCTGGTCGTAAAGCTTTGGGACAACAAGACCGCTCCCCACTCCAACGAGGAGAGCAAAGACGAGTATGTGAACGAGAAGGGATACTTCTACAACACCTCCGAAACCGTTTTCTATATCTACAAGGCCGACAAAGCAAAAAACACACATCGCTGTATCGTCGTTCTTGCAGGTGGAGGTTATAGCGCAGTCTGCATCAGCAAGGAGGGTTTTAACATAGCCGAGTGGCTGCGCAAAGAGGGTGTGACCTGTGTGGTAGTAAAGTACAGACTCCCCAATTACGGTCATAAAGAGGTCCCCCTCGAAGATGCACAGGCAGCTCTGCGTTACGCGCGCGAGCACGCCAAGGAGCTCGATATCGACCCGACAAAGGTTGGTATTATGGGTTCGTCGGCAGGCGGTCATCTGGCGGCCTATACCTCGACCTTCACTCCCGACAACGAGAAACCGAATTTTGCCGTTCTGTTCTATCCCGTAATTACCGGAACGTGGCAGACACATATGGGTACCTTCAACAGATTGTTGGGCAAGAATCGCACTCAAAGCCAAACCGAATACTACTCGCTCGAAAATCGCGTGAGCGAAACAACTCCGCCGACTCTGCTGATGTTGAGCGACGACGACCGCGGGGTGCCACCACTGAATTCACTGCGCTACTACGAAGCTCTCAAAAATCACGGCGTATATTCGACTATGTACATATTCCCGTCGGGAGGTCACGGTTGGGCAGGTAAAGACGGATTCGAGTATGAGATGGAGTACAAACAGTTACTACTCCGCTGGTTAGCAACACTGAAATAATAGAAACAAAAGAGATAACATTTCAAGATTTTATGGCAGATAATTCAATTTTAACACGTCTCGACGGACTGAAACTCAAATACGAGGAGCTCGGGCAGAAACTTACCGACCCCGAGGTTATTGCCGACGTTAAGAACTTCGTGCAGTACAACAAGGAGTACAAGGAGTTGGAACCTATCATCGAGACATCGGAGCGTTACCGCACGGCGCTTGCAAACCTTGCCGAGGCGAAGGATATCCTTGCAAACGACAAGGACGAAGAGATGCGCGAAATGGCACGCGAGGAGATTGCAGAGCTCGAACCCGCCATCGAGAAGATGGAGGAGGATATCAAGATTCTGCTTATCCCGAAAGACCCGCAGGATGCCAAAAATGCAATCGTGGAGATTCGTGGCGGTACAGGCGGCGACGAGGCGGCAATTTTTGCCGGCGACCTGCTGCGTATGTACACCAAATATATCGAATCGAAGGGTTGGCGTTATGAGATTACCTCGTCGAACGACGGTACAGCCGGAGGCTACAAAGAGGTCGTGATGAAGGTTACGGGGCAGAATGTCTATGGTACGCTCAAATATGAGTCGGGCGTTCATCGCGTGCAGCGTGTCCCCCAGACCGAGACCCAAGGTCGAGTGCATACCTCGGCGGCATCTGTTGCAGTACTGCCCGAGGCAGAGGAGTTCGATGTCGAGATTTCGATGAACGATATCCGCAAGGATATCTTCTGTGCATCGGGTCCGGGAGGTCAGTCGGTCAATACGACCTACTCGGCTATCCGCCTTACGCACATCCCGACGGGTATCGTCGTGCAGTGTCAGGACCAAAAGTCGCAGTTAAAGAACTTCGATAAGGCATTCGAGGAGTTGCGTACCCGCATCTTCAACCTCGAATACTCGAAGTATCTCGACGAGATTGCATCGAAACGTAAGACAATGGTCTCGACCGGCGACCGTTCGGCAAAGATTCGTACCTACAACTATCCGCAAGGTCGCATTACCGACCATCGTATCAACTATACGATTTACAACCTTGCAGCCTTTATGGATGGCGACATTCAGGGATGTATCGATCAGCTGATTGTGGCCGAGAATGCCGAGCGCTTGAAGGAGAGCGAATTGTAATCAGCACACAATTCAAAGGCTTATTTCGACGTTTCTCTCGAAAAAGGAACGAGAACAATGCGCATTATAACCATACTCGCAACGGCAGTGGCGACCTTCGGGTCGCTCTTGTCGTATGCACGCAGCTCTACTCCGCTCTACATCGTGAATGGTCGCGAGATGAGCGACGTAAAGCATATTCCGCAATCGGACATCGAGAGTATCGAGACTCTCGATATCGACGATGAAACCATTGCACGCTATGGCTCACGCGCAAGCAACGGAGTGATTATCGTCACGCTCAAATATGACCGCTACGCCGAGTTTGAGGGAGGCAAGTCGTTCCAAAAGTATATCTCCGAGAGTGTCAAGTGGGGCTCAAACGAGCCGGCAGCGAGGGTTATACTCCGCTACACGGTCGATACCGACGGCAAGGTTATCGTCGGCAACATCATCGAAGCTACGGACAAACGATTGCAACGCAAGGTGCTTGCAGCCATTGCCGAGTCTCCTGCGTGGCAACCGGCGAGTCGCAATGGCGCTGCTGTAACGAGTGAGCACGTTCTCGATATCCGCCTGCCCGAAGGTAAGGAGATGCCGACCGAGCCCTATATCCGAATCCTGTAAAGTACCAAGTCGAGAGATGACCCCGTCACAGCACATAACCCTTGCCGAGTTGCAACTCTCCATCCGCGACACTCTCGCGGAGCGATTCTCGTTGCCGGTCTGGGTCAGTGCCGAAGTTGCCGACATTAAGGTAAATTCATCGGGGCACTGCTATCTCGAACTTATCGACAAGGGGGCAAATGACGGGTCGAACGGAGTCCCAAAGGCACAAGCAAGGGGCGTTGTCTGGCGTTCGCACTACGCTCGCATAATCGGGCTCTTCGAGGCAGAGAGCGGACAACGACTCGAACGCGGCATCAAGATTCTCGTCAAGGTCACACTCAACTACCACGAGCTCTACGGCCTTTCATTGCAGATTACCGACATCGACCCATCGTACACATTGGGCGAGATGGAGCGTCGCAAGCAGGAGACCATTGCCCGACTGCAAAAAGAGGGGGTATGGGATATGAATCGCGAGATTGCTCTGCCACCCGCAGTTCAGCGCATAGCCGTCATTTCGAGTAGCAAGGCCGCCGGCTGGCAGGATTTTCACAACGAGTTATTCAGATATGGATACTCATTTACCGTCACGCTGTTCGAAGCAGTAATGCAGGGCGAGAGCGCCGAGGAGAGCATCATTTCGGCTCTCGGCAGAGTAGCCGAAGAGGAGAAACAGTACGATGCCGTGGTCATCATTCGCGGTGGAGGCTCAACCAGCGACCTCAACTGCTTTAACTCGTATCTCCTGTCGGCATACGTAGCCCAATTCCCACTTCCGGTAATCACAGGCATCGGTCACGACAAGGATATCAGCGTTGTCGATATGGTTGCGCATACGATGCTCAAAACGCCCACTGCCGTTGCCGTCTGGCTCTACGACCGATTGGCAAATCTCGATGCCACACTCGACAATGCCGCACTGCAACTACACAACCTCTGCATTGCCGCCACACACCGCGCATCGCTGCAACTCGAACGATACCTCGGGGAGCTACGCACCGGAGTCCAAAGGCTTCTGATATCACACGGCATCAGGCTCGAAAATCTCCAAACCACGCTTCGCAACACCTCGTTGCAAGCCCTCTCAAACGAGCAGCAACGACTTGCGCTCTTCGCAGAACTCGCCCAAAGCCAATCTCCGGAGCGAATTCTGCGATTGGGATTTGCGATAGCACGAATCGACGGCAAGGCGATAACTTCGCGCTCACAGGTTGCCGCGGGCGACATCCTCACAATCGAGGTTACGAATGGAACAATAACAACGAAAACAATAGAATAGAGATATGGCTGAAAGAGAAATTTCATACACGGAGGCTATTGCCGAAATCGAGAAGATTATGACAAAGTTACGCGGAGAGAGTGTCGATGTCGATACACTTACTGCCGAAGTAAAGCAGGCTTCGGAACTTATCGAACTCTGCAAGCAACGCCTTCGCACCACCGAAGAGGAGGTAAACAAACTTTTTAACGAGGAGTAGCTGTTATGAAACGCCTGATTCGCTGGATTCTCAACCACATTCCGCGCACAATATTGCAACGTGCGGCATCGTGGGCGGTACCACTGCTCGGACTACTCTATGTCGGTCGTGGCAGAGAGTGTCCCGTATGCGGATGTCGCAGGCGTAAGTTTCTCCCCTACGGTTATGTTACATCGCGCGAGAATGCACTCTGTCCGCGCTGTCTTGCCCTCGAACGCCATCGCTTGATATGGCTCTGGCTCGAACAGCAGACCGATGTTACGACCAATCCCAAGCCTCTGCTCCACATTGCACCCGAGGTGGCCCTGATGCGTAAATTCGAGAAGATATATGCCAATGCGGAGGGTATGTATGTTACCGCAGACCTCGAAAGCCCGTTGGCAAAGATGCACTTTGACGTGCAGCAGATTCCGCTTCCCGACGAGAGTTTCGACATCATCATCTGCAACCATCTGCTCGAACACGTCGAGAGCGACCGCAAGGCCCTCGACGAGCTCTATCGCATAATGCGCCACGGAGGTTGGGGCATTATCATCTCGCCAACAGACGAGAGTCGTGCCACGACATTCGAAGATGAATCCATTACCGACGAAGCGGAGCGTACCCGCATATTCGGACAGTACGACCACCGACGCATCTATGGTCGTGACTACGCCGAACGTCTGCGTAGTGCCGGATTCGAAGTGGAGGTTATCGATTATGCCACACAACTATCCGCCGAAGAGCGCACCCGATATGCTCTCTCCGACGAGAAACTCTACATCGTACGAAAATTCTGATTCCAAACACAGACTACCTGCCCCACGATTCGCGATCGAGGGTACGGTAGGTTATCGCCTCGGAGATATGGTTTGCACCTATATTCTCGGAGCCGGCAAGGTCGGCAATTGTTCGTGCTACCTTGATTATACGGTCGTGCGCGCGTGCGGAGAGATTCAGTTGCGCCATCGCACGTTCGAGCAGAAGTCGTGAGCGTTCATCCAGAGGGCAATACTCGCGTAACATCTTGGAGTTCATCATCGAGTTGGTGTGGATGCCGAGCCCTTTGAAACGCTTCGACTGCACCTCTCTTGCTCGCATAACCCGCTCACGTACAGCCTCACTCGACTCCTCCACACGCTCGGACATCATCTCGGCAAGAGGCACGGGGGTAACTTCGATATGCAGGTCTATGCGGTCGAGCAGCGGTCCCGAGATGCGCGACATATAACGATACACCGCCGATGGAGGACAGGTACACTCCTTGGTCGGGTGGTTATAATATCCGCAGGGACAAGGATTCATCGATGCCACCAACGAGAAGTTTGCCGGATACTCAACGCTGTATCGGGCGCGAGAAACGGTAATCTTCTTATCTTCGAGCGGCTGGCGCAACACTTCGAGCACATTTCGTCCAAACTCCGGAAGTTCGTCGAGGAAGAGGATTCCGTTATGGGCCAGCGAAACCTCGCCGGGTTGCGGCGACTGTCCACCTCCGATAAGAGCCACCTGCGAGGTAAGATGATGAGGAGCTCGAAACGGACGTTGAGTAAGCAGACCCGACATCGAGCCGAGCTTGCCTGCCACCGAATGAATCTTCGTTGCCTCCAACGCCTCGTCGAGTGTCATCGGCGGCATAATCGAGGGCAGACGTCTTGCCAGCATAGTTTTACCCGAGCCCGGGGCTCCAATCATTATCACATTATGACCTCCTGCTGCTGCAATTTCGAGTGCGCGTTTTACCTGCGCCTGACCCTTCACATCAGCAAAGTCCTCGACATATCGATTCAGCGACACCTCGCCCTCCACAAAACTGCCACTCCGTGTCGGAACGATATCGACATCGCCGTTCAGGTAGCACACAACCTCTCCGAGCGAATGTACTCCGATAACATCGATACCCTCGACCACAGCACCTTCCGCAGCATTCTCTATGGGCAGAATCACTCGCTTCAACCCCTCTTCGCGAGCCTTCACGACCAACGGCAGCACACCCTTGACCGCCTTGACAGCTCCATCGAGCGACAACTCTCCCGCAAACATCGTCGAGGGGAGCATATCATCGACCACCTGCGACGTTGCCGCCAACATTGCCACAGCAATGGGCAAATCAAACGCAGCACCCTCCTTACGCAGGTCTGCCGGCGCAAGATTGACCACAATTTTTTTGGCAGTCATTCGCATACCCGAATTCTCGAACGCCGAACGGATACGTTGCTCACTCTCCTTCACAGCATTGTCGGGCAGACCGACCAAAAAGAGCCCAAGACCGCTCTCGGCAAGATTTACCTCGACGGTAACGGTCACGGCATCAATGCCTACAATGGCACCTGCATAGGTCTTTACAAACATCTCTTTTATCTCAATTTACCACACGACGGAACCCGACGGCATTTGTTAAAAAGGAGTATCCTCTAACTTCGGAGGCGCGATATCGAAATCGGTCGGACCCTGACCTCCGGTCAATCCTCCCGTCATTCCTTCACTTGCATAATCCTCATACTGTTGCTGTCCTTGTGGTGCACCACCGCCAAGCGGAATATCTGCCGTATCGAGGTCGGCAAAACGAGCCTGCTCTTTGAGGAATCGCATCTGCACATCGGTAACGGCTCCGTTACGGTGCTTTGCAAGGATAATCTCTGCCATACCTGCCGTCGGCAATCCATCCTCGGTCTGCGTAAGGCCATAATACTCCGGACGATGGATAAATGCCACGATGTCGGCATCCTGCTCGATGGCTCCCGACTCACGAAGGTCCGAGAGTTGGGGTCGTTTCGAACCTCCACGCGACTCGGTGCTTCGGTTGAGCTGCGAGAGGGCGATGATTGGCAGATTAAGCTCTTTGGCAATGGCTTTGAGCGTTCGCGAAATAAACGCCACCTCCTGCTCACGGTTGCCTTTCGAATCCTGTGGGCCGGTCATAAGTTGGAGGTAGTCGATGATGATAATCTTGATGTCGTTATGAATCTTCAAACGACGAGCCTTCGAGCGGAACTCAAAGACCGACAGTGCCGGCGTATCATCGATATAGAGCGGAGCTTCGCCGAGCGGTCCCACCTTGTTTTCGAGATGACGCCACTGCTCGGGAGTAAGACGACCACTACGGATATCGGTACTGCTCAAACCTGTCTCGGCAACCACCAGACGCATCATCAGCTGCGTTGCCGACATTTCGAGCGAGAAGAATGCAACTCCATTCTCGTGTTCGACGGTCATATTGCGTGCCATAGAGAGCACAAATGCCGTTTTACCCATCGAAGGACGAGCCGCCACGATAATCAGGTCCGAAGGCTGCCATCCGAGCGTGACACGGTCGAGTGACATAAATCCCGACGGCACTCCATTGAATGCTCCCGCACTCTTGCTTGCCTCCTCAATCTGCTGAATCGTGCGAGCCAGCACATCCTTCGCATTCTGCATAGCACGCTTCACGTGACCCTCTGCCACCTTGAAGATTTCGCTCTCGGCAAAGCCTATGAGGTCGGTAACATCGGTCTCCTCATCGTACGAACGTCGCTGAATCTCGGTTGCCGAACGGATAAGTTCTCGCTGCACAAACTTCTGCGCCACGATCTTGGCGTGGAACTCGACATTCGCAGCCGAACCCACCTTGCGGGTCAGTTGAGCGAGGTAGGTCGCACCTCCGACCTTCGTAAGTTGCTGCTTCGATTTGAGTCTTTCGGTTACGGTAAAGAGGTCTATCGGCTTTAATTCGATGGAGAGTTCCTCGATGGCGCGATATATGAGTTGATGCTCCTCGGTATAGAAGGCATCGGGCGTTATGAACTCCTGAACGGTAATAATACTGTCGCGTTCGAGCATAAGTGCACCAAGCACAGCCTCTTCGAGTTCGACCGCCTGTGGTGGCACATTTGCCTGCACATCCGTCAGGGCATTGTATGCTTCGCGATTACGCGATGAGGGTTTGAAATCTTTTGCCATTTTGTTCAAGAAGTTATTTCCAAATTCAAACAACAAATTTATGCAAAGATTTGCGAAAGAGCAAACTTCGCCTCCGACGGCTCTGTTCAAAACTCTGTTCACAACCACCCTACGCCCGAAGAAATCCCCTCACAGCGCACCCCACAAGCTTTTTAGCTGTTGAAAACTCCCTAAAAGATTTATCTATCGAAGCCGAACTCCTTTTGCGAAACAGCCAAAACGGCTACGCTGATCTCGATATCTGCACAGACCGAACGGAGTGCATCGCAACAAGATATAATGGTCGCTCCCGTCGTGAAAACATCATCGACCAACAATATGTGGCGTCCCGCCAACCGTTCGGGCTTACACACCGAGAATACGCCCTCGACATTACGCCATCGCTCGTTACGTTGGTGGCGGGTCTGACTCTCGTTATTGATACGGCGCTCGATGGCGCGGTGTACAACCTTAACTCCCAAAGCAGAAGCTATGCCGTCGGCTATGTAATCCGACTGATTATAACCTCGTTGCAGGCGTTTTCGACGATGCAGAGGCACAGGGACGACAAGGTCGATATCATCGTAGTTGCCACTTGCGCGCAGAACATATCCGAACCACTCGCCAAGTCCGCGGGCATAACCCCAGCGTCCGCGATATTTGAAGTCGTGAATCGTGCGACGCCAATCACTCTCGGCGACAAAGTAGAAGAGAGCCGAAGCCTGCTTCACAGGCACCAGAGCCTCCAAACGCTCCTTCATAGGATTCTGTGCATCGGCAGCAAATCCCGTCAGCGGAATCCTGAAACGACACGCCGTACAGACAAACTCCTCGCCTTCGGCAAGGGTATCGCCACAAACGGCACACTCCCTCGGGAAGAGCAGGGCCGCAATGTCGGCAAATATTCTACGAAGCATCGACATTACAGATGGTTATGATATTGCGATATTCCCGCCGATGCATTACCTCGTGCAGAATCTCGCGCAGAATCTTTCGTGCTCGTGAGAAGGATGCCCCACTCTCGATTTTGAGCACAATCTCGACGATATGCTCTCCGCGAACTCTATCCACAGGTGGCACCGTCGGACCAAGCACCCTCTCGGCAAAACGACTACGCAGTGCCGCCGACAATTCCCTTGCTGCACGATGCAGAAGAGCCGCATCGCGATAACGCATCGTCAGACCCACAAGTCGAGAATATGGAGGATAGAAGAATTGCTGACGCTCTGCCGACTGCTCACGAGCCAGCCCCTCGTAGTCGCCAAGCGCCACCTGACGAAGAATAGGATGCTCCGGCTCGGCAGTCTGGATTACCACCTCTCCCCTCTCATCGCCTCTGCCTCCGCGACCGGCAAACTGCATCAATGTCTGGAAGGCACGCTCCGAAGCTCGATAGTCGGGGGCATTGAGAAGATTGTCGGCATTCAGCACCCCGACAAGCGTAACGCGCGAGAAATCAAAGCCTTTGGTTATTATTTGAGTACCTACCAAAATATCTGTTTCGCCTCGCTCGAACGCCTCAACAATACGATTGCACGCACTCTCGGAGGTCAGCGTATCTCTATCCAATCGTGCCACTCTTGCCTCGGGGAAGAGCGACGTAATCTCTTGCTCGATTTTCTCGGTTCCGAACCCCATAGGCGCGACCTCTGCCCCCTTGCACGAGGGGCATTTGCGCGGCAGAGGCTCTCCATATCCGCAATAGTGGCAGGTCAGTCGATTACCCCCGTGCAGCGTGAGCGACACGTTACAATGCGGACATCGTGCCGTCCATCCACAATTGCCACACGAAACGTATGGTGACACGCCACGCCTGTTTTGGAACAGCAACACCTGCTCGCCACGCTCCAACCGCTCTGCGATTTTATCGAGCAGAACCTTATTGAAATGCGATTTGTGCTCGCCTCGTTTTGCTGCGCGTATCGTATCCGAAATGATTACCTCCGGTTGTTGCGCTCCGCCATAACGTTCCGAAATCACAACCTCGCGATACTTGCCCGTGGCGGCGCGCACGAAACTCTCGACAGAGGGCGTAGCACTGCCCAACAGACAATTTGCACCGCAGATACGAGCCAACATTACAGCAGCATCACGTCCCTGATAGCGCGGAGCCGGCTCGGTCTGTTTATAGCTCGAATCGTGCTCCTCATCGACAATTATCAGTCGCAGATTATTCATCGGCAGGAACAACGCCGAACGTGTACCCAGCACCAACTCGCCACCCTCGGAACGAACGAGCCTGCGGTAAATCTCGGCACGACGTACCGCGGTCAGTTTCGAATGATAGGGGGTAACCCTCTCGCCAAACACCCGCTTCACGCGCGCGAGCAACTGCGTCGTCATCGCAATCTCCGGCACCAGATAGAGAACATCTCCACCCTCTGCCAACGTGCGAGCAATGAGGTGCATATAGATTTCGGTCTTGCCCGACCCCGTAACTCCTCGCAACAGCACAGTTTGCACCTGCGAGAAGTCATACAGAATCTTCTCCAAAGCCCCCTGCTGGCAATCGGTCAGTGTCGGCAGCACATACTCCTGCTCCCCGACGGAGGGTCGCTCCGCCTCGCGCTCCGAAATCTCGACCATACCCTTCTTTCGCAGGGCTGCCACCGCCGCAGCGTCACACTCCGCACGACGCAATTCGCCTCGTTCATCCAGCTGCGCAATCAATTCGCTCTGTCGCGGAGCCCGCCTCTCCAAACGAATACGCTCATCAACCGATATCTCACGAGCAAGCCTCACAAAACTCTCGGTGCGCGGTCGGAACTGCTCGCGCTCAAACGCCTCTTCGTCGGCAGCACGCGGCTTAATCAGCGAGGGCAAAGCCATACGCATAACCTCGCCCAAAGTACACATATAGTAGTCGGCAATCCACTCCCAAAACTCCATCTGTCGCGCCGAAAGCAGAGGCGTGTCGTACAACTTTCGGGATATAACTTTAATCTGCTTTACATCAGGTCGGTGGTCGTGGAGACGCCACACAATACCCGTATAGAGAGCCTTCGCGCCGAACTGCACAGCCACAGCATCTCCCACCGCCAAATCACACCCGGCGGCGACCTCGAATGTGTAGGTCGGCTGATAGAGTGGCAGCACTATATCGGCATAGAGAGGCATATTTCTCGGGATATTAAGGTTGAGCAGGGGCAGAAATGCAGTGCAAATCATACCTTATTGAGGGCATCAAAGCCCTTACCATAAACGCCCATCACCGAGCCTACCGAGATGAAGGCATCGGGATCGACCGCCTTGGCAATTTTGAGAATCATCGAGGTGTCGCGCTTGCGGCATACAACCATAACAATCTTCTTCTCCTCCTTCGAATACCAGCCCTGTGCATCGAGCAACGTGGCTCCGCGATTTGCCTTATAGAGCATAGCATCCGCCATAGCCTTATAGTCGTGCGTGACGATAAAGATTTGATTCGAATGGCTGTTACCCGCCTGAATCATATCAACCGTATAGCCGAATACCGCGACAAACACATATCCGTAAATCACGGCATCGATACCCAGGTCACTCACAAAGAGCGACGAGGCGATAATCACAAAGTCCGAGAAGACGACGATACGGCCATAGCTTATCTTGCGATACTTGTTGATAATCATTGCCACGATATCTGTACCTCCGGTCGAACCGCCCTGACTAAAACATATTGCCACACCGATACCGGCAAAGATACCTCCCATAATTGCCGAGAGCAGACGGCTGTCCAGATTGAATAAATCGACACCCTCGGGGATTACCGACTGCAACACGGTCATAGCTACCGAGAGCATCACGATACAGTAGATGGTCTTGATTCCGAAGCGCCAACCGACGATAAACCCTGCGATTAAGAGCAATATCGCATTGATTATAAACACGATAACACCCATCGATATGGCTCCGTTGATAACGTGATATATCAGCAGGCTGACACCGCTGGCACCACCACCCATACAGTTTGCGGGCAGGATGCAGCCAATCCAACCAAATGCATACACAAACATACCGAAAGCCATAAGGATATACTCCTTCAAACCGACCAAAATTTTATGTCCGACAGATTCTCTCATATTCTCTTTCGTTTTAGAAACCGGTACAATCTTTTGGCAAAGATAGTAATTTTGGCGTATCGTTATTCGCTGTGGGCGAATTTTATGCCAATAGGGCTTCCTTATCTCCTCAAAAAATCGTCTCTCCCGATACCTCTCCGTTATTTACGGCGTACCGACTTTATCGTGGTTGGACGTAATGACAATTAAAACAACTCGCCCTGATAGGCACCGCGGTTACGGAGGCGGGATTCGAGCATCGAGAGCAGGGTTTCGTTGCGGATAAGTCCCCAATTTCGGCCATAGTGGTAGCGTGGGGGCGCCTCGCTGGCAAACCGCTCGACAACCAAGTCGGGGCGCAGCCTGCGCAGAATTTCGATAAAGAGGTCGATATACTCCTCAACCTCCCAGAATCGGAACTGCTCGGGGTTGCGGTCATACTGCTCCGCCATAGCCGTACCGGCAAAGACCTGCAATTGATGAAACTTCACGGTAGTGAGTGGTAGCGAGTTGATAATCTCGGTCTGCGCCACCAACTCCTCATCGCTCTCGCCGGGTAGCCCCAAGATAAAGTGCGCTCCGACGTGCAGGTCGCGCTCGGCGGTCATCTCGACAGCCCGACGTGCCGTGTCGAAGTCGTGACCTCGGTTTATTGCCTGCAAGGTGCGGTCATTTACCGACTCGATACCATACTCGATGGCGACATACTTACCTCTCTCATGCGCCAACGATGCGAAGTAGTCGAGCTTCTCGGCATCGACACAATCGGGGCGCGTGCCGACGACAATGCCCACCACCTCGGGGTGCGACAACGCCTCGTCGTAGAGTTCGCGCAGTCGCCCGAGCGGTGCATAAGTATTCGAGAATGATTGGAAATAGGCCAAATAGCGTGATGCCGTGCGGTAGCGGTTGCGATGGAACTCGATACCCTCCTCGATTTGTTGCGTGACACTCTTCGAGGGTTGGCAGTAGGATGGTGTAAAGGCCCCATTGTTGCAGAATGTGCAACCTCCTACCCCGACCTTGCCGTCGCGATTGGGGCAGGTGAAGCCGGCATTTACGGCCACCTTCTGCACCCTGCCGCCGAAAGTTCGACGGAAATAACTCGCATAGGAGTTGAAAGGCCTATCGTCACCCCAAAGATACGCCATCTGGACTGAAATTTCGGGTCTAAATCAGATTAAAGTCCCCAATCCGATGCATTATAGGTCGATTTCGGTGCATTCGGGACATTAGGGAAGAGCGTAACGCCGACCAACTTTTCGAGTTCGGAGATGGATATCATATCCTTTGCCTCGGGTTTGTGACCCTTGGGCATTGCGTGGCTGATGGTGAAACCCACACAGCGCAACTCATCGGCCGTACAGTTCCACACAGCCTTGCCCTTGGCACTCTCCTTGGTACGCAGCAACGCCGCCCAGAACATTGTCGGCACGCTCGAATCCTTACCTCCGAAATCGACTCGCATTACAGGCTTGCTGTTGCCGTATTTATCGGTCCAAGCATCGAAATATGAGCCGACAACCATATAGAGCGTATCGCTCTTGGCAAAGGCGTCTATATGGTCTTCGAGGTTGTTCCACGCACCACCGCCGGTATTGAACGTCGAGCCGAGTTGCAGGGCGATGTTGGTATAATAACTTACCTGTCGGCGCATCTGCGACGAGCGCGAGCGGTCGGAATTGCCGAGCATATGACCACGGTTGTAGGAGTCATTACCGATTTTGGCACCCGATGAAGGCTGAATTGACGAAGGGATATCGGGATCGACACTATAACCCGCCTTGCTTGCACTTCCTGTCCAAAAATCGTGACGCGGGGCTGCCACCCAAACGGGACAGTGATGGTTGGCACTGTAACATACCGTATAGTTGCGAGCATTCTCGCCCTCGCTGTTCTTCACGTCGGTTACCGTGTGATGCGCATAGTAGTAGTCGCTATTCTCTTCCTCCACAGGGAGTTCTGCCCAACCCGAGCGATAGACTCCGCCGATCGAGGGGTTGGGAGTCGGGTCGGGGTCGGGTGTCGTGGTGGAGCCACCGCCGTCATCCGAGCCGTCGCCATCACTGCTGCCACTGTCGTCTTCTCCGCCTTCGGTTGAGCCTCCGCCATTGCCGCCACCTTCCGAAGTGCCGCCATAGGTTATGCGAATCTCGGTAAGATAGACCACATTGCCACTTTCATTTACCAACTTGAAGTAGGAAGCATTGTATCCCGAACAGTTAAAGACAAAGGTATAGTCACTCTCCGTTGCCGTAATGGCAGTCTCGGCGGGCAGTTCTCCACTACCCACATAAAGCGACATCTTGCCGGTCGAGGTTGCTTTCTGTACAATCGATATTCGTTGTAAGTTCGCCAGAGATTGCTTGTTGGCGATATATCCGGTCTGCTTCTTGAACTGCATACCGTTGCTCTCGTTGTATATCGCAGCATTGAGCAGGTAATATTCGTAATCATCAATCTTATAGACCGTCTGCGAGGTCGGATAGGTCGTACACCAACCATTGCTTGTCGGCAGAATGACTATCTCCGACTGCTCGACAGGAGTATCGCTACCGTCGCCCGTATTACCCTCATTGCTGCCACCTTCGTCGCCACCTTCGTTATTATCTCCGGAGTTGCCGCCCGACTCACCTTCGCCGGTGTTACCGCCGTCATCGCCCGAATTATCGTTATCGGTCGAGCCGGAACCACCTTCGTTTTCGACCTTATCGCCATCGCCACCGAGTCCGGGGAACGGCTCAACATCCCCGCAGGCACACAAAAGTGACACTGCAAGCAAAACTGTAAAAAATCTCTTCATCTATTACTCTCTGTTTTTCGAATCAATCCAAATAGTTACGGGGCCGTCATTTACGAGCGACACCTGCATATCGGCACCAAACTCTCCGGTCGGCACCTTGCGCCCCAACTCGGCCTCCACACGGGCGACAAATCTTTCGTACATCGGTCGCGACACCGCCTCGGGTGCCGAGCGTATGTAGGAGGGGCGATTGCCCTTCTTGGTTGAGGCGTGGAGCGTAAATTGGCTCACGACCAACACCTCGCCGCCCACCTGACGCACATCGAGATTCATCACTCCCTGCTCGTCGTCGAAGATGCGCAGCCCGAGCAACTTTTTCACAAGCCACTCGATATCCTCATCGCCATCTGCCGCCTCGATACCGACCAGCACGAGCAGACCCTGACCTATGCGTGAGTACTCCTCGCCTCCTATCTCGACCGCAGCACGGCGGACTCTCTGAACCAAAATCCTCATATCGATACTAACTTACAGCCTCCTCGAAGTATCGCCACAGATTATCGTTGCGCGGCACCGCAGCCTCCACCCGTATCGGCTCCTTGCGCACAGGGTGCATAAACTCCACGGCACGCGAGTGAAGCGAGATACCGCCATCTGGATTCGAGCGCTTGGCTCCATACTTCAAATCCCCCTTTATCGGGCAGCCAATCTTCGAAAGTTGGGCACGAATCTGGTGGTGGCGCCCCGTAAGCAACTCCACTTCGAGCAGCGTATAGCGGTCACTGCGACACAACATCCGATATTTGAGCCGCGCCTCCTTCGCACCATTCTTCGGAGAATTATAGACGTGCGAGCGGTTGGTCTTGCCGTCACGCAAAATCCAATGGCGCAGTTCGCCCTCCTCGATTTGAGGCATATTCTCGACCACAGCCCAATAGGTCTTCGATATCTCGCCATTGCGCAGCATCTCGTTCAATCGAGCCAAAGCCTTCGAGGTCTTGGCAAAGAGAACGGCTCCGCTCACCGGTCGGTCGATGCGGTGCACCACGCCCAAAAAGACATTACCCGCCTTATTGTCGCGAATCTTCAAGAACTCCTTAATCTCGTTTTCGAGTGCGCTCTCGCCCGAGGGGTCGGGCTGTACCAGGTCGCCGCACTTCTTGGCAACGACCATTATATGGTTATCTTCGTATATTAACTCTTCGGGTCTGAACATTACAACTTAAATGTGAATGGTAACAAAACTTCGGCACTCTCGACCACCGAGGCACTGCCAGCTCCGTACATAATTACACGCATCGGGCTGCCCTGCCTACGCTCGACATCGACCAACACCTGACGGCACTGACCGCAGGGGTAGCACTCGCGCTCCGAAGGTTCGGATGCAATCGCCAACGCCTCGACGGCATCGTCGGGAAAGTTGGTTTGCAGATAGAAGAGCAGCGAACGCTCGGCGCACAGGCCTGCCGGATAGACTTCGCTCTCGACATTTGCCGCACGCATAATCTTGCCGCTGTGCAGACGCGCAGCCGCACCAACGTGAAAATTGGAATATGGGGCGTGAGCCTGTTTCAGTGCTAACCTCGCCTCCTCGACCAATACTCTCTCCGCCTCGGGCATCTCGTCGAGCGAAGCGTAGTGGCGGTAAGAAATCTCCAATCGCTTTTCCATACAAAAACAGCTTTTATTCGGGGACCCAAAATTCCCCATACAAAGGTAAAAAATTTCTTTCAGATAACCAAACAGAGTGCCGCAGAGCAGTTCTTTGCGGCAGATTTAGGCGTTTTCGATAAATTATTCTTACATTTGTGCAAAATTCAAACAGATTCCGACAAGAATATGGCTCGAAAGAAGGCTCAATATCCCCTGATTGAGGGGCTCGAAATCACGACTCTGGCTGCCGAAGGCAAGGCTATGGGGCGCTGGAATGATGTGGTCGTATTTGTACCGATGACCGTCCCCGGAGATGTGGTCAATGTCCAGATTCGCAACAAGCGACGCAGATTTATGGAGGGTGTCGTGGTCGAGTATGTCAAACGTTCCCCTCTGCGCGAGGAGCCCTTCTGTGCTCACTTCGGAGTCTGCGGAGGTTGCAAGTGGCAGAATCTGCCCTACTCGGAGCAGTTGCGATTCAAGACCGAGCAGGTCCGTGACCAGCTGACCCGCATCGGCAAAGTCGAACTCCCCGAGATTGCACCCTGTCTTGGCTCGGCAAAGACTCAATTCTACCGCAACAAGTTGGAATTTACCTTCGCCGACCGCCGTTGGCTGACATACGAGGAGATTGCCGCAGGTGGCGACATCGAGCCGCGCCCCGCATTGGGATTCCACATCCCCAATATGTTCGACAAGATTCTCGACATCGACCGCTGTTGGTTGCAGCCCGACCCCTCGAACCCTCTGCGTGACGAGATTAAGCGCTACTGCATCGAGAACGGTTACTCGTTCCACAATGCGCGTGAACATCAGGGCCTTATGCGTGGCATCGTGATTCGCACAGCCTCGACGGGCGAGAATATGCTTATCGTCGTATTCAACGAAGATGACCACGAGCGTATCGACGCACTGATGGAGCATATTCGCGTAAAGTTCCCCGAGATTACTTCACTGTTCTACATCGTCAATACCAAGTGGAACGACTCGCTGACCGACCAGACCCCGATACTCTACTCGGGCAAAGACCATATTATCGAGCAGATGGAGGGTTTGCAATTCAAGGTGGGACCCAAGTCGTTCTATCAGACCAACTCGGAGCAGGCATACGAACTCTACAAGGTTACGCGCGAGTTTGCCGACCTGAAACCCGAGAACACCCTCTACGACCTCTACACGGGCACAGGCACCATCGCCAACTTCTGCGCACGTCGTTGCAAGAAAGTTGTCGGCATCGAGTATGTCCCCGAAGCCATCGAGGATGCAAAGATTAACTCCCAAATCAACGGCATCGATAACACCTCGTTCTATGCCGGCGATATGAAGGCTGTGTTGAGTGACGACTTCGTGGCTCGCAACGGTCGCCCCGACGTGATTATCCTCGACCCGCCCCGCGCAGGTGTCGATGAACCGGTCATCGAGGTCATTCGTCGCGCGGCACCCGAGCGAATGGTCTATGTAAGTTGCAACCCCGCAACGCAAGCACGCGACCTGGCTTTGCTTGACGAGGATTACCGCGTGGTCGCAGTACAGCCTGTCGATATGTTTCCTCACACCCACCACGTCGAGAATGTGGTAAAGTTGGTACGCCGTAAATAACAGAGAGAGCGGTTAAAAATTATTGACCCCTCCGGATTTTGGGCTCCTCCCATTTTGAGACTATTAGCCATTAGCTTTTTGCAGACCTCTCCGCCCTTTGGGCTCCTCCCATTTCGCATCAGATAAAACTCAAAATCCGAGATTTTGTGATGCGAAATCTATATTTACAATCCCCCGTCCCCTTTGAAAAGGGGCGACAGGGGAGGAGGTGTTGAAATTCAGAATTCAAAATAATTTCCCCATATTCCCCTATACTCTCCCTTAACGCCCTTAACGTCTTTAACGCCCTTATCCCCCATACTCCACAAAAACAAACCTCGGGATTAACTATTTTTATACCTTTTATTTGGCTGGGCATTTTTTTTTCTTAACTTTGCAGAAACGTAGTGACGACAATTCACAAAAACCTATAAAAACCTAACTATGGATAGATTAGAATTTCTCAAAAGATTAGGAATGCTCACCGTGGGCGCTTCGCTCATCGGTGTTGATGCAAAGGCTATGATTAGCGAGGAAGACGGAATGGCAGAGGCCGTTCCCGAGATTGCAGCATCCGACAAGATTGGAACCTCAATTGAATCACTCGAAGCTGTTGTTCCGAAGCCCGTGACCGTGATGGTTATTGGTGCAGGTAACCGCGGCTATACCTATGCCCGCTATGCCGAGAAGTTCCCCAACGCAATGAAGGTTGTCGGTGTTGCCGACCTCAACCCCTACCGTCGCGAAAGAATCAAGAAGGCTCACAATGTTCCCGAGGAGAATATCTTTACCGATTTCAACGAGGCGCTCTCGAAGCCGAAATTGGCAGACGCGGTAATCATTGCCACCCCCGATAATCTTCACTACGAACCCTGTATGAAGGCTTTGGCTCTCGGCTATGACGTTCTGCTCGAAAAGCCTGTGGCTCCGACAGAGAAGGAGTGCCGCGGTATCTTGAAGCAGGCTCGCAAATACAACCGTATCGTTGCCGTATGCCACGTATTGCGTTATGCACCCTACTTCCGCGCATTGAAGGATGTTGTTGATTCGGGTGCCATCGGAGATTTGGTAAGCATCCAGCATATGGAGCCCATTGAGTATGGTCATATGGCACACTCATACGTACGCGGTAATTGGCCTCTGGCAGATAAGACCACGCCTATTATCCTCGCGAAGTCGTGCCACGACCTCGATATTATGCGCTGGATTGTCAATAAGCCTTGTGAGGTTATCTCTGCCGAAGGTTCGCTCCATCTGTTCCGCCCGGAGAATATGCCGGAGGGTGCAACCGAGCGCTGTATCGACAACGTCGATGGCAAGGATTGCCCGCACGAGAAGGATTGTCCATACTCGGCAAAACACGTATATCTCGAAAAGAAGAAGCACCTCTATGTGTTCGACGTTCCTCGTAACGACCCGAAGCTCATCCGCGAGAAGCTTAAAACGACCAATTACGGACGCTGTGTATTCCGTTGCAATAACGACCAATGCGACCACTATGTGGCATCAATCCGTTTCCAAGACGGCGTAACAGCCAGCTTTACGATGGATGCCTTCACTCCGTGGGGAGGTCGTCGCACTCGCATTATGGGTACCAAAGGATTCATCGAGGGCGATATGAAGACCTTCAAGTTCTACGACTTCCGCTCGGGTCATACGAGCATTTGGGACCAGAAGGTAAGCGAGATCGCAGATTACAAGGGCTCGGGACACGGCGGTGGCGACCACGCTCTGGTTCGCGACTTCGTTCGCGCCGTTTCGGCACAAGACGAGAACCTGCTGTCAAGCACCATCGACGTTTCGATTGAGAGCCACGTAATGGGCTTTATGGCAGAGAAGAGCCGCAAGTCGATGAAGAAGGTAAGAGTGAAATAGAGTTACCTCCGTCATACATCTCTAATAAAGAAGGGGTTGTCCAACTTGTTGTTGAGCAACCCCACTTCTTTTAGAACTTGCAGGTAATGATGCAAAAGCTAAACCATCCTTAATATCTATCGCCTATCGGAGTGCCATTGTCGGGAGCCGAAACGAAGGCCTCAAAATTGACCATCTCTCGTGGCAGAACGAAGATTGGCGAGTCCCACAAGGGCAACGAAGGCAACTTCAATCGACCGCCAAAGTTCATATCCTTGATATTCGGGATATCAAACACTCGGCCCGTGATAGGCTCAACATATACAGGGTCATTGACTTGCAGACCCTCGATTACGACGGTCAGATTCTCCCAGCACAAATCGTCGCTCGGCGTCGAATCGCTAAACCACAGCATCGCTCCCACAGGCTTGCCCTCGGTATCACACACCGACTCAACGGTAAGCTCACGAGCCGTATGCGCCTTGAACTTCAACGAACCGCCCGGCTTCTTCGAGTTGTCGAGCAGATTGACCATATTGCGCACCGCGTGGTACGAGGGGCGCTTATAGACCACATCGTGTTCGAGCGAAGTGCAGAGCAGACCAAACGACTGCTGCATATTGGGATATATCAAATCGACAAAGGTAAACAGATTGTAACGAACATTACGCACCCAATCGCCTGCCATACGACGCAGATGCCACTTGGCTTGGCTGTACTCGGTCCACTCGTGGTGGCGCATAGCGTGAGTCCACTCCAAACGCGAAGGACAACCGCACTCTCCGTCAAAGAGTTTCCACTTGGGATTGTAGGAGTGTACGACCTTAATGAAGTCGTCGATATCGGCATTGGTAACGTCGGGATTATTCTTGTAAGGATGGAACGACACCCAATCCATCACATCGTCGATACGACCACGCTCCTTAACAATATCGAGCACCTTCTGCGTAAAATCTATCGGATTACGCGAAAGACACATTCCGATAATCTCGGCATCGGGGCGCACTCGACGAATGACCTCCGAGGTCCGCATCAATAGTTCGGCGTACTCTGCCCAGCAGTGCTTGTTGGGGCCCATATTCGCCTCGTTCCAAATCTCAAACTCATCAACACGACCCTCGAAGTGCTTTACCGTAGCCTCAACATATTTGAGCCAACCCTGCATAGTCTTCTCGTCCGAGAAGAGTTTGGCTCCGAGATTCATCTCCGCTCCGCCATAGATAGGATTTCCGTAGCAAAGACACATCCACGGTTTTACCCCCTCGGCAATCAATCCATCGACAATATGGTCGAGCCACGCGAAGTCGTAGTGACCCTTCTTCTGCTCGGTACGAGCCCATCCGCTCTGAATACGGGCAGAGGTTATGCCTAACGGACGCAAATACTCGCGATATTTATCGAAATTACCGTAATTGCGGTCGAGGCACTCGCATCCAATAGACCAATTATCACTATTGAGTTGGTCGGTCGGGAGAGTCTTGATACGGCCAATGCACGATAGGTCGGGGCTCACTTGGTTGAAGCGATCCCACGTCAGCGAATATCCCGTCAGCACGGGACGAGCATTCAGCTTCGAATTATCAAGCACCTCGTTGTTCTTCGTCTGCGCACCGCCACCCAACGCAGCCGACAGAGCAAGAGCAAATATTAAAAATCTCTTCATCGTTCAGTTTTTTTGTAATCAAAAAGAGTTCTATTTACAATCCACGAACGTGCTTCTCCCACGCCCACGCCGAAGCCAGAGTATCATCGAGCGAGCGCTCCGCCTTCCATCCAAGTTCCTCGTTTGCCAGAGAGGTATCAGCCCAGATGGCAACCACATCGCCCGGGCGTCGGGGTGCAACCTTATAGTTAAGTTCGAGATTGTTCACACGCTCGAATCCGCGCACCAACTCGAATACCGATGTTCCATTGCCGGTACCTATATTGAAAATCTCATAGCGGGCCTTGCTCTTGCCATCAATCATACGGGCAATGGCCACAACGTGAGCCTTTGCCAAATCGACAACGTCGATATAGTCACGCAGGCACGAACCGTCGGGGGTCGGATAATCATCTCCGAAGATGCTCAAACATTCACGCACACCTGCCGCAGTCTGGGTAATGAAAGGAACCAGATTCTGCGGAACGCCACGCGGCAACTCGCCGATAAGTGCCGAGGGGTGTGCACCGATGGGATTAAAGTAGCGCAGAGCGATGCCGTTCAGTGCCTCATAGGCATTTACCGAGTCACGCAGAATATCCTCGCACATCTGCTTGGTATTACCGTAAGCTGATGTTGCAGGCTTACGCGGGGTCTGCTCGGTTACGGGAAGTTGGTCAGCCTCTCCATAGACCGTTGCCGACGACGAGACACTCCTTCGCTAAATTGGTTTTGTTCATTATAGCACATCTGTCC
>CAZIAS010000011.1:0-51363 GCA_964536825.1 uncultured Alistipes sp. | reverse complement strand
GGAGGTCGAGGTAGTGAACCCTCACACGCAGGATGGCGCCCATTGTTGCCTGTACAACCTTCGGATTGAAGCAGTCGGCAGTAGCCGGCGAGCAGAGTATGTCGCTGATTCCGAACCAGTCGGCAAGGCGAATGATTGTGCCGAGGTTGCCCGGATTCTGAACATCATCCAGTGCCAAAACAAGTGAATCTTCGAGGATTGCGGGGTCGAATTGGTAATGCGGTTGCTCGACAACTGCCAGCGAATTATTTGCTGTTTTGAGCATCGATAATCGCTCCATATCTTTCGGCGTGACTATCTGTACGTCACTGCCCGAAAATACCCCGTCGAGCGCATATATTCGATGTATGCGCAACGACGAATGACGCAACTCTTCGATTAGTTTTTCGCCCTCGGCAACGAAGAGCTTGCGGTCATCTCGGTTGCGCTTATCTGCGAGCGCACGGACAAATTGTATCTCTGCTTTTGTAATCATTACCACAAAGGTAATGAAATTTTCTGAATATATAAGAGAGACTCAATTGTTAGAAAAGGTTGTTTTGTTGATAAAATCCGAAGGTTTGTTGAATAATTTTTGTGCAGACGGAAACTTATTCTACATTTGTGATGTGTTCGAATGTAACATATAGTTGCATTTATTAAATAGGGGTATGTAGATACGGGCGGTCGCAAGACCGCCCGTATCGTTTTCGGAGGAGTGTCAGACTACTCCTCAATAATGCGTATCGAAAGAATCAAATCGCCACGACGAATGTCATCGATAACGTCAAGACCCTCCACAACCTTGCCGAAGCAGGTATGCACTCCGTCAAGGTGTTGTGTATTCGAACGATTCATACAGATAAAGAACTGCGAACCTCCCGTATCTTTGCCGGCGTGAGCCATCGAGAGGACTCCGCGGTCGTGGTATTGACGCGGTGCATCGGTCTCGCACTTGATGCGATAACCCGGACCTCCCGTACCATCGCCACGCGGGCAGCCTCCCTGAATGACAAAGTCGGGGATGACGCGATGAAAGGTCAGCCCGTCGTAGAATCCGTGTTCGGACAACTCGACGAAATTTGCCACCGTACCCGGAGTCTCGGCAGCGTATAGTTCCGCCTTCATATCTCCCTTTTCGGTCGAAATCAGAGCATACATCTTCTTATCTGACATAGTTTTTTTTCTGTTTTGAGTATTTATACTATCTCCAAACGAAATCAACGATTACGGGGAGGTGGTCCGAGCCACAATCTTTGTAGAAGTGTGTCTCCTTATCCCATTTTCCGCGTGTCCAACCGAACTTCGGACTCTTCGCCTTGATCATCGTCTTAACGAACAGGTCGCTACCGTACATCAGGTCAATACGACCCCAGCCCATAGTCGAGGGCACGATAACGTCACGCTTGTCGGGGCAGTTATAGACCTTGATAAGGTCCTTAACCTTGGTCACATTTTCGAGCATATACTTCTGACCCCAGTAACGCGGGTTCTCGTATCCGAACTTGTGATGTGCATCGTCCAGCGGCGAAGGACAGTTCATATCGCCCGTGATAATCCAATGCTCCTCGTTTGCAAACTCCGGATTGAGGATTGTACGCTCCATAAAGATTTGGAACTCTTCAAGGCGCATCTTGTTTCCGCCATGCTCACGTGCGCTCTGGATAGCTCCCGGTGAGTTGCGTTTGAAGCCTCGGTAGTGTTGCTGCGGCCAAGTGTGGAAGCCGACAATGTTGATGCGCTTGCCATCGACCTCGACCTGTGCGTGGATACCGCCGTGCGAAACCTCCTTGCCTCCGAGTTTCTGTGTGAAGATTATCGGGTATTTAGAGGTTACAACGACGGGATAGTTATCCTGATGGGCACCAATCTTTACATATTTGTGTCCAAAGCGAGCCGCCAACTCAATCCAACCTTCGGGTTCCATATTGGGGTCTTTTTTGAACTCATAGGGCTTGTACTTGTAGGGGAGATAACGCTCCTCTGCCTTCGAGCCTTTGCTTGTACCGTCGTAGTAGATGGTACAAGCCTCGCAGAAGATGGCGATATCGACATCCTCCTGCTTCATCCACTCTACGAAGCCATTGTAGTTGTTTGCCTGATCAGACCAGATACCGTTCTGAACATTATAATCCATAATTCGCAGGATGCGCTCGCGGGGAACACTCGACAGCAACTTAACCTCGATATCGTCGAGGAAGAATCCGTTGATATACTCCGAGCTCGGGAACTCCGATTGGAAGAAGAGGTTTGTTTCGGCGGTGGCTCCGCTCACGATAAGTTTTACTTCGTACCAAGGCTTCCACTCATTGTCGGAACCCGGAACGCGAATTGCCGAATTAGAGATGAACAGACGCTCAATATTGCTGCCGGTGTGGGGGTAGTTGTCGCGAGTAAGCATACGACGCTCGCCGTCAATCCAATACTCCTTGATAACGCCGGCGTTGCAGACATCAATTACAACTCTCGAATTGGCTCTCGCCTGCGGGCAGAACTTGAAGGTAATCTCGATGTCGGCGATACCCTCGATTTGCGACAAATTGGGGGTGCGGACCTGTCCTCGTGAGTTATCCTGAACACCGACTCCGAGATAACCCGGATACTCCTGTACGCGGAACATCATCGGCCAATCCTCGATATTACGATTAGCGTAATACTTCTTGTGCATACGGCCATTCTCGACAAGAGTGGTCTGGTAATTGTCTTGGAGGTAGCTTGAACCCGGGCGGTTATAAACCGAAAGGTAGGGAGCTCTCTCTACACCAGTGTATTGGTAGTTGATAGGTGCATTTTTACGCACAGGGCTATAACCTTTGGCGTTCTTACCGCCCATACGGTTACCACCATAAACGAAGTTGTCGAAATTCTCGGCGAAAAGCTGATTCTCGGCAGGCTTGTAAGCAATGGGAGCGATGTCGGTTATGGCGTCGGTCTTGATTTCGAAAGCCTCGGTATCGCACGACATAGTGTGGTGCGAGCGGTCGGTAATCGAAACCTTCAAACCCTTCTCGTACTTACCGACGGGAAGAACCACATAGAACTCTTTACCTTCGGCGGTCAGGGCTACACCCTTGCCGTCGTTGCTACATTCGAGCACGGTAAAATAGACTCCGGCAGCAGTTGCAGCGCGACGTACCAAAATCTTCTGCTCGGGGTCGTAGTTGAAGTATCCGGTCATATATGCACCCGAATTATCTTCGAACTTGATACAGTTCACTGCCGCATCGCCCGAAATCTTGAAGCGCAATACTCCACAAAGATTTTTCAACGTGAGGGTGCCATCAACAGCATTCTCGGCACACATCGGCATATAAATCTTGTCGAATCCGCCCTCCTTGTAGAGCTGTGCGGGTACTACGCGCATATGGTCGCTCAACGAAGAACAATCTGCGGGGTAACCTGCCATATATTTGCCGTCAGAACTCTTGTCGGCAATGACGTGAAGGATGCCCTTCTTGTCGGCAACAACCTCGCAGCTCTTGCCATTCACACAAATCTTGTCGCCTGCCTGAAATGTGCAGAGCGCAGGGTCGATTGCGGAGAGAGCCGCGTTAGCCTCGATTGCCACATTCAGGCGGTAGGGCTTTGCAGCCTTGGGTTTCGCCTCTGTCGTCGTTGATGCGATGGCGAGAGCGATTATTGCTAAAAATAACTTTTTCATATCTTTTGAGTTGTTAGGTTACTTCGTTTATTTCCACTTGAAATCGACAATAACGGGGAGGTGGTCCGAAGACTTGTCGTAGAACTTCATCTCTTTGTTATAGGGGGCATAGGTAAAGCCTGCACGCGGTGACTCGGCGCGAATAACGCGATTTGCCATCTCGTCGCTACCGTACATAATATCAATACGCGCACCACCTTGGGTCGAGCGTACCACAACGTCACGACTTGCGGGGCTGTAATACTCCTTTACAATATCGCGAACTCCCGTTTTGAGAACGCAGTCGTTGCTGCCGTAACGCGGGCTGTTGGGACCATACTCCAAGGCGTTGTCATCGAGCGACGAACGGCAGTTGGTATCTCCCGTGATAATCCACAACTTCTCGTTTGCATATTCGGGGTTGAGAATTGTCTGATTCATAAAGTATTCGGTCTCGTAGGTACGATAGAGGTCGCCACCGAAGGCGTAAGTGCTCTTTTGGCGGTCAGCCTTCTCGACATCGCGACCGTAACCGAAGGGCCAGGTATGGTAACCGACAATGTTGATGCGCTCGCCATTGACTGTAACCTGTGCGTGAATACCTCCGTGCCAAATCTCATCGGGATTCTCGGCACCGAGCTTCTTGACAAGCGTCACAGGGTACTTCGATGTTACGACTACGGGGTGGTTGTCTATGTGGGCACCGATTTTGCCATAGGTGTGACCCCAACGTGACGCCAACTCAATCCAGCCTGCGGGTTCGAGGTTGGGATCCACGCCACGCTCCCAATTGTTACCCTTCTTGTAGGGGAGATAGCGATCGACGTTCTCGCAACGGTCGTGAGTGCCGGGGTGATAGATGGTACTTGCCTCGCAGAAGATGCAGATATCGGCATTTTGCTCCTGCATCCACTTCACGAAGTTGTCGTAATTGTTGGGCTCGTCGCCCCACATTCCGTTCTGTACGTTATAGGTCATAATACGCAACGTATTCTCACGGGTAACGGTCGAGAGCAACTTAACTTCGATATCGTCGAGATAGAAACCATTGACATACTTCGATGTGAATTGGTCTGCTGACCACGAGAATGAACTCTCGGCAGTTACACCGCTGATGACCATCTTGACTTCGCTCCACTGCTTATTATCGGCAACATTTGTCGATTTGTAAAGTACGTCGCGATGCGGAGCCATCAAGATAAGTTCGACCTCGGAGTTGCCATAAGGATAGATATCCTTGTAGAGGTTGCGATGGACTCCGTTAATCCACAACTCCTTGACAACGCCCACATTGTTTGCCGAGAAAGTTACGTTGCAGTTCATCTTCTCCTGCGGGCAGACCTTGAAGGTGATTTCGATATCATTGATGCCTTTAAGCATCGACATCTTCGGAGAGGTTACGATACCGCGGGTGTTGTTGCGTACGCCGACACCCAGATAACCTGGATACTCTTGTGCGCGGAACATCTTCTGCCAATCCTGAATGTTGCGATTGAGGATATATGCCATCGACATTGCGTGGTCCTCCTGGAAGTCCTTTTCGTGACCCTCCTGAATGTAGGTAGAGCCGGGCTTGTCGAACTCGTAGAGGTGGATTGCACGCTCTGTTCCGTCGAACATCTCGCTAATTTCGCCTGCTTTACGCATCGGGCCGTAACCACGATGGCCCTTGCCTGCCACGCGGTCGCCACCATATACCATCGCATCGAAATGCTCGGCGAAGAGTTGGTTGGACTCCGGTTTGTACTCGACTACGGGCAGCGAGTAGGTGTCGTTGAGAGTGAAGGGCTTGACGTTGTAAATCATCGAGTGATGTGAACGGTCTGTAACCGTGATTTTCAGACCCTTTGCATACTCGCGAGACGGAATGACAACATTGAACGTGGTGCCGTACTGCGAGAGTGCGATACCTTCGCCACTATTGCTGCAATCGAGTACAACGTGATATGCTGCGGCTCCCGTAGCCTTGCGGCATACGATTTTATTCTCTACGGAGTCGCGATTGAAGTATCCGGCGATGTATGCACCCGAATTATCCTCTACCTTGATGGTGTTGATGGCGGCATTACCTTTGAGGTTGATGCCCAGCACTCCACAAAGAGGTTTGAAGAAGAGTTTCTCGCCGGCATTTGCGCTCGCGTACATCGGCATAAAGATCTTGTGAACGCCGTTACGCTTGTACTGCTGTGCGGGAACCATCTTCATATGGTTGTCATTCGTTTGGTCAAGACCCGAGCAATCTGCGGGGTACGAGCCGACGTAAATGCCGTTTGCGCTAACCTCCGGCTCCACGAAGAGTTTGCCATCCTCTGCGATTACGGAGTAGGTCTTTCCGTTGATGCGGATTTGGTCGCCCATATTCCAGACGCACATATCCGGCTCAACCAACTTTTGCGAGGCGGTTGCAGTGATGCCGACTTCGAGTTTTGTTGTCGGCGCCTGTGCCTCTGCCTCTGCAACACTCGTTATGCAGGTCATTGCGATAACGAGCAGTGTTAAAAGTAAATTTTTCATAATTAAGTTAGGTTTATAATGGTTTTATTCTGATTATTTCAATCTAAAATCAACAATTACGGGCAGATGGTCCGATGAACGCTCGTGGAAGCGGAAGCCCTTACGCTTTATCGAGGTGGTAAATTCATCCTTCGGAGTCTTTACTCTGACCACTCGCTTCATCATCTGCGGCGAGGCGTAGATGATGTCGATGCGACGTTCCCACTGAATCGACGGAATCATCACATCGCGCTCCTGCGGACAACCATACTCCTTGACGATGTCGATGCAGGGGGTGTTTTCGAGAATATATCTGTGACCCCAATAGAGCGGACTATCTTGTCCGTGCCCGAAGAATCGGTCGTCGAGTGGCGACAAGCAGTTCGTGTCGCCCATAATCAACCAATTTTTCTGCTTTTTGAACTTCTTGTTGAGGATGGTGCGCTCCATAAAAATCTTCATCTCCTCGGTGCGCATCTTCTCGCCATCGTAGCGACGACGGCTGGCGACCTTCTCCCTATTGTCGGTAAGCCCGCGAGCAAAGGCGTGGGGGTAGGTGTGAAAGCCGACAAGGTCAATCTCTTCGCCATCGACTTCAATTCGGGCGTGAACGCCTCCGTGCGAAACCTCCTCGCCTCCGAGGGCCTGTATAAGTGTTAAAGGATACTTCGAGGTTATAACCACTGGGTGGTTGTCCTGATGTGCTCCGATAACCCAATAACTATGTCCCCAGCGTGCCGCAAACTCTCCCCACTTGGCGGGAAGATAGCGTTCGGGGATGGGGATGGGCATACGGCGGTCTTCGCCCGTGACATAGTTGGACTGTGCCTCACAGAAGATGGTAACGTCGGTGTCGGCGCGACGCATCCACTCGACAAAGTTGTCGTAATTGTTGCCTTGGTCTGCCCACATCGCATTCTGGATATTGTAGTCCATCACACGCAGGGTCTTGCTACGGTCGAGATGCTCCAAAATCTTGACTTCGATGTTACGCAACCCGAACTTGCGCAGTTCGAGTGTTTGGTAGTGTTGTGCCTCCCAGCGCATCGTGCTTGTTGCGGTTACGCCACTTACGACGATGCGCGCCTTGTGCCACCAATCCCCCTCGGCAGGAACAGCGACTCCGTTTTCGAGCCAAAGTCTTTCGTATTTGCTGTTCTCGTAGGGGTAGTTGATGTCGGTAAGGGTGCGTTTTACTCCGTCAATCGAGTACTCTCGAATTACGCCAGCATCGCTGATGGTAAATACCATATTCGACTTTGCGGGACGACGGTATTCGAAACTAATCTCAATCTCCGAGATTCCCTCTGCAACGCCACACGTCGAGGTTTCGACAGCCTCATAAACGGGCTTGTCGATATTGCCGAGGCGGAACGTTATAACCTCCTCGCTCTCGACCATCTCGGCAAGCGTGGCAGCCGGTGCCGAAGGTGCGCCGTTGGTCGCTCCCTGCACGGTTTGGGCCTCTGCTCCATTCGCAAAGAGGAGTAATGCTGCCGCGAAAATCGATATCTCTTTTACGAGCATCTTCACAAGTCGTTTTAGTCGTGCAGACCCTTGCTGCGTAAGTAGCCGATAAGGAGTGCGGGACGGTCGGTCTGGATAAGGGTTACACCCTGTTTAACCATATAACCATAGACCTTCTCCACGTTGTCGGGATGCTCGGCTGCAAGGTCATCCTCCAATCCTCCGCAAAGAGAACTCCAAAGCGTATTTACCCAAACCTTTGACTTCGCCTTTACGATAGCCTTGGCAGCCTGCTCGAACTTATCGGTGTTGCCGGGCTTCCAGCAGAGCTCGTATGCGATGCAGGGGAAACCGTCGAGGTGTGCCTGCAAGTACTCCATCTGACCTGCCTTGTGGAGATCTACGATGGGCATATACATCATATTCTTCTTGTAGCCGGCCAACTTCGCCTGAACCGTTGCGGGCTGCTCCTTGCCTTTGATAAGGACCTGGTCGTGCATATTGTGCTTGTCGAGCAAGACCATTACGTCGTCGTAGAACTTATAACCGTGATCGACGTTGATTACCGCGCGGTCTTTGCAAACGAGCAGAGCCTCCTCCAAAGTGGGAATCTTGTAACGGGTCTTGACGCCCTGACCTGCACGCAGTACCATCTTCTTAATCTCGGCAAGCGTATAGTCGCTGACCAGACCCTTACCCGAAGTGGTGCGGTCGAGTTTCTTGTCGTGCATCAGAACGAGGTGGCCATCCTTGGTCATCTTGATATCGAGCTCGATAATATCGACACCCATCGCGATTGCACTCTCGATAGCTTCGAGTGAATTTTCGGGGAAGTTGCGCCAATCGGCACGATGCGCCGCCACTAACACCTGCTTCGATGCAGGGTTGTGAAGTTCCGCGTAGATGCGCTGCGCGCGCGAGAGAGATTCTGCCTTTTTTGCAGGTTTTGCGGCTATGCAGCCGAGAGATGTTGCCACGAGGGCTACCATCAAAAGAAATCTTTTCATAGTGTATTTGTTTAGGTTTTATGCTCTATTTCACACTCTTGCGAGTCCTGAATCGTCGTTCGAAGATACACTCCACGCAAGTTATCGCAAATATACGAAAAAATAGTGTCCGACCAAAATCGAACACTATTTTTTGTGTAAATTTCGTGTAAAACTATCCCAAATATGATTTCAGCAACTTGCTGCGCGACGAGTGGCGCAGACGACGGATTGCCTTCTCTTTGATTTGGCGTACTCGCTCGCGGGTAAGGTCGAATTTTTCACCTATCTCTTCGAGGGTCATCTCCGAGCAGCCGATGCCGAAGAAGTACTTGATGATATCACGCTCACGCTCGGTAAGCGTTTCGAGGGCGCGATCGACCTCTGTGGCAAGCGACTCGTTGATAAGTCCGCGGTCGGCATTGGGCGAGTCGGGATTTACCAAAACGTCGAGCAGCGAGTTGTCCTCTCCGTCGGCAAATGGGGCATCAACCGAGATGTGGCGACCTGCTACACGCAGCGTGTCGGTAACCTTCTCCTTCGGCAACTCCAACTCGTTTGCCAACTCCTCGGGCGAGGGGGTGCGCTCGTGCTCCTGCTCGAAGCGTGCAAAAGCCTTGTTAATCTTATTGAGCGAACCAACCTGATTCAGAGGCAGACGAACGATACGTGATTGCTCTGCCAAAGCCTGCAAAATCGATTGGCGAATCCACCAAACGGCATAGGAGATAAACTTGAAACCGCGGGTCTCGTCGAACTTCTCTGCCGCCTTGATAAGACCGAGGTTACCCTCGTTGATAAGGTCGGGAAGGCTCAAACCCTGATTCTGATACTGCTTTGCTACCGAAACCACGAAGCGCAGATTGGCCTTTGTCAGTTTTTCGAGGGCCTCCTGGTCGCCTTTCTTGATTCGCTGGGCGAGTTCTACCTCCTCCTCGACAGTGATAAGTTCCTCCTTACCAATCTCCTGCAAATACTTGTCGAGCGATGCACTCTCACGATTGGTAATAGACTTTGTAATCTTTAATTGACGCATATAAAACTATTTCTTCTAAAAAATTGACTGTTACAAAGGTCTGTGACGCTTCGTAACAGTCATTCTCCATTGTTGAGGCTGACCCTACTCCACAATCACATAACTTGCGGCACGACCGTCGGGGTAGATACCGTCAATCGACGAAATCTTATCCGTCAGACGATTCAGGTCGGCGACTTCGTATATAGGTTTATCGTTGATGTGTGTAATCACGAATCCGGCCTTTACACGAGCTCTTTCGAGCAATCCGCCCTGTTTGAGACCTGCCACCTGCACGCCGCCCTTGATGTCCAATTGGCGACACAGTTTGGCGCTCGCATCGACGAATTTGCCTCCCAAAACCTCCACTACATCAACGCTTTCGCGCGATAGCAGTTCGGCTTTACCGGCTTTATTACGCAAAGTGACGTCAAAATGTTTCACATCCTTGCCTCTTTTTATCGATATTTTTACCTTATCGTTGGGGCGATGCTTCGCAATCTGTTCGGTAATGGTGGTCGAATGGTCGATTTTTACATCGTCGATTGCTATGATGATGTCGCCCTTACGGATGCCCGCTTCGGATGCTGCTCCACCTTCGCTGACTGCTGCAACGTATGCGCCGCCAATTTCGGTAATATCCAACTCCTTGCCCATCTGGTCGATGAAGTTTTGGTCGATGGGGCGATACGAGATGCCGAGTAGTGCTCGCTGTACGACTCCGTACTCCTTCAAATCGACTACAACCTTGCGAACAATGGTCTCGGGTACGGCAAACGAGTAGCCGATATAACTGCCTGTCGAAGATTTGATTACGGTGTTGATGCCGACCAACTCTCCGCGAGTGTTCACGAGCGCACCACCCGAGTTGCCGGGATTGACTGCGGCATCGGTCTGGATAAACGACTCGATACGGAACTCGTTGGGGATGACGTCAAGACGACGAGCCTTGGCGCTCACGATGCCGGCGGTGATGGTCGATTGCAGGTCGAACGGCGAGCCGATAGCCAATACCCATTCTCCCAATCGCAGAGCGTCGGAACTTCCGAATGCCAGCGTGGGCAATCCCTTCTCCTCAATCTTGACGAGGGCGATATCAGTGGTGGGATCGGTGCCGATAATCTTTGCATCGAATACACGGCCGTCATAGAGTTTTACGCGCAGTTTGGTGGCATTCTCGATAACGTGATTGTTGGTTACGATGTAGCCGTCATCGGTAATGATTACGCCCGAACCGCCTGCACGACGCTCCTGAATCTGGGGACGACCATTGTACTGCTGTTGCGGGAAGCCGAAAAATTCGAGGAAGGGGTCGTACGAGTGTTGGCGCATCTCGACCTCTTGAATCGACTCGATATTCACGACTGCCTTTACCGCATTTTCGGCAGCGTACGTAAGGTCGGGGTACTGCTCCGCCTGAAATGCCGTGAATTGCGTGCCGAGTGATGCTCCGACAGGAGCCTCGCCTCCGAAACTTACCGAATCTATAATCTCCGTATCGGGCGTGTTTCCGTTAAGTGAAGCCACACCCCAAGCCGCAGCACCTCCGGCAACTGCCGAGACTGCCACGATTCCTAAAAATAAAAATGCTCTCTTTATCATAATTTGTTAAAGTGTTAATTGTTAAGAGGCGATATTATACCATAGGCAAAACTTTTTTTGGTTGTTTCGATAAGATAAACGTACGGCTCCGCATAATATTGTACGGATGGTGTTGCGAAAATATTGCAATTGTCGAATTTTTCTATTTGCGAGCCTCTTCGTTATCCTTCTCATCGGTGTCGTCACCCTCCCAGTCGAACCACTCGAAAGTGTGCTGACCTCCAAGCGAAAAACGTGTGTAGGTAATGGGCAGACCGCGTTCGAGGAACATCTGTTCGTAGGCAGTCTTGACCGAGAGAACCTCATCGGCATAGCCCGAACCATAGATGTCGTCATTGGCGACTTCGCAGGGTAGTGAGAAGAGGTCTATAACGGCAGAGGTATAGGCGAATAGGTGCTGTGAGTCGGTTTTGAGGTTTATCACACCATCCTCCGAAAGCATCTGTGCGTATCGCTCCAAAAAGAGTGGTGCAGTGAGGCGCTTCTTTGCGCGGCGGGTTTTGAGCTGCGGGTCGGGAAAGGTTATCCATATCTCCGAAATCTCGCCTTCGCCGAAGAATGAGTTGATAAACTCGATGCGCGTACGAACGAAGGCTACATTCTGCATCTTTCGCTCGGTGGCAGTCTTTGCGCCACGCCACATTCGTGCTCCTTTGATGTCGATGCCGATATAGTTGCGTTTGGGGTCACGTTGCGCCAGAGCGATGGTATATTCGCCCTTGCCGCAGCCGAGTTCGAGAACGATTGGTCGGTCATTGTGGAAGAAATCCTTGTGCCAACGCCCTTTGAGCGGATGGTCACGATGGAAAATCTCCTCGAATTCGGGTTGTATCATACAGTCGAACGTCAAATTCTCGGCGAAACGACGAAGTTTATCTTTTCTCATATTGTTATCTCTTCTGTTTATCGATAATCAGCCCTACCGCCTCGATGCCTTCTGCGGGTTCCGAGGGGGTTATGGCGAAAGTGTATCTTCCCTGCTGTTTAAGTTGGCAATCTTTGCGGTATCCGACCTGCTTGGTCGCCACGGTCGGCATCGGTGCTCTCTCTGAATCGAATCTCCAAACTACCTCCTCGACGCAATATGTCGAGTCGGGAGCTTCGATGCGGATGGTAACGGGGAGCTCGCTGCGTTCGAACGAGGTGTTACACCTGGCAAAGAATGAAATATCGCGCATCGAGAGGGTGTCGAGGTTGTTGTATTCGACAATGGCTGCTGCCGACCATTTATTTGGATTTACGTGGCACACGACACTCTCGACCGGTTTTGCACAGCCGATTGCGAGCAGGGCAGTCGCTGCTGCCACTGCCAAATATGTCGCGATGCGCCTCGTCATAGGTTATTGCTGACTTTGACCGTTGCCGTTGCCTCCGTTCTGACCACCTCCGTTGTGATTGCGGTGGCGACCCTTGAATCGGCGATTACGGTTATCGTTGCGATGTTCGCGGTTACCGTTGCCGCTTCCACTGATCTCGGAGTGCTCTGCACCGGACTCCGCACTCGGAGAGTTATCTCCGTTGTTGCGATTTTTGTTGCGGTTCTTATTGCGATTCTTTCGCTTCTTGTTGTCGAAGCGGGTAATGCTGTCCTCCTCTGTGCGATATGTCGGCTCCTCGACCGTGGGTTCAAACTCTTCGCCCTGCAACTGCTCAACCTTGCGACCTGCACGGTTAGCTGCAATGATTTCGCGAACGCGCGATGCCGGCAGTGTTACGAGGTTTGACATCGAATCTTTGCTGCTGCTGAATGTCATCGTGTGGGCGAGAATGTCGCTCTTGACGAGATAGAACTCTCCGTCGAGGGTCTGCAACGGCTCGCGAACACGCGGCATATCGCGACGAGAGTCTGCATAGGTGTCGTATTCGTACATCAGACAGCACTTCAACTTCGAACATTGACCTGCGAGTTTTTGGGGATTAAGCGAAATCTCCTGCACGCGTGCAGCGTTGGTCGTGACACTCGAAAAACTCGAAATCCACGAAGCGCAGCAGAGTTCGCGTCCGCAGGCTCCGATGCCGCCGATACGACCCGCCTCCTGACGCGCTCCAATCTGCTTCATCTCGATACGGATGTGGAACTGCTCGGCAAAGACCTTGATAAGCTCGCGGAAATCGACACGACCCTCGGCAATGTAGTAGAAGATAGCTTTGATTTTATCTCCCTGATACTCAACATCTCCGATTTTCATATCAAGACCCATATCGGCAGCAATCTGGCGCGAGCGAATCATCGTTTCGTGTTCGAGGGCTATCGCCTCCTGCCAGCGCTCGATGTCGTAAGGCTTGGCTTTGCGATAGATTTTTTTGAACTCGCCGTTATGGGGGTTGAAGCCCACGCGGCGCATCTGCTTCGCAACCATATCTCCCGTGAGCGAAACAGTGCCGATGTCGTGACCCGGGGATGCCTCCACAGCAACGATATCGCCACGTTTCAGTGGGAGGTTATTGACGTTCTGGTAGTATGAACGGCGTGTATTTTTGAATCGGACCTCGACGATGTCGGTAGGGATGTTTTCGGGGTACCCTTCGAGCCAATCTGTCTCGTGGAGTTTGTAGCATCCCTCGCAAGGGGTGGCACACGCCTCGCCATTACACTCGTCGAATGCACATCCACAACCCAACTCGGGCTTAATATCTCTATTTTGAAAATCGAACATTATACGCAAATTTTCTACAAAAGTAGTAAAAAAATGGGAATGTGAAATTTTATGCATCATAAATCCTGCTTATTTCTTCGGAACCATACACTTTTGTCTTCTCGTTGCGATGCAATGGTGGGGATTATGGGGATTATGGGGATTATGGGGATTATGGGGATTATGGGGATTATGGGGTCCTCCTTAATCGACCAAAAATCTTCTTGAGCTTCTCGCGCCTTCGTGCTCACTTGGCTTTCTGTCTTACACTTCCCTGCTCCCCATAAGCGGCCGCGAATTGCGGTCGCGCCCCCAATTTCCCCATAAGCAGTCGCAGTTCGCGACTGTGTCCCCATCCTCCCCAATTTCCGCACTTCCGACTGTGTCCGACCGTGTCGCCCTTGCCCGACTTCGCCCAATCGTGTCGCTCCTGCTTCGTTTGTCGGTTGGTCGCTCCACTCCGAAAAGAACACGAAATACACCGAGTATAAATGCTCCTAACTTTTAATTTGAAAAAGAATCTTATATTGTGTCTCGGCATAAAATATTGTGTATCAGTGATATACCTAAAATTTTAGGGGGGGGGGTATTTTGACTGATTTTTTCTTTGGAATTTCGGATAAAATTATGTAATTTTACATTTTGAAATGTGAATTATAGTAAAACCGCAATAAAATAATTACAAGCCGAAATGAGAAAATTTATATTGACAGCCGTCTTTGCTTCGTGCGCGTGCGCGATGATGGCACAGTCTGCTGCTCCAAAGATGGAGCGTTGGCAGGACCCGAACATCTACGAAATTAACCGTGCGCCGATGCGCTCGTCGTTCATTGTCTATCCTACCGTCGAGGAGGCAAAAGCAGGAAGTTGCTGCCAGACTTCGCCTCTATATCGCTCGATTGAGGGAGTGTGGAAGTTTGCTTGGTTTGAGCATCGCAACACTCCGCGTCCCGCTAATTTCTATGCTGTAAATTTTGATGACTCGCAGTGGGGCAGAATGCCTGTGCCGGGTCTGTGGGAGATGAATGGATATGGTGTGCCTCTCTACTGCAATAAAGGTTTTGTGTGGGACAACTGCTACGTTGATAATCCTCCTTATACTCCCGATTGGCGTAATCACGTCGGATTGTATCGCCACGAGGTTGAGGTTCCTGCCGAGTGGAAGGGCAAGCAGCTCTTTGTGCATTTCGGTTCGGTAACGTCGAACCTCGCGCTGTATGTTAATGGCAAGGAGGTCGGTTACAGCGAGGATAGTAAATTGGAGGCAGAGTTCGATATCACGAAGTTTGTGAAATTTGGCGAGAAGAACCTCTTTGCTTTGGAGGTGCATCGCCTTTGTGACGGCTCTTATTTGGAGGACCAGGATTTTTGGCGTCTGTCGGGTATCGCCCGTGCTGCATATATCTATGCCCGCGACAAGCGTCAGTTGAAGGATGTGAAATTTGTTGCCGAGCTTGTCAATGACTACAAGGACGGTCATCTTGATATCAATATCGAAACGACTCCGGGTGTGAAGAGTGTGAAGATGGTGCTGGCGGATGCCTCGGGTGCCGAGGTGCTCTCGCAGAGTGCTACGCCCGATAAGGCAGGCAAGGTGTCGGAGTGTCTGCATCTGCACGGTGTGAAGGCTTGGAGCGCCGAGTGTCCCAATCTCTATACGTTGAAGGTGGAGGCTACGGATGGTGCGAAAACTATCGAGGCTACGGCATTTAATGTCGGCTTCCGTACCGTCGAGATTAAAAATTCTCAATTCCTTGTGAATGGTAAGCCCGTGCTGATTAAGGGTGCTAATCGCCACGAGATGAATCCCAACAAGGGTTACCACCTTACATACGAGGATATGGTGCGTGACATTAAGTTGATGAAAGAGCTTAACCTGAACGCGGTGCGCACCTGCCACTATCCCAACTCGCCGATGTGGTATGACCTCTGCGATAAGTATGGTATCTACGTTGTCGATGAGGCGAATGTCGAGTCGCACGGTATGGGCTATAAGGAGAAGACTCTCGCGATTCGTGATGATTATAAGGCAGCACATCTTGTTCGTAACCAGCGTATGGTGCTGCGTGACTTCAACCACCCCTCGATTGTGACTTGGAGTCTTGGCAACGAGGCGGGTAACGGTTCGAACTTCCACGCTTGCTACGATTGGATTAAGGGCTACGACAAGAGTCGCCCCGTGCAGTATGAGCAGGCTTGCTATATCACGTACAAGGATATTCCGAAGAACTACAACTCGGATATCGAGTGCCCGATGTATGCCGACTATAAGGAGTGTGAGGATTTCCTCACAAACTCGCCCAAGCGCCCGCTTATCCAGTGCGAGTATGCTCACGCAATGGGTCAGTCGCTCGGCTCGTTCAAAGAGTATTGGGATTTGGTTCGCAAATATCCGAACTATCAGGGTGGCTTTATTTGGGACTTTGTCGATCAGGCATTGGCACGTCGCGACCCGCAGGGCGTGACCTACACCTACGGAGGTTGCTACAATGACTTCGATACCACTGACGATACTTTCTGCTGCAACGGCTTTATCTCGGCGCAGCGCAAGCCTCACACTTCGGCTTGGGAGGTTAAGCACCAATATCAGAACATCTGGACCTCGGCAAAGAATCTCGAAAATGGCGAGGTTGAGGTCTATAACGAATATTTCTTCCGCGACCTCGCGGCATATCGACTCGAATGGAGCCTTACGGCGAACGGTAAGAGCGCTCTGTCGGGCGTTGTTGAGAATCTCGATGTTGCCCCGCAGGAGCGTAAGATTGTGAAGTTGGGCTATGAGGTTTCGGATATCGCTGCTTTGGATGGTGAGGTGTTGCTGACAGTTCGCTTTGTGCAGAAGGTTGCAGAGCCGTTCTTGGCGACGGGTCACGAGGTGGCATTCAACCAATTTACTCTTCGCGCTTGGGATGCAGCGGCACAATACGCTGCGGCTACGGCTCCGAAGCAGGGCGAGGCTCTGCGTATCTGCCGCGACAGCCGTACGGTCTATGGCGCAGACTTCTCGCTGACCTTTGCCGGTCAGGGATGGTTGGAGGACTACACGCTCTGTGGCCGTAAGATGATTGCCGAGCCGTTGAAGCCGGAGTTCTACCGAGCGATGACCGAGAATGATTTTGGTGTTCGCAAGCGTTCGCGCAATGCTCACTATTACCATTCGCACAAGGCGTTCCGTAATCCCCGAATCGTGTTGGATCTCTTCTTGATGGAGTCTGATGGCGATAAGGTGGTGGTTACGGCAAACTACAAACTTGACGAACTCGGAGCAGGAGTTAATTTCAAATACACCATTTCGCCGGATGGTTCGGTGGTTGTTACCGAGAATTTCCGACCCAGCAAGAGTTATCAACTCAACCTTATCACGATGTTGCGTTTCGGTGTGGCGTTGGCTATGCCCGATTCGTACGACACCATCGAGTTCTACGGTGCCGGTCCTCACGAGAGCTACTGCGACCGCAAGAGTGGCAATAAGGTTGGCGTCTATAAGCAGGGTGTCGATGAGCAGTTCGATATGACCTATGTCCGTCCGCAGGAGTCGGGCTCGCACTGTGACCTGCGCTGGTGGCGCGTAACCGACTCGACGGGTAGTGGTTTGGAGGTTCGCTCGAATGTGCTCTTTGCCGCCTCGGCGATTCCTTATCCGATGTCGCAGATAGATGTTCATTCGGATGATTATCGCAAGTATCCGACCCTGCTCGAAAAGACGGGTAAGACCTATGTCAATATCGATATGGCACAGTCGGGTTTTGTTTGCGAGGATAGCTGGGGAGCGATTCCGCTGCCACAGTATCAGATTCCGTATGATAAGCATACCTTCGAGTTTGTGCTGAAACCGTTGCGATAGTCGCGCGTGCGCGTGCGCGCGTTATTATATATATTGTATAAAATAGAGTACTTGATGACACGAAACCTCACATACACGACACTCCAACCGAGACTTGCGAGCCTCGGCGGAGTGGTGTGCCGAGATAGCCGGAGCCGCAGACTTCGCGCCCAAAATAGCGCGAATGTGGATGCTCGCGCTATTTTGAGGGGGGGGGGTATTTCTTTGGTTATCAAGTAGTTACTCGGAACATAGAGGAGCTTCGGCTTCGTTGCAGGCAGTGTCGAATGACACCGCCCGCATTGGTATGTGCTTATTTGGAAATTCAAAATTCAAGATTCAAAATTCAAAATTCAAAATTGACAGACCCCTCCGGCTTTTAGCCACCTCCCCTAATTTAAGGGAGGAATTTAGGGCGATTAAGAAAAGACTTTACACTCACTAACAACCGCATAACACATTACAAACATTTATACACAATTAACACATTATTAACTAACTAATTTATTAACTATGGTTAAAACAAACCTTTTTAAGAGTTCGACCTACGAGAGCCCGATGGTTCTTGTGGTTGAAGTTGCCACAGAGCGCGGCTTTGCAGAGTCGATCGTGTGGGACGAAGAGGAGGATTTTTAACGTAAACACCGAAAAGCTATGAAAAAGAGTTTTATTGCAATGATTTGCGCGGTGGTTATGTTGGCCCCCGCGTGTACCAAAGATTTGACCGAAGGTCCGAATCTTGGTTCAATGAAGATGGAGAAGGTTACTTATAGCGTATCCTTCGAGCAGCCCGAGGCCGTAAGTGAAGACGGTACTCGTATTGGCCTTAATGGCGATAACCAGATTGTCTGGGAGGATGGCGACGAGGTTCGCATCGCCTATTCTTATCCTGGTATCAATGATGATGGCGAGACTGAAACAATGTTCGCTGATGCTGTTGCAACGGTAGATGGCGGTTATGCAGGCGTGCTTATCGATGAAGAGATTCCGCTCGATTTTGAGCTTCCTTCGGATGTTGAATATACTGTTCTCTACGCTTGCTCTACGAAGTGTGCGGTTGATGAGTACACAACTACGCGAATCCGCCCCCGTTTCTCGGTACCGGGAGGTTCTACCGCTGAGTCCGGAAACACTTGTGCTGCAAGCTATGACTTTGGAACCGTATTGCGTGACGTTGTTGCTGTGGGTCCGGTTGATGAGGTTAATAAGACTGTCATTCTGCGCAACTCGGCTGCATTCCTCGAAGTTCAGCTGACCGGAGGAGGCGAGGAACTTTGGTCGGTTGATGTATTGAGCAAATCGCAGAATCTTCGTTCGAAGTATGCTTATGTTTATAATCCGACTTCGGAGAATCCTTATCTTAATGTTTATCAGAGTATTGAGCCGACAAAAGAAGATCCTTCGGCAATGGGTGGTGCGCATTTTAATGCAGGAGGTGAGATTCTTTCGGATACTCCGCTTAAAATCTATTTCGCTATGCCGGTTGAAGATTTTCCCGCAGGCGACCTCTTTATCCAGGTTCGTACCAACAACTACACTCGTCTTTATCGTTCGGGTGCGGCTCACTCGTTTACACGTAACCACGTGAAGGTTCTGAAAGCCATCAATGTTACTCCGCTCGATACCAATAGCGTTACTTACGAGCCGCTCGACGTAGATGGTGTTTCGAACTGCTATAAGGTAACTCCTTCGGAGCAGGACCAATACTTCTCGATGCCGGTTACAAATGTCAATGGCGACTTTGAGTTGAATGACGGTTCTACCGATAACTTTGGAATTTGGCCGATGTGGGCAACCCAAGATGGTCTTGTAGAGGATATCTCGGTAGTTTATTCAGGTTCGAAGGGTATCGACAGCCGTGTCTATTTCAAGGTTCCCGGTGGTAAGGGTAATGGTAGTATGATGCTTACAGGAGGTCCGATTAACTCGACACTTATCGGTACCAACTGGGCTTGGCATATCTGGATTACCGATGCCGAGGAGCAGACTATTGGAAGTGAGGACCTTGTACTCACATTCCTCGACCGTGGTCCGGGTGCATTGTGGACTCCGAAGTCGGCAGCAGAGGTTGAGGCGATGACCGCCGAAACGGCAGCACAGACCGTAGGTTTTATGTATCAGTATGGTCGTCATATCCCATTCCCGGGTCCGAAGTCATTGCAGAATCTGGATGGCAACGACGCGTGGGGTTACGAGACTTGCAGTAGTGATGGTAGTGGTACCAAGGGCCGTTTCAAGAGTAATACTCCGGCGGTTGAGCACTATCACTTTGCTCGTTGGCAGAATGCATTTACCGCTTATGGACATACTACCAAGACTATTGATGGCACGAAGTACTACAATATGCAGTTCTTGCAGTATAATGGTACTTGGGCAACCGATATGACACAGGATAAGGTTTCTACTCTTACCGGTACAGAGGATACGTGGTTGACTACCGAAAAAGGTAAGCAGGATCCCTGCCCGCAGGGCTATCGCGTGGCTACCTTCAAGGAGCTTATCAGAATCTTCCGTTTGCCTGCGTCGGATGATGTTACAACCAATACCGATAACTATTGTGCTTTGAATAGTTATAGTACAGGTTTTGCCGGCGGTACGAAACAGTGGCGTTGGACGGGTTCTACCAAAGTAAGTGCTTTTGTGGATGCATTTGGAGGTTATGTGCATCATCGCGAGAACGCAACTGCTAAAGCTGCATTGAACAATGAGTTTATCTGGTTGCCCTATGGCGGTATGCGTCTGCAATATCGAAACAATGCTAACCATAACAATGTAGGTTCGCTCTACTATGCAGGTATGTGGGATAATAACAATGATGGCACGACCATCAAGAGCGGTTATGCTTTCTTGTGGGGTACTTGCGACCATTACAGGAGCGCTCTTGATTCTGCCACGAAGATTTATCTGCCGAGTACAACCATTTCGGACAACTTCGATACTGCCCTTACACGTCTGCCGTGTGTATTTGCTTATGGTAGCGACAATGTATGGAATGTGTCGGCTATCTCTTCCCCGATGCCGGCATCGGATGCAATGCCCGTGCGTTGCGTGAAGTTGCCGACTGTAAGCGGTGAGGCTACGGTTTCGTCACTTGCAGGCTCGCAGAGTGATGCAAATGCTTGGAACTAACTGATTTTTTCGGATGTCGCACCTGCGCCATATTCGGCGCAGGCGCGATGCCGAAAAAATTGACAATTGATAATTCACAATCAAACAAAAACAAATGAAACGAATTTTCCGATTCGTAATCTTTGCAGCGGTGCTGATGGCGACTGCCTGCACCGAAGATATTACAACCGACGCTGTCGCCGGCGAGGTTGGTAACGAAGAAAACTATACCGGCGAGACCGTACGCCTCGGAATCGAGGTGACGCGCGCATCCCTCGATGGGCTCGATATGGCTTTCGAGGCGGGCGACGAAATTTATGTTAATGGCACTATTCTCCCCGTGTTGGTCGAGAGCGGTAAGGCGTTCGTCAATGCACCGATTGCGGAGGATAATATATATCGTGCGGTATTTCCCGCACTCGCTGCTACGGCCTTCGCCGACAGTGGCAATCACGCATACGTACACTCGAATATGCAGACCTACAACGCCAACTCGTTTGGTAGTGAGGCGATGTGTCTGGTGGCTTTTGCCGACCTGAATGGTACGAGCGAGAGTGCTTCGCTCACATTCAACGCAATGCTCGGAGTGTTGAAACTGACTGTGAAAGGCGATGCCGAGGTGCGCTCGATTCGCCTCCAAAATAATGCTTTCGACTCGACAAACCCGCTGACGGCAATGTCCGGTCGCTCGAAGTTTGTCGATAGCGAAGGTACCACCCTCGGCGCAAATGTTATCGAGGGTGCCCACCACGCAGTGCCCTGTGGAGCTTCGGGTATGACCGAGGATATCGTTCTGCTCTGTAACGACAAGAACGGCAAGGGTGTGACCCTCGCTGCCGCAGGTACCGACTTCTACTTTACGGTATATCCGCAGGAGTACCCCGAAGGATTTACCGTGACCATTACCGACAATGCCGGCAAGTCGCAGAAATTCTCGACCTCGGGCTCGACTACCGTTCCCGTAAATACGCTCGTCGAGATGCAACCGATGACGTACGCACCCGACAGCGACCTGCTCTTCTCGGAGCCGTTCGACGTCTGTGTATATGGTGGCGATGTGATTGCCTGCCGCGATGGTAGCTCGGTATGGCGTTCGCGCACCCCGATTCATCAGGATGGAACCGTGATTACGGGTCTGCCGATTCTCTCGGACCATACCGATCAGGATGGCTTGCAGCCCGGATATTTCTTTACGAACTCCACGTCGGCAACAGCTGCCGATGGTTCGACCCACAAAGTGGTTGCCCCGGGTCTTGTCTTCTCGGATTGGAGCGATGAGGGTACCGACTATGTGAATACGATGGCCAATGTTATCTCGGCAGGCAAACTGCGCGTGACCGAGAGCCTGCTCAATGTGCGCGGTCTGAATGATTGGTATATGAGCCGTTGCGTCGAGTTCCTCGGATATCTCTCCGTAGGTAACGAACGTGCGCTCAACTCTGTGAGCGACTTCTCGTTCTCGATGAATCCGCTCGGAATCCTCACAACCCCTGCAATGTCGATGATTGCCGACAAGCAGAATGTCGAGGTGTATTTCGATATCGCTTCGGGCGATGGCGTGACCGGATATTGCAAAAAGGATAACCCCTCGTCAAGTTCGTCGTTCTGGACATATCAGCCCAACGCAACAGCTGCCGACTCGGCTAACAATATCGAGTGGCGTGAGGATAAGTTCAAATTTATGGTGGTCGGCGGTAGCGAGAACGCTACAATTCTCAAACTCGAATTTATCGACGAGAATGGTGTGATAATGTCGAAGTCCGACGGCTCGCTGATGAGCTACGCTCCGTCGGGAAACTACGTCGAAGTCCCCGAAAGTGACCTGCCTGCAACTTGGAGCAGAGTGAAGGTTATGGTCGCTAATGCCGATGCCAAGACCCGTTTCCGCTTCTACAACAACCAGGCAACACGATATATGGTCTATCACATCGACAATATCGAGGTGCGCAAGTCGGATTTGACGGACGTGCCGACAAATGCAACCGTAACGGGTACGGTGTCGTGTGACGGTGTGCCTATGGAGGGCGTTGTGGTGTCGGATGGTGTGAATGTGACGCAGACCGATGCCAACGGTATGTACTATCTGGCAACCGATATCTCGATTGCCGACAATATCCGCATCACTATACCGTCGGGCTACGAGATGGCAAGTATGAAGTATATCTCGCCCGCGTTCTACTCGGCAGTGAACTCATCTGCATCGGGTATGCAGACCCATAACTTCCAACTCAAAAAGGTCGATCAGTCGAACTATACGCTGATGGTTATGGCGGACTCGCACGTGTTGAATGGTGCTTGGAGCTGCGGTAGTACGAATGACCGTAACTACTATACGACATTGGCAATGCCCAAGTGGAATGAGTATGCGGCCTCTTGCTCGGGCAAGGTATATGGTCTTCACCTCGGCGATATGACACAGGTGGGATTCTGGCTCGCCTATCCGCTCTCGTCGTATCGTTCCGACACGTCGGTTTCGACTGTGCCTATCTTTAACGTGATTGGTAATCACGACCACGATAAGCCCTTGACCGGAACGTTCGATGAAACGAATCAACATCTGGCTCGAAAGAGTTTTACGACAACTCTCGGTCCGGCGTACTACTCGTTCGAAATCGGTACGGAGCACTATATCGTTCTCGACAACTCGTTGATTATCGATTCGGATTCGGCAACGGATGCAACCAATGACGAGGTAACCGAAGGCTACAAAATCAAGGTCGATCCGGTTCAGTTGGAGTGGCTCAAATATGATGTGGCACGTATCGATAGCTCGAAGATTAAGGGTGTCGTAATCTGTGCGCACTGCCCGCTCTACAAGGCAACCGGCGGATACTATATGATTAACTCGTCGGAGGTAATCAGTGCCGTGAATAAATTCCCGCTGACGATTCTTATCGGACATAATCACGTTGATCGCTATACGCAGACCACAACGCCTACGTATGGTAAGACGGTTCGCGAGTATGTTCATCCTTCGTTGGCTGGTACTGCGTGGCTTACGTTGAACTGTACGGATGGTACTCCGGCATCGTTCGTCGCTTACACCTTCTCCAACGGTATGACTACGAGTCGTACGTTCGTGCCATTTGGCGAGAATGAGGGTCTGACCTATCGAGCTTACGACAATCGTGGTACGCACGCGCACTCGACTGCAATTACCGAGGGCTCGTACTCGGCGAAGAAACCCGCGAATGATGATACAACTCTGACAACACCGGCTGTTATTGTCAATGCGTGGGGCTCCAAGAATGTGTCTTTCTCGGAATCGACAGGCGGTAAAGGTACATCAACCCGCAACTCGACATACGAGCCGTTCTATCGCGATTGGTTCTATGTGTCGCTGGCTTCGTCGGATCGCAACTCGATAGTATCTAACACAACCTATCCCGATGGTCCGAATTGGCAACAACCGAATAAGAGCTATCACGTTTGGAAGTATGTGCCGGCAGATGCTTCGGCAACAATTACGGCGACAATGACTGACGAGTTCGGTAGCTCGCGCAAGATAACTCTCTATGCAAAGTAGTATTAGACAAAATTTGGTGATGAAAGAGATAAAACATTTGTTAGGTTTTTTGGTGGCGGCGTTGCTGTTTGCCGGCTGTACAACAGCCGGCAACGGTGGCGACGTGGATAGTGGCGATCTCGTCGAAAAGGATGGTTATACCGTTATGGGAATGGTTACCTGTGATGGAAAGGGCGTTGAAGGAGTGGCCGTTTCGGACGGTACAAATGTGACCAAAACGGACTCTTTTGGCCGCTATTGGCTGACAAGTAATATCTCGCATCACGAGTTCAATTTTATACATATATCGATACCTTCGGGATACGAACCGACCGAAAGCAAGGGTATTGCTTCGGCATATTGGGCAGAGATAGATAAGACGGTTGATGGAGTGCAGACTATAAACTTTTCGCTGCGCAAGGTCGATCAGTCAAACTATACGATGCTCGTCATTGCCGACTCGCACGTGCTGGGAGGAAATGGCAGATTTCAATCGAATAACGATTGTAAGTTGTATAGGGAGACCTTCTTGCCGAAGTGGAAATCCTATGCCGAGGAGTGTAAGACGGAGGGCCCGGTCTATGGCGTGCATCTGGGCGATATGACCCAGAGCGAGGCGTGGAAGAAATATACAATTGCAGATTTCCGCGATGATACGACGTGTGATTTCCCGATTTTCTGCGCTATGGGCAACCACGACCACGATACACCATCGATGAATGGTATGGTGGCATTTGCCGACGAAACGCAGTATTTGAGCCGTAAAACCTATACCGCGGCGTTGGGTCCTGCTTACTATTCGTTCAATATTGGAACGGAACACTATGTGGTACTCGACAATACCTTTATTGATACAAAAAATAATTCGGGAGGTTATACCAACAAACTCGATTCGCGTCAGATAGCGTGGCTGCGCAAGGATATTCAGGCAATCGACAAGAGTGTAATTAAGGGTATTGTCATCGTGCAACATATCCCGATGTTTACCGCCAAAGCCAATGTGGCAATGGATAATGGAACAAGGGTTATGGAGATGTTGAAGAACTATCCGCTCACGTTCCTCATTGGACATTCGCATATGGATCGCTCGTTGAAGACCGAAACGGCAGCCGGTCAGCCCGTGTGGGAGTTTGTTCATCCTTCGCTGGCAGGTACGGCGTGGTTCACGCTTAATTGTACCGAGGGAACGCCAGCTTCGTTCTGTGCTTATAAGTTCGAGAACGGTAAGGGTACCGAGCGAGTTTTTGTCCCCTTTGGCGAGAACGAGAATCTCAAATGCAGAATATATTCGAGCGTGGCAACAACAAGCGTGGTCGATGCGTGGAGTTACGCCATAACCGAGAAGAGCGGTAAGCGTTGGAGCTTCGAACTCGATACCGAGGTGGCTGCTGCTGCGGATAGGCCTGCGATTCTGGTAAATTGGTGGGGTGCAGCCCGCGTGGAGTTTGTGGGAACAGGAACCTACTCAATGCCCGGAATCTATGACCTCACGTATCGTGATTGGTATTGGCCCGCATTAGAGAATGGTGGAATCGGTACGTATGCCGATGGCTCGGGAGCCTCGTGGCAGACTCCGTCGAAGAATAAAACTCATATCTGGCAGTATATACCCGAAAATGCTTCGGTGCCGGTAATGGTTGAGGCTTACGACGCTTATGACAACAGATTAGGTAAGTATATGATAAATATCAAATAACAAAATATTAACCAACCGAATGAACCCGAACTTCCGATGATAGACAGAGGCAGAGCGGGGGAGTCGAATTAAAATTATCTACACAAATGAAACCTGTTAAAAGTTTAGTGCTTTTGTTGCTGGCATCAGCGCTTGGAATCAGTTCCTTGTCGGCTGCCGAGACCTCGGTTGTTAAGGGTCGCGTACTGTGCGGAGGCAACGGAGTGGAAGGAGTACTTGTGAGCGATGGTCACAATGTGGTTAAGACCGACAAAGTCGGAGCTTATGAGCTTGCAGTTGATTTGAGTGAGAGCGATTTTGTGCATATCTCGGTGCCTTCGGGTTACGAGGTGGAGCGCAAGGGTAACAGCCCGCAGTTCTTTGCTCGTCTCGACACTTCGGCAAGTGGTCCGCAGACCTTTGATTTTAACCTTACGAAGGTTGATCAGTCGGTTTATACGCTCTTTACGTTGGCGGATACGCACGTGTGCGGAGGTACCAACAGCCGTAACAATGCCGATGACGAGAAGATTTACAATAGCGAGTTTATGCCCGTTCTGCGTGAGTGTATAGCAAAGTCGGAGGGGCCGGCGTATGTTATCACGTTGGGTGATATGACCCAACCCGGATACCGCCCGCAGAATCGCGTAGGCAAGGAGGGTCGCGGATATGGACTTGCGGATTATATGCGCGATACGAATGTTGATGCTCCTATCTTTAACGTAATCGGCAACCACGACCACGATAAGCCCGTGAAGGGTACGGCGTTTACCGAATCGACGATTCGAGGTTCGCGCCGTTGCTGGTACGAAGACCTCGGTCCGGTATATTACTCGTTTACCATCGGTCGTGAGCATTATATCGTTCTCGATAATACGTTTATTCTCACTTCGGATGCCCACGGAAGCAGCGACGAGAAGGCTACCACGGGTAATCAGGTGCGTCTGTGTAATGCGCAGGCAAATTGGCTCAAAAACCATATGGCGGCAGTCGATCGCTCGACGTTCGACCGCGTGGTGCTCTGTATGCACTGCGCCCTGCTCAATGCCAATGGCGGTTTCTCGATGATGCGCCATCATCAACTTATGGAACCTATTTCGGATTGCGAAATCGTGGCTCTTATCGGTCACTCGCACCGCGACCGTACGGTAAAGACGTGGCAGGGTGGTCGTGTGATTTATGAGTTTATGCACCCCTCGACTGCGGGTGTAGCGTGGTACACTCCCATCAACACCGAAGGTACACCGGGCGCTGTTGTGACTTATAACTTCCGCGGTAAAACTTTCGAGCGTAATTACTATCCTTATGGTAGTCAGAAGGATGTGAAGTATCGCGTGTATGACAATGCAGACCACGCTTGGACCTATCCTATTACCGAGATTTCGGGTTCGGCTTGGAGTCGTCAGCTCGAAATCGAGCGCGGCCACTACAAGCATCGTCCTGCGATATTGGTTGATATCTGGAATGCATACACCTGTACCTTTACCGAATCGACAGGCGGTAAGGGCGAGGTTACTCGCGGTGGCTACGATTTGGAGTATCGCGATTGGTATTGGAAAACCTACGAGAAGAGCCTTTTGGGCGAGATTCCCAAGGGTCAGATGTTGCGTCAGGCAGGTTGGCAGACCCCCAGCAAAAGTACGCAGATATGGCGTTATGTCCCCGCAGACCCGACAGCCGAGATTAAGGTTGTTGCCAAGGATGTGTTCGGAAAAGTTGTGGCAGAATTTACTGCTCGTGCAAGCAAATAGTTTAATCTAAAACATAAACCCAATGAAACAACATTTACATTTTAGAGAGCACTTTGCCTCTATGCTGTTCCGCACCACACTTCTGGTTGCGCTGCTCTTTGGAGCGGCAACCGAAGCTCTGGCACAGGGTCAGGTTAAGGGTAAAGTCTCCGACAAAGACGGTCTGCCGTTAATCGGTGCTACCGTTGTGGTTTCGGGTACGACTAACGGTGTGCTTACCGACCAAAATGGTAAGTATGTCATTAACGTGCCTTCGAAAGAGAGTATTCTCGAATTTGAGTACCTCGGTTATGCAAGTCAGAAGATTATGGTCGGAACCAAGACTATGATTGATGTGATTATGCAATCGGATACACAGATTGTCGAGGAGGTTGTCGTTATCGGTTATGGAGAGACCAAGAAGAGTGACCTTACCGGTTCGGTAACCAATGTGAAGATGGCTGACGTAAAGGATGCTCCCGTATCGTCTATCGACCAGGCTTTGCAGGGTCGTGTTGCGGGTGCCGATATTATGGCAACATCGGGAGACCCGACCTCTGCAACTTCGATTCGTATCCGTGGTACACGTTCGATTACGGCATCGAACGAGCCTCTGATCGTGGTCGATGGTGTGATTGATGCCGTGCAGGATATGGGAGATATCAACCCTGCGGATATCGAATCGATTTCGGTCTTGAAGGATGCCTCTTCAACGGCAATCTACGGTGCACAGGGTTCGAATGGTGTAATCATCGTTACGACCAAGAAGGGTACGCCGACCGTTACCAAGCCCTCGATTACATTTGGTATGAATGTCGGATTCTCGATGTTGGCACGTAACCTCGATACGATGAATGCTTCGGAGTTTGCACAGTATCGCGTAGAGGTTGATGAGTACAACGCCAAGTATGCTGCAACCAATATGCCTTCGGGTACTTATCGCGACCCCGCATCGAAGGGAGAGGGTACCAACTGGATTAAGCAGATTACACACGTGGCTCCTTATCAGAACTATTGGGTGTCGATTTCGGGCCGTTCGAAGAAGACTCACTATTGGGGTTCGATCTCTTATACGGACGTTCAGGGTATCGTGCTTGACTCCGGTAACCAGAAGATTTTTGGTCGCTTCAATATCGGTCATCAGTTCAATAAGTGGTTCAAGATGGACTTCTCGACCAATGCAATGTATCGCCGAGACCTCTACAATAAGGCAGCAATCGGCGGTTCGAACTATTGGACCGGAGCAACCTACCTGAACCCGATGTTGGACGGAAACTCTACCGTGAATGACCTCTACGAGAACGGAACGCGTTTCAATAACCCCTACATTACCTTGCAGATGAATACTGACTTCCGCGAGGGATTCTCGTCGAATAATACCGTGACGTTTACGTTTACGCCGATTAAGGGCCTTACCATTAAGAGTCAGAACTCATACTACTTGTGGCAGGCTCATAGGTATCGCTACTATCCTTCAACACTGCCGACCAAGAACGACGGTGACGGAGGTCAGGCTTATCGCGTAGAGGGCGATACCCGTCAGCTGACATCGGATAACACGATTACCTACAAGAAGAGTTGGAATGGCGGTCACCATTTTGACGCTATGGCCGGTTTCTCGGTATTTAGTAAGTTCCAAAACGAGATGTCGGTCGATGCGAAGGGTCTGCTCGTGGATGATGTTAAGTGGAATAATTTGAGCGGTATTTTGAGCAAAGAGAACTATACGGTCGCTTCGTGGAATACGCGCATCGCCCGTATGTCGGTTCTTGCCCGTATCAACTACAACTATCAGAAGCGATTCTACTTTACCTTCACGGGTCGTGCCGACGGTGCCTCGAACTTCGCGGCTAACCGCAAGTGGGGATTCTTCCCGTCGGGTGCCTTCAAGTGGAATCTGGCAAACGAAACGTGGCTCAAATCGAATCGTCGCATCAACGAACTCTCGCTTCGTCTGTCGGCGGGTCGTTCGGGTAACAACGCTATCAAAGCATATCGTTCGTTGGCTGCAATGAGCTCATCGACCGGAGGTTATATTTTCGACGGTTCGCAATCGACAATCTACTATCCGGAGCGTCTGCCGTCGGATAACCTGACGTGGGAGACCACCGACCTCTATAACCTTGCGCTCGATATGGCATTCTTCAATAACCGATTGAAGATTACGGCAGAGGGTTATTTGAGCTATACGCAGGATCTGTTGCTCTATGTTCAGCGTGCCAGCCACACCGGATTTACTTCATTCCTCGAAAATATCGGTAAGACCTCGAATAAGGGTGTCGAACTTACCATCGAGAGCCGCAATATCGTGAAGCAGAAGTTCTCGTGGACTACGGCATTTACCATCTCGCACAATAAGCAGATGGTTGAGGATATCGGCTCGGAGGACTTCGTTTCGGCAATGACCTCGCCGGGTAATGGCGGTCAGATGATGTACGGTTATGTCAAGAATCGTCCGCTGAATGCGTTGTGGGGATTTGAATATGGTGGAGTTTGGAAGTCGCAGGAGGAGATTGACCGCAATCAGATTACCAAAGCCTATGCCGACCCCTCGACGAGTGTTCGCCCCGGTAAGGCTCGCTATATCGACCAGAACCACGATGGCATTCTCGACCAGAATGACCTCGTCTATCTCGGAAATGCAGACCCGATTGTATATGGAGGTTTGCAGAATACCTTCAACATCGGTCGTCTGCGTTTGGGAATATATTTCAACTACTCGATCGGAGGTAAAATCTATAACTACTCGGAGTTCTATATGTCGGGTTCGTATATGACCAACCAATATCGCTATATGATGAATGCTTGGCATCCCGATCGTAACCCCAACTCGAACTATCCGGCTGCGGGTTCGGTTCAGGTACACGTTCCCAGCTCGTTGCAGGTTCACGATGCAACCTATTTGCGTTTGAAGAATATCAGTGTGGGATACACGTTCGACTTGCGCAAAAAGATTAAGTGGCTGCGCGAAATTACGGTTAGCGTCAATGCCGAGAATGTTTGGTTGTGGTCGAAGTATAACGGATTCGATCCTGATGTTTCGACATCGAGTGGTGATTCGACTCTGCGTCGTGTCGATATGGGTGCATATCCCCGTGCGAGAACAATCATCTTTGGACTTCAAATCAAATACTAAACGAGAAAAACGATATGAAGATGAAAAGATATATATTAACACTGCTTCTTGCCCCGGTATTCGCTCTGACAATCTCGTCTTGTTCGCTCAAAGAGGAGTCGGAATATTTTGTCAATCCGGGTCAATACTATGACAATGTGTCACAGTGCCGCATTGCCGTAAATAGTACTTATCACTATTTGAGAACACTCTATGCCTTCCGTCACTTTACCTGTACGGAGGCTCATACGGACCTTATCTACGAACCGGCTCCGACCGTTCCTATGGCAGGTCTGCAACTCTCGCCCGCACAGCCCGACTTCGCCGAGAATGTTTGGCAGTATTGCTATAAGTCGATTATGTGGGCAAACGGAATTATGAAACATCTGCCGACGGCACCTATTGACGATTGGGAAAAACTCAATTTCTTGCAGGAGACGGCAACGATGCGTGCATTCTACTACTACCTGCTGACCAGCCACTTCGGAGATGTTCCTTTCTATACCGAGGAGGTTGCTACACAGGCAGATATGGACCGCATTGCCCGCTATCCGCGTATGTCGGCGGTGGCTACCCGTACCTACCTTATCGAGGAGTTGAACTCCTATCTCGAACAGATGAAGGATGCCGACTTGGCAGGTACGACCGATAAGAAGTTCTATATTCGTACTTCGGAGATTGAGGGTAACCGCGCAGGTGCCCCGATGGCGTTGATGCTCGTAGCAAAGATGGCAATGTGGAATGCCGCGAAGGATACCGAGCACGACCCTGTCTATTGGTACGATATCGCATTGGTAGCCCTCAAAGAGTTGGAGGGTATCTATGGTTCGTTGGCGCAATATCCGCTCAACGAGATTATGTTCCGCTACAAGAATACTCCCGAGTCGATTTTCGAGATTCAGCACACCTACACTTCGGGTGGTCTGACCTATGTTTCGAATCTCGCATCGGTTTGCACTCCTTATAAGACCGTGGTCGAGAAGGATGAGCAGGGTCGTTGTACGGTTGCTACCTACGACGGATTGACCATCCCCGAACTCGGTGTTGATGCAACAACTTGGACTCCTGCCCGCCCGAATGTATATTTCAGTGCAGGTCTGCAACTCTATAAGGGTGCCGACAAGCGTGCCGAAATCAATATGGCGTGGCGTTATCCTGCCGATGATACGGGTAAAGAGTTTAATGGTGTGAATACCCGCCCGTGGATGGGTCCGAAGTTCTGGTGCCCGGGTATGTACACTACCAACGACTCGAATAATTACAAGATTTTCCGCTATGCCGATGCTCTGCTTATGATGGCGGAGTGTTACTGCGCAAAGCAGGACCAAACCAACTTCTTGAAGTATATCAATATGACACGTCAGCGTGCCGGTTTGGGCGATTACACTTTCCGCAATTGGGATAAGGCTTTGGCAGAGATTCAGGATGAGCGCGCTCGCGAGCTCTTCGGAGAGTTCCAGCGTAAGTTCGACCTTGTTCGTTGGGGAATTTGGTACTATCGTACGTTGGAGTATAACGACTACGATGAGATAAAAGAGAATATTCGTCCCTGCCACGAGTATCTTCCTATTCCCGATAAGCAGGTTGTCTATTCGGGTTATACTTTGGATAACAAAGAGTACAATAAGTATGGTATGTAACCAAAAACAGGAATGAAATTATGAAAAAAACAGTATATAATTTAGTGAAACTCGCACTCGTAGCGATTCTTGCACTGCCTGTTGGTTCGTGCCAGAAACCTTACGAGATGGACCTGCCGTTGGCAGTTAGCCGTGCGCAGTTTACGGTTACGAAAGATGCCGGTCAAATCTTCTTCATCGTCTATTCGCAGGAGAAGTGGACCGCAGATTTCGAAACTCCCGTCACGTGGGCGCAACTCTCGCGCAAGAGTGGCGATAATCAGACACAGGTTAATGTTTTGTATGATGCGAATACCGATTTGTCGCGTGGTGTGAATATCGTCGTGCGTTCGGGTAACCTGACCCGCAAGGTCTATTTGAGCCAGAAGGCGGGTATGTCGGGAGATATCTCTTACGACATCGAACTTCAATCTGTTTCGTTGCTCAAAGATGCTGCTACGGTGGATATTGCAGCAAGTACGAATGTTCCCGCATCGAATCTTGCTCTTGCCTTTGGTGACGTAAATTACGTTTCGGAGGGCGAGGAGTGGATTCGCAACGTCGTTATTACCGACAGTAAGATGAGCTTTGATGTTACCGAAAATAACGGCGGTGCCGTACGTCAGGCAATCTTGTCAATTACGGTTCCGGTGGCTTCGTGGGATACTCCTATTACGGCTATGGTTGCTGTAACGCAGAGCGTCGATCCCGCATCGTTCGGTAATGTTCCAGCGAGCGTAACAGCCGACCCGAACGGTATCAATCCGCTCTCTATCGAGTTGCTGCCGAGCTTCACGCCGTCACTCTATGGTTTCAGCGTACAACACTCGATTGCATACCAGGGCGAGTCGCAGAATTGGTTGCGTAATGTGGCGGTAAATGCTACGACCTTCAAATTTACGGCAGAGCCGAAGCCTAATCCGAATCCCGAGCGTACGGCAGTGGCTACCTTCAAACTGTTGAGCTCGTCGGGCGATGTACTCGATGAGTGCAATGTGAATATCGTTCAGGGTCAATCCGATATGGGTCAAACTGATGGAGGAAACGATACGGGTGAAGAGCCGAAGGATCCGGAGGAAGATTTCTAATCATTAAACGAAAGAATGGATATGAAAAAGATATTATATATTATTCCGGCTTTGGTATTTGCGGCTTGCTCCACCGATCTTACGGAGGATACGAAGCCCCAAAATCCTGCAACCGGCGGTGAGCTTACTGCGGTTGAAGCCGTAATCGACGGCCTGACAACTGTCGATACCCGCAACTCGTTGGTGGATAAAGATGGCGAACGCTTTATCTTGTGGAGCGAGGATGATGCTATCGGAATGAACGGTGTGACGAGTGGTTCGAACGTACAGGGAATCCTCGATAGCGACTCTTCGGGTAAGCAGGATGGAATGTTCTGGTATGCCAAGGAGTATTTGGAGGGTGGAGTGGCTTATGCCTACTATCCTTACAATGCCAATGCGAAGATTGTCAATGGAAAGCTGACCACTTCGCTCACAGCACAGCAGACCTATTCGACCGAGAGTGTGTTTGTTCCGGACGTGACAGTGATGGTCGGCAAACCCAACACGGATGGCGTTTTGAAGTTTGTGAATACCTGCTCGATTATCGAGATTCGATTGAAGGGCGAGCAGTTCCTGACAGGTTTGGCATTACGCTCGGTTGCAACACCTCTGGCAGGTGTCGGTACGGTAGTAATCGATGATGCCGAGCCGAGATTCGTTACGGATGGCACTGACGATAAGTTTGAGATTCGCCTCGATTTGGGTACAGGTGTTCAGTTGAATGCCGAGGAGGCTACCTCGTTCTACTTTGTGATTCCTCCGGGAACTTACAGCGATTTGCAGGTTGTGGCAACGGGTGATGACTTCTCGTTTGTTCGTGCGCTGACCAAGGCACACACTATCGAGCCTCGTCACATCCTTCCGACATCGGCGTTTACGCTCGAACCGTTGAAGGAGAGTGAATGTACTCTACTCAACGATGGAGAGTTGTCGAACTGCTATATGATTCCGACTACGGCTCGTGGCAAACACGCGTTCGTGGCAAAGCACGTCAATGGTTCGGCTATCTCGGGTACTCCCGTGAAGGCAGCTCTCTTGTGGGAGGATGAACCCAACACGGTTGGTAACGTGCATTACGATAGCGAGAGCGGTAAGATTCTCTTCACGACTAACGACAGTGGCAAGAGCGGTAATGCGCTGATTTCGCTCTTCGATGCAGATATGAATATCCTTTGGAGCTGGCATATCTGGGTTTCGGATGCCGAGGACCAGATTCTGACCCAAGACCAGGATGTGACCATTCTCGACCGTAACCTCGGTGCAAAGTATGCACCCAAGTCGGCTGCTGATGTGGCTGCTATGGATGCCTACACGGCGGCATCGACTTCGGGCTTGTTATACCAGTGGGGTCGCAATACGCCGCTGCCCGGTCCTATGACTCTGGATTCGTTCACAACCAAGAACTTCTCGATTCAGAATGAGTGGGGTTATGAGAAGAAGGCTTTCAGTTCGAATACTGCGAAGATTTATATCAACCAAAACCTCGGGAAAACCTACAAGTTCGAGAATAAGCACTTTACGGATGCTACGCAGACCATTGCTGCTGCGGCTGCATACCCGATGGCGATGATTCACGGCGATGTTTCGCCCTATATCCACTCTTGGGCTGCGGATCTCGTGAAGGTTAATGTCGGAGGCGATGCTGCTCTCTGGACAACCGATGGTAAGGGTAATCAAGACCCCTGTCCGGCAGGTTACCGCGTAGCAGGATTTACCGAACTATTGCGTGCTTTCCGCTTCTATAATACATTAGACGACTCTAAATATATACTTTCTTATTCGCACTACTGCATAGGCTCACAGTCGGTTGCCAAGACCAAGGATAGTTATGGAGGATATCATCAGAGTGAGAAGACCAATGACTACTTCATCTGGTTGCCACAGTGTGGTTACCGTATCAGCTATATGCGTGTAGATAAGAAAGACCTTGATGGAGATGGCGTAAAGGAGACTTCGGTACCGTGCGTGCCTTCGACTCGTGCGGAGCAGGGTACAATGTATATGTCGGGATTCTATGCTCACGAGACTGCTACGACATTGGCCAGCGGACGCTTCTATATGTGCGGTATTCCCGATAGGGCTTGGACCGTGCATCAGGCTATGATGACTGGTACAAGCTTGGAATATTTAGGCTCGTTGAAAAATGATATCTATGTTCCGACGGTCTATATGGCAGATGCGGGTAATGCCTATGAGTACAAGTCGGACTCGAATTCGAGATGCCATCCTGTGGCAGATGCAGTGCCTGTTCGTTGTGTCAAGATGCAATAACTTTCAAAAGTTGATAAGATATGAAAATGACAGATATAAAGAGATTTTTGGGTTGTGGCGTGGCAGCATTTGCTGCCCTCGCTACCGCCTGTGTGGCAGAGGAGGTCACTCCCTTTACGGGTAGCGAGCTCGGAGCCGTAAAGAAGGTTTATGAGGTGGAGTCTGTTGCTGACGAGTTGCACGTTGATGTCTATGCCAACAACACCTATACCATCTCACTTTTGAATGAGGCAGATTGGATTCAGTTCCCATCGACTTCGTCGGGCGACAAGGGCTTTGATGTAAGTTATGGCGAGAATACAGGCGCACACCGTCAGGCAATTCTGCGCCTCGCGGTCGAGAAGTTCAACCACGCAGATACGGTCTATGTGCGTCAGCGTGGTCAGTTTGCGCAGTATTTGAAGATGGAGGATGCCGGTGTCGTGGTGTCGGGTAGTGAGGCTGCCTCTTCCGAAACGGTAGTCGATACCAATTTGAGTGTGGACGAAATTGACGTTAATACCATCGTTCTTGCGGGAGATGACGAGTGGATTTACAATGCTCGTGTCGAAGAGACGAACGGTGAGGTTAAATTGCTCTTCGACTATACGGCAAATGCAAGCGAAACGGAGTTGCGCAAGGCTCGCATCACGCTCTCGTTCCTGAATGCCTGGAATCAGGTGGAGTCTTACGAGGTGGCAGTTACGCAGCGTACGGCAACCGATGCACTTGGTAACGAGATGACCTTCGAGCAGCTGCGCGCGATGGCTGATGTCAATGGCGTAGTTCTCCAAGATGATGTTATCATCGAGGGTATCGTTGTGAGCAATCGTGAGTCGGGCAACGCCGGCGATAACTTGCAGAACTCCCCCTCGACAATCGACTATAAGGTGTGCGAGCGCACGGTCTATGTCGAGTCGCTCGACGGTGCTTACGGACTTATGATGCAAACCTCTGCCACAAGTGAAAATATCTTCAAGTTCGGCGATAAGGTTAAGTTCTTGTTGCGTGGAGCTAAACTCTTCCGTTCGGCTCCGGTTCTTTCGAAGGTGCTCAACGAGACAACTCCGGATTACTATTGGCTGACAGGTGTGACATCTTCGATGGTAATTTCGCGTGTCGAGGGTGTTGAGGTGCCGGTAAAGGCGAAGATGATTAACGAACTTACGGATGCCGACATCTTTACCTATGTTCAGTTGCAGGATTGCGAGTTGTCGATGCGTAAGGGCCCGATGACCCCCATCAACGAGGGTTATGCCAATGCTACGGATGCACACCGTACTGCAAAGTACCCGATTCTGTTGCACGACAAGAATGGCGATGCAATCTACATCTACACCAATACTACCTGTCTCTACCGTCGTGACGGTAAGCGTCTGCCCTATGGCTCGGGTACGATGTCGGGTGTGATTGTACACGAGTTATACTCTCGCTTTGAGTATGCCGACAATGATACGGGCGACGAAGATACCTACGGAAATATCGGTCGCTACCAGATTCGCCACCAATCGTACGAGGATTTCGGTATGGCGCAGGATTCGAAAGATGGATTCTCGACCGTGGTGGCAGAGTGGTGCTACATTACCGACCAGTATCTTACGACCTATCCTGCAACGGCAGGTACCGATAAGAACGCTGTGATGACCCACACGTTCCGCTATACCGATAACAAACCCTCGGATGCGCGTACGCATACCTGCATCAACTTTGATGACGAGTTCTCGTACTTGGGACCTGTCGGTAATAGCGACGAACTTATATTTGGTAACAACCGCGGAAATGTGAATGGTGTAGGTGTGATTCTCGATGACGGAACCAATTGGATGGCTCCGGGTTATACGGGCTATCGCAACGAGCAACTTACCAACATCAACAACAACTCGGGTCACCAGGGTAAGGGACAAGTGCCGGGAGCAACAGGCTCGGGCTGGAAGGTGTGGTATAACCTCGATGCCGGTGGAAACGAACACGCCTTCCTCTTTACGGTTTCGACCAAGGCTGTGTCGGCTACCGATAAACTCTATGCCGTAACATCGATGCAGAACACTATCTCATCGGGACAATTTGGTCCTCGCTATTGGCTTGCAGAGTATTCGACAACCGACAATACGGGTCGTGGTGACGATGCCGAATGGGTAACTGTTAAGCGTTTCTCGGTGCCCGACCGTATTCAATGGACTCCTATTTCGCAGCCCTATCAGAGTGCAGGTTACAAGTCGGTGCTCATTGAGCTGCCTGCCGACGTGTTGGCGGGTAAGGACGAAATCTATATTCGTCTGCGTCCCGACCTTAAAGGCGGTTTCGGCTCGACCTTGGATTATGTTACCGAGCAGAATGCTGCTTCGCAATATCTTCCTTGGACTTCGATGAACTATTTTGCAGTGCGTTACAATAACTAAATTTATAATGACTACCTTTGAGGTATGTTATTGTGAAAAATTTACGTATTATGCGACAAATTAAATCTCTATTGGCGGCGTGGGTGTTGCTCTCGGCAACACTCCTCGCCGTGACGGAGGCTCACGCGCAGAAGGTCTGGTCATTCGGCGAACTGCGCGAGATGGCTGCCAAAAGGGCGAATACAGTCATCAATACCGATGTGCTGATTGAGGGCTTCGTGATTAGCGAGCCGACCAGCGAGAATCGTGAGCACAACACGCAGCGATATTTCAATACGGTCAATAATACCAATCGTGCGGTGGTCTATTTCGAATCGCTCGATGGTAAGTATGGCTTCCGTTGTTATCTCGCCTCGCATAAGGAGGCCGGAAAATTCCCGCGATACGCGCGAATGATGCTCAACCTGAATGGAACGAGTATTACCCGATATGGTAGCGACCGCTTCTCGATAAACGAGTTGAGCAGCAAGGCTATCGTGCGCCAATTCGCTGGTAATGCTGCGGCTCTTCCTCGCAAGGAGCGTTATATCCACGAACTTACGGCTGACGATATGTACACCTTTGTGACATTGAAAGATTGCGAGTTCGTCTTCAAAGACGGTTCGTTCTCGAATGTCTATGAGAACTATTCGCAGGGGTCGAAAATCAATAAGTTCGGTAATAATATGATGGATGGCTGGGCTTCGCTCCTGTGTGATAAGAACGGCTCGAAGATGTATATGTATATGAATACCAAGGTGCCTTGGCGTCGTGATGGCAGCGGAGTGCCGCAGGGAGCCGGCGATATGAAGGGGGTTCTGGTATATACGTGGATGCCTCGCTATGGCGTCGATAACTTCTTCGGAACCGCAGCGATTCGCCCGATGACTCGCGACGATATCGTGATGTCGGAGGATGCAGCGCAGAGCAGTTTCAAGAGTATTGTGGAGTGGAATTGGACTGACAACTCATTTACGTTCAGTACCGAGAAAGGTCAGCGTAAAATGATTTCGACCGAATGTGTCCTTGCCGATGTGGGTACGGGTACGGTTCATTCGATGGTCGGGGGGGAGGTTATCCGAGGTCGTGACTACAACAATACCCGCATTTCCGACGGAAAGGAGTATGGCTCGAAGGGCAGCCGAGGAATGGTGCTTCGTGGCGCGATGCGTATCAAGACCGAGGCTTGCAATTGGTGGGATTGGGAGCATAACTGTGGTCGCGGCGTGGAGATGAACTTCTCGACCGAAGGAATTTCGGGCGAGAATCTGATTGTGGCATTTTCGTTCGGCGCAGGAGAGATTAGTGCCAACACTTCGACCTTCTTCCCGGTTTATTGGGGTGTTGAGTATTCGACGGATGGCAAGAATTTCTATCGTATAGCACACAACCCGATAACTTTGCGCTCGGTGCCTTGGTGGTATGTCAATAATGTTGATGGAGTTTCGTATCAGACCTCCGAAGAGGCAGGTTTGGGATTCACGGAGCATCTGGTCAAACTGCCGGCAAATGCCTTTGGCTGCAAGAATGTGACTGTGCGCATCGTGCCGATTACCAAAAATGCGGCAACGCTTGCAAAGAACAAGAGCGACCGTGCTGTTTTGCGTCCGACACTGAAAGCGATGACCTATGTAAGTTTTGGCGCGTTAGCCGTGCGTTATAATTAAGAAAGGGGTATTGAATTATGCGTTTTTGTAAGATTATACTTTCGATGCTGCTGCTGACCGTGACGATGACGGTCTCGGCAGATAATATCTTTGGAACGGAGGAACGTCCCGACCCCGCAGCCGAGAAGATTGCGGTTAATACCCAACCTGATGTGGCTGTATATGGAGCCAAAAACCTTGATTTTGCAAAACTGACCGATATCGAGGTGACCGACAACGGACGCCTGTGGGCTTCGGTGCTTGGCGGTGGCGAAAACGAAAAGGGATTCCTTATGTTGGCTTATAGCGATAATAAGGGCAAGTCGTGGCATATGCCTGCCGGAGTTATTGACCCGCACGATGCTACGCTGAAAGCTCCTCGTTCGGCTAATCACGGTGTGCTGTGGTTCTCTCCGAAGGGCGAGTTGTGGTGTTTCTATACCGTATCGATGCTCTATTTCGATGGACGAGGTTCGCTCTTTGCAACCGTCTGCAAGAATCCCGACAGTGTTACTCCGACGTGGAGTGAGCCGACCCTCTTGGGTGCGGGTATCTGCTCCGGAAAGCCTGCAATACACCCCGGAAACGGCAATTGGGTTCTGCCGGTTGTGTTGTGGGGTAGAGATGTGATAAACTACGAGGGCCGCCGCTGGATTATGCCAGCACGTAAGACTCAAAGGTGGCAGTCGCCCTATGCGGAGGCTTACCACGAACTCGATTCGAAACGTGGCTCGGGTGTTTATGTGTCGAGCGATGAGGGTGCGACGTGGTGCGAGCGACTCGGTGTCGTATCGACTCCGGGTGCCGTTCGTGAGCGTTACAGCAATCCGACAATCTATGTAAATCAGAAGGGTGGTCTGACGATGGTTACGCGTTCGTCTAATACCGCGTGGGCGTATGCTTCGTGGTCAACGGACGGCCTGTCGTGGAGCCGTAAGGCGTGGAAGCATATCCCTGCTCCCGACCAGAATTTGGTTTATACCAATCTGCCTGATGGAAAGTTGATGATGGTGCGTAATGGTCGTTTCGATCAGAGACTCTATTGGTTGCCGGAGAAGATGTATGTTTATCTCTCGGATGATAATGGAGCAACGTGGTATGGAGGTCTGCGTCTTGCTAACGATGACTTCTCGCAAGATCCTTGTGTTGCACAGGGTAAGGATGGCTCTATCTACATCGGATATACGAGCAATATCTTCGGCAAGAGCGAGATTCGTCTTGTGACGACCTCCGAGTCGGAGATAGATGGTGCCTACACCGGAACTACGGTCGATGCTGCAAATGTGGCGACAATCCTGCCTGCGGGTAAGGTTGCAGCTCGTGTATCTGCCGAGTTGAAGACGATGCAGGCATCCAAGAAGTCGTGGGGACAGAAGTCGTTGCGTGTGGCAACCTACAATATTCAGTATCCGACTCGTTGGAGTGAGCGCCTGACTCCGTTGATTAAGCTTCTCGAAAAGTACGATTTTGACGTATTTGGAGCGCAGGAACCGTTTATGCCCCAGATTGAGGATATGATGGGGCATATTGGTGGTAGATACGATTGGATTGGTTCGTGCATCACGGGTAATGATAAGACCCGCAACCGCCACTTTAATCCGATTTTCTACAAGAAGGAGCGTCTGGAACTTCTCGATTGGGATACCATTTGGTTTACCGATGAGGCGGGAGAGTCGGGCTATGGAGCCTACTCGGCGCGTCTGCTGACGTGGGCATTATTCCGTGATAAGGCTACCGATAAGCAGTTCTACCTCTTTAACTCGCACTTCGACCACCTCGGTCCGGAGGCGAAGTTGGCTGCTGCTCACATTCTTGTACAATCTGTACGCGAAATTGCGAAGGGTATGCCGGCATTCTGTACCGGAGACTTCAACTGCGACGAGTATAGCAAGCCTTACAAGACTATCATTGCATCGCAGTTCTTGAACGACACCTTCACTGCGGTTGCCGAGCCTGTTAATGGTATATATCCGTCGGGTAGTGGTTATAAGGAGCCCAAACCGAAGAATAGTACGCATATCGACCATATATTCTTCACGCCCAATGCTGTGCGAATCTCGAATTGGGAGTTGATTATAGAGGGATATAACGGTATGTGGGGTTCGGACCACTTGCCGATATTCGTGGATTGTAAAGTGGCTAATTAAAACTGTCGTACTCATAACGTAAGAAGGTTGTTTAACAAATGGGGCTGTCTGCAAATTGTCGGGCGGCCCTATTTGTTTTGAGATTTGGGAGCAGAAAATTCTCAATTATTTAGTACCTTTGTGCCCCGATGTATGATTTTGCACGATACAAAGAGTACTATTCTGCAACATTGAAGTTGGCATTTCCGATTGTTATATCGCAACTCGGCCATATCTTCGTGCAGTTTGCCGACAATGTGATGGTCGGTCAGTATGGCGGAGATGACCCGTTACCGCTCGCTGCGGTGTCGTTTGGAGTGATGATGTCGTTTCTGTTCTTTGTTGCGGCGCAGGGCTTGACTCTCGGATTGACACCCCTTATCGGCGAATTGTTTGCACAGGGTGACTATCGACACTCTGCTTCGTATCTCAAACACGCCATACTGCTCTACTCTCTGCTCGGTATCCTGTTTGTAGGCTTGCAGATTGCTTCCGAGCCGTTGCTCTACCGGATGGGACAGCCCGTTGAGGTGGTGGATGCGGCAATGCCATATTATCGGATGATGGCGTATAGTCTCTTCCCGATGATGTTGTTCAGCGCCTTCAAGAATTTTCTCGATGGGGTGGGTAATACGGTAACTCCGATGATTATTATGATGTTATGCAATCTGCTGAACATCTTCCTGAATTGGGTCTTTATTTACGGAACGCTTGGAGCTCCGGAGATGGGTGTTGAGGGTGCAGGTCTTGCTACGCTTCTGTCGCGAATATTGATGCCGGTGTTGGGCATTGGCTACTTCGTGTTGCGCAGCCGCTACCGCGCATATACGTCGCAGATGCCTTCGGTCCGTTTCGGATGGAATAATGTTCGTGATTTGCTGACAATGGGTGCGCCAATAGCTGCACAGATGTTTCTCGAATCGACCGCCTTTGTGATTACGGGCGTGATGATGGGATGGTTCGATGCTGTGGCGATAGGAGCCAATCAGATTGCTATGACCTTGGGTAATGCCGCCTTTATGATAGTTGTGGCGGTGGGTACGGCTGTGACAATTAGAGTCTCGCATTGCTACGGTGCGCGCGATGTCGATAAGATGAGCCTTACGGCAAAGGCGTCGTTACACTTGGTGTTGTTGTGGGATTCGATAGCTGCGTTGATATTTGTGCTGTTTAATCATCAGATACCGCAACTATTTACGACAAATGCCGATATTATCGAACTCGCCTCACAGATGTTGTTGATGGTGGCTCTCTACCAGGTTGTGGATGCAATACAATGTGCGGGTATAGGTATTTTGCGCGGATTCCAAGATGTGAAGATTATCCCGTGGATATCGTTCCTCGCCTACGTCGTGCTCAATATCCCCGTGGGTTATATATGTGGATTTGTTCTCGATATGGGCCCCTGCGGGTTGTTCCTCGGCTATCTGTTTGGACTCGGAGCCTCTGCCATACTCCTGCTATGGCGCATTCGTCGTAAGATGCGCGAATTCCGTATATCATTTGCAGGGTAAGCTGCGCAACTTCCGAAATAAAAAAAAAGAGTCTGCCTACTTTCTTGTTAGACAGGCTCATTGGTTCGTTATTATTGAACTCTTGCAAACTCCTCTCCTTTAAGAACCACTCGTTCTGCAACCGAACGCAGATAGGCTGCGGTTGCGGGGTCGAGATTGCCATTTGACGGATTGGACCCGAATGGCTCTCCGAAGACGGTCAGATACGCAACTGCCGCCGCGAGATATGAACCTTCGTACGAGGGGTGTGAGCCGTCCGCGACAAAGAGATTGATGTCGGGTCGCTCGTGGCGAACAATCTGCCAGGCCGGGCCTTGCGATGCAATCTTCGTGTTCAGGCTCTTCGCCTCCAAAGCAACAACCTCGTTCAGACGCGTCTGCATAGCGTCAAAATCAGTAAAGAATGTGGGGTATTTCTCGACAAGCGGAAGGTCCTGTTTTTTGAGTCTGTTGCCTCCGTCACGTCGTCCCCACGTCAGTGAGATGATTGCTTGAACCTCCGGGCTGTATTGACGCACAAACCCGACAATCTCGGTCATACCTTGGAAATTGCCCTTATCGTCCTCGGTGCCGGTAAATAGGCGTTCATAACTCTGGTCCTGCAAGAAGGCATAGTCGTAGCTGCCGGCCTCGATGGCATCGACACTCGGCTCATAGGCGAGGTGCTTTTTCATCGTGTAACCTCCGACTACCGACATCCGACAGTCGGCGTAGTGTCCCTCGCGCATAGCCATATCCTTGAAGATAAAGGGGTAGGTGTTGTAATATGTGTAACTGTTGCCTATGAAGAGGACACGTGTCGTGTCGCGTATCTCGGGGTTGGGGTAGCAGATGATTTGGGGGTGCATACCGCTTGAACTGTACCTCGATACGTAGCTTGCTCCGATACTCTCCTCAACCTGACGTATTCGCACGCCAAGGACTCCCTTTTTGATATTGTTTTTGAGTCGGAAGGCTCCCCAAACGTGACCCGTTTTTTTTGTCTTGAAGGTGCGGAAGTTCGCTCCGGTACTATCTGTCGGCATCAACGGTAACCATTTGTTACCATCCTTGTACTCTGCGATGAAACGATGTCCGACACCTGTCGGCTGTGAATGAAACGGAATCCAAACATCAACTACACTGCCTTTTTCAAGCGACTCCACCGGCATCTCGAATACCCACGTATCCCCCTCGCGGGTGTTGTAACATATAGGTTCCGATTTCTGTGTTAATCTCGGAAGCGCCTCTTTGTTGTTGCTCTCAAAGCGAAGCCACGCATCATCTCCTTTTGCAGAGTTATATCGTCCGGTCTGCAAAAAATCGGCACCATAACGATTCTGTGTGCTCTCTTTCTTAAATAACCATTCGGAATGATAAATTCTGCCCTCGGCAAACAGTAGTAACGATGTGGAACACAGAGCTGTAACAAACAGGATAAATCGCTTCATTTTAGTCGGTTTTTAACGTATTATATATACAAAGGTAGTCAATATTTATCAGAATCGATAAAGAAAAGTATAATTTTTTGCGCATAGTTTTTGTAAATTAAAAAAAAGCGACTATCTTTGCAGTCGCAAAACAACCAATGGTGGATTCATCTAAGGGCTAGGATACCTGCCTCTCACGCAGGACATAGGGGTTCGAATCCCCTATCCACTACAAAGAACAAACGAGCAAGAAGGTGTCGAATTTTCGACACCTTTTGTTTTTTGTTACTACGCACACAAATTTATTTATGGGGCGGAGTGACAAAAATTAAGTTGATTTATGGCTTAATGGTCAAAAAATAAAAACTCCTCCCCTGTCGCCCCTTTTCAAAGGGGTTGGGGGATTGTAAACATAGATTTCGCATTACAAAATCTCGGATTTTGATTTTATATGATGCGAAATGGGAGGTGGTCGCAGACCGGAGGGGTCTGCAAAAAGCTAATAGCTAATAGCCCCAAAATGGGAGGTGGCTGAAAGCCGGAGGGGTCAGTGTTTTATGACAGTTACAACACTAAACTGTATAATTCCGAAATATTTTATCGGATTTAACCTCTTATTACAAGACTTCTCTCAAAGTTTTATATTCATTTTAAGGTGGTCAGGCTCTCTTGCTCTATAATTTTATATCCTTCAAATCGACTAACTTATTGGCGATGGCGTAAATCGTAAGGCCGGCTGTGGAGTGAATCTGCAATTTCGAGGAGATATTACGACGATGTGTTGCGACCGTGTGTACCGAGAGGTTCAGTTGGTCTGCGATCTCCTTATTCGACAGACCGCGTGCCACACAGACAACAATATCCTTTTCGCGTGAGGAGAGAAGTTCGAGCTGCTCGTTGCTCTCTTCGTTAAATCTCTTGCCATTGTGACTATTGGCGTGTCCCGACGCTCTTACCTCACACTCCAACACCTCAACTGCCGGAACAAAGAGCGTATCCTCTACCTGGCAGTGCGAAGAGAGGTCGTGCTCGCAACTTATTATCTCGAACAAAACCGAGGTGAGCTGATCGTTGCCACGCTCCGGATAGTAGTTGATGATAATTGTCTTTAACTCGTTGAGTTTCGGTTCGATATGGTTGTGCTTGTCGGCAAATGAGCGAATCGTATAGGAGTCGTCAAGTTCTCCGGCAAGCAGCTTCTCGACGTATGAGAATACCACCTCGTTCTCATACTCCATATGTCGGCGTACCTCGGCGACATATTCGTCGTAGAACTTTATGATTAGTTGTGCAACTCCGTCCGAGATGGAGTAATCTATCGAGTCGATAAGTCGGCGGCGAATCGTTGGGAGGTTGTAGTCGAGAAAGAAGCTGTGGGCGCGTTTGAGGTAGCTGATAAGCGATGGAATGGAGATATCGGTGGAATCTTCCGAGTTGCCGCTGATAAAATTTGCTACTGCAAGGAAGGTGTCGGTATCAACTCCCTGTTCCTCGCAAATATCCTTTACGCTATTCTCCCCAAAGCCCAAAGATATGCCAAAGCGGTTGATGACCATCAACAGCAGGCTGTTGTCTTTAATCAGGCTGCGCATCGTATCGGTAGCGTGATACATCTTCATATTATCCATCTCTGTTTCTTCTTTTTTGCAATGCAAAATTACACCAACTATCGCGCGCATACAATACTTTAAAATAACCAAAATAGGGTACCCGCTCGTAGCTAAATTACCTAATTTTGAGTATTGTAGGCGATTCCTTTGCACTCTAACTTTGCGCCGTAAAACTATGCAAATATATGAAAAAAGCTCTTTTATACCTGCTGTTTATTTTTGGATTTTTCATATCGGCCTCGGCGCATATCACCGAGGAGACTGCTGCGAAAAGTCTCGATTCGGCACTTATGGATAGCGCCGTGAAGCCCCGAAAGTCGCGCTTGCAGATTGGTGGCTATGGTGAGGTTGTTTTCACTCGTAACTTTTTCAGTGATAAGCCTATGCGCTATACTGATGCGAAGAATTTCGCCAACGACAAGGGACACGGTCGTTTCGACCTTCCGCACGTTGTGCTGTGGCTCGGTTATGACTTCGGTCGCGGCTGGTCGCTCGGTACCGAGGTGGAGTTTGAGCACGGCGGCGTGGGTAGCGCAGTCGAGATGGAGGCCGAGGAGGGTGGCGAGTACGAATCCGAGGTCGAAAAAGGCGGAGAGGTCGTCCTTGAACAATTCTGGATTAACAAGGCTTGGCTTGAAGGTAAAATCAACCTCAAAGTCGGACACCTTATCGTTCCGGTCGGTGCGACAAATATGTATCATATGCCGACCGAATTCTTTACCAATATGCGCCCCGAGGGTGAGAATACGATTATGCCCTGTACCTGGCACCAGACCGGTGTGAGCCTTTGGGGTAAGACGAAGGGTTGGCGTTACGAGTTGATGTTTCTGCCGGGACTCGACTCCGACCGCTTCAATAGCCAAAATTGGATAGGCGGAGCTTCGGGAACACCTTACGAATTTAAGATTGCCAACACCTATGCCGGTGCATTCCGCGTTGATAACTTCTCGGTAAAGGGGTTGCGATTGTCGTTGAGCGGATATCTCGGCAACTCGTTCAAAAACACACTCTCGGCAACCGACGGAGTCCGCTATAAGGATGTGCGCGGAATGGTGGCACTCGGAGCTTTTGACTTCTGCTATCACGCTCACAATCTGACTCTTCGTGGAAATTTTGACTATGGACACCTCTTCGATTCGGAGTTGATAACCAAGTTCAATATGTCGATGCGCAAGGATTCTCCTTCGGCAAAGCAAGCGGTGGGCTCCGATGCCATAGCCGGTGGCGTGGAGTTGGGCTACGACTTCTTCGGACTGAATCAGAAGTTGCACGAGCAGGGGCAGTCATTCACGCTCTTTGGTCGTTATGAGTACTACAATTCGATGTTCCGAACACAGGGTACGGTGCTCGCCAATGAGTGGTGTGGTCGTCATCGCTTTGTGGTCGGTTTGAACTATCGACCGATGCGGGATATCGTGGTTAAGGCGGAGTATGGTATGGGCATACTCTCCGAACAATATAACAACGAACCGTATGTTTCGCTCGGTATAGCCTATGCAGGCCTGTTCAACAACTATTTCAACCACGCCAAGTGGGGTACAAAGAGTGTCAAACGTAAGGCGGCACGCCAAGATAAAAGAGAGTAAAGTTGTAAGCCAAAATAAATACATTAAAAACAAAATTTTATGAAAAAGATTGTAAAAACAGTGTTGTGTCTTGCACTTGGTGCAGTGACATTTGCCGCCTGCGAGAGTGGAGGCGGAGACGGAGGAGAACTCGATGTCAAGGAGCGTGCGCTCAAAGCTGCGGTTACGCCCTATATCGACAGGGTGGTGGTGCCGACCTACAAGGGTATGGCAGACAATGCTCTTCTGTTGGCAGAGCAGTGCCGCACAATGCAGAATGCAGGTGTTAATGGCGTGACCGAGAGTATGGTAAGGGTGGCGCAGAACTATTGGTTGGAGAGCCGCCGCTATTGGGAGGAGAGCGAGGCGTTCCTCTTCGGTGCGGCAGCCGACTATAACATCGACCCGCATATCGACTCGTGGCCGCTCGACCATAATAAGTTGCAGACCGTACTTGCTCGTCTGAATGCCGGAGATAACCTCGAAGCAGCTGACTTTGGTCACGGATTGCTCGGTTTTCACTCCATAGAGTATATGCTCTTCGAACTCTCGGCTGATGGTAAGACCTCGTCGCCTCGCACAACATTTACCGCAACCGAACTCACTTTCCTGTCGGCTGTGGCGGATGACTTGGCTGCGCAGTGCGCGCTGCTCGAACAGGCTTGGGCAGGAGATGTTTCGGACGAGAAGTTGGCCATTCTCGAAGAGATGGAACTCGGAGCTTCGCGTAACTATGGCGAGGAGATGAAGAGTGCCGGCAATGCCGGAAGTCTTTACAGAACCTATCAGGAGGCTGCCGAGGAGATTATTGATGGTTGCGTGACCATTGCCGACGAGGTGGCTAATACCAAGATGGGTACGCCCGTGAAGGGTGCTGCGGGCGATGCAGAGGGAGATCGCAACTATATCGAGTCGCCGTATTCGCTCAATTCGATTGTCGATTTTCAGGGCAATATCGTGAGCATCGACAATGTATATACAGGTTTGCAGGGTCAGTACACCTCCATCTCTGACTACATAAAGAGTGTAAACCCGACACTCGATACGAAGGTTAAGACTCTTATTGCAGAGTCGAAAGAGGCGATTGGACGTATTCCCGAGCCGTTTGCCCAGAATTTGAGCAATCCGGTTGCGACTGCCGCCATCGACAAAGTAAACGAGTTGGTTGCTGCATTGGAGAGTGTCGCCTCCGAATTGGCAAAGAATCACTAATTTAGAACATTATGAAAAGGAGAAGTTTTATATTGGCAATAGTTGCCACTATGGCAATGTTTGCTGCCTGTACGTCCGACAACGGAGAGGGTAACGCTCCGCACGCATCTCTGCCCAAGGATATGCCGGATTGGTATCATACCGGAGGTGAGCTCGGTACGGCATACGTTCTTACTTCGCACGCCTTGGAGCAGCCCACGGGTCAGATTGTGAGCGAGGGTATGTATCAGTCGTTCAAAAATGGAGAGGCACTCTTCGAGAATCCCTTTGTGACAAACACTTCGGGAACTCGTAATGGTTTGGGTCCGGTGTATATACGTACCTCGTGTCTGCACTGTCACCCCGGATATGGCCACGGCAAGCGCATCGAGGCGGGTGCATTCCAGGCCGACGAGGTGGGCAATGGTTGTCTGCTGGTGGTCTACAACAAGCAGACAGAATTATATGTCTCGTGGGTGGCCGGTATGCCGCAGGGCTATGCCGTAGCTCCCTTTAAGGCTCCGGTGGACCACAGCAAGGTTATTGTCACCTGGCACGATTATACCGATGAGTGGGGTAATAAGTTCGATGACGGGGAGAGCTATTCATTGCAGTATCCGACGGTCCATATGTGCAAAGATGCGATTTATGCCTACAAGATGGGAGAGTTGAGCGATGCCGACCTGGGCGATTACGGCGTAAAGTTGGAATCGACAATCGGTGTTTATGGCACGGGTCTGCTCGATGCCATCTCGGATGAGGATCTAACTGCCGAGTGGGCAAAGCAGGAGCGTGACGGCTATATGAAGCACGGTCTGAACACCGGATACTTCTCGGGTGGTCAGTGGGTAAATCCATACAAGAGCACCGCTGTAAACTCCGACAAGAAGAGTTATCCTCGTCGTTACACTTACGCTATGAGTCGTGGCCCTTTGCAGGATGCGGCAGGTGCAAATGCTATCTGGAACATTACAAATGTTACCCGTAGCGACCGTCGCTCGCACTACCTCGACTCGCACAAGAATAGCGAAGGTCGTGCCTCTTCGTGGGCTCGTGCTTCGGCAAAAGACCCCGACGTACAGGCAGGATTTGATGCATATATCGCACAGATTGATCCAAATAAGGAGCATACGGCTTGGCACGAAGGCCCGATGGAGGAGCGCATCTATGCCTACCTGACAGCCACCAACCTTCCGGTAGAGATGACCGATCAGGAGTATATCGACGTTATGGTATGGCACCGCGGTTTGGCAGTTCCGGCAGCCCGTTTGACCGACAACAACTACGAAACGGTAAAACGTGGCAAGGAGCTCTTCGAGGAGATTGGTTGTGCATATTGCCACCGTCCCTCTTGGACCACAGGCAGCGACGAGGTTCGCGACCCCGCCGGATTCTTCAACGGTGATGAGTTGCCTCGTTTCTCGAATCAGACGATTTGGCCCTATACCGATATGGTTCAACACAAACTCTGTATGGAGGAGGATATCCGTACGGGCTGGTGCCGCACAACTCCGCTCTGGGGTCGCGGTCTGCATCAGAAGGTTACGGGCTCGCCTACGGCTGACCGCTTGCACGACTGCCGCGCAAGAACAACTATGGAGGCTGTAATGTGGCACGGAAACAAGCATAGCGATGCTCGCAAATCCATCGAAGAGTTCCGTAAGTTGAACAAGGAGGAGCGTGATGCGATTATAGAGTTCCTCGACGCTATTTAATAGTTTGTGATATAAAATTTGGAGTCTGTTTCTCTGTTGAAGAAGCAGACTCCGCTTATGTTAAAATTATGAAGAAAACCTTACTAAAATACCTCTCCTTCGGTACTGCTGCACTGATTGTCGTGGTACTTATGGTGGCAACCATTCTGGAAAAACTTTATGGCTCTGCATTTGTGCAGGAATATGTATATGGCGCAAGACCGATGATAGTGTTGTGGCTGCTTTTGGCGCATTGTGCCATATTCTATCTGGTACGCAGTGGCGGGCATAAACGCTTTGCAACCTTTATGTTGCATATCGCATTTGCTGTTATTCTGTTCGGTGCCTACATTACTTGGAAGTGGGGTGTACAGGGTAAGGTACATCTGCGGGTAGGCGAGGAGGTGCAGTGCTTTGCTGATACGGTAGGCGAGGAGCGGGAGTTCCCGTTTTCCATAAAATTGCAAGCATTCGAGTTGCAATACTACGAAGGGACATTTGCGCCTATGGACTACGT
>CAZIAS010000010.1:0-52982 GCA_964536825.1 uncultured Alistipes sp. | reverse complement strand
ATATAGACAATTACATTTTTACCCAAGCGCCGCTTTTGGCATCATTACCAAAAAAAAGGTGCCTTCCTCGGAAAGCACCTTCGATTTGGGGTATTGTGTTTTTAGCAATTCATACCGCCGCAGCAGTTGATAACCTGACCGCTGACATACGATGCGAGGTCGCTGGCAAGGAAGAGGGCAACCTTGGCAACCTCCTCGGGGGTGCCGCCACGACGCAACGGAATCTTCGAGTTCCACTCCTCGCGAACGCTCTCCGGCAACTTGTCGGTCATCTCGGTAATGATAAAGCCCGGAGCGATGCAGTTGGCGCGGATACCACGCGAACCCATCTCTTTGGCGATGGACTTCGCCAAACCAATCATACCTGCCTTCGAAGCCGAGTAGTTGCACTGTCCGGCATTGCCACTCACGCCGACAACCGACGAGATGTTGATAATCGAACCGCCGCGCTGACGTGCCATCGAGGGTACGCAGGCGTGGATAAAGTTGAATGCCGATTTGAGATTGACGGTCAGCACCGCATCCCACTGCTCCTCGGTCATTCGCATCATCAGCCCATCCTTGGTTATGCCGGCGTTATTGACCAGCACGTCAATCTTGCCGAAGTCGGCGAGAATCTGCTCGACAACAGTGTGTGTCTGTGCGAAATCTGCCGCATTTGATGCGTAGCCTTTGCACTTTACGCCGAGGGCTGCAATCTCTGCCTCGGTAGCCTCCATAACCTCATTGCGATTCAAATCGGTAAAGGCGATAGCGGCTCCGTTCTTTGCCAACTCGATGGCGATAGCCTTGCCAATGCCTCGTGCCGCGCCTGTAACGACAGCGACCTTATTTTCCAAAAGTTTCATATTCGTAGTAATGTTTGTTTGCTCAAAGTTAATACTTTTTTTTGAAAAATCGAATTTTTGCGCCTCTGCGGTTCGTGCTTACTCAACCTTACGCAGTGCCACGCAGCTGTTGTGTCCGCCAAAGCCGAGTGAGTTCGAAATGCCGATGGTCAGTGCCACTTCGGCAGCCTTGCCGGGCGTGTAGTCGAGGTCGCAATCCTCGTCGGGCTCGGTAAGTCCGATGGTCGGGGGAACGATGCCCTCCTTCACTGCAAGGGCCGTAGCCACCAGCTCGACACCTCCTGTCGCTCCGAGCATATGACCCGTCATCGACTTGGTCGAACTAATCTTCGCCTTGCGTGCAACCTCCTCGCCCAAGGCAAGTTTTATAGCCTCGGTCTCGGTCTTGTCGTTCAGCGGAGTGCTTGTGCCGTGGGCGTTGATGTAGAGCATATCATCTGCCGTGAATCCCGCCTCGTCGAGAGCTGCACGGATAGCGCGAGCCGCCACCTCGCCACCCGGGCGGGGAGCAGTGTAGTGGTAAGCATCGCAATTGTTGCCGTAGCCGCAAACCTCGGCGTAAATCTTCGCTCCGCGAGCCTTTGCGTGCTCCATCTCCTCGAAGATAAGGATGCCTGCACCCTCGGCGATGACAAAGCCCGAACGACGCTTATCGAAGGGCATACTTGCCTGCGTAGGGTCCTCCGACTTGCAGAGAGCCTTGCTGCTGTTGAATCCGCCGATTGCCAACGCGTGAACCGAAGCCTCGGCTCCTCCCGTGATAATGGCATCGGCATAGCCGTGTTTGATGGCACGGAAAGCCTCGCCCGCAGAGTGGGTGCCCGTTGCACAAGCCGTTACCACCGGAAGACAAGGTCCTTCGGCGTGGTACTTGATGGCGATATTTCCCGAAGCGATATTTCCAATCATCATCGGTACAAAAAGGGGCGAAATGCGGGTGCCGCCCTCTTCGAGCAGGGTCTTGGTCTCCTTGACGAATGTATGCATACCGCCAATACCCGAACCGACATAGACTCCGAAGCGTTCCGGTGCGATATTTTCGCCGCTGACAAGTCCCGAATCCTCCATCGCCTGATGCGCCGCAGCCAATGCGAATTGGCTGTAACGGTCATTACGACGTGCTGCACCGCGGTCAATGCCGTGCTCTTCGGGGTTGAAATTCTTGACCTGACCTGCAACTTTGATGGGCATATCCTCCATATACTCGACACCCTCGATGGGAGCGATGCCGCAATAGCCACTCTTCAAGTTGTCCCAAAATTCGGAAACCGAGTTTCCGACCGGAGTGATGACTCCTATACCTGTAATTACTACTCTGCGTTCCATTATTTTTTGTTGCTATGCCACTCGATTACGCAAGCTCCCGTCGAGAAACCTGCACCGAATGCACTTAATACTAATTTATCTCCATCTTTCAGCTCTCCGCGTTCGTTCATCTCGTTGAGCAGTACGGGAATACTTGCCGACGAGGTGTTGCCGTAGAGTTCTACGTTGTGCGGGAATTTCGACATATCCTGTTTGAGCAGGTTGCAAACCGCCTCGATGATGCGGAGGTTCGCCTGATGCAGTACGAAGTGGTCGATGTCGTCCAATCGCAGACCTGCATCTTCGACCACGTGGGCAATATCCTTGACCGAAGCCTTGACAGCCGCCTTGAATACCTCCTGACCCTTCATCTGCAAGGGTACGTTCTCCTCGTTACGTTTGAGGTAGGGGGTGGGTTCGAGTTTGCGCTCCTCGTAGAGGATATCTGTCTTGCTGACGTTAGTCACACGGATGCTCTTTAAGCTTTCGTCGTTGCTCAAAACTACCGCTCCTGCGGCATCTCCAAAGAGAACGCAAGTGCTGCGGTTTTTCCAATCGACCATTCGGGTAGGCTCTTCTGCACAAACTATAAGTATGTTTTTTGCTACGCCTGCAGTCTGAAACGAATGTGCAATCTGCAATCCGTAGAGGAAACCGGAACAAGCCGCGTTAATATCAACACAAGGACAATGAGCGTCGATACCGTCGTGAATGATGCAACTCAACGATGGGGTTACGTACTCATTTACCACATTCGAACAGATTATATAGTCGATATCGTGGATTTCTATGCCTGATTTCTTGATTGCCTGCTTGGCAGCGTCTATCGCCAAGTCTTTCAATCGCTCGTCGGAGATTATCTGACGTTGTTTGATGCCCGTGCGCGTTGTAATCCATTCGTCGCTCGTGTCGAGGAACTTCGCCAACATATCATTGGTGATGGTCATTCTCGGATGGGCACTACCTGTTCCTATAATCTTCATTCAAAAAGTGTATATATGTAAATTTGGTATAAATAAATCTCTGTTGGATGAAAAAGGTGGGGCAATCCCTATCCGGGATTACCCTGATACCTTATTACACGTGATTTTCGATATAGGCAACGGCGTCGCCTACGGTGCGAATCTTCTCTGCCTCTTCGTCGGGAATCTGGATGCCAAATTCCTTCTCCAACTCCATAATAAGCTCTACGGTATCAAGCGAGTCTGCGCCGAGGTGCTCGGTGAAAGCTGCTTCGAGGGTTACTTCATTCTCTGATACACCTAACTTATCAACGATAATTGAGGTTACTTTGCTTTGAATTTCTGACATAATTTTAAGTTTTTGTTAATGAAATCGGGGGCAAAGGTATAGCCTGATTACAAAATAAAAACTCTCCATTGCCGTTATGTGGTTAAAATTCGTCCCTATGTGGTAAATGTTGGGAATGTGTGGCGAATTATAAAGAATTTTTGTATATTTGTGCGCTAAAATTACGAAAGATGAAGAAAAAGGAGGTTGCAAAATTTCTGCTTCGATTGGACTTTATGGTGACATCGGTATTGTTTATTGCCGTGTTCTCCGTATTGTTTATGCTCATCTATACACCTTTTTCGATGGCGGCGTGGTTCGATGTGACCGACGAGCGTCCGATGATTGTTACCATAGCATTCTATATAGTGGCGGTAGCTACGATGATAATAAGTAAGGTGGGTATGCGTTGGGCTCAACGCAGAATAAGCATTACAACGCCGGTATATGTTTTGTGGTTGCTGGTAGAGGCATTTGTTATTACGTGGCTATACATCGGTTTTACGAGAGTAATCTTGCCCGAAACAGTTACAAGCCCTGAATTTACGTTGCGAGTATTCAGTTGCGTGATTGCGATTTTGGCGATTCCTTACACCATCGTATCGCTCTATGCAGCCTATCGCTCGCAGAAGGAGGAGAATGAGATTATCCGCTACCGTGAGCGTCTGCTCGGTAGTAATGTGACGCCGTCGAACCTGATTAACCTCTCCGACGAGAATGGCGTAGTAAAGCTTACAATCGACATAGACTCGCTCTATTATATGGAGTCGCAGGATAACTATGTGAAGATTTGCTACGAGAATGATGGTGTGTTGCACAGCTATATGTTGCGTAGCCGTACCAAGAGTATTGAGACAGCGTTGGCGAATACCTCGATGTTGCGTTGTCATCGCTCATATATTATAAATACGGCGAAAATCAACCTCGTGCGCAACGATAAATCAAATCCGATGGTTGTCTTGAAACATCCCGATATTAAGCCGATTCCCGTATCGAAAAGCTATTATGACCGCCTGATATCGTTAGTGAATGCCGTGCAACCCGGAGAGGCGGGCATCGAAGCTGCTGCTGCGCAGATGGTAGCCGAGAAGGAGTCTGCACGCTCTAATGAGAGCGAACTGCTCGATGAGATTCGTGCGCTGCTTGGAAAGTACTTTAACAAGCAGAAGTAAGGGCGAGTATATGTTAATATAGAAGTGGCTGTCCAACTCCGAAAAGGTTAGGCAGCCACTTCTGTTTTGTGAAACTATGCAACTATTGTTGCCATTTTGCAGTAAAATTGCGCAACCAACGCATTGCAAATCCGGGTAGGACCAGACATATCGGGATAAACAGGCGCATCCACCAATCGGGAACAATGCATTTACGCTTGCGCCACAGCGAATTCAGACCACGACGGGCGCAGAACTTGGGCGTCGAGAGTGCGTGAATCTTCAATCCGATGCCCTGCCAATGTTTGGTCAGTCCGTACAGGTCGGTTGCAATACCGCCGGGGCATACAGCTGTGACATAGACCTTCTTGTCGCGCATCTCCTTGGCATAGGCAACCGAAAAACTCTTCAAATACGCCTTGCTTGCGCTGTAAAGCGACAATCCGGGGAAGGGCATCCATATCGAGAACGACGACATATTGAGAATGTATCCGCCTCCACGCTCCGCCATATCGTTTCCATAGAGTTGGCAGAGTAGGGTATTGGTAATGTCGTGGAGTGTGATTGCCCGTTTGATTCGTTCGATAGGCGTATTGGCGATATCGCAGAACGAGAACATTCCCGCATTGTTAATCAGCACGTCTATCTTTAATCCTTCGGCTTCGCTCCACGCGAACAACTCCTCGGCGGCAGTTGTCGTAGCCAAATCTTTGGCGTGAACAATAACGTCGATGTCGTACTTTTTGCGCAACTCCGCAGCCAACTCTTCGAGTAGCGACTCGGTGCGGCTTACAATAATAAGGTTGTAACCCAACTCTGCCAGCTGCTCTGCATATTGGCGTCCGATGCCGGTTGATGCCCCCGTTACAAGAGCGGTTTTCGACCCTCTGACTACTTCTCCTTTACGCATTGCTACTCGATTTTTGCGAGTTCCTTCCAAACCTTGTCCGGAATAGGTTCCTTGCAGTTGTGGCAGCACTGCATATCCTTCGAATACATACGGGCAATGCAGTAATCGCGGTGGTCACAACCCGAACGAGTGGTAATGTCGCCCTCCTTCATCTTATTGACGAACGCAGGGTCGTTGATGAGGCAACGAGCCATCTGTACCATCTCGAAACCGGCGTCAAGAACCTTCTCGATACCCTCACGCGAAACCAAACCTCCGACATATACGAGTGGGCCATTCAATGCCTCGCGGAACTTCTTGGCGTTTTCGAGGAAGAAGCACTCTTCGAACTTGTAGTCCGTGATGAGCCACTTGCCGAACAAATCGACAACAATCTTCTGTAACCATTCGTTCCAACCCATATAGTGGCTCATAGTTTTGGTCGGGATACGACCGCGCATAACCGCCATCGGGGCGCGTGAAACAAAGCCCGACGTGAGAACGATGCCGTTCACTCCGAACTTCTCGATCTCTTTTGCAATCTCGATACTCTCCGGAATCTGGATACCACTCTTGAATCCGTCCTCCATATTGTGCTTTACAAGGACTGCGGTGTTGGTCTTTGCTGCTGCCTCCATAACCTCCGTAAGACACATCTTCATAAAGCGCATACGATTTTCGAGCGAACCTCCAAATTCGTCGCGACGGCGGTTGGTCCAGGGTGAGAGGAACTGCGAAATCAGATATCCGTGACCTGCGTGTACCTCGACACTGTCGAAACCTGCTTCGTGTGCCGTATAAACCGCCTTGCCGAAATCTTTTGCCGTTTGTGCAATCTCGGCGTGTGACATACGACGGTGGAAGGTGGGGGAGTAGAGGTTAAATCCGTTTGAAGCCGAGACGGGGAAACTTCCTGCTGTGGACCAGTGAGTCATATTTCCGCAGTGGCCAATCTGAATTCCGCACGCTGCACCTTCGTTATGAACAGCGTCGGTAATATCCTTCAATGCGGGTACAATTTCGTCGCGCAACCAGAGTTGCGAGTTGAACGAAATACCGCTACGGTTAATCGAAGCATAGGCGAGTGTTGTCATTCCGACTCCTCCGCGAGCTACGCTGACGTGGTAGTCTTTGAGGGCTTGCGTGGGACCGAAATCTTTGCCCATCGACTCGAATGCCGCAGAACGAATCGTGCGGTTGCGAAGGGTTACAGGCCCCATCTGGTAGGGTGTAAAAAGTTTCGAATCTTTGAGATCTTGTGCCATAATAATGGAAACTTTTTTATTTTGTTTTTAAGTAAATATCGTTAGTAGATGAACGGAATAATTCGCTTGCGTTTGAGCGATGTAAACTCTTCGCCAAACTCCTTCTCGTATCGATTGTAGAGCGAACGGGCGCGGGGTGCGAGATTAGCAAAGGTCCACCACGCAAATACCAATCCCGACCACGACCACGAAGCGATGGCAAATCCTACCCACTCGGTAAACTCTCCGAAGTAGTTTGCCGACGATACGAAGCGGAACATTCCGCCCTTCGGAATATAGTGTTTCGTGTCGCCGGGCTTGCGCAGGTGGCGGATGATGTAGTCTGATTGCAGATTTACGAAGAATCCGAAGAGGAATACTGCCAAGCCGATGTAGAAGTAGGGTTTCGAGAACCAATTCTCATAATAGTTTTCGGGCGAAACGTAGAACAACCAACCACCCTGCATCAGCGCGTTGAGCGTGTTGAATGTCATACCCATCAAAACGATGCCGATAGGCATCTTCGAATTACCGCGAATGAGCATCGGGAAGATAAACGAACGCTGGAAGTAGTGAGTCTGGAATATCAGCAGCAAAGCGAGCAGTACGGGATTGCAAACTCTGTCCGAGAGTAACCACAACGCCAACATTGCAAAAAATACGGGAGACTCCATCAAGACCCAACCGATTCGGTTTGGTACGGGGAAGCCGAACTTCGGGTTGAAAAGGTAACCGTAGCCGGCCTCAAAAAAGTAGAGCGCAACGAATACCAAAACTGCTATGGCAGCCATTGCGATGAGAAAAATCGTAAAATTGTTTTCGAGAAAAATTGTAAAATTACTCATCAGGTTTCAATTCTCAAGGGTTAATAAACTTTGCAAAGATATGTAATATTTCGTAAATTATATCATATTCGCATATCAACCTTTACTATTTTTGATTATCTTTGTGGCGGAAAATTCAATTTTTAACTTTATAAAGCACAAAAAAATGAAAGAGGCTATTGCTATTCTTACAGGTGGCGGTCCGGCTCCCGGTATGAACACGGTTGTCGGCAGTGTTGCCAAGACTTTCCTTGCGAAGGGTTATCGCGTTATCGGTCTTCACTATGGTTATTCGGGTCTTTTCAATCCCGCGCCGCGTCACGAGGATCTCGACTTCGAGAAGGCTGATTACATCTTCAATCAGGGCGGTTCGTATCTTACGATGAGCCGTTTCAAGCCGACCGACAAAGATTTCGAGGAGAACTTCAATCTCGCATTCTTTACCGAGAACAACGTGAAGTTGCTCGTTACGGTTGGTGGTGACGATACCGCTTCGACTGCTAACCGCATCGCTAAATTTTTGGAGGCAAAGCAGTATCCTATCGCCAATATCCACGTGCCGAAGACCATCGATAACGACCTTCCGCTGCCCGCAGGTACGCCGACCTTCGGTTATCAGTCTGCAAAAGAGGGTGGTACGGTTATCGGCCGTGCAGTTTATAACGACGCTCGCACTTCGGCTAACTGGTTTGTAGTAGCAGCGATGGGTCGTTCGGCAGGTCACCTTGCATTCGGTATTGGTTCGGCTTGCCACTATCCGATGATTGTTATTCCCGAGATGTTCAACAAGGCCGAGATTACCGTCGAGAAGATTGTAAATCTCGTGGTTTCGTCGATTATCAAGCGTAAGATTATGGGTATTGACTATGGTGTTGCGATGATTTCGGAGGGTGTGTTCCACGCTCTGTCGGACGAGGAAATCAAGAACTCGGGTATCAACTTTACTTACGATGACCACGGTCATCCCGAGCTCGGTAAGGTGTCGAAGGCTCACATCTTTAATGAACTGCTCGAAAAGAAGTTGAAGACTCTCGGTATCAAGGTTAAGTCGCGCCCCGTTGAGATTGGATACGAGGTTCGTTGTCAGACTCCGATTGCGTACGACCTGGTTTATTGCTCGGAGCTCGGTATGGGTGTTTACAAGCTCTTCTCGGAGGGTAAGACCGGCTGTATGGTTTATATCTCGCAGGACGGTTTCGTATCGCCGCTCTACTTGAAGGATTTGCAAGACCCGACTACGGGCAAGATTCCTCCCCGTTTGGTAAATATCGAGTCGGATAAGATTCAGCAGGTAATCAACAACCTTCTCCACTACGTGACCGAGGCTGATTACGAGGCTGCAAAGGCTTATGTTGCTAATCCCGAAGAGTTCGATTTTAAGAAGATTCTTAATTGGTAGTCGAAAATATCGGTAAGAAAAGCGAAAGGAGTGACGACCTTTCGCTTTTTTTTATTACCTTTGCATAAAGACAAACCTAAAACATACAATACTATGAAAAAACTTCTCTTTACCATCGTAGCGTCGGTATTGGCCTTGGGGGCATCGGCGCAGCACTACTATACCGATGCTAAAAACTCCGAAATGTTGCACATCGGTAAGCCTCGCACTGCACAAAGAGTCAATTTCGTTGTCCCGCAGGTCAATGGCTATAACGTCTATAAGGCCGATTTGCATACTCATGCAATCTTTTCGGATGGTCACGTTTCGATTCCTTCAAGACTCGCCGAAGCGTGGCGTGATGGTTTGGATGTATATGCTGTGACCGAGCATATGGAGTATCGTCCTCACGAAAAGACATTTGTTGAGTGGATGAAAAGATATTTTCCCGATGGCAAACCGACCAAAGAGAAGGGTATTTTAGTCGATCTTAACCTGCCGTATAAACTCGCAAAGAGTGCTGCCGCTAAATATGGCATTACGGTTATCCCCGGTATTGAAATTACGCGTAACTCCAAGAAGGTAGGACACTATAACGCCCTCTTTATCGAAGACGCGAATGTAATTTATGATACTAATCCCGAAACGGCTATCCGTAATGCGCGCGAGCAGGGCGCGATTATTATGCATAATCACCCTGGGTGGCGTCGCAAAGACCTCAATATGATTGAGTTTGAGCAAAAGGTCTATGATATGGGTCTGATTGATGGCGTGGAGATTATGAATGGTACACAGTTCTACCCGAAAGCTATCGACCGTGCAATGCAGTACGGATTATTTATGACGGCCACGACAGACATTCATCAAACCACGGCAGAGCTTTACGGAGTAAATGGCGAGTATCGTAATATGACCTTGATTCTTGCAAAAGATAAGTCGCTCGAATCGTTGCGCGAGGCTATCGAGGCGAAGCGCACATTGGCATACTCGTTCGGTACGGTTGCGGGCGATGTGGAGTTGTTGCGTGCGCTATTCCTTGCATCGGTAAAGGTTACGCCGACCTCTTCGAATAAAAAACGAACTTATCTGCAATTGGAAAATAATAGCTCGATTGATTTTATTATACGTCAGCACAATGGTTCTAATACGATAGTGTTGAACCGACACTCCTCGATATTGGTAAGTTGTAAGGCCTCGGACGCTCCAATCATCATTGAGAATATGTGGTGTGGTGCTGACAAGAAACTGCAAATAGACCTTACACAATTTATCGTCAAATAGCTACTAATTTTATATAATTATCGTTATGAAAAAACTTCTTTTTACCCTTGCCGCATCAGTATTGGCATTGGGAGCATCAGCGCAATATTATCCTGATGCAGAAAATCCTGAAATGTTGCATATCGGTCAGCCCCGTACTGCACAGCGCGTAAATTTTGTTGTACCTCAAATCAATGGCTACAACGTCTATAAGGCCGACCTGCATACCCACTCGATATTCTCGGATGGAGATGTGTCGATTGGATTGCGAATGAAGGAGGCTTGGCTCGACGGTTTGGATGTTTACGCCGTGACCGAGCATATGGAGTATCGTCCGCACGAAACAATATACATAAGATGGATGAAAGGTTATCTGCCGGAGGGAACGGAGGCAAAGAACTATTCACTTGTGAATAAGCCTGCTGACGAGAATGGTATTAAGGTCGATTTGAACGTGCCTTATGAGGTGGCTGTGAAGTCGGCAAAGAAGTATGGTTTGACAATTATTCCCGGCATTGAGGTTACCCGTACTCCCGAGACCATCGGTCACTACAATGCTCTGTTTATAAAAGATGCGAATAAGATTTACGATGCCGACCCCGAGAAGGCTATCCGTAATGCCCGTAAGCAGGGTGCGATTATTATGCATAACCATCCGGGATGGCGTCGCAAGAATCTCGATATGATTGAGTTTGAGCAGAAGGTCTATGATAAGAGCCTGATTGACGGTGTCGAGATTATGAATGGCACGCAGTTCTATCCGAAAGTTATCGACCGCGCCAAGAAGTACGGATTGTTTATGACGGCGACTACCGATATCCACGGAACAACTGCCGAAACTTACGGACTTAACAACTGTTTCCGTAATATGACCTTTATTTTGGCAAAGGATAACTCGTTGGAGTCGTTGCGCGAGGCTATCGAGGCGAAGCGCACATTGGCATACTCTTTCGGTACGGTTGCGGGCGATGAGCAGTTGCTGCGCGATCTCTTTAATGCATCGGTTAAGGTGTTGAGTGTTGTTCCTTCGTCCAAGGCGGGCCGTTATTATGTGCAGTTCGAAAATGTCAGCTCCATCGACTTCCTTCTTCGTGTCGGCGAGACCGGAGGTTTGGTTAAGTTAGACCGCCATTCGTCGATTTCGTTGCGTCTGCACGATACCGATGGTAGTGTTATGACGGTGGAGAATCTGTGGTGCGGAGAGAACAAGCGCCTGACTGTCGATTTGAAGCCAATGTTTGAGTCGTTGAAGAAATAGGAGAATAACTCCCGCGATTACGGCAACCGCTTTCCCTTTCGGTAGGGGATGCGGTTGTTTTTTTTTTGGGGGGGGTATTAGCCATTGGCCATTGGCTTTTTTTAGTCCCCTCCTAAAACAGGGGAGGAGTTGTTATTTTTTTTTGATAAGGGGATTAAGGGCAATTAAGGGCGTTAAAGGCGTTAAGGGTAATTAAGGGAGAGTGTAGGGATTATGGGGAGAATAGGGAAAATCATTTTGAAATTTGAATTGCCCTCCCTTAACGCCCTTAAAACCTTTTCTCTGTGCAATCTTTTGGATTATATCCCCCATAACCCTGCACCTAACAATCTTGCGTATTGTGAAATTTTTAACATCGAAAAAATTAGGAGTATCGGCAACGATTTTGTAACTTTGTACGATTTAATCGTGATTTCGCGGAAACAACTCAAAATATTATAGATATGGCAGAGAAAAAATTTATCACTTGTGATGGTAACTACGCTGCGGCACATATTGCGTATATGTTCTCGGAAGTTGCAGCGATTTATCCCATTACTCCATCTTCGACTATGGCAGAGTACGTTGACGAATGGGCTGCACAGGGTCGTAAAAACATCTTTGGCGAGACCGTAAAGGTTGTGGAAATGCAGTCGGAGGCGGGTGCGGCAGGTGCCGTGCACGGTTCGTTGCAGAGCGGCGCTCTTACATCGACATTTACCGCATCGCAGGGTCTGTTGTTGATGATCCCCAATATGTACAAGATTGCCGGAGAGTTGCTTCCTGGTGTATTCCACGTATCGGCTCGTGCATTGGCTGCACAGTCGCTCTCGATTTTCGGAGACCACCAGGACGTGATGGCTACTCGCCAGACAGGATTTGCTATGCTTGCGACATCGTCGGTGCAGGAGGTTATGGATTTGGCTGGTGTGGCTCACATCGTGGCTGTAAAGAGTCGTGTGCCTTTCCTCCACTTCTTTGACGGTTTCCGTACCTCGCACGAGATTCAGAAGGTGGAACTTATCGACGAGGCATCGCTTACGTCGCTGCTCGACCGTGAGGCTCTCAAAGAGTTCCGCGCACGCGCACTCAACCCCGAGCACCCCGTGACTCGTGGTACGGCACAGAACCCCGATATCTACTTCCAGACTCGTGAGGCGGCAAATCGTTTCTACGATGTTCTGCCCGATATGGTTGCTGAAACAATGGCGGAGATTTCGAAGATTACGGGTCGTACCTATAAGCCCTTCACATACTACGGAGCCGAGGATGCAGAGAACGTAATTGTTGCTATGGGTTCGGTTACCGAGACTATCAAAGAGTGTGTGGATTATCTGCTCTCGCAGGGCGAGAAGGTCGGCGTTATTACCGTTCATCTCTATCGTCCCTTCTCGGCAAAGCATCTCTTCAACGTGCTACCGAAGAGTGTAAAACGTATCTGCGTACTCGACCGCACGAAGGAGCCCGGAGCAAATGGCGAACCCTTGTATCTCGACGTTCGCGATGCGTTCTACGGTGCAGAGTTGCAGCCGATGATTATCGGAGGTCGCTATGGCCTTTCGTCGAAGGATACCACTCCGGCGCAAATGCTGGCTGTCTTCGAGAACTTGAAGGCTGCACAGCCCAAGGACCACTTTACCGTGGGTATCAACGACGACGTTACGATGTTGTCGCTGCCCGTGGGCGAAGAGATTTCGATGGCAAAGGCCGGTACATTCGAGGCTCTGTTCTTCGGACTCGGTGCCGATGGTACGGTAGGTGCCAACAAGAACTCGATTAAGATTATCGGTGGTTCGACAGATAAGTATTGTCAGGCATATTTCTCGTACGACTCGAAGAAGTCGGGTGGTTATACCTCGTCACACCTTCGTTTCGGCGACAATCCGATTACTTCGCCCTATCTGGTTACAACTCCCGACTTTGTGGCTTGCCACGTTCCCTCGTATGTCGATAAATACGACGTGCTGAAAGGTCTGAAAAAGGGAGGCTCGTTCCTGTTGAACTCGGTACACGATGTTGCTACTACTTGCGCAACGCTGCCTGACGCAATGAAGGCCTATCTTGCAAAGAACAATATCAACTTCTATATTATCAACGCTACGAAGATTGCATCGGAACTCGGACTCGGTTCGCGTACCAACACGATTATGCAGTCGGCATTCTTCAAGATTGCCAATGTTATTCCCTTCGATAAGGCTGTCGAGGAGATGAAGAAGGCTATCGCGAAGACTTACGGCAAAAAGGGCGAGGATATCGTCAATATGAACTACGCTGCGGTTGATGCCGGAGGCAATGCCGTCGAGAAGGTCGAGGTACCCGCAGAGTGGGCATCGATTGAGGTCTCGACAGTTGCAGCAAATGTCGATATGTCGCGCCCCGAGTTTGTTCGCAATGTGGTAGATCCGATTAACGCATTGAAGGGCGATGACCTTCCCGTATCGGCGTTTAATGGCCGTGAAGATGGTACTTGGGATAATGGTACGGCAGCGTGGGAGAAACGCGGTATCGCAGTGAATGTTCCCGAGTGGAAGGTCGATAACTGTATCCAGTGTAACCAATGTGCATACGTCTGCCCGCACGCTGCAATTCGTCCGTTCCTTGCAACCGAGGAGGAGGCAGCAGCAACAGGCTTGGAGTGGAAGCAGGGCTTGGGCGAGACCAAGACCTATAAGTTCCGTATGCAGGTGTCGCCGCTCGATTGTACGGGTTGCAGCAACTGCGTGGATATCTGCCCCTCGAAAGAGAAGGCTCTCGTTATGCGTCCGCTCGATACACAGATGGAGCAGGCTGATAATTGGAAGGTTTGCACCGAGAAGATTGGCTACAAGGAGGTTGTCGATAAGACCAAGTCGGTTAAGAATCTGCAATTTGCGCAGCCGCTGTTCGAGTTCTCGGGCGCGTGCGCCGGTTGTGGCGAGACTCCCTATATCAAGGCTATTACCCAACTCTTTGGCGATAAGATGATGGTTGCCAACGCTACGGGTTGTACCTCGATTTACTCGGGTTCGGCACCCTCGACACCTTACTGCACCAATGCCAAGGGTCAGGGTCCTGCTTGGGCAAACTCGCTCTTCGAGGATAATGCAGAGTTCGGTCTGGGTATGCACGTCGGAATCGAGAAGTTGCGCGACCGCGTTCAGGCAATGATGGAGCACGCCATCGCCAACTGCGAGAAGTGCTCGGATGAGTTGAAGGGCGTGATGAAGGAGTGGATTGAGAATCGTGGCTCGTCGGCAAAGTCGGCAGAGGTTACGGCTCGTCTGGTTCCGATGATGGAGGCTTGCGGTTGTGATACCTGCAAAGCTATTCTCGAACATAAGGATTGGCTTGTGAAGAAGTCGCAGTGGATTATCGGTGGCGACGGATGGGGCTACGATATCGGCTTCGGTGGCGTGGACCACGTCTTGGCATCGGGTATGGATGTGAATATTCTCGTGGTCGATACCGAGGTCTATTCGAATACAGGAGGTCAGTCGTCGAAGGCTACTCCCGTGGGAGCTGTTGCGAAGTTTGCATCGAGCGGTAAGCGCATCCGCAAGAAGGACCTCGGAGCAATCGCTATGACTTATGGCTATGTGTATGTAGCGCAGGTGTCGATTGGCGGTTCGCAGACACAGTTGATGAACGTACTGAAAGAGGCAGAGGCTTACCCCGGCCCGTCGCTCATCATCGCTTATGCTCCCTGTATCAACCACGGCATCAAGGGTGGTATGACTCGTACACAGACCATCGGCAAGCAGGCCGTAGAGTGCGGTTATTGGCACTTGTGGCACTACAACCCGATGCTCGAAGAGCAGGGTAAGAATCCGTTTGTCTATGATTCGAAGGCTCCCGATTGGACGAAGTTCCAGGACTTCCTGATGAAGGAGGTTCGCTACACTTCGCTGATGAAGGCGTTCCCGACCGAGGCAGAGGAGTTGTTCAAGGCTGCCGAGGAGAATGCGAAGTGGCGTTACGAGTGCTACCAGCGATTGGCTAAACTTGAATATTAACCAAACAATAATTAGAGGATTTGGGGCGTTTGTTATCTAAACGCCCCAAGTTTTTCACTAATCTAACAACTGATAATTATGAAAAGAATTTTGTTCGCAGTTGCAGCCGTGGTTATGTTTGCTGCTTGCAGTAAGGTGGATAATCTGCCTATGGAGAATACGAAGTGGAACCTCACAGAGCTTGCAGGTCAGGGCAATGAGGCCTTTGATGCAGCAGAGACCTTCTGGTTCTCGCTCGATGGCGAGAGCATTATCGGAGTGGGAGCCTGCAATCGTTTCTTTGGAGGCTACCAACTGACCGGTAATGACGGTTTCAAGGTGGGAGGTATGGGTATGACCCGTATGGCCTGCCATAATATGGAGTTGGAAGACAGCTTTGTTTTGATTTTCGAAGGTGTCGATGGTTACGCGATTGAAGGCGATGTGCTGACGCTCAAAGCCGGTACCGAGGTGCTCGCTCGCTTCAAGGGCGAGGCTGTTGTTCCCGAAAGCGAGGTCCCGCAAACAACCGAGCCTGTTGTGGAGGGCGCAGAGTAAATAGGGTAGTTGAAACTGCCTTAAAGAATAAGGGCTGCTCGATGTTTGTCGGGCAGCCCTTGTTGATACGATATCACACTTACTCTAAATTTTCAGGAGTGAATATCTCGATAAAACGCTTGCGCTCGGCACTCCACGCTTCGGTCATCGCAAAATAGTGCTCGAAAGAGTGCTTGGCACGAGCATCGATGTCGCGTTCGAGGTAGAGCAGGTGCGACATTACAAGATGTCCGCCCATCTCGACCAAACGACGTTGGTGGAGAGTGAAGAACTCGTTACCTCGCTCGGTACAGTATGCTATTGCCTGCTCCAAGTCGTCCGCCAGACGGGTAAATCGTTCGGCAACTGCGGTGTCCGAGATTGTGGTAATTCTCTCGCGAATCGAGGCAAGCAGTTCTCCGTTCGAAATGTACTTCACGGCGGCCACAACCTGCAATTGCGAGGTGCCCTCGTAGATGGTTGTCACACGGGCATCGCGATAGAGCCGTGCGACAGGGAAATCCTCGACTACACCCGAGCCTCCGAATACCTGAATGGCATCGTAGGTTATCTGGTTGCTGTATTCGCTCGAAAGCAGTTTGAGAATCGGTGTGAGCATATCGGCATTGCGCATTGCCCACTTGTTACGTTGGCGCTCTTCGCCCTCCAAACCCTCGGTTTTGGACTTCTCGGTATAAGCCTTTGTCAAATCGACAAAACGCGAAGTCTCGTAGAGTAGAGCTCGTGTGGCATCCACCTTCGCCTGCATAGAGGATATCATCTCTGCAACTGCTGCCAACTCGATAATCGGACGACCGAACTGTTTGCGTTCGTTGGCATATTGGCGAGCCGCCTGCAATGCGGCCTCCGAGATTCCGACCGATTGCGCTCCGATGCTCAAACGAGCACCGTTCATCAGCGACATCACATACTTGATAAGTCCCATACGACGGTTGCCGACAAGCTTTGCGGGAGCATTGTCGAAGACCAACTCACAGGTAGGGGAGCCCTTGATGCCGAGTTTACGCTCGATACGGCGTACGGTTACGCCACCCCAATCCTTATGATAGACAAAGAGCGACAGTCCGCGAGCATCGGTCGTGCCCTCTTCGCTGCGTGCAAGAACGAGTTTGATGTGTGCATCGCCGTTGGTAATAAAGCGCTTTACACCATTGAGTCGCCACGTCTGTGCTTCTTCGTCCCACGAGGCTTTGAGCATTGCCGATTGAAGGTCACTGCCGGCGTCGGGCTCTGTGAGGTCCATCGAGCAGGTCTCTCCCAAAGAGATTCGGGGCAACATATCTGCCTTCAACTCTTCGTCGCCAAACTCGTTGATGGTTTCGGCGCAATCCTGCAACGACCATATATTCTCGAATCCAGCATCGGCACGAGCAACCATCTCCGACGCCATAATCACGGGTACGGTGGGGAAGTTCAGACCATCGAAACGACGAGGTATCGACATTCCGTAGAGTGATGCTTCAATCAGTGTGCGGTGGTTATCCTGCGTGCCGTCGGCGTACGTTACGCGGCCATTCGAGCACGACGGACCCTGTTTATCGACATCGGGTGCATTTACGGCGATAACATCGGCGCAAACTTCGCCCAAGAGTTCCAATATGCGCTCGTAGCAATCTACCGCATCCTCAAAGTTGGTAGGAGCATAATCGAACTCCTCGCTTTCGGTGTAATTTTTCTCGCGCAGAGCAACAATTTCGCGCATCAGCGGGTGTGAGAATTGCTGTCGCAGGCGCGGATTATCTTTATAGAAATTTCCCATTGTTTTTCGCTATTTTGAGAGTTGTTCGATAAGGCGGGTTACGGCCTCGCGGGCATCGCCCACGATAACATAGTCCGCCATCTTATTCATCGGAGCATCGGCATCGCGATTTATCGAGATAACCGTTCCTGCCTTCTCCATTCCGACAGTGTGCTGTACCTGTCCCGAGATGCCTACCGCAATGTAGAGCTTCGGATGTACGGTAAGACCCGTCTGACCAATCATTGTCGAGTGGTCGCAAAATCCTGCATCGACCGCAGCTCGGGTCGAGCCGACCTCGCCGTGGAGAAGCTCCGCCAAACGATAGAGTAGGTCGAAATTCTCTTTGCTGCCCACGCCATAGCCTCCGGCAACGACAACCTTTGCGTTTTTTAGATTGCTTTGGCGATTCTCTATTTCGCGAGTTAAAACCGACACCACAAAGTCGCTCTCCGAAAGCAGAGCCTGCGTATCGACCATAACGACCGAACCGTTGGTCGGATTATCGACCTTCTGCTTGCCGATAACACCTTCGCGCATTGTCGCCATCTGCGGACGTGTCGCAGGCGAAATAATAGTCGTAAGCTGGTTTCCTACGAAATTGGGACGTATCTGCAATAGAATATTCTCGTGGTTGCACCCCTCGGCATCTGTATAATCTCCTATGCGAAGGTCGGTGCAGTCTGCTGTGATTCCACACTTTAATTCTGCCGCTACGCGCGGGGCGAGGTCACGACCAATGTTGGTGGCACCGGCAAGGAAGATTTGAGGTTGCTGCTCGGTAAGTATCGATGCAACGATACGGGTGTAGGGTAGTGTGAGATACTCCGCCAAACGCTTGTCGTCGGCACAGAATACGCTGCTTGCTCCATACTCAAAGAGAGTAGGTGCCATCTCCTTGACATTCTCTCCCACAAGGATTGCATCCACCTTGCAGCCAAGTTCGGTTGCGAGCGAGCGCCCTTTTGTTACAAGTTCGAGGCTTACGTCGCACAAGGCACCGTTGCGGGTTTCGCAAAAGATTATGATATTTCCCATACGCTTATTCGATTGAGTGGTTTGCACGAAGCTCGGCAACTAATGTCGCGATATCTTCGCTTGATGAGGTTAAAGTTACACCGCCTTTGCTCTCGGTCACGATGGGTTCCGAGCAGAGTACCTGCGTAGGCGAGCCGGCAAGTCCGAAACGAAGAACATCTCCTCCAAGGTCGTCTGCCGACCACGTGCAAATCTCGGCTTTGCGATGGCGCAAGATGCGCTTTGCATTGCAGAAACGACACTTCGCAGCCGAACTGCCAACAGTCACAACACACTGCATCGGAGATTTTACCACCTCAAAGCCGTCGTCCAAACGACGTTTGATGACCAACTCTCCATTCTCGACCACCACCTCCTCGGCGTAGGTTACCTGCGGAAGTCCGAGTGCTTGTGCTACTTGCGGACCGACGTGTGCCGTATCTCCATCAATTGTCTGGCGACCCGCGAAAACGAGCTTTGCGCCAACCTTTTTTATTGCAAGCGCCAACGCATACGACGTAGCGAGAGTATCGGCCCCTGCAACTCTGCGGTCCGAAACCAGCACGGCGTCGTCTGCTCCGCGATAGATGCACTCTTTGAGAGCCTCCGCAGCGCGTTGCGGACCCATAGATATAGCGATAATTTCGGCATTGCCAAGCTGCTCTTTTACCCTTAACGCCTGTTCGAGGGCGTTCAAATCCTCCGGATTGATAATTGCCGGCAGAGCGTTACGATCGACTGTCCCGTCTGCACCGGGTGCATACTCTTCTGCGTGTCGTGTGTCGATGACCTGCTTTACGAGTAGTGCAATTTTAACATTTTCCATATAAATCGTTACTGAAAATTCACGCTGCAAAAGTAATCAAAAAGCCCTAACCCCGCGTTATCATTTATCCTTTTGTGGCGGATTTCGCCACATTATGGGACGATTTGCCCCAAATAGATAGTAAAACCACCCGACACTATGCGAGTGCCGGGTGGTGTCAAAATATTTTTAAGGGGTTATATTCTTACCTCGTATGGGGCAATTTTGTGCCGACTACCTTGAAACCGTTTTTGTTCAATTGGAGTGGATTTACCGATTTCCAGGTGGGCGATACAACCTCTGCGCGGTTGAACTTCTCGGTCGATGCGGAAGAACCGGCAGCTTCAACTCTTCGCATCTTACCATCGTAGAATATTGCACCGGGCAGTGTACCCGCGAACTCACCATTCGATTTATTCCAAGCACCGAATGTGTATCCCGAATTTTCGATGTCGGATGTATGGCCGATTCCGTAAGTACCATCTCCATTTGCCCAGATTTGGGGACCTTGTAAATAGACACTATTGCCGAGAATCAGCGAGCAATGTACATTGTAGCTTTCTGCCCAACTACCGGCATCAGCAACTCCCGATTCCCAATCAACCTGAATGGGATTGCCTTCGCCATTGAAGCGTGCCACAACAGTATCATCTCCTGTATCGCCAATATTGCCACCGTAGCCAAACAGACCCGTGATATTGTAGAGCTTACCTGCAACCTTCTCGGTAATTGTGATGGTGTGGCCGCTGCTACCATCAACACTCTGACCACCAGAGTTCACATAGTGGTAGAATTGCAGCTGACCAAGCCAATCGCTATATCCTACGGCATTCGGGTCGGGAACAAGGGCGGTGGTTGTGAAGTTCAGCATCGAAACAGCACCGTATGAGTTGTTTGAATCGTAAGCGATGGTCGCCAAAACATACTCCGTAGATTCGGTAAGACCGCTACATTCTAACACGGCGTCTGTGCGGAATGTTTCATACAAAGCCACTTCGTCAGCCCAATTGACGGTCGGGTTGTTATCAACCGTACTCTTCAAGAATATGGCGTATTTGTAACCAGTAGCATCATCGCCGTTGAGAGAGATGTTGAACTTTGCAGTCCAATCCTTAACCTCGATAATCGATGCCGTAGCCGTTACCGCAGATGCAACGTGTTCGGGGGTTGTGAAGAACTGCTTTGCAAGGTGGGTATATTTACCGTCGGAAGTCTCGCCTACGGCATAAACAACGTAATTTGTTGCAGGCGAAAGAGAATCGAAATTTACATCAAATGCAGCGCTGATATTCTCGTGAGCTTTTGGATCTACAACTACAACATTATAGAAAATAACATTTTCCGAGTAGTTTGTATCAACTGCCGCTCCGTAGAGGCTGACATAAACCTTCGAGAACGAAGTCGATGGCGTAATTTGTGCAACTGCCGAGTTTTCGGTAAGAGTTGCCTCGGGAATCGTAATCGAAATCGTTGCGTTCTCGTGGTAGGGAATCTTCGGGGTGTAGTCGATATGATGAACATCGCCGGCAATTGCATAGCCATCACCTTCTTGTTGAACCAATCCTACGGCGTAGAAGTTGTAGTGGACTCCGGTCTCTACTGCATAAAGGAAATCTTGATTCTCGATGTATATACTACCATTTGTGGACATCATATCTACAATGGTCTTACCCTGATTAGCGCTCATCCACTCTTCGATAAAGGCGTCGGTGCCCCACATATAAAGAAATGCCTGAACTTCGCTTGACATCTCTGCTCTCACTATGGTTTGGTGCCAATTGGTATTCTCCTCGACAAACGAAAGAGTTACATACTTGGGAATCTCTACCGGCTCTGCGCTATCTACAAGGCCCGTAACCGGAGTAATCTTGCTACGCTCGACAATGATATCCTCCTCGGCAGTCTTGGTTACAACCGAACCATCGACGTTGGTCATCTTAACGGTAAAATCGGTGTACGTGCCGGGCATAACGACAACCTTGAACGATTTTGAGTTCTGCTCATCGAGCTGTACGTTGATGTCGGTAAGCGTTACGTTACCGCCATTGCTTACAGCGTATTGGCTGCTGCTCTTTTCGAGAGTGGTCTGGTCGAGGTCGTAGTATCCCGAGAGATATTCGTTTGCCGACACCTCGATGCTCGCAAGGTTCTGGGTTCCGCTGATATGCAACTCGACAATACCTGCCAAATTCTTGAATCGAATGCCATCTTCGAGGTTCTCGCATACGGCAGCCATCGGGTTTGCATTTATCGCGAAACTACCATCGACATACGCCTGCACTGCGCCAACATTTGCATTGTACACGCCGTAGGCCGGCTCTCCGTAATACGCCCACGTAGAACCTGTCCAAGCCGGCTTCTGACCGGTAAATGTTGCACTAGTGGTGCCGATACCTCCGGAGATTTGAAAGCTCTGGGTTTCGATACCTGTCGCCATATCGTATAGTGTAATAAACTCATCTTTCTGCCATACCACTTCGTCAGCGGCATTGAGAGTGGTACGCGATACCGTATTCTCGGTCGTTGCGGTAATAGTAATCTGTTCGCCTTCGGGTCCTTCGCCCTCGGGGAATAAACCTTCACATCCCGCAAAAAGCAGGGTGGTTGCGAATACGGCAAAAACTCTTTTTGCCGTCGCAAAAAGTTGCTTTCTCTTCATAATATTATGAATTTGGTTAATAAAAAAGTGTCTAACTAACTCCAAATAAGGGGCTTCCGGCTACAAATATACAGATTTCCCCCCCCCTGCAAATTTTTCGGCAGAAAAATGCATAAAATCGCTAAAAAAGATTGAAAATAGCTGTTTTTTAGGTGTCTCGGCCCTGCCTTCGACCCGTTTTTGAAGAAAAATATCAATAGACCATTTTTAATTACCGATTTGATTCCTATCTTTGCATAGAGAAACTAAAATCATTGAGAGTTATGAAAAAATTATGGGGCGTTTTGGCGCTGGTTCTGCTTGTGGGCGGTGCGCTGTTTTTCTATTTCCGTTTTTGTTTCGTCTTTGGCGAAGGTGTTAAGAGCGGAGAGTTGAATTATGTGGTCTATAAGGGCGTATTCTTCAAGACTTACGAAGGAAAACTTATACAGTCGGGTCTTCGCTCAAAGACTGCCGGCTCTATCCAATCATACGAATTTGAATTTTCGGTGGCAAACGAGCGTGTTGCCCGCGAATTGATGTTGCAAGGTGGAAATATCGTTGAACTCCACTATAAAGAGTACTTCGGGGTGCTGCCGTGGAGAGGATTTACCAAATACATAGTCGATAGCATTATCTATTCGCGACCTTTGGAGCAACTGCAACCATCTCTGTCGGCACCTGCTCCCAAGAGTCTCGACGTCGAGGTTAAACCGACAGGCGAGATTTAATTACAGTAGGAAATCTCCCCCCCCCCGAAAAATGTCTTTTTTGGAGATATTTCATACTTTACACCTTACCGAGAGGGAGAGTCTGCCCGAGCAGATGAACAACCCCTTCGATTATGAGCCGCACCCGCTTTGTCGTCGTGCGGCTGTTGAATTATGTGAGGAGTTGAAATCCCGCGTCGAGTGGAGTGACGAGATTGCCGAGGGTAAAATGTTCGGCGTTCTTGTCGTTCGTAAAGTCTCCGGCGAGGTGGGCTATCTTGCTGCATTTTCGGGGAATCTTGCAGGAACGAATCAACACAACGGTTTTGTTCCTCCTATATACGATATGTTGCAACCTGATGACCGCTTCCGTCGTGGCGAATTCGAGATTTCGGAGATAAACCGTCGCATAGCCACTATCGAAAGCGAAGAGGAGCTGACGTCGATAAAACAACGTATCGCCGAGTGCGAAGAGCGAGCGCAGCGGGAGATAGCTTTGGCAAAGCGCGGTCTCGAAGAGCAAAAAAGACGGCGCGATGCCGAGCGAAGTATCACGACCGACCCATCGCGTTTGGAGGCTCTCGTTCGTGAGAGTCAATTCCGAAAGGCCGAGTTTGTTCGTCTGAAACGTCGCCTTCGAGATGAGATAGATGCGCTGCGTGCGGAATACGATGTTGCCCAAAGCGAAATTACGGCCCTGCGCTCCGAACGCAAACGCCGTTCCGAGGAGTTGCAGATGTGGATATTCGAGCAGTTCAAGATGCTGAATGCCCGTGGCGAGAGTCGCAATCTGTGCGAAATATTCGCCCCGACACCACAGCGAGTACCTCCGGCAGGAGCCGGAGAGTGTGCCGCTCCGAAATTGTTGCAGTACGCCTATCAAAACGAGTTGCAACCGCTCGCTATGGCAGAGTTCTGGCAGGGCAGTTCGCCTCGCGGAGAGGTGCGTCGGGCAGGGAAGTTCTACCCATCGTGTCAAGGTAAGTGCGGTCCGATTCTGGGCTTTATGTTGCAGGGGCTTGATATCGAAAAAGGCAGGGTGCCGATAACCGCCGAGCCGACTTTGATTTACGACGACGAGACTCTTGCCGTAGTGTCGAAACCTGCGAGGATGCTCTCGGTTGATGGTCGTAGCGAGAAGATATCGGTCGCCTCGTGGGCGCGCGGTCGTTTTGCGGAAGCCGAGAGGGTTATGGTCGTTCATCGCCTCGATATGGCAACATCGGGTCTGCTTGTGATTGCCAAATCGCTCGATGCGTATCGTGCTTTGCAGGCGCAATTCAATGCCCGCACTATCGAAAAACGCTACCTCGCCCTTCTCGAAGGAGTGCCGGCATCCGAGGCGGGTAGCATTGAACTTCCCATATCTGCCGATTATGAAAACAGACCCCGTCAAAGGATTGATTTCGATGGCGGTAAACGTGCTGTTACGGAGTATCGTGTTTTGGAGCGCCGAGGGGAGCAAACTCTCGTCGAGTTTCATCCGATTACGGGTCGTACGCACCAACTGCGTCTGCACGCCGCGCACGCCGAGGGGTTGAATACGCCGATTGTCGGCGATACGCTATACGGAAAACGTGCAGAACGTCTATGTCTGCACGCTTCACAAATAGCATTTATACATCCGCAGTCGGGCGAGAGGGTTGAGTTCTGCGCTCCTTGCGAGTTTTAGTCTTTCGTTATTGCCGTTTTTGAGGATTACTCCTCTTCGGGAGCCGCTGCGCGAATATCGGCAGGAATCTCACATCGAACATATATATCGACATAGTTGCTGTCGTCGAGGGCTGTCCAGACCATACGATTGCGAGTCAGGTCGCTCACGATGTAGCGATGACTCCACGCTCCGTTTCCGTAGTCGTAATCTCCGCGAATAACGGCACCCGCCTCGTCATCGGTGTAGATAAAGTAACGCCCCGTAATGTATCGGGTTGTAAAAGAGTCTGTATTCTGAAAAATCTCGACGGAACGCTCTTTGCGGTCGAAATCGAGATAGACGTAGCAACCCTCGGCAAGAGGCTCGCCACAACTGCTCTCCAATCGCCAACTGCCCGAAATATTATTGGGTGTAACATCGAGATACTCTACGGTCTCAATTTTGTCGCCACAGGAGATTACTGTGAGTGATACTGCTGTTGCAAATGCCAATTTGAGAAAATTCTTCATATATTTTGTCTTCTTTGTTTCAACTATCTTGCGTCGGTTATAATTTTTATTTCTCGGTCACGAGGAGCGATGTTTCGATTTTCGATAAAGAGTATCGGGCGAGCTCCCTGTTTTTTGCCCGAAGGGGTATAGCGAATCACGAGAAAGCCCTCCTCGCCCGCTTGCAGCGATTCGGGTCTGCATTCGAGCGACAACTCCTCCGATGATAACAACGGGTCTTTACGCGGCGTTAGAACACTCTTCCCTGCGTTCATACAGGCGATGCGGATAGACTGCGGTCTCTCGTCTGTCGGATCGAACCGAATCTCTCGATTGCGCAGTAGTAGCGAGCCGACGGCGTGAGGGTAGTCGCCCCTGCGGTTGGCAGATGCCGTCACCCGACCTTCGATATCAATTATCGTTGTCGGAACCTCCGCCGAACGATTGGTATAGACAAAAACTCGATGGCGCATCACTCCCGGATGTTTTGCGGGATTGTAAGATATGGATATCTCACTATGCGCCCCATTCTCGACAGGTTTGCGCTCGTAGTCGCATACCACACATCCACAACTTGTCGTTATACGCGTGATGACCATCGGCTCGTTACCGCAGTTCTGCCACGCAACTCTCTTCGTAACAACTCCGCCGTCCTCTGCCATTGTACCAAAATCGAGATGTCGTCCTTCGGCAAATACCATTTCACGACTGTTGAGGTTTGCGGGATTTGCCACGCTGTCGCGTTTTTCGCGTGGAATTATGCGAATTTGCGCAACGGTGGAGCCGAATATCGCCGTTGCTATCAAAATCGAAAATATAGCCCTCGAAATCCTCATTACGCACAATTATAACCAACCGTTATCGCTCGACACGGTACGCACCGTAATATTGAATGATTGCTCCTCGACAACATTGTCGGAACCATCCACTGCCTTAATTTTTGCACTTGTCGTACCTGCCTTCAATCCGGAGAATATCACTTTGTCCTCTTCGATGCTGTACGAGGCGATGCTATTGTCGGTAATGACAACGGAGTACGAAAGATTCTCGCCATTATCAAAATATTGAGCCGGAGCTGTTGTAACCGAGCCTTCGACGGCAATCGAGATGTTCGGGAAATGCATCTTGCATCCTGCGCCCGCAATCTTGGCCAGCAGAGCCCCTGCATTGACTTGGCCGCTTCCCATCTTGCCCTTGTAACTGCCGATAGACATCATCATAGGCTGGATGGCTCCGATATCGGCAACATAGCGGTAGTACTTTTTATAGCCTTTCATATATTGGTCAATCGGCGTGGTTGTTTCGTGCAGCAGCGTAAAGAGTTCATCCGCTGTCAGGTGGCGACGTAGTTGCGCCGCATACGAAATAGCCAATGCTGCAACGCCCGAAACGTGGGGACACGCCATCGAAGTACCCTCCATATAGGCATATCCACTCTCGCTGATATGGAAAGGAACTGTCGATAGAATACAGCCTACCTCGCCGTATTTGTGCGTCGCATCGACATACTCATAATAGTAATCCTGGTCGCCTCCGGGAGCCGAGATTGTTGTTCCGGGTCCGTAGTTCGTATAGACAGCCGGCGTAAAATCGGCAGCGGTAGCGGCAACCGAAACGTGTCCCTCGGTGGCACCGGGGAATCCCGCAGCCGCAGCACTCTCATTACCTCCTGCAAATATCGCGATACCACCCTCAATGGTCCCGTTGGGCGAACCTGCATTATGGATAAAATAGTCGAGAGCATCCTTTTCGAGAGGAGAGCCTGCCATCCACTCCTCTTCGGTTGCGAAGCCTCTCTCTCCCCAATCGTACATATTTGCCACAGGCGAAACATAACCCCAACTGCATTGCAGTACAACGGCTCCGTTGTCTGCCGCATACTTTATGGCGCGAACGGTTGCAAGCAGGCTTGTGGCGACGTTACCTGAAAATATCTGGCAGACCATAATCTTCACTCCGCCACGTTCTCCGTCTCCACCGGCGATTGAACTGACGCCCTCGCCATTGTTGTTTAATGCCGAAATAACACCAGCAACGTGCGTTCCGTGACCCGAATCCAGCACATTATCCCACGTGATTACACCCGTATCGAGAACAAAATTATAACCATTGATATCGCCCTTGTAGCCGTTGCCATCGTTGTCTTTGTCGAGCGTGCGAGGCAACTCGTCGCTATTGACCCAGATATTTTGTTGCAGGTCGGGATGCTCAACGAAGATACCCTCGTCCAAGACTGCGACAATTACCGACTCATCGCCACGAGAGTAGTTCCAAGCCTCTTCGCAACCGACATCGGCACCCTTGACGGATTTCTTGACCTCGCCCTCATTAAACTTGTCGCCGTGGTTAATAAGGTTCCACTGCTCCGAGAGTAACGGGTCGCCTTCGGCAACTCTCGTTGCGGAGGTCAGAGCCTGCAACTTCTCGACCGACAGGGGTGTCGCCTTGCCGTTATATGCACGCTTGATTGTGCGGTTGAAATCGACCTTCTGGACGGTGCCGAGCGTTGCGAGGCGTGCCGCAACATCCGACGTTGATAGTTCTTTGTCGAATCGAACCACGAACCATTGATGCAAACCGTTCGTGCGTGTGCGCTCCTCGTTTGCCTCATCAATCGGGAAGAGTCGTTCGAGATGGCAACCTCCGACAATATCCAACACTTCGTTAAGCGAGGGAGATTCGCTGCGGGTAAGTTCGCCACCGCGAGTAAGCCCTGCCTTTTCGAGTATATCGACAACGTCCGAACTGAACTTCACGAGCAACTCGCCTTCGGTGTAGCACGTCTCATTATCCGCACCCTTGTTAATCGAGGGTCGGTCGTTGGTTTCGGTCGTACACGATGCTGTCACAATCATCGAAATGCAGACCATCATATATAAAAATACTCTCTTCATATCTGCTTACTTTATTTGGTCACTCACTTCGTCCTCGCCCGTAGCCTGGGTTTTGGTGGGGTAGAGCTCGTAATAATACTCCATACCGGTCGGCTCATTATCGAATCCTGCCGGAGTGCCGTCGATGGTACGACCCTCCTGATTGAATATGAAACTATAAGGTTGCCAGATGTCGAGTGCCGGATGGTACAGCAACCAATCGGGCAGACTGCCGGTTAGTCGATTGTAATTCACGGCAAACATCTTGGTCGTCGGCAACACCTTCTTCTTGCCTATAAGAATATCGGGCAGCGAATCGACAGCTTCGACCTCTTCGCGACTCCATACAGGAACTTCATCGTCATCCAGAAAATCGGGTAGCGAGCCGTGCAGGTAATTTACCGAAAGTACGAGAGTGTCGAGTTTGTTCCATTTCAATAAATCCTTCGGGAACTCCTTCTCGTCGATAAATCCTCCGATATCACTCTTGATGGTGTTGCTCAAATCGTAAATCGAGTGACGTTGATTGGCATTCATAATGAGCGTACGCAGGTTGGGGAAATTATCCTGTGTCAGAATCTCGGGAATCGACATAAAGTTGTTGGAGCCGATATTGAGATATTCGAGATTCTCCAATCGCGTAAGACTCTGTGGCAGCTCGGTTAATCCGTAGGCCCCGATTGTCAATCGTTTGAGTTGTGTCAGAGCCGAGATGTCGTCGCCGACCGAAAGACTCAACAGGAAGGTGTTGGCGTTGCCAAAGAACGATAACTCCTCGGCTGCGGTCAGGTAGCGAACCTCGAAAGGTAACGACTCCTTCGAATAGAAGAGCATAAAACTTGCAGAGCGGACACGACCTCTCTTCTCCTCGGAGAAACCTTCCATTCCCTCCTTCCAAAGAGTGACGTTGTTCCACATATCCATACTCTCGGAGGTGTCCCAGCTGGTCAGCGTATTGAGCGAACGAGCGATACATAGGAGCGCTACCGAATCGCCTTGACGACTATTCTCTTTTATCGGTTCGGCGGCCTTCTGCAAGACGTTCAGGTTGTCTTGCTGCGAAAGTTCGATGCCCGTATCTCGCGGTTTGAGAACGACCTCTGCCAAGCGTTCGCGCGGCGATGTATTGATATCCCACTTAAAGCGCAAGGTGACCTCGCGCGGACGGACTCCTCGATTGAGGTTTATGGAGTACTTCTCGCATTTAAGCCAACTCGCATTAACCGGAATATTGACGCTGAAATCCACATTCGAGCGTACCTTGACGTCGAACCAACGCTTATCGTAGTTGTCGAAATTTGCGATATCTATCGAGTTGTTGTCAATCTCGATGGCATAGGGGAATCCCTCCTGTGACACAGAGATGTCGGTATATCTCTTTGTTGTCACATTCTGTATGCGCACAACTCCGCTACGAGGCTCCGTAGTCAATGCCGAGTCGATAATAAAGGTACAGGGCGTAGAACCTCTGCCGTTCGCGGGCGAGACCGTAATCCAAGGTTTATCGGTCGAGGCAATCCACTCGTCGTCCGATGCTACGCGTACAATCTCTTTACCTCCAATGGCGCCAACTTCGATTTTGTGCCGATTGGTTCCGAACTCGACAACATTGTCCTTTGTGCAGGAGGCAAGAGTTGCAAGTGTCAGAATAGCGATGTATATAACTTTACTCTTCATAATTCTATCCGAAGGTTACTCCAACATATAGTCGCAATTTATGATGTTTTGCGATTTATCGTAAATCAAAATATAACTTCCGTTCAACCACGCATTGCAGATGTTTTGAGCATCAAAAATGATGTTCGGGTTATCGCTGATATCGAGGTAGTAGATAAGCGGCGAGATAGTCTCGGTTACCTTTTGCAAATCGTTCGAACCGAGATATAATCCGCGCAGACCTCGATGATTGAAGACCTGTGACGGCCACTCATCCAGGCATCGGCTGCCGTCGGCTCTGCGCTGCGAACGAACTGCCAATACCGTAAGGCCCGAACAATCGAGCGGCTCATAGGGGAATTTGTCGAAACGGTTGAACGACAAATCGACGCCATAGAGATAGGGTAGATTGCCTGCGTGCATTTCGAAGGGGAGCTCCGACAGTTGGTTGTACGAGAGGTCGAGCGACACCAAGTCGTTCGAGTACTTGTAAGTAAAAGAACCCTTCGGAATCTCGGTAATACCGCAAGCTCGCAGAATGATGTACGAAACAAGCGAGTTGCTCTTTGCCAGAGCCAGCGGATATTTCCCCATATTGTAGTTTTGCGAGAGGGTCAGCGTCTCGACCTTGATTCCCTTGAATTTCTTTGCCTCGTCGGTCTCGTTTTCTCCCTCAAACGAGCGGATGTCGTTTCCCGAAAAATCGACCGACTTGATTGTGAAAGTACTGTTCGCCGAGAAGATGTTGGGGAATTGTGTCAGTTTGTTGTACTTAATTGATAAGGTCTCGATGTCGTCTATGCCACAGAAAACATCCGTGTCGTGAGGTATCTCTGTCAGCTGATTATTGTCGAGATACAACTGAACCGGAGCAAACTCCTTACCCATCGGAGCCTCGATAAGAGCTATTTTGTTGTACGCGAGGTCGAGCAAGCCAATCTTCTTCATATTGCGGAACTCCTTGGGCATTACCTCCAAGTTATTCTCGCGAGCGTAAAGAATCTGAATCTTCTCTGCCGACGGACCTGTTGCCAAAGCCCTGAAACCTGCGAGCAGGTCATCTGCGCTCCACTGCTTATTGTTGGAGATGTTGAGTGAGATGAGTGACGGCATTCGCGTAATGGCATCGGGGAACTCTGTGAGATTTGGACAGTTGTAAATCTCGATATCGGTACACGATTCGAGTTCCTCCAATTCGTCGGGCAGCGATGTGATTTCGCTATTGGCGATATAGAGGTATTCGAGTTTTTTGAGATTTTTAATCTCGGCAGGAAGGGAGGTCAGACCGTTACATATCGTGCCGTGATTAGTGTCGTGCTTAACAATTTCGCGCTGCGCGCCACTCTTCAAGTCGAAGATTTCGCCCTCTTTCATAGTCTCGTAGAGCGCTGTCGCGGGAATGTTTATATGATTCTCTTCGAGCGCGCGAGCGCAAGGCTCCGACATCTGGCTTGCAGTGTGAATCTTTGCCAGCAGAGTCTTGTGGTTGTCGAATCTGTTGCGATTACGTTCAAGTAACGACACCGACGTATCGAGGGTCGGATCGTAACCGTAAAGATTGGAGTCGTTGTGAGTGCCGAGGTAGAGTTCTATAAGCTCGGATAGTTGTCCGATTGCAGGCGATAGAGGACCGCTGAAACCGAAGTTGCTGATGTCGATGCGTGCTACGCGACCGTTTGAGTGGAGCTCCACGCCGGGCTGATTGCCCCACAAATCAACATCCTTGTTAAAGTCCCAATTCGTACCACGAGCGAAATTCTCGCCGATATAGTACCAACTGCTGCCATTCAGGCTCTCCCAAATATTGTAAAGAGCATAATAGTCGCGGATATACTCATCTGCTTCGTACAGCGTAACGGGGACCGAAACGTCGCTCTTCTTGTTGTCGGTAATTGTGAAATCGCACTGTTTGGGAGATGCGCAATCTTCGAGCAGAACCTTGCGCTCGTCGAGGGTCTCATAACGAATAATGCGGTAGTTTCCTGCCGGAAGCGAGAGAATTGAGTCGCAGAGAATCGATGAGGTCTGATAACCCTCTTCGCTACTCTGCTCGTCATCTTCATCGAAATGGAGCGAGAACTTTGCCGGCAGTCGTTCGAATCGGGTGGGGTTTGTGGTACTTCCCGACGGCATAACCTCGGCAACCGTAATATTTACGAATTTAATCTCGTCGAATGTATATTGGCGTTCAACGCTCTTTTGGGTTGGTTTGTCGATAAATGCCGACATATCCTTTTTGAGCGAGAATTGTACCTTTCCGCGAGGTACGACATTGACCGTGAGGTCGCGAACGAGCAGTCCGCCCTCTGTGATATCGAAACTGTTGCTTGCACCGACAGAGCCGATGTACAACTCTTCGTCGTTAGCATCATAGAGGCGAAAATTAAGTATTTTGTATGTGCCGACCAATAATTTGAGCGTAGCGCTGCGCAATCCGTATTCGGCACTCTCGGCATCGGCGTTTTGGAGCGTCAGCGTCTGTGAGATGGTCGTCGAGTTGTAGGAGAGCGTAACCTTGACCTTACACGCATCGGAGAGATAATCCAAACGCGAAACAATGGCGCGTGTTGCGTTTTGCCCGGCACCGTCGCCTGCATCATAAGATGCCTGCTTGTACAACTTGAATTGAACGTATCCGTAACCCTGCTCGCGATTGTCGATATCCTCCTTACCGCAACCTGTTGCGAGGAGCGAGATTGCCGCAGAAATTGCGCATACGATAAATTTGTAGTAGTTTAGTTTCATCTTCTTAAAACTGCTCTGTTTAGTAGTGACCTCGGCTTTGTGCCTTATTGGTCGTTGTCGCCCAAAATGGGTGTTGAAAACAATGCCTCGCCCCGCAGAGCGAGGCATTGTGGTTTATAAATCGAATTCAAACTCTTATTGCGCGATGTTGAGCGTGCAAACCAGAGCCATCTGGGGTACCATCAATTCGTTACGGAAGATAAGTATTCCGGTCTTGCCGTTACCGCTTTCCGCCATAGAGACTGTCGCCATATCTCCGGGTTCGAACGAGAGCCACTCTCGGTCATCTTCGTTGAGATATACAAAACTCCACGTGCCGTCAATACCCGTTATTGCCGACATCGTTGCCGAAGTCTTGGTGTAGGTCAGGTGCCAAACCGGAATCTCGCCGTAGTCGCCGATAACGGTCTCGTAGTGGCTGCCCGAAGTGAGCTGTACGAGCGACGAGTTGTCGATTGAAGTGGCATAGTCAGGATAACTAAACGCAACCGACGAATTGCCGTCGCCCTCGCCATTCAGACTGTATCCCTCATTGTAGAGGCAATTGATAACGGCAACTACCTCCTCTTTATTCTTGAAAACTGCATATCCGGAGTATGCTCCATTGTAGTAACCTTCGGTCTTGTAGTGTTTGTTAGACGTTGCAGTGGGCTCCATTCGAAGTCTGAAACCACCAGCGCTACCGAAAGTGTTGATCTTAATCCACGACTCGTCGCTGCTCATCGGAACAAGGTTGCTGCCATCGTAATAAGAGTACTCGATAGACGTATATGTGTAATTGGCAACGTCGAATGCGAACATTGCATCATCGCTATCGTATTCCGAGGTGTAGAGCAACTCATATCCGTGTTGAGCCGTCTCGTAGTCATAAACGATATCGTGGTTGCCGTTCATATCGACTTTGGTCATCAATATTGTGTTCAGCTCGGTAGTCAGCGAAACCGGTCCGGGGTGAGCCGTCTGCTTAATGGTGGTCACGACGTACTTCTTGTACTCTTCGACCAATTCGCCCGATGCGCCCATTCCGCCCTCTGCCATTTCAAGAACCTCGTACGGCTCATTGATGTCATCGAATGTGTCTGCCACCGATTTGGGGATGATGAGGACGATGGCTTCGCGGTCGGCACCTTCGTTTGTGCCAACACTGATGCTGACGTTGCGAGATTGGATTAACTCTTCGTCTTGGGTGTCCCACTCCGAAATCTCGGTGCTAATCCAATCGTGACCAAAGGTGGGGAAGGTCATACCGTTCATAGTCTCAAACGAGAGCGTATAGGCATAGAGCTCCTCGTTTGTCGAATAGACTTCTCCATCGGCATTGCCCTCGTAGTACGATGAACTTAATTCGCTATAAACCTCGCCTTTGTAGTTGAACTTGTAGCTCTCGTCGAAGTTGCTGAACTCGTATATCGACGTCATTGATGCAATTTGCACTTTCAGTGTCGCCACAACCTCGACGCTGCTGTCGTCCGCATCGAGGAATGAGAGGGTTGCGCTCGAATCTTCAAGAGGATATTTTGTGGCATTGCCCTTAATCCAGAGTTCGGTTACATCGTCGGTGTTATTGCTGATTGCCTGAATCCATTCGGGTGTGCCGTCAATCTTCCAATTGAAGTTGGAAACGATTTTTACGCGATGCGAGAACATTGCAAGGTTGTTTTCGCGCCAAGTGAGGGTAACGCCATCCTCGCCAATCGGCTCGCTTTCGTACTCATACTGCGTCTCTTCGCCATAAATCCACTCGTTGTTTTCGAGCTTGATGTCATAGATTTCGATTGAGCGAATCAATTTGCCGAGGTTCAGAGTCGCAATAACCTGCTCGCTCTTGCCCATAGTCATCGTAACGTCGCAAGAGTGGCTGTTGTCGTAGTCGCGAATATCCGCAACTTTGAACGAAATCTCGTGAGTGCCTTTCTCTCCACTAATCGAATAGACTTCGTTTTCGTTGTCGAGAATGGTAAAGTAAATAGCATCTTCCGGAATCGAGATTGTCCAAGCCTGATTGGGCTCAATGGTAAGAGTGTAAATTTCGCCCGCAACAACCTCTTCGGTTACCGGTGCGGGGAAATTAGGAGTTACAACCTCCGGACCATCAGGAGTACACGATGCAGCAAAGAGTGTCAATGCCACGGCAGTACATCCTGCCAATTTTGTAAAAAATCTTCTCATAAATCAACTATTATAATTGTGTTTTTATTTGAATTTTGAATTCTCCCTACATTCCCTCTTCGCGTTGTAATCGCTCTGCCTCCTCGTCGCTGACCCATTCCAGGATATTGTAAAATTGTCCGACCGTGCCAATAGGGTTGCCGAGGTCATAGACATATACATTCAGCCAGAGTGTCGCAAATCGCAGACACGAGTTGTAGTATGAATCGTGATAGGGGCTCTCTCCACACAAAATGTGGTCGTCGCCGAGAATTTGACCGAAGACAGATGCTTCGTCGCTCAAAATCTGGTCATTGTCCATCTCTAACAAAGGCTTTGCGGGGTCGTTGTCGTTGAAACGCAACTTTACGTCATAGCCTTCATAGAGGAAGTTGCGGATGACGATGGTGTTTGGCTCGGACGAACGCTCGCATTTTACCAGGCGCTGATATGTGGCGCTGGGGCCACCGAACTCGTACAACATCATTGATGTCACGACGCACCATCCCGTAAAGTTGTCAATCGAGAAGGGGCAGACCTTCGCCATCACAACCTTTGTCTGGTCGCTATTATTGTAAAGATTGTCGAATTTGAGCGCCTCCGGCATTACCAATCGTAGCCCAAAACCGAGTGAATCGGCAGCCTCGATATTGTCGTAGTAGCCGTGGATGCGGACTTCGGCAGCAAGTTTACCAGCGGGGATGGTAATGCTGTTCGACAGAAGTCGATAGTGGACACCCTCGATGGCGTTGCTTCCCTCGTCTATAATCTCGACGCCAAAGGTGCGGTCGTAATCGCGAGCAACGGTCGATGCGACAGCTACACTGAAATACTCCTGACCTTCGAGTACAATATTTTCGGATATCGAGTCGGCAAACATCACATACTCCCTGTCGGAATAGGTAGTGTATTGCTCGTGGCAGGAGGAGAGTCCCGCGACGAGAGCCACTGCAATCAGAGTACTGTAAATCTGTTTCATATATAGTTTGATTCTCTGCATTAGTTGTTCAAGTTACTGTCGTTAGGCTCGATTTGCGACCCGGGAGCCTCAATCTCGTGCTGCGGGATGGGCCAAACGAAGAGCGGATTGTCGGCTTTAATTTCGAGCGAACTTCCCTCGGCAAGAGAAGAGGTTTGAGGGGTACGCTTGAAGCCCTTGCCATCGTTGTAGAGGTTGCCCCAGCGTTTCAGGTCGTTCAGACGGAAGCCCTCCATATAGAGTTCGCGAACACGCTCGTCAGAAATCTGCTGAATAAAGTTGTCCTTCGTGATGTTGATGTTTCCTCCCGAGGTGTAGCGAGCCTGTCGCAGGGTGGTCAGGTCCTTTGCGGCCAACGAGAAGTTCTGCTCGTCGCAACGGCAGTATGCCTCGGCGCGAATCAGATACTGCTCGGCAAGGCGGAAAGGCTTGGGCATCACGACGTGATAAATCAACGAAGTGTTGATAAAACTCTCGTTTCCGAAATACTTCACGAGCAGCGGCCATTGCAAACCGTGATTATAACCTGTGGTCAGGTTGTAGAAATAGGCGTTGTAACGACCATCATTACGATCGTAGAGATTCAGCACCCACTCTGCCGGAACATAGTCGGGGTAGTAGTTGTAGTAGTCGGTCGTATAATTTAGGAAAATCGACCCTAACGCCCCTCCGTAAGAGGTTTCGGTAAAACCGATGCGCCAAATGATTTCGTATGCGGCATCGTTCGACCACATATAGTCAAAAAAGGTCTGTCCGGTCGAATAGTCATAAACGCTCGATGCACTTGCCAACGAGAATACTTTGTCGGGATGGTCGATAAGACGTGACGAGTAGTCGATGGCGGCGTCCCAATCCTGCATATTGAGAGCAACGCGAGCGTGCAGCGCATAAGCCATTGCCAACGTGATGCCGACACTGCTATGTGCATCATTTTCGATGTCAAGACGCTTTTCGGCCTCGTCGAGGTCTTTCAGTATAAACTCATAAGAGTCGAAGAGTGTTGCACGTACAATCGGCTCCTTCTCAAAGAATGACGAGCGCAGAACGACACCCTTCTCTGTTGTTGCGGTGTTTGGGTCGTAGGCTTTGCAGAAGCACTTAACCAACTCCGAATAGGCGAGGGCACGGATGGCGTAAATTTCGCCCGTATATTGCTCCATAGCATCGATATTGTCGTCATCAACCTCGCTGGCAACCACTCCGTCAATCGTATCGAGGAAGTAGTTGCAGTTGCTGATGACACTGTACAATGTGGCATAAACAGCCTCGACTTCGCTGTTGGTGGGGCGAATGTCCCATTGCCAGATATTGCCGAAATTGTTCGAGAAACCCTCGACTGCATAGACCAAATCGCACTGCAAGTCGGGTAGCAGGGTAAGATAACCGCTGTAAAGAGCGCTGCTTTTGAGCATTGCATATATACCGACACGCAGTTGCTTTACGTCATCGAAGGTCTTGATTGCCTCTCTGTCGCCGATTGCCGAGCCGGGCTCCTTTTCGAGACACGACGTTGCCAGCAGCGTAGTTGTCGCCGCTATAATCGTTGCAAAAATCTTTATATTGTTGAAAAATCTTCTCATAGCCGTTAGAATGTTAAATCAAGACCGAAAGTGAATTGGCGAGCCATAGGATACTGCGCTGCGTAGATATTCGATGTGCCTTCGGGGTCAAGACCCGAGAATTTGGTAAAGGTAAAAGGATTCTGCGCCTGCGCATAGATGCGGATGCCTTGGAATACACGGCTTTTGCGCAGCAAATCCTTCGGCAGCGAGTAGGATAACATTACGTTTTTCAGTCGGAGGAATGACGCATCCTCCAAAAGACGGCTGTCGAACTCGGTATAGACGCCGTGACGCGGGATGTCCGTGACATCTCCCGGCTTCTTCCATCGGTCGAGCAGACGACGCGATTGGTTGAATGAAGCAAAACGGCCGTTCGACTCGTCGAAGTAGCGGTCGTTGTTAATCATCCAACGGTCGCCAACCCAACTAAACTGCACCGACAGTGAGAGCCCTTTCCACGCGAGTTGCGTGCCAAAGCCTCCCTGCCACGGAGCGTGATAGCTCTTGCCGATAAGAACCTTGTCTTCGTCGCGTAACTCGGTAGTCAGATTGCCGTTCTTGTCGTACCAAAGAGCATCTCCGTTCGCGGGATTTACACCTGCATATCGGTTGATATAAAACTCTCCAAGCGGGTGTCCTACAACGAGTTTTGTGTTTGTGTTTGCAAGTTCGTACTCTTGCACGCCGTTGTATAGCTCGGTGATGCGATTGTGGTTATACGAGATGTTGGCATTGGCAGTCCAGATAAAATCTTTCACAGCGAGTAGTGTTCCCGTAAGGTTGAGCTCAATACCCTTATTAACCATCTTGCCCACATTGTCCCAATAGTAACCGTAGCCTGATGATGCGTAAGATTCGGGCACCTGCATCAACATATCGGAGGTCTGCTTGTAGTAGAACTCCAAATCGACGTTGAGTCGGTTCCAGAATCCGAGGTGGAAGGCGAGGTTCGAAGTCCAAGGTTTCTCCCAACCGAGATTTTCGTTGCCGGGTTGCAGCAATCCGATACCTGCATTGCCAACATAGTCGAGTCCTCCGCCAACGAGCGCAAGATGTTCGTAGTTGGGTATTGAGGAGTTTCCGGAGGTACCCGTCGAGAGTGCAATTTGAGCGTTTGTCAGCCAGCGCGATGCCGAATCCATAAACTTCTCGTTACGCATATTCCACATAAAGCCCAATGACCAGAAACCTGCCCAGCGACGCGATGCTCCGAATCGTGACGAGCCGTCAGCACGTGCCGTCGCCTCGACGAAGTATCGGTTGTCGAAGTCGTAATTGACACGTCCGAAGAACGAAACAAAGCCGTAGTCCGAATCGGTAGTGTCATCCCACGATGTGACCCTTGTTCCTGTCGAGATATTCGTCAGGCGGTCGTTGTTTTGTCCGCGAGCAAGCAGGCTGAACGCCTCGTAGTGATAATCTACGCCCTCCTGACCTGCGAGGAACGTGAATTTGCTCTTGTCGTCGAGCTCCCAATTGTAGGTTATCGTATTGGTAATGTTGAGCGTGTAAGAGTCGGTCGAACTGCGCGATGCGGAGCCCTCTCCCTGATTTGGGGCATAACTCGGATAGGATTTGCCAAAACCTGTTGTATGGGCATAATCCACTCCAAACTGTGAGCGCAGTGTAAGTCCCTTGATGGGATACGCCTCGGCGAATATCTGCGATACGAGTTTGTACTTTTTGTACTTCACAGGGTTGTTCTTAATCCATTCGAGAGGGTTCTGGCCCGTACCTTTCCACGAGCCGTCATTTATCGATGCAAGCGAACCGTCAGCCTTATAGGGACTGATGTATGGCATCATAAATCTCGCTGCCGAAATCGGAGTAACCAGATTATACGAGCCTTCGTCAGCCTGCTGAATATTCTGATAGTTCAGCATATTGTTTGTGCCGATTTTAAGCCACTTGGCAGCACGACGTTCGAAGTTGGCACGTAGTGATATGCGTTCGAACTTCGAACTCGGAGCCGTTCCCTCTTGGTCGTAGTATCCACCTGAAACGTAGTAGTTGGTCTTTTCATCGGCACCCGACACCGAGAGTTCGTAACTCTGCAACAGAGCGGCATTGTTGAAGACCTCTTTTGCCCAATTTGTGTTGGTTTTGCGCAGCACATCGTAATTCTGCCCGTCTGTAAGTCCGATCTCCTTTTCGTATTGGATACGCTCGGCGGTATTCATCAAATCCCACTTGCTGTAATCTATTTGCGAGAAGCCGAGCTGCATACGATATTCGATGTTGGGTCGGTCGGCGATACGGCCACGCTTGGTTGTGATGACGATTACTCCGTTCGCCGCGCGCGCTCCGTAAATCGAGGTCGAGGAGGCATCCTTCAAAACCGAGATGGATTCGATGTCGGCGGGATTTATGGTGTTGAAATCGCTGCTCGATATGGGCATTCCGTCAAGGATATAAAGGGGTGCCGTGCCGGAATTGATGGAGTTTGTTCCTCGGATAGTCATTGTTGCCGATGCGCTCGGTTCTCCCGTCGAGGAGAGTACCGTGAGTCCCGGGACCTGACCCTGCAATGCTTGGTCGAATGCGGCGGTGGGGGTAGTCTCAATTTTCTCTGCCTTTATTGACGATACCGAACCTGCCACAGTGCCCTTCTTGCGAACGCCGTATGCTACGACAACCACATCGTCGAGAACTTCGGTGTCGGAGTGCATCTCGACATTGAATGTCACTTCGGGTTTGCCTGCCGGCACCTGCCAATCGATGGTTTTGTAGCCGATAAACGAAAACGAGAGTGTCTGACCGGCATTGGCTTTGATGGTGTAGGTTCCGTCGAGCAGGGTGCTCACGCCCTGCATCGTATCGGTTACGACCGTGACGCCGATAAGAGGCTGTTTGTCTTCGGCGGATGTTACAATACCGCTTACGGTTACCTTCTGTACGGATTGAGCCAATAGTGATAATGGCGTGACAATCAGCAGTGTGACTAATAAAAAACGTAGAGTATTTCTTCGCATTTTAATAAAATAAGCCCTTTCTCAAAGAGAAAAGGTAATAGATTAGTTTCTGTTTTCAGGCGGCAAAAATACATAAAAATGGGTAAAAACAAAAACTGCAACAAAAGTTTTTTCTATGAAAAAGAACGACTGCTCAAACCTGATGGTCAAAGCAGTCGTACGAATGGTTTATTTGTCGGTGGATGGCTATTTCAACATCTCCAATATCCAAGTACCGTGGTCACGTTCCAATTCGGTGTAGGTATAGTGCCCTATTTCGTTGTATATCAACAACTCCTTTGGAGCTGTGATGACATTTATCGCCGAAAATATCGAGGTAGGACAGCAAGTTGTGTCATTATAACCGAAAGCCATCTTTACGGGGACCTTGACCTTGCGGGCAAAATTTACGATATCGTAATATCCGAGACACTCGATAACCTTCTCTTTGTTGAGGTTTTCGTCGCCGCTACGATTGAAGATGTGGGGCCAACCTCCACCTCTGTTGTGAAGGTAACCGGTCAGGTCGCAGAGTGCAGGATAGTTGGCGTACAGGCATTTAACTTTCGGATTGAGAGCAGCCGTCGTAAAAGACAAAGCTCCGCCCTGACTGCCTCCGCATACTGCAATGCGTTCGGTATCAACGCAATCGAGTTCTGCGAGGAAGTCGATTGCGCGTGCACAGCCCAAATAGACGCGTTTGTAGTAGTAGTTGTCTTTGTCTTCTATGCGGAAGCGGTTGTAGCCGTCAAGTGCGCCTTTATCGAGGCTTCTATACACTTCGCGAGGCATATTTACCGGAATGCCGTTGATTCCGATTTGAAGAATCACGGCTTTGTCGTTGGGCAGATTGCCGTAAGCCGGCATCGGTTTTACACCGGCTCCCGGAACTCGCAGAATTGCAGGATATTTACCCTCCTTGACAGGAATGGTCAGCACGCCATATATGTACGAACCGAACTTATGACTCTGAAAACGAATGTGATAGGCATTATAGACACCGTTGCAGAGTTCGGGCATAAGCGTCATTGTCGGGTTCATCGGGATAAGGCTGTTGGCTATCACGGCATCGCTCCAAAACTTGTCGAAATCGGCAGGCTCGTGGATTGTGGGCTTAATCTTTTCGGGCTCGAAGGCGGCCGTTGCACGACCTCTGTAGGTGTAGCCGCTGTCGGTAACATAGACGGTGCAACGCAGGAATCCGGGACTCTTCATCGTGCCTATCTTGATTTTGCCTTCTCCCTCTTTGAGAACTATGCTCTCTTCGTGGCGGGCAGGTTGCTTATCCTCTGCAATGACATATTTAATCTCGATGTTGTGCATCGGAACGTGGTTTTTGAGAACCAGAACTTTGAATGTCGGGACCTCGCCGCAGACGTAGTTCCAATCAGCGTGGTCGGGCATCACGATAACCTTTACGGGTTGCTCGGCAGGAGCAGCTGCGGCTCTCTCTGTCAAGATTGCGCCGACGGCAATAATCATTGTTAAAAGGGTCAAAAATTTCCTCATAATATCAGATGTTTTGGTTGAAATCGTGGTGCGAATTTATAAAAAATAGTCGGGCTTGACAATAAACATCGATTTTTTTTTTATTTTTGCGCAGTAAATCAGATGCAAATGCCACGAATTTCGATAGTCATAGCAACCTACAATCGCTCTCGACAGCTGCTCGGTGCGTTGGAATCGCTCGTCGAGCAGGATTTGTCCGCCACAGAGTGGGAGTGTATAGTGGTCGATAACAACTCGAAGGACGATACACAGAAGGTCTTTGCGGAGTTCTCGGCAAACCACTCCGATTTTGCATTTCGCATTGTCTGCGAAAAGAATCAGGGGTTGTCGTATGCCCGCAATCGAGGCATCGATGAAAGTCGGGGTGACATCATCGCAATCATAGATGATGATGAAGTTGTAAATAAGGAGTTTGCACGAGGTTATTTAGAGTTGTTCGATAAGTACGAAAATGCAGTTGCTGCTGGTGGTCGGGTAGTGCCTCGCTATCCGGATGGGCGACCCTCTTGGTTGTCGCATTTTACCGAAATTCCGATTGCCAATCCGACCGATTTCGGAAATGACGTTAGCAGGTTTCCGAAGGGTAAGATTCCCGCGGGTGGCAATATGGCATTCCGACGCGAGATTCTGCTTAAATATGGCGGCTTTGACACCTCGCTTGGTCGCATTGGCGGCAAGCTGACGGGTGGCGAGGAGAGCGACCTGTTCGAACGACTTGCCGAGGATGGAGTAGAGTTTTGGTATGTGCCGAATGCTGTCATATATCATATTATTGGAGCAGAGAAATTTACACCAGATTACTTCAAGCGACTTTCATATAACACGGGCGTGAGCCAACGTCGCCGTGCCGGACTACACAACAGAGTTGTAAGGCTCTTTATCGGAGAGGTTGCGAAGTGGTTTGTTACGCTCGTCTTGGCAGTGTGGTATTGCCTTACGCTGCGACCCTCGAAAGGGTGGTGGCTTACGAAAATGCGATGCAATATAACTCGCGGAATATTGGCGAAATAGAAAAATTACATAACTTAAAACTTTAACAAAGATAATGAAGGGAAAGATTGTCTCTGCATCGGCATTTGCCGATACAAAACCTCACTATGAATTATTGGATGCAATGCGTGGTGTTGCAGCCTTGGTCGTGATATGGTATCACGTTTTTGAGGGCTTCGCCACAAGTGCCATTGATCAACGCATTAACCACGGCTATTTGGCTGTCGATTTTTTCTTTATACTGTCGGGATTCGTGCTCGGTTATGCCTACGACGACCGTTGGGGGAAGATGAGTTTGGGCAGCTTTTTCAAACGTCGTCTGATTCGTCTGCATCCGCTTGTGATTATGGGTGTTCTGTTTGGTGTTATCTCGTTCTGCCTGCAAGGCTCCGTGCAATGGGATGGAACGAAAATCGGTTGGACAATGATTGCAACGGCAATGCTGTGCAGTATCTTTATGATACCGGCTCGCCCGGGTGGCTTTACCGAGGTGCGTGGCAACGGAGAGATGTTTCCGCTGAACGGACCGAGTTGGTCGCTCTTCTTTGAGTATATCGCAAATGTCTGTTATGCGCTCTTCCTGCGTCGCTTACCGAATCGCGCACTGGCCGCGTTGGTGGTGTTGAGCGGAGCAGGATTGGCAGCTTGTGCAATAGGAAATTTGTCGGGTGCCGGACACCTCGGAGTCGGCTGGTCGATGGGTCACGCTGTTTGGGATATTCCCGCGGCGGGATTCTTGGGTGGACTTATGCGCGTAACATTCTCATTCTCGGCAGGTTTGTTGCTCTCTCGTAATTTTAAGCCGGCAAAGGTAAAGGGCGCTTTCTGGATTTGCAGCGCAATCATTATTGCTCTCTTGGCCGTACCTTACGTCGGCGATGGTACGCAACCTTGGCAGAATGGCATATACGATACGGTTTGTACGCTGGTAATCTTCCCGTTTGTTGTTTGGCTTGCAGCATCGGGCAGTGCCGAAGGCGAGTTTTCGAAGAAGTTATGCAGTTTCCTCGGCGATATTTCATATCCGCTCTACATCCTCCACTATCCGATTATGTACTACTTCTATTCGTGGGTGTGGAAAAATGGATACACTTTCGAGCAGGTCTGGTATGTCGGGGTGGCAATATTCTTCGGTTCGATAGTGCTGGCGTGGGTCGCATTGAAACTCTATGACGAGCCTGTGCGTCGCTGGTTGGCAGATAAATTTATGGGTCGTAAGTCTGAAAAGAGATAATAGTCGATTTTTGAGACTCAATACGGGGTGTTACAGTGCGGTAGAGCATTGTAGCACCTTTTTTTGTTATAACGTGAAAAAACCTAAATATATTTAGGTATAATCGGAAAATTTTGCTACATTTGCGGCGCTAAAAAGCATATTAAACCAAACCAATTACCAAATTTTAGTTGAATAAGGAACTCCTTATTGCTATGAACCTAACAAAATCATTTCTCACAGCACTCGCCGTTGCGGTGTTGTGTTCCTGCACCGCCGATTCCGACAGGGAATTCTCGGAGGGTGCTTCGACTATCCAAATTACGGCTACCATATCCGAGTCAGCTACGGGTGCGACGCCGAAAACATCTCTTGGCAACGAGGTTGAGAGTGTGCGCAATGTATTGTGGGATGCAGGCGACTGTATAGCCCTGTTCGATGATTACTCTTTGTCGAGGGAGCTGACGCTTACCTCCGGTGCGGGTACGAATGAGGGTGTCTTCTCCGGCAGTGCGTGCGCCAACCTGGCGACTACAAGCTACTATGTTGTCAGTCCGGCTTCTGCGGCGCAGTCGTTAGAGGAGTCGGGTGTCAATGTGTCACTGCCTTCTGCATTGACCGATATTGATGGTGGAAACGTTCCGATGGTCGGAAAGACGGCGACCGACGGTACATTGAGTTTTGCGAACATCTGCGGCTTCTTGGAGTTGCGCGTTTCAGGCTATGCGACTGTAAGTTCGATTACCGTTTCGTCGGCGACCAAGACTCTGTCGGGTAAGGCGAAGGTCGCAATCAGTTCTTCGGGAGTGCCAACCGTTACCCTGACAGGCGAAAAGAGCGTTGTCATAACGCCTACGTCTGCTTTGGCGCTTTCGCCGACGGTCTGCTCGATATTTGTTCCGCTGCCTGCGGCAACATATCCTGCCGGCGATTTGACCATCACAATGGAAGTTGCCGGCGAGAGTTATAGTTTCGTGTCGTCGAAGAGCCACACGATTACTCGCTCGCGAATCAAGCCGATTTCGGGTATCTATGTCGAGTCGAGTGCAGAGTATATCAACCTGACCGCCGACGGAGCATATTCGAACTGCTTTGTGGTTTCGACAGCCGGCTGGTATATGTTTGATGTTAAGACCAAGGGCGGATTCGTGGCGGTACCTCATCCCGCGTCAGCCCAACCGTTTGTGACGCTCGGCGGAGATGGGGCGACTGCTTGTGTTGCTTGGGAGTCGTCGTCGGGTCTGGTTACGGATGTCTCCTATGATGCGATTAACGGAAAAATCATATTCTGCCACGATGGTACCGAGGGTAATGCTCTTATCTGCTTGGTGGATGCTGATGGATATTCGCTGTGGAATTGGCATATTTGGGCTACGGATGCTCCGCAAGAGCAGACCATCGGCGAAAATGTCTATCTCGACCGAAATGTCGGTGCGTGGGTTGCTCCGCAGACACTCGACGAAGGTCTGAATTATATGCATCGAGCTTGGGATAATGCACAGGGCGCATATCCGACAGTGGGATTGCTCTATCAGTGGGGCCGTCCGACGCCATTCCCCTCGGGTGGATGGGCTCACTTGCGAAATGCGGGAACCTATCAGCGTGAGCACTATTCGATTGCTCTCGCAAATAGGGGAGTGAAATCGGCTGCATCGACCGCAGATGCACACTATGGCGATACTCCGACCTATTACTTCCCCAGCGAGGATTTGATTGGTTCGACAATCTATACCGATAGAAGCTCGATTGCAACCACCGGTACTTGGAGCAATAAGTGGTGGTATCACAATAACACGACAAATGTGCCTCTGTCGAAGGCTATGCAAACTCCGATGAAAGTCTATGGTACGGCAGCCTCGAATATTCCCTCGGCCGCGGACGGTGATGTTGAGAACTGTGCTCCCAAGAAATATTGGTGCAACGACCTCTTCTCCGGCAGTTTCGACTTTGCATCGGCGGCTGCTCCGTGGAACTTTGCAGCGCAAAGTCAGTATGTATTCGATGTTTGTCCTTACGGATATCACGTTGCAGAGGCCGATAAGGCAATCGCCGACTTTGCTACGCTCGATCTTACTTGGCGCCACCGCAACTATACAGGAACGGTTATCGCAGAGGGTTTCATTCCTTCGGAACAAACGGTATATACCGGAGCTGCATATGCCACTGCGACAGATGGTTCGTTCGTGTGGGTGCCGACCTCGGGCGCACGTGTATATTATGGAGCATACGCCGACCAGAACGTAATCAATTGGTGGGGATCTTCGTCGAATAACAATGTTGCAACGATTCAGTTTGCTGCCGATGCAAACCAAAGCGCTTCGGTAGTTGTGCAGGATGGTTATTATGATGCCGGTGCCGGAACTTATACGAAGGATGGTACCTCTTATGAAATTGCAGACCAGAATCTTGCTAATGAGACATCGATTTCGATGTGTCTTGCCGTTCGTTGTGTAAAAGACCCCGAGCAGGCTACCTCTTCGATTCCGATCGAGGATTTGGAACAGGTGTCGGATTCTAATGCTTGGTAAATCAATTAAGGAGAGAAGATTATGAAAAAGTTTATATATTCCACTATTATATTTGCCGCATTGAGTGTGGCAGCCTGCACCGAAGATGTGACCAATGATTCGATGCAGAATGGAAATGGTGCAGACGACGAGAACGTCGTAGGAGGCGTCTCGGGTAAGACTGTGAGATTCTATCTCGACTCGGAAGCAGAGGGCGACGAGGAGAGTCGTACTTCTCATTCGGGTATTACGATTTCGTGGAATGAGGGCGACTGCGTAGCCGTGAACGGAGTGAATTACTATGTGACTTACGACAACGGTCTTGCCGTACTCGATGTTGCAGAGGCGGAGGATGGTGTCTATGAGGCGTTCTATCCGGGAGATTATTCGGTTACCGCCTCGACTCCCAAGCATTTCAGAATGCATCCTATGCAGTTCTATGTGCCCAATTCGTTCGGTCCCGATTCGAATCCTATGTGCGCATCGACGACACTGACGGATACGACCGAAAAACCGGTATTGACATTTAGCTCGATGTGTGGTATCCTGCAACTCAATATTACGGGTAGTGCCGAGATTGAAAGTATTTATGTAGAGGATAATGCGGGTGCTATTGTTGCGGGAACATTCAGTTATGATTCGACAACCAAGTCGCTCGTGACGCCCACGTTTGCCGCATCGTCGCGTGTTGTGCGTAAAGGCGTTGTGTTGAATTGTATCGGTACCGACGGAAATGGCGTACAGTTGTCGAGCAACGCTACTCCTTTCTATATCGTGATGCCTGCGAGAGCCTACGCTTCGGGTCTTAAAATCCGTATCAGCGATACTTCGCACCGTTGTATGACTATTGATTCGACCACGCCGCGTACCATCGAACTCGGCGAAGTGCTTATAACACCGACCATCAATTATGCGCCGGCTACCAATAGCGTTTTGGAGGAGCATTTCGACCTGATGGTGTGGGGTGGAGATTATATGGCAGGCTCGGCAAATGGTCGTGGATTTGAGCCTCTTGCCGTTAATACGCCCGCTGCGGCTACCGTTACGGGATATGAGCGTACGCTCTTCGCTTCGCTTTATACGAATTCGGGTTCGGAATTTATGTCCACAGATCACGAAGTACAGGTTCCTACTTCGCACCAGATGACGGAGTCGTATCTGCGCAGCCGTGGTGTGTATTCGTGTCCTTGGCTCTTCCGTGTAGAGGAGCGTCCCGGCTATGTCGGAGTTGGAGCGAGATCTACAAATGGTCGCGGTCGTTTCCGTACTCCTCCATTTACGAATCTTTCGGGTGCCAGCAAGGTTGCTGTGGAGTTCAAGATGTGTTATGCTGTTGGCGCTGAAACCAACCTCGATGTCTGGATTAGAAACTCGGGATACATCTCGGAGGCGTATATCGACGGAGTAGAGGTTGATGTTACTGCCGACAGATACAGCTATGTCTATGCGACGGATGCCGAAACGGGCAAGCTGACAGGTTATGCGAAATTTACTATTGACTATACAGCGATGACTGTTCCTACGTCGGCGATTAAGGCGAAGACGTGGCAGACTGTTAAATTGGTTGTGAATGATGCCTATGCAGATACAGCTCTTGACCTCTTTCCTGCATTGGCAACACCGACGGGTAAGTTAGGCTTCTATCTCGACGATATCGTCGTAACCAAGCTCAAAGACCAGACGGGCGATATGTTGAAGGTTATGTCGTTTAATATCCAGAATGGTATGTGGGCTGACCAAGGTAACCAATATGCGAACTTTATAGCTTTCGTTAAGAAGCACGCACCGGATATCTGTTTGTGGCAGGAGGCGAGAACCATCTACGAAACGGAACCGAATACAGATGGAACGGCTGAAAGTATCTCGACAACCTCATTGCTTACCGGCAAATACCTGATAAATTCCAGCAAAAAGCTTAAATGGGGTACCGTAGCAAGTAATTATGGCCACAGCGATTGGGATTATGGTGCATATCAGGATAACTTCCCTGTTGTGATAACGACAGCGGCATCGGGAGCAATTAATATGATTCAAAATCTTGGTTCGCGATATAGCTCGGGTGAAGATAGTGCAAAAGATACAAATGTGTCGCACGGAGGTCTGCACGCGAAGGTTGATGGAATAAATGTCGTCAGCCTGCACCTGTGGCCACAGCAATATGGATCTGGTGTTGCCGAGGCTGATCGCGAGACTTCTATTGCTAATAACGAGGGCCACGCATACCGCAAGAGCGAGTTGGAGTATATGTTCGGCAAAACCGTTTGGAACTCGTCTTACTCTTCGGAGGAGAATTGGATAATGACCGGCGACTTTAACTCTCGTTCGCCGCTCGATGAGGCAACCTATAATTATGGTCTTGATTCTCCGCTCTATTGGGCACAGAACGTGATTCTCGAACAAACGGATTATTGCGACGTTATCCACACCGTGTTTGGTGGCAAGTATACTCGTTCGACGGGTGGAAATTCGCGTATTGACTACATCTTTGCCTCGCCGGCAATGATGAAGCGAGTTGTTCGCGCTCGTACCATCGACACGGAGGATGACTTTACGACCATCTCCAAACCGGATGGCTGGCCATTCTATAAATATTCTGACCACCGACCGATTATTGTCGAGTTCGATATGTCGGAATAAGGCTTTGTAGAGACGCAAGATTGTCTTTGGAATGAAGAACTTTATGTCGATGTCCGTTTTTGCCGGACTCCTTATTGGAGTTGGAGGTTTGACTTACCTACGCGTAGGAGGAGTAGTGGGAGCCGTGTTGTTCTCTTTGGGATTGTTGAGCGTTATTATGTGTGGCGCACAACTATATACCGGCAAATCTGGATATCTGCCATACAAAGAGTCGTGGCGTTTAGTGCCGATGTTGCTTGGCAATGCCTTTGGGTGTATGCTTATGGCATTGTTGAGTGGATATGTGATGACTGATGCAGTTGTGGCTAATCTTGATGCCATTTTGACGGCTCGACTTGCGGCTTCGTGGCACGGTCTGCTCATCACATCTGTCGGTACGGGAATGTTGATGACATTGGCAGTGTATGGCGCTCGTCGTCAGCACTATTTGCCTCTGTTGTTGGCTGTGCCGGTCTTTATTTTGTGTGGCTTGCCCCACTGCGTGGCAGATGCATACTATTACTCTATGGCGATATTTCAGGGAGAAGCCGAGTGGGGTATGCTTGGAGCTTGGGGCTGGGCTATCATTGGTAATTACGTGGGTTGTAATCTGCCAAGGTGGTTTATGGGCGATAAGTTTGAGGCATAACGTCGATATAAATTTCATCGAAGAGCGCACCCGGAATTTGGATGCGCTCTTTGCTTGTTAATGAGTGAATACCTTGCCTTTTTGGTGTTGTTGCTTCTGGTATTGCAGTCGCGATTGAGTGGGGTATTCGAGATGTTCAAACTGCTTTACGGCATTGCGTATGTCGCCGAGCAGCATATCTGCCATATCGCGAGACATTCCTTGGCGAACAACGACGCGCATAACGACCAGATGGTCGATGTCCTTGGGCATCGTATATGCCGGTACCATCCATCCACTCTGTTGCAGTACGGCTTGCAGGTCGTAGAGTGTCCATTTTGCCTTCTTGTCGTACTCCGGATTCATATACCATATAAATAAGGGATTGACCACATCTTTCGAATAGTTGCGGAAACACTTCATCTGTCCGATTTGCTCGTGGCAATAGCGGGCAATCTCCATCGAGCTCTGCTGAATTTCGCGATAGCCCTCGAATCCGTAGCGGATAAAGTTGTAGTACTGACCGAGAACCTGCGCTGCGGGACGCGAGAAGTTGAGTCCGACCTGCGTAATGTTGGCTCCGAGATAATTGACGCTGAACGACATCTCGTCGGGAAGATACTTCTTGTCTTTCCAAATTACCCAACCCAAGCCCGGATAGACCAAGCCGTACTTGTGTCCCGATGTTGAGATGGAGAGAACCCATTTTAGGCGAAAATCCCACTTCTCTTCGGGATTGATAAAGGGCAGGATGAAACCACCCGATGCAGCATCAACGTGGATGGGAATTTCGTAACCGGTCTTTTTGTTGTAGGCGTCGAGTGCCTTGTCGAGAGCTTCGATGTCGTCGTTCAGACCGGTCCAAGTCACTCCGGCTATCGGAACTATGCAGATGGTATTCTCGTCGCACATTGCGAGTGCCTTCTCGGGGTCGAGAGTGGGGTTGTCGAGCGAGATGGGCACCGTGCGCATCTCGATTTGCCAAAGTTGGCAGAACTTCTCCCAAACAACCTGGAAGGCGGTGCTCATAACGAGATTGGGCTTGTCGCAGGGTTTGCCTTGTGCTTTGCGACGATTGCGCCAACGCAGCCAAGCCGCCACACCTCCGAGCATACACGCCTCCGAGGAACCAATACCGAGCGCTCCGGTCTTCCACTCGCTCTTCTCGGGTGTATTCCAGAGGCTGGCGAGGATGTTGATACAGCGACCACACATTACTGCGACGCGCGGATACTCCGTCTCGTCGATATAATTGATGCCGATGGATTCGTTCATCAGGCGTGTGGCATATTCGTCCATATAGGTTGTGACGAATGTTGCCAGATTCAGGCGGGGCTGTGTCTGTGCATAAGTTTCGTCTTTGACCATCTGGTAGGCGATTTCGGGAGTTGTCTTGTGTTGCGGAATTCGCTCTGTGGGAGCGGGTGTCTGCATCTCTTGTGAGCCATAGACGGCTGTTGTTGCATCATCTTTTTTCATTGTGCGATTCATAGTGAAAATAGTTTTTGAGTGGTTTTACCGCCTCCGAAAATCATAAATTGTGCCGTAATGTAAATTTTTTGTGAAAAATATTTGGAATTTGAAAAATTGGCTATATCTTTGTGATATCAAAATGATATTACTAACCGTAAACGAAACTTTGGTTTAACTTTTTAATAATTACAACTATGGAGAATAAGAATTTTGAGTATTCGGGTAGCCATCGCAATGGCTTTGTGATGTTGTTTGTAACTTTGGCAATGTTGGCTGCATCAATTACGGCTATCGTGCAGGGAATTATTTTTGATGAAGGCGGAATGGAAGGAACTCTACCGATAGTGATGATTCTGGGAGGTATTGCTCTAATGATAGTATCGATAATATTTGCCTGCGGATTTATGATGCTCGAACCTAATGAGGCGAGAGTGTTGCTCTTCTTTGGTAAGTATCGCGGTAATTTCCTCAAAACGGGCTATTGGTGGGTAAACCCCTTTATGACCGTCAAGAAGATTTCGCTTCGCGCACGCAACCTCAATGTAGATCCCATCAAGGTTAATGACAAGACCGGTAACCCTGTGTTGATTGGTTTGGTATTGGTGTGGAAGATTAAGAGTGAGGAGATTTATCGTGCGGTATTCGATGTGGATGCATCGTCAACCGAGGGCGAGATCGGTGTGACTTCGGCAAAGCGTATGCAGATTCTCGAAAACTTTGTACGTGTGCAGTCGGATGCGGCTCTGCGTCAGGTGGCCGGTAACTATGCATACGATAATGCGCTTTCGTCGGCAGAGGAGCTGACCCTTCGTTCGAACAGTGGCGAAATTAACGAGGAGTTGGAGGCAAAGCTCAACGAGCGTCTGGCTATGGCGGGTATCGAGATTGTCGAGGCGCGAATCAACTATTTGGCCTACGCTCCCGAGATTGCGGCCGTGATGTTGCGCCGTCAGCAGGCAGATGCCATTATTGCTGCCCGCGAGAAGATTGTCGAGGGTGCCGTGTCGATGGTTAAGTTGGCTTTGGACCGCCTCTCGGAGGATGAGATTGTCGAGTTGGACGAGGATAAGAAGGCAGCAATGGTCAGCAATCTGCTGGTAGTTCTCTGCGCTGACGAGTCGGCACAGCCGGTGGTTAATACGGGAACTCTGCATCAATAAAAGGAGGTGTTATCGTGGCTAAACGCGACACATCGACCAAGAGTTTTGTCCTGCGTGTGGATGGCGAAACGATGGAGGCTCTCGAAAAGTGGGCAGCCGACGAGTTTCGCTCCATTAACGGACAGTTGCAATGGATAATTGCGGAAGCTCTGCGCAAAAGCGGAAGGGTGCGAAAGCACTCTTCTGCCCGGGCGCAAAATGCAGATACGGAAGAAAAAACGATTAACACTTAAAGTTGAGATTATGATGACGGAACAGATTGAGGCTTTGCTTGGAGCTGCGATTATAGTGGTGCTGGGCGTGGTAGTCGGTATCGGTAAGGGGGATTTCCTTATTGCGGGTTATAATACCTCTTCGAAGGAGCGACGTGAGCGGGTTAATATCGAACGATTGAGATTGTTGGTAATGGTGTTGTGTCTGGCAATCGGGGTGGTGTTATTTGTCAGCTCATTCAGCCGCCATTCCGAGGTAATCGTAGCCTCTGTGGTATTGGGATTGACCGTCGTATATCTGGTGTTGGCAAACACCTGGGCAAAGCGAAAATAGTACCCTGAATCTTTAATTGATATAACGATGAAGAACTTTTTGAGAATAAAGTCTATACGTGTTAAGAAACCGGACCTTTCGGGAGTGCGCAAAGAGTGGTCGCGGGCGAACATTCGCCGCATCTTTTGCTATCGTCCGATGTTGTGGCTCGGACTGCCCGCAGCGGCACTATTCGCATTTGTTATAATCTATGCTTTCTGCATTTTGGGTGGCTTCGATGCCAGTCCTATACGAATGAGTGTGGCTATGGCGACAACCTCGGCTATCGGTTATTTTATCGGAATGGTTTCACTCTCTCGGAATAAGTACGAGCAGAAGGAGGAAGAGGATGCCGGAGTGAAGCAAACGCTACTCCAAAAAGTGATCACTTGGGGTATCTTTATTGCAGCTTGTGTGGTACTTGTCTGGATGGAGGCCGATG
>CAZIAS010000009.1:37220-57450 GCA_964536825.1 uncultured Alistipes sp. | reverse complement strand
CCAAATATATAGACAATTACATTTTTACCCAAGCGCCGCTTTTGGCATCATTACCTTTCAAACAAACAAAGGTTGCCGGAACATCGGCAGCCTTTGTTTGTTTTATAGGGAGGGTAACGCAAAGATTCGCCGTTCAGGCAACTCTACAACGATTTGACATACTGATTCTCGCCACGCGCAGCAACCAGGATACTCAACTCATAAAGTCCATAGAGCGGTATCAGCACCAGAATCATACTTACAGCATCGGGAGGAGTTACAAACGCCGCCAAGACTGCCAAGACAACAACTGCGTGACGTCGGTATTTGCGCATAAAGTCGGCGGTCAGCACCCCCATACGCGCCAAAAGACTCGAAAGCACGGGGAGCAGGAATATCAATCCGCAGACGAAGGTCATATTCAGCACCAACGACATATAAGACGATATGTCAATCATATTCGCAATCGTGGAGCTAACCCTATAACCCGACAAAAAGTTTACCGATAACGGAGCAAGTACAAAGTAACCGAACAACACACCGGTAAAGAAGCACGACGACACCTGCAACACAAAGAACCGTCCCCGACGCTGCTCCTTCGTAGTGAGCGCGGGACGCACAAATCCCCACATCTCCCACAGAAGATACGGAATCGCCAACAGTAGCGCTGTGTGAAACGCGATTGAGAGATGCAGGTTCAACTGTCCTGCCATCGCCGTATTTATGAGTTGTACGGGGTCGCTATTGATACGCAACACCTCCGACGACATCGCATCTGCCATCCAGGCAAACAGACGATTGGTCGGAAACCACTCCGACATCGGACCCGTCACGACACTCATCAGGCTATCTCCGAAGAAGAAAGCTACAACAAAAAAGACGAGCATCGCCGCGACTGAACGTATCAAGCGCGGACGCAGCGCATCAAGATGCTCCCAGAAGGACATATCCGTCTCTTCGGGCTCACTTACCTTGAAGAGTGCCATCGCAACAAAAAAGGGGTTATTTCCGAGAATTACTCCTCACTCTTGGGAGCCGGCTTGTCGCTCTTATTCTCGGTCGGATCTCCGTCCTCCTTCGAGTAATCCTTCGACACAGCATCCTTAAACTCCTTGACTCCACGACCTACGCCGCGCATCAATTCGGGAATCTTCTTTGCTCCAAAAAGCAACAGAATCAATAGAACGATAAGGATAATTTCGGTAGTTCCAAATCTCATAACAGTTATGGTTTTAGTTCAATATATATGCAAATATAGTAAAACTAATCACAAATAACAAAGGCATTTATATACGAAATTACACCGAGTGCAATTTTGTACCGTTTTTCGGAGCGAAGTGACACGCAATACGTGTTTAATTGAGAATTGATAGTTGCGGTGCCTACGGCGTATGTTTAATTATTTTGAGTCAAAGTAATAAACAAAGTACCTTTAATTATCAATTATCAATTGTCAATTATCAATTTGATTTGCAGTGCGTCGCTGCGAGCAACTGCCCAAATCAGCGGCAAAAGGTTGATGTAGTGTAATTTTTGTATATAAGCACCATAAAAAATATCGGTTGCTTCAATCGAAACAACCGATATTTTGTCAATATGACTTCTAATTAAAAATATTTGCTACGCAAATCCTTCACGTCAGCCAACTGCTGAACTGCGAAGAGTGCTGCCTGCTGCGACATACTCTCGCCCATAGCCTGCAAGCGAACCTGCTCGGCAGCAGCATTCTGGCTCTCTTTATTATCGATATTGGTCACAACATAGACATATACGCCGTTATTACCCTTCACGGGAGCCGATACGACATCGGTCTCGGTGGTAGCAGTGATGGCACCCACCAAGCGAGGCTCAACACCGACACCATTGATATAGAACGAGCCGAAAGTCACATCCTCGAAATCGGTAACTTCGCTGTCGAACGATGTTGCAACCTCTTCGAGAGTTGCACCCGACATCTCCGACACGATTTGAGCATACTTCTTCTCGCGCAAAACTGCGTTACGAACCTGGTGCTCAACCTCCGACAGGGGTTTGTACTCTTTATCGTCAATCTCGGTCAGAACAGCAACCACATAGTCGCCATCAACCTTGAAAATCTCCGAAACATCGCCAACCTTTGCGTTGTAAGCCCAACGAACAACCTCCTGCGAGCGCTCCAATCCACGAACCGTACGCTCTCCGTTTGCAACAGATGCTACACGCGGAGTAACGGCAGCCTCGGCAGCCGCAGCATTAAACTTATCAACCGAACCGTTAGCACTCACAGCAAACGAGCTTGCAGAGTTGTGAATATCGCGAGTTGTTGCACTCGATGCGACAACCGGATACTCCAAGCGAGCCACCTTCACGTGCTTCGAGCGACCCTTCACGCCATCAACCTTTACAATCTGAATCGAGTTGCCGGTCGTAATCTTCACGATATCTCCCTTGCGAGCCTTCTCCATTGACGCTACAAAATCTGCCGGAAGAGCCGAGAAGGGAAGTGTTCCGATATTACCACCTGCACTTGCAGTCTCGACCATCGAGTGTTGGCGAGCAACCTCTGCGAAGTTCGCACCACCCTTAACAACCTTATAGAGGCTATCGGCAAGGTTCTCCTCGTTGTAAGGAAGAACGATGTGGCTCAACGTGAGCGAATCGGCAACAACCTTGCTGTCGAGAACACGAGCAACGGTCCATACATCATTTGCAAGCTCGGGACCGAACTGCTTACCCGACATCAAAGCGGCAGCCTCTGCCTTCGAGAGCTCGCTCTTGGCTACGTAGCGGTCGTCAATCGAGCCGTGATGCTGGCGAACAAACGCCTTCACGTCATTGGTTGCAGCAAATTCTGCTGCCACAGCCTTTACCTCTGCCTCGATAGCCGTCATATCCTCGGGAGTGGCCTCAACCTCGAATACGACATACGAAATCGAGCGTGACGGTTGCTGCTCGAACATACCTTTGTGAGCCTTGTAATACTTCTTCATCTCACTCTTGCTTACGGTAAAGGTCGAATCGGGAAGCGACGAGTAGCGACGCGACACAACCTTACCTGTGAAGGCATTGTTTGCGTTACGCACGCCGGCTGCAACCTCCAACGCATTCACATATACACCGCCCTTTACCACGCCGGAATATTTTGCAATCTGGCGTTCGAGCAGAGCCTGCGAGTTGATGTAGTTCCAAGCCTGCTGCATTTGGGGATTTCCCTCCGACTGCGTGAGAAACTCCGCAACCACTGCGGGATTATACTCACCGGTTGCGGGGTTTGCAAATGCACCATAGAATACACCCGAGGGATGTTCGCCCGAAAGCATTGCAAGACGCTCTGCATCCGACACGGTAATACCCATCTTCTTGAATCCGGGAATCAGCGCGTGCTTCGCAATCAGCGACTGCCAAGCACCCATCGAGAAGCGCTCGTCGGCAGCCTCATCGTACGCATCGGCGCCACCGTTGTTATTCTTGGTTACCTCGTACTCATTGTAATACTCCGAGTAGAGAATCTTATCTCCGTTAATCTCTCCGACCTTCGGATCATTACCTCCGAAACCCATTTCGTAACGGAGCGAGAAAATAAATGCCAAAAGAGCAAGTGCAATCACAATCGAGAGCACAATGCCGAACTTGGTTCTTAAAGTGTTTAGACTGAACATATTACTTAAATATTTTATAATTAGTCGAAAATAGTTTTCAAAGGTAGTAATTTTATTCCGAAATGTAGCACTCTCTCATCATTTTTTTTGCAAGATTTCGACTCTTGCCAACTCCAATCGCGAACGCGTCGTACGCAAAATCTTAATTTGCAGATTCTCGATAGTCACGATTTCGCCCGCCACAGGCAGTCCGTCATAGTTGTAGATAACGAAACCCGCCAAAGTATCATATTCATCACTCTCCTCGATGCCGAGTGAATATTTCTCGTTCAAATACCTGACATCCAGACGACACGAGAACACATACTCATTCTCGCCTACCTGCTTCTCGATGAGCTCCGGCTTATCGTGCTCGTCCTCAATCTCGCCAAAAATCTGTTCGAGAACATCTTCCAACGAGATGATACCCGCCGTTCCGCCAAACTCGTCGATGACAACGGCGATATTACTCTTGCTCTTCATAAAGTGTTCGAGCATCTGTTGCAGCGGCAGAGTTTCTGCCACAAAATCGACATCCATCAACACATCTTCGAGCCGTTCGGGACAATGGAAGAGACTCTTGACATTGATATATCCGACAATATTATCAATCGAACCCCGCCACACGAAGATTCGCGAATACATCGACTCCACAAATCGCTCGGTAAGCTCCTCGATGGTCGTACAGTCGGCATCAACCGCCTCGATATCGACACGCGAAATCATACAGTCCCGCACTCTCAAATCGGCAAAGTCGAGTGCATTCTGCAAAATCTTAATCTCTTGATCTGCCGGCTCGTGCTGTATATCGTTATTGTTATTATCGAGCAGATGCTCCAAATCGCTACGGTCGAAACGCACATCCACCTCCCCGTTTTCGTTCTTGCGACCGAACAGACGCAGTATGCCATACGACAGCAATGTCGTAAAACGAGCTATCGGATAGAGCAACAGATAAAAGGAGTAGATTACCGGAGCAAAAAAGCGATAATAAAAGTTGGGCTTACTACGGAATATCGACTTCGGTATATACTCGCCGACGAAGATTACGACGATGGTCGGCAACAGAGTTTCGAGAACAAACGAACCGCTATTCGCCACATCTGCCCAACCGACTGCATACAACGCTGCCCGCAGCACTATCGACATACAGAGCGAGTAGATGACCAGCGCTATATTGTTACCGACAAGTATGGTCGTAATATACTGCCCCGGATGGCGCGCAAAGATATCGGCAATAAAGTCGAACAGACGACTCTGCTTGCGGTCGATTTCGAGTTTGAGACGATTCTTGTTAAGAAAGGCTATCTCCATACCCGAAAAGAAGGCGGAGAGCAGCAACATTACAAGAATTACCACAACCGATATGACAACAGAATCCTTCATCTCCTAATCCAATTTATCCTCGGCTCGTATCGGCGCCTCTGCCTTACGGATTTGCAGCCGTTCGCCACCGTCAAGACTTTTACGCATAGTCGGCTTCGAGTTCGAACGCAACGCCCCCCTATTCGAGAGATTTTCTCTCTTCTCGAATTGTTGAGTTGATGGACGTTTTGCCGACGAAGAAGAGCTCTTCGAGGTCGCTTTTACACTCTCGGGCTTTGCTCTATTCTTCGTGCTTTCGGGTTTCGTTCCACCCTTCGCATTCTTCGACTTCACGGATGAGCTCTTTGTCTTGGAGGTTGCCGAGCTATCCGGTTTCTCTGTCGGCTCCATATTTACCAACATCTTACCCGACATTCGGCGGAATCGCCACTCCTTCAACTCCTCATCCGATTCGAAACCCTCGCCCATAAAGACATCCGACCCCTTCACGATTTTCGAATCCACATTCGAATAGATTCGTCCGGTCTTCGAGTTCCAAAAGAGTTGCTGCGTGTATAGCTTGGTTCCGTCGGCCTTCTCGACCACCACATCTCCCTTTGCCTCCCACAATTCGCGCTTCTCGTAGTAGATGGCATAGTTAGCCACCAGCGTGGCATTAACCGTAGTAAGCGAATCGTTCTGATAGGTTATAATATGGATACCCTTACGAAATTCGCGGTATGGGTCCGCAGCCAACGTATAGCCTTCGAGCAACGGCGTTTTGAAGTAATACGAGCGACGCCCGTTTTCGGACATCAGAATCGTCAGATGCTCACTACGTTCGGTCATCAGAGTCTCGTTATTAACCCCTTCCGAATCGGCCTCATTACCCCCGCAAGAGAATAGCAAGATAGCACTTCCCATCAAGGAAAGTGCTACCATAATATATTTTCTTACGGTTGTCGTACTCATAGATTACTGCTGACGATAACGAACTACGGTCGAAACTCCGCGAGCCACACCGCAATCAATCGTATAGACATTACCCGGATTCAGTTCTCGGAAGAAGCACTCCTCGCTGGTCGGGAACAAGCTCTTGTACGTTGCCATAAACTTCTGGGCATCAGCCTGTGTTTCGGGCTGACCTTCGAGCAATGTTACAGCCTTGCTCATCGTATCGTAAGCCGCCCAGAACGACGCATCGCGTGCAAATCCGGCAGCACAACCGCCATTACCAAGAGCGTAAGTCTGTGCCAGGATGAAGTATGCGTAGCCATTCTCCGGATCGATAGCGATAGCCTCACGAGCAGCAGCAGCCGAATTCGCAAACTGCTGTGCAGCCAACTCAACAACCGCAACACGAACATAGAGTTTTACCTTCTCTGCGGGATCAGTTTCAGCCTTGATAGCCTCGTGCAGGTAGAGCTTCGCCTTATCGAAATCCTTCTTGTTCTGGAAAGCCTGCGCAAGGAAGAGAGCAGTCTCTGCCGAAGGCTTAATCTGATAGAACTTCTCGGTAGTCTGGAAGAAGAAGTCGGACTCGCAATTCGCACGCGACATCAAAGCAACAGCCTGACCCAACACCTCCACATCATCGGGATTGGCAGCCAACTTGGTTGCAAAGAGTTTTTCGAGGTTCTCGCAATTAGCTGCACCGCTCATACCGAATGCAGTTTCGAACTGCTCTTTGTTCTTCTTATCCTCGTCGGTAGCGTCGGTAAACATCGGCGACAGACGCTCATACTCGGCAAGAATAATATTTGCCTCAACCTCCTCATTAACGTAGTCGTCGCAGAGATTCTTGAAGTAAATAGCAATCATCTCCGAATTTGCCACTCCATTCTTCGCAACAGCAGCCTCGATAGCCTCAACGAAAGCCTCGCGGATGCCCGCACGGTCCGACTGATTGTAGGTCAGAAGCTCACGAGCCTTACGTTCGAGGATATAATCCGAGCCGTACTTCGAATGCGAACCGAAATATTGGTTACGCAGGTCATAAGCCCACATCAAAGAATCGACATTAGCCTTCTTCTCTGCCAGGGTCTTCGACTTTGCGATACGTTTTTGGTAGAGTTTGATTCCGTTCACGAAGATATTCTGCGATGCGGTCGGACACTTCTCAACCAACTTCTTGAAATATCCCGACGCCTGGTCATACTGCTGGTTGTCGATAGACTCCTTCAAGAATTGGCTATTCACGATATTATCGCGACGCTCATCGGGCGTCTCGCCCCACATTGCGTACTGGGGATCGCTGAAATCCTGCGCCATCGCAGTCATACTTGCCACTGCAAACGCAGCCGACAATAAAAGTTTAATGTTTTTCATCATATTTTATTTTAAGTTATTACGATTAGTCATACTTGGGTCTTACAAACCAATAGTCCTCTCCGAACATCGAAAGACCTACGGCAAACTTAAAGTAGTGCTGGCGGACCAACCCCACACGGGCAGAAGTCGCTGTTCCGACTACCGTTGCATTTGTTCCTCTGCCGCCATACTCGAATCCCACATCTATCGATGAAGCTCCGAGGAAACGCAACGGGAATCCGATTCCCGCAGTAACTGCGTACTGGTTCAGGCGTTTTTCGGCAAAAGTCTGATAGTAGCCTCCGTAACGGAATCCTGCACGATACGACATTCGGTTGTAGTAACGGCGCACATCGAAACGATTAGGCGTATATTCGATACCGACCTTATAAGTGCTTGTGTTGGCATACGCCACCGAGATTCCGTTATCGACGGTTTCGGTAAGAGCTGCATTCTTACCCTTCCAATTCTGATAAACATAGTCGAATCCGACCGCCCACTTCGCATCTTGATAGAACACTCCGCCGGCAATCTGCATCGGCAGACGAATCTCTCCTCGTTCATCCTCGCGATAGACCGTCGTCGAGAGCAAATCGTCGAGATATACATTCTTGGTTACCTTCGGACGCAGAGCACCTCCGATGTCATACGTTGCACCGACGGTCAGCGCACGCTTATCGTTGTTGATGATGCTGTATTGCAATCCGACCTGGAACTTAAAATTCGAGACGCTGAAATTATCGTTACCATTAACGGCAAGATACGACCCGTCGCCCACGACATTGTTTGCCACCATCGTCTTGTACGAGCGGTCGATATCGCCCCAATAGTACATACCTGCAACGCCAATCGAGAATCCCTTGAAAATCTCCCATCCGATGCCGAGTTTAACCTCCGTGATATCGCCTTCGCCCTGATAGTTGTACTTGACCTTTCCTATCTCTGCCCACGAATCCTCGTTTTGCTCGACGGCGGTCATATTGTATCCCACGCTGCTGTACGGCGTCAGACTCAAACCAAGACCAAGGCCCTTTGCCAACGGCATCTGCAAAGCGATTTCGTGGAAATTAAACGAAGTTTTCGAACTCTTTGCCGAGCCTGCATCGGCACCGGTCGAAGCGTCGTATCGATTCTGGGAGTTCATCACGTGCACACCCTCCGCACCGAAGTTGAAGATAAAACTCTTGCGCAGAGTGGCGCTGTAACCCGCAGGATTGAGCAGATTCGACATCGATGTCGAGCGCCAGCCGAGGCCTACACCTCCCATCGAACGCATAGGCAGAGTACCCTGCGTATTCAACTCTCCGACGCCGTACATCGAATAGGGCGAAAAGACATTGGTCGCACCCGTCTGCGCCGTGACATTCCACGCCGAAACCACGATGCAAACCACCATCACAAATACTATTTTCGCAACTCTATTCATCGCCTTTTTTCTCTGTATTATACTCCAAAATTCGATTCAATCCGCAAAAGACCAAATCGCGACTTGCAAATATCGTATTTTTAATTTGTTTCACAAAGTATTTTGCGTCTCCACCCGTAAAAATTATGCATAAATTGTCATATTTTTCACAAAATTCGGCAATATAACCTTCGGTTTCGTACTTAACGCCTCTCATTACCCCCTGTTCAATCGCTTCGCGAGTCGTTCGACCGAGCTCCATCTCCTCATCGCTCGGCGAGCATAGCGGCAGGCTTGCTGTATATTCGTGCAAAGCTCTGAAACGACTCCCCAATCCAAGCGAAATATTACCGCCTCGGAAGGTGCCGTCGGCTACCAGATCGTAGGTTATGGCCGTGCCGAAATCGACAATCAGCATATCGCGGTCGCCATAAAGCCATTGTGCTCCCACTGCTGCCGCAAGACGGTCGGCACCGAGGGTTTCGGGGGTTTTATAACCATTTTTTAACGGAATATCGGTTGTCGGAGAGAACTCCACAAGGATATCTACCCTATCACGCAACACTCCGCACACACACTCGTCTCCCGCACCCGTCGATGCCACTATCGCCTTATCAATGAACGGGTACTCATCGAGCAACGCTGTTACAATCCCCTCGGAGATTTGCTCCACGCGCTGACGAGCAATAACCTTGTTATCATCCATAACGGCAATTTTGGTCGAAGTATTGCCTATATCGATAATTAAATTCATAACTCCTTCAATATTTTCCACGCCTCGGCGATATCGGCAACTCTGCGCACGGTCATCGCCAAACGGTCGTTATGCTGTTTCAAAACAAAGCGGTCAGGATGTTGTGTTACATAGCGCAACATACCCATAAAGACCTCGCTCTTATAGTATGGCGACGACGAATCGCCCACAAAATTGACTATCATCAACCCATTCTTGACCTTCACGCGCTCCATACCGAGACGCACCGCCTCCCAACGCAGTCTGACCACATTCATCAGCTCTTCGGCAGCCTTCGGAAGAGCTCCAAAACGGTCTTTCAACCGCTCGGCAAAGCCTTGCAAAGCCTCCTCGGTTCGCAATGAATCGAGTTCGCGATAGAGTTTCAAGCGCTCTGCCTGCTGATGGACATACGATTCGGGAAGTTCGGCTGCAACATCTATCTCGATAGCCGCATCTTCGATAAAGTGCATCTGCTCGACCACCTCCTGCTCGCCACTGCTCATTGCCGAAACATCAACGCCCTCCGAACGGAGTTCGGCAATAGCCTCGCGCATAATCTTCTGGTAGGTTTCGAATCCTATATCGGCAATAAATCCGCTCTGTTCGGCTCCGAGCAGGTTGCCCGCACCGCGGATATCCAAATCCTGCATCGCGATATTGAACCCCGAGCCGAGGTCCGAAAACTCCTCGATGGCGCGCATACGTCTGCGAGCATCGCTCGAAAGCAGTTCGTCCGGCGGAGTAAGCAGGTAGCAGTATGCCTTCTTATCGCTGCGACCCACACGACCACGCAACTGATGCAGGTCGCTCAAACCGAAGTTCTGGGCATCGTTGATGATGATGGTATTCACGTTGGGGATATCGATGCCGCTCTCGACAATGGTAGTCGCTATCAACACATCGAAATCGCCGTATATAAAGTCCATAATCAGTTTCTCGACTTCGGCGGCGGGCAATCTTCCGTGAGCGACACGTGTTCGTGCCGTCGGACAGAGAGCATTGATTTTGCGTTGTAGCACCGGCAGGTCATCAACCTTATTATGAATAAGATAGACCTGACCATTACGAGCCAGCTCCGCCTCGATGGCATCGCGGATAATCTCTTCGGAATAGACGTGCGACTCGGTAACTATCGGGCGTCGGTTGGGCGGAGGTGTCGAGATGACCGACAAGTCGCGCGAGCCCATCAACGAGAATTGCAGCGTTCGCGGAATCGGCGTAGCCGTCAGAGTCAGCGTATCGACATTGACACTCATCTGCGTAAGTTTCTCCTTCGCCGCCACTCCGAACTTCTGCTCCTCGTCGATAATCAGCAGACCGAGGTCGTGGAAATGCACGTTTTTACCCAACATTTTATGCGTACCGATAAGAATATCAATCTTCCCCGCCTCCAAATCGGCAATAATCTGGCGCGTCTCGGCAGCTGTCTTGGTACGATTCAGATACTCAACCCGCACAGGCAAATCGCGTAGTCGCTCCATAAATGAGCGGTAGTGTTGCAGTGCCAGAATGGTCGTCGGCACCAACACCGCCGTCTGCTTGCCATCGACCGCAGCCTTAAATGCGGCACGGATGGCGACCTCGGTCTTTCCGAATCCGACATCTCCGCAGACCAATCTATCCATCGGTTGCGACGACTCCATATCACGCTTAACTGCCTCGGCAGCAGCCTGCTGGTCGGGCGTATCCTCCCACATAAACGAAGCCTCCAACTCCTGTTGCAGGTAGGTATCCGCCGAAAATGCGAAGCCTTTGCTCGCCTTACGCTTGGCATAGAGTGCAATAAGTTCGCGCGAAATATCCTTAACTGCCCGCTTGGTTGCATTTTTGAGTTTTTGCCACGCACCGCCACCCAACTTATAAATCTTCGGAGGCTCGCCATCGCCACTCTTGTAGCGCGATATGCGGTGCAGCGAATGTACATTTACAAAGAGTACATCGTTATCCTTATAGACGAGTTTTATCGCCTCGTGAATCTTGCCGTTCTCGTTAATCTTGACCAATCCGCCGAAACGACCAACACCGTGGTCGATATGTACCACGTAGTCCCCCACCTGCAAAGCGTTCAACTCCGCCACGGTCATCTGTTCATCGCGCTTGATTTCGCCATTTATACGGTAGCGCTGGTAGCGTTCGAAAATCTGGTGGTCGGTATATAGACACAATTTGAGATTATGGTCCACAAAGCCCTCGTGCAGGGTTACCGCTAACGGTTTCGGTTCGGCATTTCCGCGTCCAATCTGGTGGAAAATATTATCCAGACGCTCCGTCTGTGCACGATTCTCCGAGAGAATATAGCAGTCGTATCCCTGCTCCGTATGAGCAATGATATCGTCTGCCAAAATCTCGAAATTCTTATTGAACGAGGGTTGCGGCGTGGTTGAAAACTCCACAACGGCATCTGCCCGACGCTCTTTGAGCGTATCCCGCAGAGTTACCACTCGGCTACTCTCCATATCTTCGAGTAGCGCCTTGCGGCTGGTCAGCAGCGAATCTATCTGCGAAGGTTCATCGAGTTCGCCGAGCATCTTACGACGCAGGTCATCAACCCTGCGCAGCGCATAATCAGCATCCGCGAACCACCACGTAACCCCACCGGCAAAACGCGCCAACGACACTTTTCGTTCGCCGCCGGCATTGATATTGGGGATTATGTCTGCACGCTCGATAACATCGGTCGAGAGCTGTTTCGAGATATCGAACCGGCGAATCGAATCCACCTCATCGCCGAAGAAATCAAATCGGAAAGGTCGGCTCTCGGCATACGAGAAGACATCGACGATACCGCCTCGATGCGAATATTGCCCCGGCTCATAGACGAAATCGACCCGCACAAATCCCATCACTTCGAGGATATCTTCGAAGTCGGCAATCTTCATCGTATCACCCACAGCTATGGTAACCATTCCGCCGGACATCTCCTCCGGCTCAACCACAGCCTCTGCCAACGCCTCGGGATAGGTGCAGACCACCATATATCCCTTTCCGGAGGCTCCCCGCAGGGCATTTATAGTGTTTGTTCGCTGCACAACTCCCTGCGCATCCTCCGAGCGGTATGCAATCGAGCGTTTGTATGATGAGGGGAAGAAATAGACCTGTTCCTCATCGAGCAGCGTGTAGAAATCGTTCAGCAGGTATGCCGCCGCATCCCTATCCTCCGCAACAAAGATATGAACTCCGCCTACACGGGCTATTGCTGCCGCAGAATATGGCGAAAGAGCACCGCCGACCAACTCGTCGAGTCGGACGGTAGCACCCTCTCGTTTCAATTCTCGGCACAACTTTGCGAGCGACTTTGCACCCTCAAAGAGCCGTAAAACACTATTCATATCAAACGTTCTTTACAAACGCTTTACTCAAACAAGTTCTTTCCCTTGCGGTCCTGATAACATACATCAACCATTCCCAGACTCTGGTTTGCACGAATATCAATCCACACTCCGTAGCGCCACATCCAACGCATTCTCAACGACCACAATCCGCGACGCAGATATGCCGCCACATAGGGGCTGACCATCAGTCGCACATATCCCTTGCGACGATCCTGCGCAAGGAACGAGATTTGGTTCTCTATCTTACGGTCGAGCAGAATCGTCGGCTCGATTTTACCGGTTCCGTTGCAGGTCGGGCAGACATCCCTGATATCCTGCACTGCCACGGGGCGGATTCGCTGGCGGGTAATCTGCATCAAACCAAACTTCGTGAGTGGCAACACAGTATGTTTCGCCTTATCCGTAGCCATCAGTCGCTTCATCTCCTCGTACAGCAGTTGTCGATTTTGCGCTTTGTGCATATCGATAAAATCGACAATCACGATTCCTCCCAAATCGCGCAGACGCAGCTGTCGGGCAATCTCGTGTGCCGCAGCAAGGTTTACGTCCATCGCTGTCTGCTCCTGATTATCCTCCGCCTTGGTACGGTTTCCCGAATTGACATCGATGACATTCATCGCCTCGGTATGTTCGATGATAAGGTAGGCTCCTCGTTTGAGCGAAACATAGCGCGCAAAGAGCGACTTTATCTGTCGTGCGACATCAAAATTATCGAAAATAGGCAGCGTTCCGCGGTAGAGTTTTACAATCTTCTCGCGTTCGGGGTCCACAACACGGATATAGCTGCGTATATTGTTGTACATCGCTTCATCATCGACGATAATCTGCGAGAACGAACCGTCGAGGGTGTCGCGAATGATAGTGTTTGCTCGGCTCATCTCGCCCATCAAGAGCGCAGGAGCCTGATTTTTGCGGATTTGTTGAAGCGTCTTATTCCACTTTTCGACCAACGCGAGGATATCCTGCTCGATATCCAAATCTGTCGCATTCACGGCAGCGGTTCGGATTATCACTCCGAAATTCTTGGGCAGAACCGATGCTGCCACCCTTTTAAGGCGCTTTTTCTCTTCGTTCGAACGTATCTTCTGCGAGAGGAATATCTTTGGAGTGAACGGCACCAGCACAACATTGCGACCTGCAAGCGAGATATCGGAAGTCAGACGTGGTCCCTTGGTCGAAATTGCCTCCTTGGCAATCTGCACCATAATCGTCTGTCCTACCTCCAAATGGCTGGTAATCTTCTCGTTCTTGGGATTGATAGCCTCTTCGAGTTTCATCGTTTCGAGCTTCATACCACGCTTTCCGGGCAGATAACTCGATACGAGTTTTTTGAGCGACGGGAAATGACCTCCCATATCGAGGCAGTGAATAAAGGCATCACGTTCGTGCCCGATATTCACGAATGCGGCATTCAGTCCGGGCATAATTTTACGAACCTTGCCCAGATAGATATCGCCCACAGCAAAACCATTTTGCGGCTGCTCTTTATTGAGTTCCACAAGCACCTTGTCCTCACAAAGTGCGATGGTCATCTCCGTCGGGGTTACACTTATAATCAATTCTCGATTCATAGCCGAATCCTGTTAAATATTAAATAGGTAAAGGTAAAGGAGAATCTACCCCTTTACCTTTAATTTACCTATAATCGTTGCGAAGAGGTCTGTTACTTCTTCTTGTGACGATTCTTACGGAGACGCTTCTTGCGCTTGTGAGTCGCCATCTTGTGACGCTTGTGCTTCTTTCCGTTAGGCATAATTAAAAAGTTTTTGAGTTAGAAATTACTTAATCTTCGCAGTAAAGCTCTTTGCGGGCTTGAATGCGGGAATATTGTGAGCGGGGATGGTAATAGTCGTATTCTTCGAGATGTTACGAGCCACCTTCTGCGCACGCTTCTTGATGATGAAACTACCGAAGCCACGGAGATATACATTCTCGTTTTCTGCCAAAGAACCCTTAATGCTCTCCATAAATGCCTCTACGATTGCCTGTACCTGTACCTTCTCGGCACCAGTCTGTTTAGCGATTTCGCTAACGATATCTGCTTTTGTCATAACTTGGTATAAATTTATAAAGTTTGTAACTAATACTTCATCTTTTGCCTTTTAGCGGCATATCGCCGTAAAAAGGTCTGCAAATATAAGGTTTATTTTATTATCAGCCAACATCAAACCGTTTTTTTTCGTTTTTTTTCAAAAAAAAGGCATTTATACCACTTCGCAACATTGGAACAGAGCCCGATACCTCCAATTACCACTGCAAATATCTATCCAAAAAGCAAATAGACCGACATTTTGTCAATTGTCAATTGTCAATTATCAATTATTGACCCCTCCGGCCTCCGGCCACCTCCCCTAATGCAGGGGAGGAGTGCTTGAAATTCAAAATGATTTTCTCTATACTTCTCATAATCCCCATATTCCCCTGTACTCTCCCTTAACGCCCTTAATTGCCCTTAACACCCTTTCAAAAAAAGCCCCCCCTATTTTAGGAGGGGGGGGGTACCCGAGAAAGGGGAGCATTTTGAGGGCGAGTATGACGCCAAAATTACCTTGTTAGACGGCTTCAATTTACAACTCTCCCAAACTATGTAATCCCCAAATTATTTGAGGTATTTATCGAGCCATCCGAAGAACTCACGATTCCAAACTAACGAATTTTGCGGTTTGAAGACTTGATGAGCCTCGTTCTCGAACTCGACAAGGCGCGCATCCAAACCTCGCGCACGCGCTGCCGTAAATGCCTGCAACGATTGCGTGTAAGGGATTCGGAAATCGTATTCGCCCGTAATGATAAGTATCGGAGTATCCCACTTATCGACAAACTTGTGAGGAGAGTGGGCATACGAGCGTTGCGCCGTGCGATTCGCCTTATCCCAATAGGGACCGCCGTAATCGTTATTGATGAAGAACAACTCCTCGGTCTCGCCATACATCGACTCGAAATTGAAGATTCCGCAGTGGGCAATAAACGCCTTGAAGCGCTTCTGGTGACAACCCGCAAGATAGAACACCGAGTATCCTCCGTACGACGCTCCGACACAACCCAGGCGCTCGCTGTCGCACCACGGCTCACGCGCCACATCATCAATAGCCGACAGGTAGTCACGAATATTCTGACCCGAATAGTCGCCCGAAATCTGGTCGAGCCACTCCTGACCGAACGAGGGCAGGCCTCGACGGTTAGGTGCAACCACAACATATCCCTGTGCCGCCATCAGTTGGAAATTCCAACGATAGCTCCAAAATTGCGACACCACGCTTTGCGGGCCACCTTGACAATAGAGCAGAGTCGGATATCTCTTCGCGGGGTCGAAATCGGGCGGAAGGATTACCCACACCAGCATTTGCTTGCCGTCGGTAGTCTTTACCCAGCGCTTCTCGACCTTGCCGAAGGAGATATTGTCGTAAATCTCTTGATTCACATTCGAGATTTGCACCATTCTGCCATCTTCGAGATTGACTTCAAAGAGTTCTGTTGCACGAGTAATCTTCTGCATTGCCACCACTGCACGGCCACCCTCAATCGTTGCCGAAACGATATCGTGGTCGCCCGAAGTCAGCACCTCAACCTTCCCGTCGAGCGTCACACGGCAGAGTTGGTGTGTAGCCTCGATAGGCACAATGAACCACAACGCCTCATTTCCGTCCCAGATAAGGTTTGTGGCGTTATAGTCGAATGATGCGGTGAGGTCGCGCATCTCGCCTGTCAGCGAGTTCCATACAAACAGACGCTCCTTATCGGACTCATTGCCTGCACGGCGTTGCGAGCGGAATGCCACCATCGTGCCATCAGGCGAGAAGAGGGGATATTTGTCGTAGCCGGGCATCTGCGGCACGCGACGGCGGTCGGTATTGAGCGTCACACCATCGGGCAACGCTTTACAGATATTTTGACTTGTGCCGCTCGCCACATCATATACGAATACATCGGAATCGGTCGATACGGCATACTCATAACCCGTCAATGGCTTGCAGGTGTATGCCAACTTTGCGCCATCGGCACTCCACGCAATCTCTCCGGCATCGAAATAGGGCGCCAGCGGAGCATCCCAAGCACTCTCGGCACCGATAATATCGGCTCCCTCCGAAGCCTTGCCGTCTGCACTCATATTGCCGACAAAGATGTGCAGATAGGAGCCTTCGTCCCAATAGTTCCAATGGCGGCACATCAAATCGTCATAGATTCGTGCCTTCGACTTGGGCATATCCTTGTAAATATCCGCCGACTTACGGTCGCAGACCTGCACTCGTTGCACATAGAAGAGTCTGTCTCCACACGGCGAGATGCCATAAGCCTCAACATCCTTCTCAAATGCCGACACCTGCTTTACATCCTTGCCCGCAGGGGTCATCGACCAGATTTGGCTCGTACCGCTGCGATCCGACAAAAAGTAGAGATGCTCACCGTCGGCGCTCCATTTCGGGTCGAAATTATTGGACGAGTGGTCGGTAAGCTGAATCACGGCACCGGTCTTCATATCACGCAGATAGATTGCCGTCACACCACGATTCTCCTCCATATTGTAGTATGTAACTGTATAGAGCAGACGAGAGCCATCGGGCGAGAGCGTTGCAGCTCCCACACGCCCCATCTTCCACATCACTTCGGGTGTAAATTTTGCTGCCGCAATCTCCTCTGTCGTCAGCGCATTATCAATTTCGAGAGGTTGCGGACGTTGCTCGCAACCGGCAAGGCAGGATAAAAAAGCCATAAATAAGAGTAATTTTTTCATAGGTTTTCTCAAATATTTTCTAAATTTGCGATACGAAACTACAAATACCACACACAATGTACCCTACTGTCTATTTTCTCGACAAAAGCGTAACATTCATCGACCGCACCGCCGATATTGCATCTTTCGACGAGGTTGTCGAGATTGCCGATGGCATTTCAAGAGCGAAGGTAGTAAATTTTCTCGACAATCACAACCACATAGCCATAATCTCGGAGAACTTCGACGAGACATTCCGCAAATTTGCCGAAGAGTTCAAATATGTGGTTGCTGCGGGAGGTATCGTTCTCGACAGCTGCGGCAAGGCGTTGATGATTTCGCGACGCGGTCGCTGGGATCTTCCCAAAGGGCATTGGGAGGAGGGCGAGTCCATCGAGGAGTGCGCTCTGCGTGAAGTTGCCGAAGAGACCGGAGTCGTCGCGAGTGAAATTCTCAAACCGATATGCAATACATTCCATACTTACAGCGTTTACGGAGTATGGGAGTTGAAATGCACGCATTGGTTTTTGATGCGTGGCGAGAGTAATACGACATCTCCTCAATACGAAGAGGGAATCGTCGCTGCCGAGTGGCTCACTCCGGAGGAGGTTTGTCGCGCCTTGGACAACACATACCCCACGATTCGCAAGGTTTTTGCTTCGCTATAACTCCCGCACACCCGATTTATTGACAAACTAAACGAAAACGACGTGGTAAAGATTCTCTGGGTAGATGACGAGATTGAACTCCTCAAACCGCACGTGCTCTTTTTGAAGAGCAAGGGGTATGAGGTCGAGACCTGCAACAACGGATACGACGCCATCGATATGGCGACGGAGAGCACCTATGACCTTATAATTCTCGACGAGATGATGCCCGGTATGACGGGACTCGAAACGCTGCCGCTCATCAAGGATGTACGCCCCGCAACACCCGTGATTATGGTCACAAAGAGCGAGGAGGAGAATATTATGGACAAAGCTATCGGCTCGAAGATTGCCGATTACCTCATTAAACCCGTAAATCCGAATCAGGTACTGCTGTCAATCAAAAAGAATGTACATTCGCGACAACTCGAAAGCGAGCAGGCGACAGCCGACTACCGCGCCGAGTTCGGGCGCATAAGCCTGCGCTACCAGAGCGCATCAACATTCGCCGAGTGGTGCAGCATATATCGAAAACTCACAAGTTGGGATATCGAGCTCTCTGCCTCCGGCGACCACAGCATCAAGGAGGTTCTCCATTACCAAAAAAACGAGGCAAACCAAGAGTTTTGCAAGTTCGTGCGCCAGCACTACAAGGAGTGGATTAACCACCGCGACGAGACAACTCCCGTGATGTCGCACACACTGATGCGCAGTCGCATATTCCCCGTGGTCGAGAAGAATCAAAAGACCACACTGTTACTTATCGACAATTTCCGATACGACCAATGGCGTTCGATTCACGCCCTGCTCAACGGCTGGTTTGACATCGAGGTTGATGATCTCTATTGCGCCATTCTGCCAACGGCTACCCAATATGCCCGCAATGCAATCTTTGCAGGTCTGATGCCGCTCGCCATCGACAAAATTATGCCCAATCGCTGGCTGAACGACAACGAAGAGGGGGGCAAAAACCAATACGAAGAGGAGTTCCTTCGCCGACAACTCGCCTCGGCTGGTTATACGTGGAAGTGTTCGTTCGACAAGCTTATACGTCCGGAGGCGGGTCGTAAGCTTATCGACAACTTCCATCGAGTACTCGATGCCGACTTCTCGGTCATCGTTTATAACTTTCTCGATATCCTTTCGCACGCCCGTACCGAGACCGATATCATCCGCGACCTTACCGAGGATGATGCTTCGTTCCGTTCGCTCACTCGCTCGTGGTTCGAGCATTCGGAGCTCTTTACAATGCTCAAAATGCTCTCGGAGGCGGGTCATACCGTCATCATCACCTCCGACCACGGAACCGTGCGCGTGGATAACCCGATACGCATCACAGGCGACCGCGAAACTTCGTCTAACCTGCGCTACAAGACGGGGCGCAATTTGGCATACAACCACCGCGAAGTCTTCGAGATAACCAAACCGGAAGAGGTACAGCTCCCCTCCGGCAACATCTCGTCAAGCTACATCTTCGCCTACAATCACGACTTTATCGTCTATAACAACGACGCCAACAAATATATCCGTTACTATCGCGACACATTCCAGCACGGAGGTATCTCGATGGAGGAGATGATGGTGCCGTACATAGTCCTCAAACCCAAAAGTTAAAACACAATGCAGACCCTGACCATAGATTCACAAAGAGAGCTGCGCACCATAGCAGATGCAATACTACAAAATCTTGACGGTCGTACCATCGTTGCCTTTTACGGTCAGATGGGCGCAGGCAAGACAACGCTTATCCGCGAGATTGTTGCGCTACTTGGTTCGACAGATGTCGTCACAAGCCCGACATTTGCGCTCGTCAATCAATACTCGACAGCCGACGGAGAGGCTGTATATCACTTCGATTTTTACCGCATCAACCGCTTGGAAGAGGCTTTCGACCTTGGATACGAAGAGTATTTCTACTCCGGCAATCTCTGTCTTATCGAGTGGTCGGAGAAGATTGGAGAGCTTTTACCCGAAGATGTGATGACCGTCACGATTCACGTAAATTCCGAAACATCACGCACATTTGAGATAGCGTAACAACGCCCAAATAGGAGTTTCCCGCTTACAGACTAATCCCATTACCTTGTGATATCGGGAATAATCAGGCTGCCTGCAACGCTTTGTTAAAAAAGGCGTTAAGAGAGAGGAGGGGATTATGGGGAGTATGGGGATTATGGGGCGTATGAGG
>CAZIAS010000009.1:0-37120 GCA_964536825.1 uncultured Alistipes sp. | reverse complement strand
AGTATGGGAGTATGGGAGTATGGGAGTATGGGAGTATGGGAGTATGGGAGTATGGGAGTATGGAGAAATCATTTTGAATTTTGAATTTTGAATTTTGAATTTTGAATTTTGAATTTCAAGAATTCCTCCCCTGTCGCCCCTTTTCAAAGGGATCGGGGGATTGTGAACATAGATTTTGCATCACAAAATCTCGGATTTTGAGTTTTATATGATGCGAAATGGGAGGTGGCCGGAGGGGTCAAAAAAAATGTGAGCGTATCCGTAAAACTTTCGAGGATACGCTCACATTATTAGAATTGTATAGCCCTACTACTTAAACACGTCATTCAGCACGACAGCCAATCTTACTGCTGCCTTTGCCACACAGCGTTCGTGGAGCGACTCCCAATTATAGAGGATTCTATCCTCTGCAATCTCATTAGGTTTAACCATACCCAACAGCGGGCGGCACTCACATCCCATATCCTCAACCCACTCACGCGGCGTTCCTGCCATAAATTCGCCAAAGTTATCGCCTTGCACGAGCTTAATCTCATTCACAAACATCTCGTGCGAAAATCCTCCGTGGATATCAAAGAACCACTTTGCCCACACTTTGTACCAAGTGGTCTTGGGACATTTACTCAAATCGTCTGTACGACCCTTATAGGGGCGATAGAATGTAAAATTATTAAGATGAGGAGTATCCTCGAAACGGATATGGGCAAAACAGTGCAAATCCGACACGAGATGTATAACTGTACGCAGAGCCGTAGCCACTCGCTCGTCGCTATGCTTATCGCGATTGCGAAGAACCTCGATATTGCGCTCCAACTGCACGATACCGTCATTATCATCTTGCGTTACCGAACGGCCATACACATCGAGTGTCGTATTGTGCCAATATTTTGTATTCTCAAAATTCTCACGTTTTTTCAACTCGTTAAGCCACAACGAATTGCCTTTCATATCGCCACCTAAAATAGACTCCACCTGTGCTTTAACGGCGGGGGTAAGGCGCTCGGTTGCCAACATCGCAATTACCTCGTGACCCACATTGTGCCAAGCAAACGCACTGCTGACCGAGAAGGCCAACGCAACCGATAAAATATATTTAATAGTTCGTTTCATATTTCACTCCTCCTACTCATTGAAAATTTCGTTCAACACATAAGCCAATCGATAGGCACCTCGCAATATCTGCAAATCGCAAATCTCAACGGCACGGTCGCGAGTCTCCTCGGGCAATGCTGTATATTCCGCGTGGCGGGGAATCAGCGTATATGCCTCACGCATTTCGGCACCACTCTCGCGAAGCCAATCAGCGGCAGTTCCCTTGCACATCTTGGCAATCTTCTTTTTCGAAAGTTTGTCGAGATTAGTGTAAAAATCCTCGCAGGTCCAACCTTTATGGAAATAGTGCGGTGCCGCATCCCAGAAGGTATGGAAATTAGTCTTCTTTCCGCTACGATAGATGCTGCCACCCTTAACACCCTGATCGGGATAGCTGATATGGCAGGGGCAGTGCATATCTCCAACCATATGAATCATCAATTTGAGATTGACACTAACCATCGAATCGGGCTGATTCTTATAATTCTTCAAATCCTTACGAAGGCTATCGACGTGGAAATAAGCCGCACGACGGCCATTGTCTTTATAGATTGGTTCGTTGTCGGCATCAACCATCGAAGTATGCCAATAGGTGGTCTCCTTGTAGGGGTCAATAAAACGCCAATGGTCCTGCCACGAAGCGTAATAAGGCAGTGAGTGTTTCAGATAATGGTAGCACTTCTCCTTTGCCTTTGGAGAGAGGTGTTGCTCGGCAATGTAAGCAATGGCAGAGTGTCCAACTCCACCCCACGCTTTCGCCTCGACAGCAATACACAAGGTAACAGCAGTTACCACAAGTGTCAATAGAAAGTTTTTCTTCATCGTGGTTATATTTACAATAATTTGATTACACAAAGTTATATATTTTTTCTAAACATCACGCCCTTTTTCCCGATATTCTTCACGATAAAAGAGCAATATTCGGGTTAAATCATCGTTTTTGAGCAGACAAAAGATGCCGCGTATTGATTTATTACTAAATTTGCAACATCTAAACATCGCAGAAAAATGAATATTACCATTGTAGGAACCGGTTACGTCGGACTTGTTTCGGGAGCGTGCTTTGCAGAGATGGGCATCGACGTTACCTGTGTCGATATCAGCGTCGAAAAGATAACTTGCTTGCAGCGTTGCGAGATTCCGATTTACGAACCTGGACTCGAAGACATTGTCACACGCAATGTGGAGGCCGGTCGCCTACATTTTACCACCGAACTTGCAGAGGGGCTGTCGAGTGCCGAAGTTTTGTTTATCGCCGTCGGGACTCCGGCAGACAAAGATGGCTCGGCGGACCTTCGATATGTAATCGAAGTTGCGCACGAGATAGGTCGCAAAATAGAGCATCCAACCACAATCGTCGTCAAGAGCACCGTTCCGGTCGGTACAACACACAAAGTTAAACAGATTATAGCCGAAGAGTTGGATTTGCGCAACAAGAGAGTCGAATTTGACGTCGCATCCAACCCTGAATTTCTGAAAGAAGGTGCCGCCATTAAGGATTTTATGACTCCCGACCGCGTAGTGGTAGGAGTAGAGAGCGAACGTGCGCGTCTGCTGATGGAACAACTCTACAAACCATTTATGCTCAACAACTACCGCATAATCTTTACCGATATTCCCTCTGCTGAAATGATTAAATATGCAGCAAATTCAATGCTTGCGACCCGCATATCGTTTATGAACGAAATTGCCAACCTCTGCGAACTTGTTGGTGCGGATGTCAATATGGTACGCCGAGGTATCGGTTCCGATTGTCGCATAGGCTCAAAATTCCTGTATCCGGGATGCGGATATGGAGGTTCGTGTTTCCCAAAGGATATCAAGGCTCTAATCGACACTGCCGAGAAGAGTGGACTCTCAATGGAACTGCTCAAAGCGGTTGAAAGAGTAAATAATCGACAAAAGTCCATTCTCTTCCGCAAATTATCCAACTACTACGAAGGCAATCTCGATGGCAAGGTCATAGCGCTTTGGGGGTTGGCATTCAAACCCGAGACGGACGACATTCGGGAGGCTCCTTCGTTGGTGGTTATCGAGAAATTACTCGAAGCCGGATGTATAGTCAAGGTTTATGACCCCGCAGCAATGCCCGAGGCCCGCAAAACACTCGGAGAGAAGATATCTTATTGCAAAAATATGTACGATGCCGTAGATGGAGCCGATGCGATGTTGCTCCTTACCGAGTGGAAACAATTTCGCTTACCTTCTTGGCAGAAAATGGCAATAATGATGCGTCATCGTCTGATTGTCGATGGCCGCAATATTTACAATGCCGATGACCTCGAATCTGCCGGATTCACATATCTGCATATTTAGAGTACGACAGCGACATCTCGCTACTAATTAGTCAAAAAAATCCCCCTGTTTTAGGGATAGCACCCGAAGAGCGGAGAGGTTCGCGAAGGACAAGCACCACTTTTTGCATCATTACCTAAAAAAGAGTGTACCCAACAAATCTCCTTGGGCACACTCTTCTTGTCGGAAGTTATGCAATACTATTTCAGTTCAAATTGAGCCTTACTGCGCAAATCGCGCGAAGATGCTCCGACATAAGCCGTAAAGACGCCCTTCTCGGTAGCCCAATCGTGCTTCTCTGCATCGAAATAGGCAAGCGCCGAACGGTCAATCTCGAACTCTACGACTCTACTCTTGCCGGGAGCAATAAAGACCTTCTCGAATCCTTTAAGTTCGCGTACGGGGCGCTCAACTGTCGATACATCATCCCCCACATAGAGCTGAACAACTTCGCCTCCGTAGCAAGAGCCCGTATTGGTAATCTTAACCGAAGCGGTAATCTTGCCACTCTCCTTCATTGTCGTGCTGTTGAGTTTCAGGTCGCCATACTCGAAAGTCGTATAGCTTAAACCGTGACCAAACGGGAATGTCGGCTCACAGTTATAGAGGTCGGTCCAACGATATCCCACAAAGATATCCTCTGCATAGCGCTGCTGATAGCGAGGACGCGGATAGCTCTCCAACTGCACACTATCCTCGACACCCGGATACGAACCTTCTCCGAAGGTATGTGCTCCACACTGGTCGAGCGACGCATAATACGTAAATGGAAGTTTTCCCGAAGGATTAACCTTACCCGACAGCACATTTGCAAGAGCATTTCCGGCCTCCGAGCCGAGATACCAGCCCTGAACCACAGCATTTGCCTTCTCAATCCACGGCATAGCCACCGCATTACCGCTGACAATCACAACCGCGGTACGGGGGTTAGCCTCGCAGAGAGCCTCAATAACGGCATCCTGACCATAGGGCAACGAGAAATCTTGACGGTCACGACCCTCGGCATCCTGATGCTTGCGCTTATTCAGACCGCCGATAAAGATTACAGCATCTGCCTCGGCAGCAGCCTTGCGCAACTCTTCGAGCGACTCGACCTTCTCATCATCCTTTTGGGTATAACCCTTCATATATTGAATCTTCTCGGCGCCGTAGAGATTACGCAGACCCTCGATAGGTACGACCTCGTACTTAACTTTCAGCGACGAGCTTCCGCCTCCCTTGGTCATCTTATAGTCTGCATTCTCACCCACAACGAGAATCTTCTCCACCGATTCGGGAGCCAGCGGCAACACATTATTGTCGTTTTTGAGCAGAACCACACCATTCTCGGCAATGGTTCGGCTGACCTTGGCGTGCTCCTCGGTTGCAAACGAGCCGTACGGGCGCTCACGATTCATCGTCGTGCGGAAGATAAGGCGCAAGATATTACGCACCTTCTCATCGACAAGAGCAGCATCGCCCTTACCCTCGGCAATATACTTTTTGAGAGGCTCTGCCATATAGTAGTTGTTATAGGCATCGCTACCTCCTGCATTGGTCGATAAACCGTCGGTCCACGTGCCGAATTCGAGGTCAAGACCATTATTGAGAGCCTCGTGAGTATCCTCAACTCCGCCCCAATCCGAAATCACAACGCCATCGAATCCCCATTCTCCACGAAGGATATCCACGAGCAGTCGTTTGTTGTGACAACAGTGCTGGTTTTGATAGAGGTTGTAGGCACCCATAATCGACCAAGCGCCACCCTCCTGAACAGCAGCCTTGAATGCCGGCAGGTAGATTTCGTAGAGTGCGCGGTCACTAACTTCCACATTAACGTCGTGGCGTTTGAACTCCTGATTATTCAGTGCATAGTGTTTCACACAAGATGCGACACCAACCTTCTGCACCTCCTGAACGTACGGAACCACCATCTTGCTTGCCAAGTAGGGGTCCTCGCCCATATACTCGAAGTTACGACCATTGAATGGCGTACGGTAGATATTCACACCAGGGCCGAGCAGAACATTCTTGTTGCGATAGCGAGCCTCTTCACCAATAGCCTTACCATAGATTGCCGACATTGCGGGGTCCCACGATGCTGCCAAACAGGTCAGCGCAGGGAACGCCATACAGTGGTCGTTGGTCCAACCTGCACCTTTCCACTGGTCCCAGAAGACCTCCTCGCGGATTCCGTGGGGACCATCCGAACACCACACCTCCGGAATACCGAGGCGGGGAACTCCGGGAGATGAGAATTTCGACTGCGCGTGGAGCATCGCAATCTTCTCATCAAAGGTCATACGCGCCAAAGCATCCTCTACGCGTTCCTCAATAGATTTGCTGTCATCAAGATAGACGGGAGTACCTCCCCCACTGCACGACGCTGCCCACAGCAGGCTCGTTGCCGAAAACAGACAGATAAAAAATCTCTTCATAATAAGTTTTGATAGTTAATTGGTTAATATATAATGTATCTTATCTCAATTTTTTGTAGTGACAATACATCAACCGACGCTCGTCGTCACGCAGGTGCATACCTCCGCCTTGACAGTAGCGCCACACCTCACACTTGGCGCACTCCTCCTTGCGAGCCCACTCTCGGTTACGAAATGGTTCGAATCGGTTCTGCCAAACATCCCAAAATCGGTCACGATAGATATTCCCCTGCGAGAAGTCGCCTCTTACACTCGTGCATCCCGAAATCGAGCCATCGACCCGAATCGATGCCACCGACACACCCGCGGCACACTGATAAAAATGGTCGCGCACCTCCGCCTCGTAATCGCCCAAGAAGCCCTCACAAGCATAGCTCACATCGATACGCCCCTCCTTGCGCGCACGCTGGATAAAATCGAGCGTCAGGCGAAACTCTTCATCCGAGAGGTTAAGCGTCGGGTCCGACGCTGCCCGACCGGCAGGAAATATCGAGAATATACGCCACGAACCAACTCCGTGCGCAATGAGCCACTCCTTAAACTCTTCGAGTCTGCCAACCATCGGAGGTGTCAAACAGGTTATCACGTCACAAGCGAGAGATTTATATTTCAAAATCTCTGCGATGGCACTCTTCGCACGGTCGAAAGATGCTTCGTTACCACGAATGTGGTTATGCACTTCGGCAAAACCGTCAAGGCTCACCGAGATAGAGCGCATACCGGCATCAACCATAGCCGAGAGGCGTTCCGCATTCAGAGCCATTCCGTTCGTAACCACGCCCCACGGATACCCCCTGCGAGCCACCTCACGCCCCGCCTGCTCCAAGTCGCGACGCATCAGCACCTCCCCTCCGGAGAATATGACCAGCACCTCACGCGGATTGACATTCGGGGTTACCTCCTCGTCAAGCACTCGCAGAAAATCCTCCAACGGCATATCCCCGACCGACATATCTGCACGGCAATCGCTACCGCAATGGCGACAACTCAAATTGCAACGCAGGGTCATCTCCCAAAAGAGAGTCCGTAAGCGGTGCTCCTTGACAGTCTGACGGTAAAGATTCTCGAATATGCGCAGAGCGAGTTTTTTACGAATACGGCGCAGCATAGATAGGTTATTCAGCGTTCTTACTCCTCTCACCCTCGGTCACAGCGCCCTTTTGCTCCACAGCAGGCTTCTCTGCATTCTGAACCTTTGGTTTCTCATCCACGGGTCGGCGGACTCCATACATCACAACAATCGAAGGAGCGGTCTCGACCTTCTCGTTATCCTTCGGCGTACTCTTCGAGCCCTCCTTTACTGTCGAACAAGCGGTCCCGAACCCGAGCAATGCAATGATAGCCAATTTGATACTTCTCATACGAATAATCGTTGCCAATATTACTCTACAAATATACTTAATTTTGATATAAAACGGAAATTATTTGCAAAAAGTTTTGCAAATCAAGAACTTTTATTTATATTTGTTAAACCTAAAACAAATTAACACTTAAAAAACTATGACCGGAAAAGTAAAATGGTTCGATAGCAAAAAGGGCTATGGATTTATCATCGCCGAGGACGGTAAGGAGATTTTTGTTCACTATACAGGCATCGCGAAAGAGGGATTCAAAGCTCTCTCGGAAGGTCGTGCCGTAGAGTTCGAACTTGGAGATGGAGCACACGGAGTACAGGCGGTAAATGTCGTCGAAGTCAAAGAATAGGATATCCGAGATACCGTTTAAGACAAATTTGAGGGGTTGTCCGACCATTTAGTCGCGACAACCCCTTTCCGTATCCGCACCTCACAACGCCGCCTTACAGCATCGCCTTATAGTCACAAACAGCAAATACTTCGGTCGAATTCTCTCCAAGACCCCCGCTGCGGCTGTTCAGACCGGTCTGCACCTTCACAAAGTCGATATGGGTCAGATTTGCGGGCTCGTCATCGGCAGTTACGGCATCACTCAATCTAAACCTGTTAAATTCCAAACCCGCACAGACTCCCTTACCACGCCAAAGATCGGTCGGGCTCTCATTATCGACATAGCCCCAATCAAACCCCTCCTGAATCCATATTGTGCCGTTGAATCGGGTACGCGGTTCGAGGCGCGTACCTCGAAGCGTATAACTCTCCGCCTCGATCCAAGCCGGATAGTACGAATCGTGCGGATGAGCTGCAAGATGTTCAATTTCGCCACTCTCGCCAAGCGAATCCTCCCAACGTATCGGCTCCTTTGTACCCGCGGGCCTATGATACGTTACCGAATAGTCGCGCAACGTACCTTCGTCTTCGCTCTCCGAGCCGGCAAGTTCGTACCAGACCTCGTTCGGTTCGCCATCGCCATTCGTATCCTGCATAACCCACACCACTCCCGGTTCGGAGCTACCTTCAAAGGGGTTGCTTGCAATGGCGAGGTCATACCCTCCGCTATTGGTTACACTCTTATCGAATCCGACAACTATATAACCGCCAAAACCTCCGAGCGACACAAAATTACGCTTTTCGAGTCGGCTGCGGGCATAGTCACAAGCGCTCTGCAACGTCAGTTCATCCCCCACGAACCCACCCGTCACGGGGTTATTGATGAACTGCCCGGGCGCAGGCATATACTCGAACACTCTGGTCGCAAAGATATTGCCGGCACCACCATCTTCGACCACATCGGTCATATTGCACGCCGACAGAATTGCCGCGAAGAACAAACACAATATGTTCAACACCCTCCTCACAATGTTCTCTATCTCTTGATTTTAAGATTATCGACACAGAAGCTGAACGGGCACCACTCTTCGGGAGCCTTTACCGCAGAGGAGGTCGCACTCCAATCGACCGTAAAACAGATTTTATCGACCCTGCCGAGTGCAGTCAAAGCAACGGTAGTCCAATCGGAGATAACCCTGCCATTCTCGGCAAGCGGAATCGAGAGCGATGAGCCCTCCTCTCCATCGAGATAACCCACAGCCTTGATTGCAAAGCAGACATTCGGGTCGTTCTCGCGAATTTGAAGATATGTGTAGGTCGTGTTGGCGACATCAACGCTCACGGGAGTGACTGCCGAATCAAACTCCACCGTCGGCAGGTCATAAGTCCCATAACGATTCTGATAGGTCGGAGACCACCACGTACCGTCGTATGCTACCGCAAATTTATTATTGTCATTGGTCGCCGAATAGACGCTGTACTGATTATGCACGGTCGCGACCTCCATATTGTTGTTCGCCGAGATGACGAAGGCGTATGTCGTATCGAAAGTTCCTCCCCACAACTCCTTGAAGTCAGAGAAGAAAGAGCCGATATGCACCCCCTGCTCCGAATAAAGGATATCGTCAAAGAGCATACATCCAACAAGTTGATTGTCTGCATTGGTACAAAGTGTCGCCTGCGCCTTTCCTGCCAAAACATTCTGATACACTGTCGGGTTGTAGCCGTCGAGCGTAAGTTCGCCAAGCACAGCCTCCTCGAAATCGACAACCACATTCCAACTCTCCTTCTGCCCATCTCCGTCGCCCTCCGTACAGGCAACTGCCGACATAACAACTGCAACAAACGTCACAATCTTGATTTGCAATCTCTTCATAATAATCACAAGGCATCCGCCCCATCTGTGCGAAGGAGAAAGAATCGACAACTAACTTACATACCGGAATATCTGCCTAATTCTGTCCCGTCCTCCGCAGGTTACAAAATGTATATGCATAGGCAGGTCTTCTGACTTATTCCGATTGTGACGCCTTCCCATCCTCATCGGACAGTGGCACAAGATTGTCACAATGCCTGCATCTTCGACAACGGCTGCTCGCCAAGCGTTGATGCGGAACTTACAGCAGCGGGAACTGTAACCGACTTTCACGGTTTTCCCTTTTAATTCCATTGGAGCGGCACGCTCCGGAAACCTTTGCTGCCACAAAGATACAAAACAATTCGAAAATAACAACAAAAAAGAGCACATCCAACAAACTTTCAGATGTGCTCTTCATTAACGTGGTGTTTATGTACATAATTACACGACATCACGCTTTTGTCGCAGATGGAGATAGTTGCTCTAAATGCTCAAATCGTACAACAAGTGTGATATTATTCTATTTTTCGATTACATAGGTCTTCTTTTCAGGACCCACGCCCTTAATCGTCAGGCGCGTCCAATGCGGAGGCAGCGCGTGCTCCTTGACCTGCATAATACCACCCTTCGGGTTGAAATCGAGGCCAGCGAAACCGAACAACACCGACTGCAAGGTACCACCCGCACCTGTCGCAAAGTAAGGATTGGTACCACCCTTGAACTCTGCAAGGACACCAAACGGAGGCAGTGTATTAGGTTTGAACGAATCCACAAACCAACGCCACGCCTGCTCGCGGTCGCCACAACGGGTGCAGATAATCGAGAACATCGACTGCGTCATCGCCGGAGTGCGCACCTGCGGCACCTTGGTCGAGTAGTAGTCCAAATCCCGCATCATCTGCGCCTTGTCGGTTATCAGTTTATGAGGGAATGCCAGCAGATTGACATCCGCCTGCTTGATATCGGCACCGTCATAACCCACGTGTTCGCTGGTCACACCGTTCGCCATCTTCGCAAAATAGAGTCCGTCGGCAATCTCCGACCACAATGCGGGAGCCTTCTCGCCCACTATCGCTGCTGCGGCAACGGCATATTCGAGATTGCGCTTGGCAGCACAATTGGTGTAGGCATTATCATCCACATTCAGCGCAAACTCATCGGCACACATCACATTATAGATGTGCCACTTGCCATCATCGCCCTTTTCGCATCGACTTGCCCAGAACTCGGCAGTCGCCTTGATGATATGCCATCCGCGCGAAAGAAGCCAATCACGGTCCTGCGTTGCGAGGTAGTAGTTCCAACAACCGATGGCGACATCTGCCGTAACGTGATGCTGGAATGTTCCCGACAACGACGTTGCCGGCGTATCCTCGGCTCCTGTCGATGCACTCTCCCACGGATACATTGCACCTGCAAAACCATAAGCCGCAGCATTCTTGCGCGCTTCGTCGAGCAGGTTATAGCGATATTCAAGCATCGAGCGAGCCATCTCCGGCTGCAACAGCATCAATGGCGGCATCATAAATATCTCGGTATCCCAAAATACGTGTCCGTTGTAACCCAGACCGCTCAAACCCATAGGCGACGGAGAGGATGCCACGCCCGGACGCGAGAAACTATACAGATGGTAGAGCATACTGCGTACCTCTTTCTGCGATTGCAAATCGCCCTCGATGACAATATCGCTCTCCCACAATTTGGCCCACGCCTCACGATGCTTGCGCATCAACTCGCCCTTTTTCTGGAATCGAGCATAGGTAACCAATCGCTCCGCCTGATTCAACGGGTCTGCCGTATGAACCGAAGAGATGAGCGCACCTATAACCTGGAACTTGAAGGTCTTACCGGCTTTGAGCGATTTACGGAAAAGCAGATTATGGTAGTCGTTATCCGGGGTTTGATGATACACCGGCAATGTTGCATCCTCGTCTTCGAAGAGGAAAAATGACGAAGCTGCCACCTTCACACTCTCGGACGGAGAGAGGGCTGTCGTCGTAATAACCTTGAAAGGCGGCTCCTTTTTCAGTTTGAACATCAAATCATTAGAGGTCATCACCGCTCCGTGCAGAGATTGAGGCACCTTGTGAGCCAATTTTGTTTCGAGCAGGATATCACGCGAAGGAGTAATCTCGACCTCCATCAACACCACGTGACTCAAATGCCGCAATGCGCAATACCGATAGGTCATCTTCGTCCCGTCATAATCCAGACTACCCTCAAACTCTCCCGTACGCATATCGAGAGATTGCGTGTAGTTCGAGACCTTCTTATTGTTAAAGTTCTCGTTATCAATCTTAAATCCCAGATTTATCGGGCTGATATTCGGCAAGAAATTATTGACTCTGCCACGGCCAAAGTTATCATAGATACCCGCCAGAACAACCTCTTTGACAGCGAACGGCGTTGGCGACGACACCAATCCGATAACACCGTTTGCCGCAGTCACTCCATAATAGTTACTCTTGTCAATGTTCTCGGCACGCAAAATCCAATCTTCGCCACTCGTTTGAGCAAACATCGGAATCTCTGCACACAGCAACAATACAACGATTGCCAATAATCTCTTCATAATTACGACTTTTACAGTTGGTACATTTTCGCAAATATATCAAAAAAAACGGAATTATATGTTTTAGCGTTGTTATTTTTATTTTGGAATCATTACCATCGTCCATTGATTTTTACAGCCCCCCTGTTTCGGAAAGCCGGAGGAGTCCGTAAAGAGCAAACTCCATTTTTGGTATCATATCCCTTGTGGCTTACAAAAGACCTTGTGGCAAGGTATAAAAAACAAAAAGATGTCTTTCGACATCTTCTTGCAACATTTGTTTTGTCGGGGAGACTGGATTCGAACCAGCGACCTCCAACTCCCGAAGCTGGCGCGCTAACCGGACTGCGCTACACCCCGAACTTTTGCGGTGCAAATATACAACTTTTTTTAATTAAAACATAATTCTGCGATAATTTTTCGTAATAATCTGCTTTGATATCGTAATAGGCGCTTGTACGACGCCCTCCTCTCTTCGGAGATTGCCGTCGAGAGGCACGATTCAAAATTCAAAATTCAAAATTCAAAATGATTTTTCCTATCCCCCCACATTCCTCATATTCCTCATATTCCTCTCCCTTAATCCCCTTACCTCCCCCAGAAAACTCGAATGGCGAAGCCGTCGCGCGGATACCTAACAGCGCAGGTGGAACACCGAGCAATAAACACAATATTATCCGCGCAACCTCTTTAATTCTGTGAGTAGTGCTGCTCTGCTATCTTTTGTACGAGTGGTACTGTTTACAGTGCTATGGCCTGCCCCGATGACGTGGGTTTGCACACTTGTCATCAAAGCAAGCCATAGCACAGAAGACGAAGTCTTCAACTCGTACAAAAAAAGATAGAGAACCAACTCTTGCCGGTTCTCTATCTTTGGTAGCGGGAGGAGGACTCGAACCTCCGACCTTCGGGTTATGAGCCCGACGAGCTGCCAACTGCTCCATCCCGCGATATATCGTTATTACATCGTAATATCGCTTGTTTGCGAGTGCAAAGGTAAACAAAATTTTCGGTTATCCAAAATTTTGCGATGCGAAATACATATTTTTATACAACTATCGCACCAAAGTATTGTGAATCAAATGCGATTTTACTCCTTGACGCGGAACCAATCCATAGTTCTGCCAAGAAATCCTCGTTTATCGAGCGAGCCACGCACTTTCAACACGTTGCCATCCACCTCCATCGAGCAGTAGTAAGTTTTACCGTTGCCCGGATCATAAATTTCGCCGCCCGAGTACTCTCCATTCTTCGACGCTTTGAGGTTGCTCAACATATTCAAGCCAATCAACTGTCGGCCGCGAAGCTCCTCTTTCGGATTTCTATGATCGACTGCGGGAGAGCCGTCAGGTCGTGTAGGGTTCTTCAACCAAACGATTCTGCCATTAAAAACATCGCCATCCTGATAAACCTCAACAATTGCCGACTCGTCGCCCAGCTTCCACTTTCCGACCACGTCCTGCGCAAATGTCGCTGCAAACGGAGCTAATGCAAGTAGCATTGCAACAAATAACTTTCTCATAACCGACAATCCTAATTATCGAAACAATCATTCAACACACGCGCCAGACGATAGCCCGCCTTGGCAATCTGGGTCTCGGTCAAATCCTTATGCTCTTCGAAGAAACTTGCATCGAAGCTATCGCCGGGCTTCGCCCACTCGTACATCGGGCGGCAAGCCTTACCCGACTCACGAGCCCAACTCCAAGGATCGCCCTTCTCCCAAGCCTCTTGATTCTCGCCATATTTGCCATCAATATAGTCACGATAAGCATACAAATCCTTCACGAGGTGGGTATTGATATCAACCGTCGATTGTACATCCCACAATCCGTGGTAAGCCTTCATCTGACCCTTATACTTTACTTTGAACCAATTGTAGCGGTTTTGCGGACCACCCGGAAGGTCGTTGAAGAATACGTGTGCGGGGCAGTGATTGTCGCCCACCATATGAATCGCCCATTTGAGGTTAAGATTAACCATCGAGTCGGGCTGATTGCGCCAATCCTTCAACTCTTTGATGATGCGTACCATCTGGGGCACACCGTCGCCATCTCCATTACTACGTGTCGTACCACAAGGCTCGCCATTCTCATCAACGGTAATCATATGCCACCAAGTCGAAACCTCGTAAGGCGTACCGTTACGATAGACGTCCATCCACTCGGCATATTCAACAATCGAATGGTCGAGGTAGAGATTAAGATTCTTCTGGGTGCGCTCGGTAAGATGTTTCTCTGCAATGGCAGCAATCAATTTGTGGGCATAGCCCCAAGCAAAAACATCCTGTGCTGCAAAGAGTGTGAGCACAAAAGCGATGGTTAAAATTCGTTTCATATCAAATCAAAAGTGTTTGAAGTTTCTCTAAACTGAACAAAGATAAATATTTTTTTGAGAAAATGCAAAACAGAGTAATATTTTGCAAAAAAAACACGAAAATAGTTTGTCAAACGAATATTATTATCTATTTTTGAGAGATATTTTATGCGTATTGCGAATTTGAACAATTTGAACAACTTAAAACCAACAAATATGAACAACCTGAAACGAGTTTTACTTTTTGCCTTTGCAGTGGCATTTGCAATGCCCGTGGCTGCGCAATCTTTCGAAGATATCCGCAAAGCGGCATCCACAAAGGGAACGCTCCTGACCCAAGGCGAGATTACCGGCATCGTTGTTGGCGACTACCGCTCGGTCAATGCCGCAACCAACCACAACACGCGCTTCGACTTTGTCGATTTGCGCACCAACAAACTGACAAACTACATCCAAAGCGAAGACGGCAAATTCGGATTCTGCCTCCTCTTCGACGGACTCTATGACAATCGCATCAAACGCGCCGACAAGGTAACGCTGAATCTTGCAGGCTGTACCGTAACCCGTCAGGACAACCCCGAACGATATGTGATTTCGGGCTTAAAAATCGAGAACGTAAAGGTAATTGCCGAGGGCGTCGAACTCGTCGCGAAAGAGAGACGCATCAAAGAACTTACAGATGCAGACATATACACGTATGTATCCTTGAAGGATGTCGAGTTTATGAACAAGCAGGGCGCTTACACCAACGTCTTCGAGATGATGCCGCAAAAGAGCTTCTATAACCAAGAGCGCAATCCGTGGAGCATCGCAGACGGTTGGGCGTCGTTGCTCAAAGATGCCGACGGAGAGTCAATCTATATGCTTGTAAATTCGAAGTGCTCGTGGCGTCGTCGTGGTACAGGAGTACCGCAAGGTGTAGGTAATTTGTCGGGCATCCTTGTTCACGACAAGTTGCGTCGTTATGGCGACAACCTCGGACGCTACTCGATTCGTCCGCTCAACGAGCAGGATGTCGTTAAAGATATGCCCAAGGAGGCATCTTCGTCGTATGAAGTGGTTGCCGATTGGAACTACGACCGCAACTACTTGGCACAACTCGATATCGAGGGTCTTGGCAAGGTTAAGGGTATGAAGGCTACGCGCTATTCGGGCCGCATCCTCCCCGACGAAGGCAATGGATTCCTCTCGACAAACGCAGATGCAACATATCGTCTTGATACCGATTACGACACTCGTTACTCACACGACAATACGGGGATGCGTAAATATGCAGGCTTGCGCTTGGAGTCGAATGTGCAGAATTGGCTTGCCAAGGAGTGTGGAGTTGTTGTGGAGGTTTCGACCGAAGGTCTGACAGGCAAGGCTCTTACCTTTGATTTCTCGTTTGGCGTAGGTAACCACGACATCCAGAACAGCTGGTGCTTCCCTGCTTATTGGAATGTGATATACTCGACCGACGGCAAGAATTTCACGGTGGCGAAAGAGAATATTGTACTGCGCGCACTGCCTTACACGTGGGGTCGTGTTAAGGGCTTGGACAATGTCGATCGCGATCCGGCATTCGATATGGCGATGGGCTTTACCGACCATAGCGTAAAGTTGCCGGCATCACTGCTCGGACAGAAGAACGTGACCATCATTCTGACTCCCGCATCGCGCCGTATGGCGACCATCCCCATCGTTGCATCAGATAATTCGATTCAGGGCGATATTCCGAGCGATATGAACAAGACAATGATTCTGCGTATGGGCCGTGTCTCTGTGAAGGTTTTGAAATAATCGCAAACTGCAAAATAGGTTTCAAAAAGAGCGTGTCCAACAAATTTTCTTGGACACGCTCTTTTTGACAGAAGCTGTATAACAAGAGGGATTTTAGGACTGCGAAGCCCGAAAAAGCGTAGTTTACTCGGCGTAAATGAGCATTTTGAGAGCGAGTATGACGCCAAAATCACCTTGTTAGACGGCTTCTTTTTAGAATAAGCCAACCATAGTCTATCGAATATTGGCAGCCACCCAATTGGTAAGTTCAACAAAATCTGCAACCGACAACTGCTCGGCACGTTGGGTAAAGAATCGATGTTCTGCCCCGTCAAAATTACCAAATACCGCTTTCAGCGAGTTGCGCAACATCTTGCGGCGCTGCCCAAACGATGCCTTCACAACCTTCACAAAGAGACGTTCATCGCAATCGAGCTTTGCGGTAGAGTTGCGTTTCAGGCGAATCACGGCGCTCTTGACCTTCGGGGGCGGATTGAAGACCTTCTCGCCGACGGTAAAGAGATACTCAATGTCGTACCACGCCTGCAACAGCACGCTCAATATGCCATACTCGCGTGACCCGGGAGGCTCGGCTATGCGCACCGCCACCTCTCGCTGAATCATTCCCACCGACTCGGGCACCAGATTGCGATTTTCGATAATCTTGAAGAATATCTGCGACGAGATATTGTAGGGGAAGTTGCCGATAATCTTCACGCCATCGGGAAACTTCGTAGCGAGATCCATTTGCAGGAAGTCGCACGAGAGTAGGCGGGGCGAGAAGTCGGGATAGTGCACGTTCAGATAATCAACACTCTCGGTGTCGATTTCGGCTCCATAGGTTACGATATCGTCACGGCGCAACAGGTATTGCGTCAGCACACCCATACCGCAGCCCACCTCCAACACCGTGTCGGGCTGCTCGGGCGTACCTCCCGAGAGCGAGTTGCAAATCTTCTGTGCAATGTTCAAGTCGGTCAGGAAGTGCTGACCGAGTGCTTTCTTGGCTCTGACTTCACTCATATCGTAATCCTTTCGTGGCGACAAAGATACAAAAATAAAAATAGTTTAGTATGTTTTGCCATTTGTAAATTGTTTTATACCTTTGTGAAGCAGTCGTATGATTGCAAACATATTGATGAAAGTGTTTTTCGCAGTCCTTATATGAGAATCTGACAGTTTTCACAAGCAAAAGGGCGAACGAATAGCACTCATTTCTTGTATATGCACGAGTTAAATCGGCACGTTCTGTGTCTATGCCTTGCGCTATACGAGTGTGGGGCGTTATAACGTTTGTTTTTGCTTGGGTTTTGTCAGAACCTTCATATAGGCAGACGGGATCATCTCCACACTTTCTTTATTTATATTAACAGCACATTTGGAGATGGCGTGCAACCCAAAAAACATTTATTATGAAAAGAACTATTTTTATGCTTGCTGTGGCTGGTTTTATGATGTGTTCGTGTTCTACGACATTGAAAACGCGTTCGTCCAGAACTGCTGATCTCCCAGCCGAAATGTCGCTATCCCCGAGTACTGCCGATTTGAGAGTGGATGAGCAAAAATCTTTCGGGTCTTTCGAAATGTTAAAGAATGGCAAGCCCCAGAAAATCACCAAGCAATTCGGTCAGAAGGAGGCTTGCGCAGATGCCTTGGCGAAGAGTAACGCGGATATTCTTATCAATCCGAATTACACATATACTTACAAGAGTGGCTTCGGTAAGATGAAGTTAATAAAGGTCGAAGTCTCGGGCTATGCAGCAAGATATAGCAGTTTTCGTTCAACCACCTTGGAGGATGCTGCTGTGGTTTCAAAGTTAAAAGAGCCTGCTGCCGTAATTATCAAAACTATCGAGCCTGCAAACTAAACATAGTTAAAAATGAGACGGATTATTATTTTCTCATTTGCGACACTCGTTGGGCTGGTCTTATCATCGTGCGCTGTAACTAAAATCCATTCGGTTAAGACAGCCAATTTATCGAGTGATATTATGCAAATGCCAACAGTGGTCGAGATTGAAGTTGCCGATAGCCGCGAAAAATCGGAGACATTCAATTGGACCAACAAATTGTTTTCATTAGAACGCCGTATCGGTATAAAGGATAAAACGAGCGAAGCAATTGCTCAAATACTCGAAAAAAGCGATGCGGATGTACTGTTTGAGCCACATGTATCTATCGATAAGAAGATAGGCCTCTTTACGCAACAGTACACACTCTCGGTAAGTGGATACCCTGCGAAGTATCACAACTTCAGAACGGCTACAATTGATGATGCCAAGGTTATAAATGCGATAAATCCGCCAAAGCAGCAGCGGTTAAAGTTAGCGGAGTTTACACAGCCTCAAATCGCAAAACTGCCGGCATCTGATCGCCAGACGGTAGCAATGGCGAAGGCCGTAACTCCAAAAAAGGAGCGATGGATTCGTCAAAATGGATATATGGGATTGGTTGATGCGGGTATTATCATCCCCTGTAGAACCTATTCCAATGGTCGGATGTCTGATCGCGCCGGCATCAATGTGTCAACTGCCCACGGAGCATTGCTGGCTCACAGATTCTTCCTTGGTCTGGGATTGGGGTATAATTGCCAGTTCTATGATTATTATTATGAAGATGATTCTTACTATATTGATGAGCCTGCACATATGATAAACGCATTCTTTAATTTCCGCGGTTATATTCTCAAACGCCGTTTGTCTCCATTCGTAGATGCTCGTGTGGGTGTTAATACAGAATTGTCAGACAGTAGAATAGAGGCTACCGGTTATAAAAATTCGTTCTACTGGGATGCGGGTATCGGTTTAAGTCTCGGAAAGTGCTTTGTATCCGGTTATTACGGAATGATTAGGAAAGATGACTATTTCAAGGTAAAATTGGGAGTATCATTCTAATCCCACCAAAAATGATTTATAATCCAATACCATAGCAGATTGGAATAAGTATGCAAAAGGCTGTCGCAACTTTTTATCGTTGGACAGCCCTTTTTGCTACTTGGTACATAGTCGTCTTCTATTCACGCTCTCTAAACCTTCAGGAAAGTATCCTTATTGTAGAGGAAGTAGAGCATCAGCCAGCAGGCTGCGACATATCCACCCGCAAGGATTACCTTCGCAACATCATCGGGACACATATCTGCCACTCCGCCGAGGAAGAAACGGGAAATTTTGCGAAAGTCGATAATCTTCTGTGCCAGATAGATTGTAATAGAATTCAATCCGATAACACGGAAGAAGAGCGTCCAGCGTCTCCAACCGCGCACATCTACAATATAGTAGAATAGGGCAAACATTATCAGCGAATAACTGCCCACAGCCAAGACAAACGAGGATGACCAGAGCATCTTATTTATGGGTAGAGCAAAACTCCAACCCCAAGCCAATATACCCATAACCACACCTGCCACAGCAATATATGCCGCCTTGCGGCCTCCCGATACACGCTGCTCGGGCAATCGCACCCACTCGCCTGCAAAGTTGCCTAACATCGCCGTAACCACAGCAGGCAGGGTCGAGAGCAGTCCCTCGGGGTCGAAGGTGTCGTAAATCAACTTTCCGGGCAGTAGCAGACGGTCGATATATCCCACAAGGCACCCCTCCTTCGAGAGTGAATCGGCTCCTGCTGCCGCATCGGGTGCCACAATCATCGAGAGACCCCAATAGCCGAGAAGAATTGCAACTGCAATCACGCCTCGGCACTTCACTCCGCAGTGGATATACAACAGGGCTGCCACAGCCCACGCTACGCCTATACGCCCCAAGACGCTGGCGATGCGCATATTCTCAAAGTCGAGTTTGAAGAATCCGTTATAGACTACGCCCAACGCTATGAGAATCAGTGCCCGACGTAGAATTTTCAGATGTATCTGTCGCGAGGTGAGGCCTTTGGCCCTCTGCGCAGCAAGCGAGAAGGGAAACGAAACACCAGCTACAAACAGAAAGAGCGGAAAGATGGTGTCGTGATGTGCCAGACCGTTCCACTCAACGTGGCGCATCTGCTCGGCTAACCAGCCTGCAAACGGCGCATCCGAGAGTGCGCAGAGGGCAATCACAAAACCCGAAAAGCCCATAATGAAGAGCATATCGAATCCTCGTAGTGCATCAAGGGAGTATAAGCGGGATGATTTCATTATTTCGAATTGATAATGGATAATTGACAATTGGTAGTGTCTGCGATGCAAGGTTTTTATTGTTAGATATCAGCAATATACATCAAATCAACATATATAAAAGAGCGAATTTTAGGCGAACAAGTTTTTGAACCCGGAGCATCAAATCACAAAGTGCCACTACCCTCATCCACAACCAAATTAGTGTATATAAAAGAGGAATTTTTAGGAATGTGAGATTTTCAAATCCGTACCATCTATCTTCCCTAAACAAAATTAACATATATAAAAGAGCGAATTTTAGGCGGACAAGTTTTTGAACCCGGAGCATACCGGCGTATGTGAGGAGTTCAAAAATGAAGTCCAACGCCAAAGGCGCCTTTTATATATAGTTAATTTCCTGCTTCGCACATAAACTTAATACGCACCAAACGAATCTCCTCCTCGGTGTAGTCGCTGCCCAACTCCTCGATAGCCTCATCGAGAGAGTCGCTCTCGGCATCCTCCTTGAAGTAGAGGTAGATATCCTCCACCTTATCTTCGTCCATATAGGTATTCAGATAGTACGAGATATCGAGTCGGGTACCCGAGTGAACGATACCCTCAATCTCGGTAAGCAACTCCTCGAAGTCGAGGTCGCGAGCACGGGCAATATCTTCGAAGTCCATCTTGCGGTCGATGGATTGGATGATAAATATCTTGTTGCCCGACTTATTGGCCACAGACTTCACGACCATATCCTGCGGGCGCACGATATCTTTCTCCTCGACGTAGGCCTTGATAAGTTTGATAAACTCCTCGCCAAACTTGCGAGCCTTGCCGGCACCGACTCCCGAGATATTCTGCATCTCCTCGATGGTTATCGGGTACTGAATAGACATATCTTCGAGCGAGGGATCCTGGAATACCACGAAGGGCGGCAGTCCGTGCTGCTTGGCAACCTTCTTGCGCAGGTCTTTGAGCATCGCAAAGAGCTCCTCGTCGGCAGCACCACCCTTACCCATCGGGGCAATCTCTGCCTCGCGCTCCTCCTCGTCGTAGTCGCGGTCGATAGCAATCATTACCGATGTCGGCGATGCTATATATTTTTCGCCCTTCTCGTTTATCGAGACAAGACCATAATTTTCGATATTTTTATCAACAAGCCCCATAATCAGAGCCTGACGCAACACCGCGCCCCAGAAGCGGTCATCTTTCTCGCTGCCGGCACCGAACCATTCGAGTCTGTTATGTCCGTAGCTTTTAATCATCGCCGTCGTACGACCGATGAGGATGTTGCAGAGGTGGTCCATCTTGAACTTGTCGCCAATGTCGCGCAAAGCCTCCAACGCCATCTTCAACTCCGCCTTCGCCTCAACTTTCGGACGCGGATTGCGGCAGTTGTCGCAACAGCCACAGTTGGCCTCGGTGTACTCCTCGCCAAAGTAGTGCAGCAGTGTCTTGCGACGGCATATCGAACTCTCGGCATACGAGACTGTTTCGAGCAGCAGCAACTTACCGATCTCCTGCTCGGCGATAGGCTTACCCTGCATAAACTTTTCGAGTTTCTGGATATCTTTGTAGCTGTAAAAGGTCAGGCAATGTCCCTCGCCGCCGTCACGACCTGCACGACCCGTCTCCTGATAATACCCTTCGAGCGACTTCGGGATGTCGTAGTGAATAACGTAGCGCACATCCGGCTTATCGATACCCATACCGAAGGCAATGGTTGCCACAATCACATCGACTCGCTCCATCAGGAAGTCATCCTGATTATTGGCTCGGGTCTGGGCATCCATACCTGCGTGGTAGGCCAGCGCCTTGATTCCGTTTGCCACGAGCAACTCTGCCAACTCCTCGACCTTCTTGCGACTCAAACAATAGATGATACCGCTTTTGCCCTCATTCTGTTTGATAAAACGAATAATATCGCGCTCGGCATCGTGCTTGGGTCGGATTTCGTAGAAGAGATTAGAACGGTTAAACGACGACTTGAATACCGCGGCATCGGACATTCCGAGATTCTTCTGGATATCCATCTGCACCTTCGGCGTTGCCGTTGCGGTCAGCGCAATCAGCGGAGCCTGACCGATATCGTTGATAATCGGGCGAATACGACGGTACTCGGGGCGAAAATCGTGTCCCCACTCCGAGATACAGTGCGCCTCGTCGATGGCGTAGAACGAAATCTTGATTTTACGCAGGAAGGCTACGTTATCCTCCTTCGTGAGCGACTCCGGTGCAAAGTATAGCAGTTTGGTCTTTCCGGCCAGCACATCATCACGCACCTGCTGAATGGCAGACTTGTTGAGCGACGAATTGAGGAAGTGGGCGATACCCGACTCTGTCGAGAACGTACGCATAGCATCAACCTGATTCTTCATCAGGGCGATAAGCGGCGAAATGACAATCGCCACACCATCCATCAGCAGGGCAGGCAACTGATAGCAGAGGGATTTACCTCCGCCGGTCGGCATCAACACAAAGGTATCTTTTCCGGCAAGCACATTGCGGATTACCGCCTCCTGATTCCCCTTAAATGATGAGAAACCGAAGTACTCTTTCAGTTTGTCGTAAAGCATATCACCCTTATTTATTGTCTTATCAGCCATCTCTTCGTGCGATTTCGCAATTTTTCAGTCAAAGATAAAACTTTATTTCGAATTTTTATCATAACTTTGTAAAAAAATAACCTAATAATGCGACTTTTTACAACCGATTTAGTCAAGAAATACAAATCCCGCACCGTGGTCAATCACGTGTCAATCGATGTAAATCAGGGAGAAATCGTTGGTCTGCTCGGACCAAACGGAGCCGGAAAGACAACTTCATTTTATATGATTGTCGGACTCATAAAACCCAACGAGGGTCAGATTTTCCTTGAATACGACGACGGCAACATTGTCGAGCTTACCAAAATGCCCGTATATCGCCGTGCGCAGATGGGTGTCGGATACCTCGCACAGGAGGCTTCGGTATTCCGTCGCCTTTCGGTCGAGGATAACATCAAGGCTGTGCTCGAAATGACCGACTTCTCGAAGGAGTATCAGGCAGAGCGATGCGAAGCCCTTATCGAGGAGTTCCGTTTGCAGAAGGTTCGCAAGAGCCTCGGTATCCAGCTTTCGGGTGGAGAGCGTCGCCGTACCGAGATAGCCCGCGCAGTGGCAATCAACCCCGCATTCATCCTGCTTGACGAGCCTTTTGCAGGCGTCGATCCCATCGCTGTCGAGGATATCCAGAGCATCGTAGCAACGCTCAAAAACAAAAATATCGGCGTAATCATTACCGACCACAATGTCGATGAAACGCTCGCCATTACCGACCGTACATATCTGCTCTACGAGGGTAAAATCCTCAAAACGGGCACGGCCGAAGATTTGGCAAATGACGAGATGGTACGCCGCGTCTATCTGGGAAAGAATTTCGAACTCAAACGTAACCATCGCTTCGAGTTGGAAGAGAAATAATTATCTGTTAAATGGACATAACCATACGTCACGGTGCTCTCAAAGGGAGATTGACACCACCCTGCTCGAAGAGCTATGCGCAACGCGCCCTCGCACTTTCGCTGCTTGCCGAAGGTGAGTCTGTTTTGCGTAATATCGAATTTTGTAGCGACACACTCTCGGCTATTCACTGCATCGAGTCTCTTGGAGCAGAGGTACGCCGTATCGATGCCTCGACACTTGCCGTGCGCGGAGGATTTGCGCCACAAAACAGCATCTTGCAGGTTGGCGAGTCGGGACTCTCGACACGTCTTTTCACTCCCATAGCTTCTCTGGCCGATAAGCCGATAGTAATCAGCGGCACAGGCACCCTGCTACACCGCCCTATGACGATGATGATAGAGCCGTTGCGCCATCTCGGAGTCGAGGTGCGTGATGGCGGAGGATACTTACCCATCGAGGTCAAAGGTCCGATTCGTGGTGGCGAAATCGAGGTTGATGGCTCCCTCTCGTCACAATTTATCACGGGATTGCTCCTCTCGCTACCCTTGGCGAAGGAGGACACAACGCTCCACGTTCACGGAGCCGTATCGACACCTTATATAGATATGACTATTGATACGGCACGTCGTTTCGGCGGTCGCATCCTCCACAACGACTATTCGGAGTTCTTCATCGAGGGAGGACAACACTATACGGCAACCGATTTCTGCATCGAGGGAGATTGGAGTGCTGCGGCTATGCTGCTTGTTGCCGGAGCCATTGCTGGCGAGGTAACGCTCGACAACATCTCATCCCTCTCGTTGCAGGCTGATACGGCTATCTGCAACGCTTTGGTGCGTGCCGGAGCCTCGGTAATCAACGAGGAGAATTCGATAACGGTTGCCAAACGCGACCTTCACGCCTTCGAGTTCGATGCTACCAACTGTCCCGACCTCTTCCCCGCATTGGCGGCATTGGCGGCGGCAGCCGAAGGCGAAAGTATCATCGTCGGCACTTCGCGACTCGAACACAAGGAGAGCAACCGAGCCGAGACCATACGCGACGAGTATGCAAAACTCGGCATCGAGGTCGATATCTCGACCGACAATGTTATGAAGATTCGCGGTGGCGAGATTCACTCGGCAGATACAGATGGTCGTCAGGACCATCGTATCGCGATGTCGTTGGCAGTTTCGGCATTGCGCAGCGACAATGCGGTAAATATCTCCGGAGCAGAGTGTGTCGGTAAGAGCTACCCCGACTTTTTCAAAGATTTGGAGCGATTGCGAGAAAAATAGATAGTTATGCACAACAGTTTCGGCAACGGATTTAGGATGAAGATTGAGGGGGCTTCGCACTCGGAGTTTGTACGCATCACCATCGATGGCGTACCGCAGGGTATTGCCCTTGCGGAGGCGGACTTCGAGAAGGACCTTGCACAACGTCGTGCAGGAGCAATAGGCACCACGCCTCGCGCAGAATCCGACATTCCGGAAATCGAAGGCCTTTTGAACGGGACCACCACGGGAGAGCCTGTCATCATAACTTTTCGCAACAGCAATACTCGCTCGGGCGACTACTCACAATTCCGTCGCCACCCACGCCCATCGCACGTCGATTTCGTGGCCAACACCCGTTGGGGCGAGGCGATAGACCTTCGTGGCAGCGGACAATTCTCGGGCAGGATGACCGTGGCGTTGGTCGCTGCGGGTGTTATCGCCAAGAAGATATTGGGAACACAAGCAAAATTTACGAGCGAGATTGTCGAACTCGGAGGAGTGCGCGACATCAATCGATTCGAGGAGGTCATTCTCGATGCCGTAGCCGACGGAGATTCGGTCGGTGGCGTTGTCGAGTGTCGAGTAGAGGGGCTGCCCATAGGTTTAGGCGAGCCATTCTTCGACTCTGCCGAGAGCATCATCAGCCATCTGCTCTTTGCCGTTCCGGCAGTAAAGGGAGTGGAGTTCGGCTCGGGCTTCGAAGGTGTGCGCCTGCGTGGCTCGGAGCGCAACGACCGCATCATTGCTGCTGATGGCACCACTGCCACCAACAACGAGGGTGGCATAAACGGAGGCTTGACCAACGGGAACGAACTTGTGGTCCGTGCCGCCATCAAGCCGACACCGAGCATCGCTCTACCTCAAAACTGTTACAACTTCGAGAACGGCAAAGTCGAACCGCTCGTCATCGGTGGGCGACACGACAGCTGTATCGCTCTGCGTGCCCGCATCGTCGTCGAGGCGGTCGTCGCCATAGCACTTGCCGAATTGAAACTCTCTGCGCAATGAGTACGCGCCGTCAAGACATAGAGCGCATCTGCACAGCAATATCGACTCTTTACGAACCGCGGGAGGCTCGAAATATAGCAGAGTTGGTAATCTGTACGTGCGAGCAGATTTCGCGTTCGCAACTTCTGGTCTTTGCCGACGAAGAGTCCCATATCGAGAATCTCGACCTTATAATTGCCGACCTGGCATCGGGTCGCCCCGTGCAGTACGTTTTGGGGAGTTGCGAGTTCTATGGCGAGGAGTTCGAAGTTGGCGAGGGGGTACTTATACCCCGCCCCGAGACCGAGGAGTTGGTCGCCTGGATTTGTGAAGACTCGACTTCAAAGGCAAGAGTTCTCGACCTATGCACCGGCAGCGGTTGCATAGCCGTCTCCATCGCGCAACAACTGCCCGACAGCGAGGTCACGGCTCTCGATATCTCGCCCGAAGCGCTGCAATATGCACGTCGCAATGCGGCAAGACTCGCCCCAAAGGTCGTGGTTGTCGAGGGAGATGTCCTTGCAGGCGCGGAGAGATTTGTCGATGGCACATTTGACGTTATAGTGTCGAATCCGCCCTACATCCCGTCGAGCGATATCGCCTCGATGCACACCAATGTCAAGGATTTTGAGCCCCACTGCGCACTCTTCGTCGCTGACGAGCGACCGCTGATATTTTACGAGGCGATAGCCGACTCGGCACAAAGACTTCTGCGTAGCGGCGGCAAGCTATACTTCGAAATTTACGAACAGTTCGGCGATGCACTCTGCGATATGCTTCGCGGAAGAGGTTTTGCAGAAGTTCGACTTCGATGCGATATAAATGACAAACCGAGAATGATATGTTGCCGAAAAGTCTGAAACCCAAGCGAACAAAGAGTCCCGAGCAGGCGCTCACTGCCCTGATGAGGTTATCTGCCCGAAGCGAGAAGTCCTCGGGCGATGCGCTGCGTCTGATGCAGAGTTGGGGAGTAGAGCCGTCGGCTCGCCAAGGCATTCTCCAAAAACTAATCGATACAAAATTCATCGACGACCGACGTTACGCCGAGGCATTCGTGCGCGACAAGATGCGTTTCAGCGGTTGGGGGGTCTTCAAGTTGCGCACGGCATTGCGCAATAAGGGCATCTCTGCGGAGATTATGAATGAGGTGCTACACACTCTCGACAGTAGCGAGATGTCGGACCGCCTGCGCGACCGTCTGGAACGCAAGATGCGAGGCATAAAATACGCCTCCAAATATGAGTTGAAAAGCAAACTTATGCGTTATGGGGCATCGCTCGGTTACGACTTCGAGAGTGTCGCCGAGGTCGTTGATACACTGATTAGCGATATCGAATAATGAAACACCTGACGGTAACCATAACACTACTCTTTACACTCCTCACGCTCGGCACGCAGTCACAAAGTCTATCGAGCGGTGGATACATCTACCCTCTGCTTGACGTGCGTCGTCTTTATTCTGCAAATTTCGGAGAGATACGCCCCGACCACTTCCATTCGGGCATTGACATCAAGACCGACGGCGTCGAGGGCAAACCGGTGGTCGCCATAGCAGACGGATACATCTCCCGCATAGTCGATAAACCTTCGGGCTATGGGCGTGCGCTCTACATTGTCCATCCCGCAAAGGGGACAACCTCGGTTTATGCACATTTGAGCCACTTCCGCCGAGATTTAGACTCGATGATTCTCGCCGAGCGATATCGTCTGCACCGTAATTCGCTGGATATTCCCTGCCCTGCGGGGCATTATCCCGTGATGCAGGGCGAAGTCATCGGCTACTCCGGCAACAGCGGAAATTCGTTCGGCCCGCACCTGCACTTCGAGATTCGCGACAACGCCACGCGACGCACTCTCAACCTTGTCAGCGAAGGTATTATCAACATTGCCGACTCCACTCCGCCAACAATCAACGGACTCTATTTCGTTGCAACCGACACACTTGCCGGCGCTCCGCGCCACGCAAAACCACAACACATCGCTCTTCGACCCACAGCCGACGGCACCTATGTCGCAGCAACTTCGGGCCCGGTCAATCTCAAAGGTCGTATAGGGCACTTCGTTCTCGATATTACCGACCGCAAAGATGGCGTTTGGAATCGATTTGGAGTTTGGCGCGTGGCTGTCGAAGATGATGGTCGCACGATTTTCGACTACCGAATGGACGGCTTCACATTCGACGTCACACGCTACTGCAATGCCGTTTCGTACTACCCTATGCAGTTACGGGCCCGTAGCGAAGTTATCAGGCTTGCACGCCTCGAAGGCAATCTGCATAGTTTCTACTCCACACTCGAAAACGACGGAGTGATACAACTCTCCGACACCGCGGCCCGCTCCATTCGCATCACAGCCGAAGATGATTGTCACAACCGTACAGCCATCGAGTTGGAGGTTCTGGGAGGTCACGAAGTTGAGATGCCGCCTCTTGCCGACACCCTCGTCATCAATCGCGACCGTCGTTTTGTGACCAAATGCGGAGATATCAAAATCTCTATCCCGAAGGCAGCGCTCTACGAATCGACACATTTCCGATGCGGCATTATCGACGACTCGGCAATCCCGCAGGACTCGACACTTATACCCCTCTCCCCGACCTACGGGATTTTGGATAGCGGCACACCCCTACACCACTCGGCAACTCTTGCCATCAAGGCTTATGTCCCACACAACCTGCGCCCACACATCGCAGTTGCCACGCTGTCGCCAAAAGGGAAAATCTCCCACGTCAGTGGCATTTACGACAAAGGGGCGGTCTCGACCCGCATTCGCCGATTCGGAGAGTTCAGGGTTGTCGCCGATACGGTTGCACCACGCATAACGCCTCGCTTTGCGGAGGGGGCCGTGGTTCGTCACAACCAGAGATTAGTCTTCGAGGTCAAGGATAACTTCTCGGGCATCAAAGAGTACGAAGCCTACATAAACGGAGAGTGGGTGCCGCTTGAATACAGCCCCACTCGTCACACTTTGACATATCACTTCGACCGGATTTATCCGCTCGAAAGTGGCGAACATAACATAGTCCTCTTTGTCAAGGATAATTGCAGCAATCGAGCTACCTGCAAACAACGATTTACTCGTTAAGCAGCCCCAACCGGTAGCGCATCGCTACTCGGGACGCGTTGTCTCTTCGAGCCAACGGAAATCCTCCTCCGAGAGCTCATAGATTGACGCCGTACGATAGATGCCTGCCCAACCGGTAAGGTGGTCGTTTATGCTTCCGCGCTTATTCTCGCCTACGTGATATTTACTCCATCGCGAAGGGAATATCGCCTCATTCTTCGAGCCTACGGGACGCTCCAAATGGTGCCATATACGATGTTCTTCATCGGCAAATCCCTGTGTGCCGTTACGCCATATCAACTCGGCAACCTCACGCCACATAGGTTCGTTATCAACTCGCGCGAGCCACATATACTCTCCGATAAGCAACGCTCCATACTCATCCAGTGCGGGGTGCTCAACACCTACGATATTCGCACCTGCCGGCAACCAATTATAGATTGTTAAGTCGTCATCCTCATCGTAAATGGGATTTTGGATATAGAGCCACGAAGCGAAGTACCACGCAGCCTTGCGGGCATACTCCACATACTTCTCATCGCCCGTAGCCTCGTACATCAATTTAGCCGATGTAAAGAACGGCTGAATACCCTCCTTATCGATGCTCGCGCAATCCATAGCACCGCCAAAGCAACGGAAATTGTCGATATCGTTTGTATAGTAGTAGTTGAAAGCATTATCGATAATCGGCACAAGCGAATCATCGCCCGACATCTGCCAATAACGCACCAATCCCATCAGCACAAATCCACCACTATCGCCGTTATAGTTCAGGACCTCGCCCGTAGCGCCATTCCATACCGAACCGAGCGCACCGTCCTCACGCACACCGGCACGGACTACATCTACGATGCGCTTCACGGCTGCACGGAACTCGGTTGCATCCTCGTTATGCTCTTCGAGCAGCATAATCACTCTCGACAGCTCGCTTATCGACCAACCCATATTCGAGGCATTTCGATTTTCGTGACCGCGAGGCTTATTGCTTTTGAGGATTCCCGAGGGATAGACGCGGGTTGCAAGCCAACTGCGGAAGACTTTCAAACCGAACTCTACATCCTCGCGAGAGTTGTTGCGATAGCCATACTCCATCGAGAGACGAGCTGCCTGAAATACCTGACAGCCAAAGCCGAGCTCGCCACCGTGGTCCTTGACATACTCTCCCTTTTTGAGTCGCTTCGACTCCTCCAAATCATCCTTATCCCAACGATTCAGCTCGGGATGCTTTGCATAATCTTCGAGAGTATATCCGTCATCCGACTTACCTTTATATTTGGCATAATATCCCACTCGGAAGGTCTGGTCATCGAGGCGGGCATCATACCAATATCCATACTCGTCTTGACGGCGTCCCCAATCCTGAAATGCCTTATCAAGACGCATAACCTCCGCTACGCTACGCTGCGAAGGGACATAATGGTTAATCTTGCGCCACGCCACAGGAAAGACCTCGGCAAAACCGAAACCCTTCCAACGAGGTTTGCCCATAACCGCAAATGCTTCCGCTTCGAAACACTCCCCGGGCGCAAGGGTTATATAGGTATCATAACGCTCCGAGAACTTCAATTTATCGCTGTATGTGAGAGGGGCCTCCGTTACCGGCCAATAAATCATATGACGGAACGAGCCGTTGTCCAGCAACTCCATCGAGCACGAACTGACATACGAGGTAGTATCCCTATCCGAAACGAATAGAGCAAATACCTTATCCTCATTCTCGGAGATGGTACAAGAGGGTATCGAGCTTCTGTCGTATGAGAAGATCCACGGTTCTCCATCTCGCTCCCATCCCTGCGGGAGGTTCACATTCTCTCCGAAATGATTACCATCGTAGTTTGTGCCGGGTATCAAGTATCTGTCGGCACGCAAATCGGGCTCTGCCGAAAGAACGACCTTGAAGGTCTGTGGCGAATCGCTTTCGTTACGCACACCCACCTCGATTCTCCACTCGTCGCCATTACGCTCTGCGGTCATCTCCGCCTTCACACCGTCGATTTCAGGCAAGGTCTTTACGTTAAACTCAACCCTTTTGCCGCAGGAGATACACATCACGACACCAAGCGACAGCACAATCGTTTTCAATGGCAGATTCTTCATATTTTAACGGTTTTAAGTTTGGAAAAAATTCTATTCGTTAAGTGACTCTACGAGCAAATTCAAATCGCGCTCTGCCTGCACGGCATCCTTGAAAACGATACCGTGAATACCCAACTCTCGTGCAGCGATGATATTCTCAACGTGATCATCGAAAAATACAGTCTCCTCGGGGCGTAGATTATAGCGGTCGAGCAGTATGCGGAAGATGCGCTCATCGGGTTTCTTGACCTTCTCGTATCCCGACACAACCACACCATCCATACCCTTCATAAACGAGAACTTCTGCTCGGCAAGCGGCATCGTCTCGGCAGACCAATTCGTAAGACCGTAAAGACGATACCCCTCGGCGCGAAGAGCGGCTTTGAAAGCTATACTCTCCGGAATCTCGGCACGCAACATATCGAGCCAACCGTCCCAATAAAGACGAATCTCGCGCTCATACTGCGGATATTGCGGCACAAGTTGTTCGATAGCCTCGGCGAATGTCAGTTGCCAATCGGTCTGCGTATTCCATTCGGGAGTACAGACATTCGTCAGGAAATACTCCATCTCCTCTTCGGAAGAGAATATGTTACGGTAGAAATGTCGAGGATTCCAATCGACCAAGACCCCGCCAAAATCGAATACTATATTTTTAATCATATCTAAAATGTGCTATATCGGATTCAAGAAATAGCAACACCCTACTCTCGTTTAATGTTGTAATGCACTTTGAGAGGCTCGCCCGGACCGACCATATAGGTTGTCACAAAGAGATTGACGTCAATCTCTTTGGCTGTAATCTCCTGATACTTATAATCTTTCTGCAACGCCTTGATATCGAGAGTTCTCGTAGAGTTCGGAGCAATCTCCCACTCGCGGGTATAGCTCCACATCTCCGAGCCGGGGGCCTTCGCAAAACGCAAAGGTATCGACGAACAGTTCTCGAAGGTTACCTTGGTACTTCTCCAATCGTGTGTTATCTTCACAATCTTCACGCACGCATCATACAGAGCGCGAACATTATCTTCGCGACCATAGACCATACCCTCGGCAAATGCCACGGTGCGCTGATTGTCGAGAGCCTCGCGAATACCCTCCTGCGAACGCTCCTTTGCAAATACCAACGTCACGGGGCGATGCTCGCCGTGCAGATAATCGTATTTAGAGAAGAAGGGAACGTGCTCGTCACTGTTGGCAAACATCGTGAGATTATACTTCAACGCCCAGCCGTGAGCTTCGGGGCAATACTCGCCGTTATAGACCTCAATACCCTGCATATATCCCGCTTTGAGGAGATCGGTATGCGCAGGATGCCACTTCGTCTCGTTCGGAGCGTGCTTATTCCATTGAGGATGGTTCCAGAAGGTAAAGGCACCTTGTGCGTGAGCCTCTTTCAGACCGGCAGTGGCAGCCTTCACGTGGTCTTCGTGCTGCTCCATATTCTTAACAATCGGCTCGTTATCCTTCACAAACACACAGTTCCAATGACCCGGAGCCATCTCGCGAGTTAGCTCGCCTCCACGGATAACAATCAGGTCCGAGCCTTTGGCAGCCTCGGCAGCAATTTCATAGGAGGCATTGCGGTCGCACTTATCCGCATTAAAATATCCGGCCTTAACCATCTTACGGTGGCGAGTATCGATATGCTCGGTAATGGCAATTGCATCCAAGCCCTCCCAAATAGCCTCCTGCACACGGGTCGAAGGCCAAACGTGACCATCAGAGAAGACGGTATGGAGATGGAAATCACACTTCAAAGTCTTGTACCCCTCAACATCGGGAACAACAATCGGATTGGGTGTTAATGCCGATGCAGACGATATGGCAAAGGCAGCACACATTACAGCAATAAGTTTTTTCATTTTGAGTAGAATTTATAGGTTTGTTTGGGAACAAAGGTACAAAATAATTCACAATTCACAATTCAAAATTCTGAATTTTCAATTGCGCTCCCTTAACGCCCTTATTACTCCCATAAATTAGCGGGGGGGGGCAAAGCCAATGGCTAATAGCCAGCCCCAAAAAAAATAGGATAAAATCTGTAAAACGCCCAAATATATCATCCCGCTCCTTAATTAAAATTAGGTATTCAGTAGCCGTTTTTTCGCAATAAAAAAGCACCCAATACTTAAAAATAAGTATCAAAACTGCAAAAAATACTATTTTTTTTCTACTTTTGCACCTGCAATGAATATCGGCAAACGGAACATAGCAATCATAGGAGCACTGCTGCTATCACTCTTTTCGTGGTATTGGTGCAGTGTAACGCTCTTCCCGCACGAACACTTTGTGGATGGCGAGAGGATTATGCACTCCCACCCCCTTGCCGGCTCATCTCACTCTCACTCCTCATCGCAGGTACATACCATCTTCTATATGGCGATGTTCCTCGCCTTGGTAGCACCGTTAGGAGTTCTTCTGCGCAGATTCGACGAAATCAAATCCGAAATAGCGATAAACCTTACCGAGCGTATCGCAACTGTCGATAATCTCGTCTATTCGCTTCGCGCCCCGCCGACGGTCCTTTTATAATTTACACACCACAGACACCTCTCAAAGAGGGGGGGGGTGTGCATCGTTACCGACATCCACGACGGCGACAGATACAATTTAATTATAAAAAGACCTAAATACAATGAAAAAACTTTTCTCAACAATTTTGATTATGTTGTCGGTATGCGCATCATCCATCGCGCAGAACAACCACGATCACGGCACGAAGCAGTGCGAGGCAACAATTCACGGACACGTTATCGACTCCCGCACTAACGAACATATTCCGTACATCACCGTTACCATCGATAACACCACGATTGGTACAACAACCGATGCCACGGGTCACTACACCCTCTACCACGTTCCGGTGGGCAAATTCAAAGTTACGGTCTCGGCTATCGGCTACGCAAACCAGACCAAAGAGGTTGATGTAGCGTGCGGAGCTGACATTTTGCTCAACTTCGAAACGACAGAGTCACAGGTTTCGCTCGATGCAGTTGTCGTATCGGCAAACCGCAACGAGACCACTCGTCGCGAGGCTCCGTCGTTGGTAAATATTCTCGGCGCAGACCTCTTCGATAAGGTATCGGCACCGACCATTGCCGAGGGCCTGTCGTTCCAGCCGGGTGTGCGTGTCGAGAACTCCTGCCAGAACTGCGGCTTCGCACAGGTGCGCATCAATGGTTTGGATGGTCAATATTCGCAAATCCTTATCAACTCGCGACCCATATTCTCGGCATTGGCAGGAGTCTATGGCTTGGAACATATTCCTGCAAATATGGTCGAGCGTATTGAGGTTGTTCGTGGTGGAGGTTCCGCCCTCTTCGGCTCTTCGGCTATCGGAGGTACGATTAACATCATCACAAAAGAGCCGATGCGCAACTCGGGAGAGTTATCGCACTCGCTAACCTCCATCGGCTGCGGAAAATCGCTCGACAACAACACTACGCTCAACGCATCACTTGTTACCGATGACCGCAAAGCTGGACTTACGATATATGGACAGAGCCGTATTCGCGATGCCTACGACCACGATGGCGACGGTTTCGTCGAGATTCCCGTAATCAAGTCCCAGACTCTCGGCACCCAGGCATACATCAAGACCAGCGCCTACAACAAGCTGACACTCGACTACCACGTCACAAATGAGTATCGCCGTGGTGGCGACCAGCTCGACCGTCCGCCTCACGAGGTCTGGATTGCCGAGACTACCGACCACCTTATCAATAGCGGAGGTCTGACATTCGAAGGCACATCGAAGGATTCACGCCATCGTTACAGCGCATTTACCTCGGCACAGGCAACCAAGCGCGACAGTTACTATGGCGCCGAGATGAACGAACTTGCATACGGCAAAACCACCGGTGTCACTGCCGTGGCGGGAGGTCAATACCTCTACCGCACGCGCATATTCGAACTTACCACCGGTATCGAGTATAACTACGACTACCTCTACGATGACCCCATCGGTTATGCAAGCGAGGAGGGCTATGCGACAATGAAGACCAAGCAGCATATCCACAATGCGAGTGTTCTGGCACAGGGCGAGTTCAAGTTCAACAAGTGGGGATTCCTCGTTGGCGGACGTTTGGACAATTGGTACAACGCCAGCAACAAGAAGTTCCTCTGCATCCCGTCGCCCCGCGTTACACTGCGCTATAATCCTACCCATAATATCAACCTCCGTGCTACTTATGGCTCGGGATTCCGCGCTCCGCAAGCATTCGATGAGGACCTTCACATCCTTATCGTCGGTGGCGAGCGTACCCGCATCCGCCTGGCAGAAGATTTGAAGGAGGAGCGTTCGCACACCTTTACCGTATCGGGCGACCTCTATAAAACCGTTGGTCGCGTGCAGATGAACCTCCTTGTCGAGGGATTCTATACAATATTGAACGATGTCTTTGCGCTGCGCGACTATGCCGGCAGCCAACTCGGCACGACAATCGGTCCGATAGACGGCAAAGAGGGTGTTTATGACCTGACCGACGGTGCGCGTATGTACGAGCGTTACAACGGCTCGGGCGCAACGGTTATGGGTCTGAATATCGAGGGTAAGATTGCCTATATGCCTTGGGTCGAGGCATCGGCAGGCGTAACCTTACAGCGCAGCCGCTATAAGGAGCCCGAGCAGTGGAGCGACACAGCACCCGCGGCTATCAATATGTTCCGCTCGCCCAATGTTTATGGTTACTTCACTGTAACAACCCAGCCGGTACGCAACTTCAAGATTGACCTTTCGGGTAACTATATCGGTCGTATGTATATGCAGCACGCTGCGGAAGGTATGCTGCCCGACGGCTCAATCCTCGAACACGACCGCATTGAGCACACCAAATCGTTCTTCGACCTCGGAGTGAAGCTCTCGTACGACTTTAAGATTTGGGAGAACATCGGACTCCAACTCAACGCAGGTGTGCGCAACATCCTGAACTCTTATCAGAACGATTTCGACCGTGGTCCGTCGCGTGACTCGGGCTATATTTATGGTCCCTCGCTTCCGCGTTCGGTCTTCGTAGGTGTCAAACTTACATTGTAAAACACTTATCACATAGGATAATGAAGAGCGTGTCCCACGAAATTACCGGACACGCTCTTCTTGTTAGACCTATCAGAGGTTCTCTACCCCTTACGATAGTCGTGAGGCGACACCCCCGAACGTCGTTTGAAGAACTTGCCGAAGGATGATTGGTCCGAAAAGTTCAGTCGGGAGGTTATCTCCTGAATCGAAAGACGCGACGTGGAGAGCAGAGCCCTCGCCTCGGCATAGAGCATATCGTATATCAAATCCGATGCCGTCTGCCCCGTAATCTCGCGTACCACAATAGTCAGATAATGTGCCGATATATTGAGTCGCGAAGCATAGAAATCGACCTTATGCTCACTGCGGAAATTCTCGACCAACAGCTCTACAAATGCCTTTACCATACTCTCGCGACGTGTAGAGGAGTCGCCGACTTGCGAATTGCTACGTTGCTCCACGGCATTGCTCATATCGAGATAGAAGGCGTCAATAGCATTAAGAATCAACTCTTTATGATACCTATGCCCAACATCGCCTATCGCCTCGATTACCATATCCATTCGCGACAATGCTCGTTTTAGCTGACGTTCATCGAGTTCGACAAGCGGAGTATTATAGAGCCTGACGCCATACTTTATTCGGCGATAAATCATATCGCGTGCATCCATCATCGACATAAACCGCTCACTTACCATCAGGTAGCGACAACGGAACGATGGCGAACAATCGACCATACGAAACAGATGCGACACCGAGAGCAGCAGCGCACAACCGGCACGCAGCACCTGCCGATGATGATTTATCTCCACCCGACACTCTCCGTCCAACACCAACAAAACTGTCGATGCTTTAATATACCCCTCGTCGCCAAAGAGGCGAGCACTCTCTTCGAAGTCCGCATCGGCACAATTTATCATTTGCCGCACAGAGTGCCTGTCTTCGGCTGCAAAGAGGTCGCCAAGAGTCCTCACAAGGCATTTATACTCTTTCATCTTCGTCCATTTAATGAATTACAAAGGTATAAATGATTTCAAAAATGTCCAAATAAAACCAATTTTGTTAAACGATAAATTTCTCACAAAATTCGTTTTTCACGAACTTTGCGCCCGAAAAAACAATGAGTAAAAAGTATGATTAAATGGAAGTCGGTATCGCTGACCCTGCTATCGGTCGGCATACCATTTTTTATCTCGGCGCAACA
>CAZIAS010000008.1:0-61988 GCA_964536825.1 uncultured Alistipes sp. | reverse complement strand
TTTTGAAACTTGCCAAGGGTAACTTTGGTTCAAGGGGAAACGTATGGACCGTTGCCAAAAACACGGTCGAGAAGGGTTTGCAGTATGCGTATGCACACCGCCGCCTGAAAAAGAGAACATTCCGCTCGTTGTGGATTACCCGTATCAATGCGGCTGTCCGCGCACAGGGAATGACCTATTCGGAGTTCATCGGTAAAATCAACGCCAAGGGTATCGCTTTGAACCGTAAGGTTCTCGCTGACCTTGCGATGAACGAGCCGAAGGCATTCGAGGCTATTGTTAAAGCAGTTAAATAGTTGATTCCGCTTTCGGAGTCAGAGGGGTAACCACAAGGTTACCCCTTGTTTTTTGATAGTGGGGCGTTAAGGGCAATTATGGGCAATATGGGGATTATGGGGATTATGGGGTGTATAGGGAAAAATATTTTGAATTTTGAATTGCGCCCCCTTGACGCCCTTAACTGCCCTTAATGCCCTTAAAAACCTTTTCTCTGCGCAATCTTTCTCTTCCGATGTTACGGCACGAGCCTGCGGCTCTGTTGTGCCGTTTCATCATCCTTTCATCGATATTTCAAGGTGCGCTATGTTTTGGAAGATTCCTTCCGATGTTACGACACGAGCCTGCGGCTCTGTTGTGCCGTTTCATCTGTGGCGGCTCGGATACACAGCACAGAGCATCCTTGCGGATATAAACAAAAAACAAGAGGCGTTTATGAGTAAACTCACACGCCTCTTGTTCTTTTGTCCGTTCTACGAACGCTACTCTGTGCTGTGTATCGCTCGCCTGTGGACGATGTTGAGCTGCCGGGACTCGAACCCAGAACGACAGAACCAAAATCTGCTGTGTTACCATTACACCACAGCTCAATCCGACGCTCGAAAGCGGTGCAAAGATATTATTTCTTTTTTGAAATCACAAATTTTGTGTCACTCTTTTATCGCGAAAATATGATTGCTCTACCTTGACGACCTTGCCCAAACGGACATACCATATAAATCCTTCGATATCGGTGTAGCCAATCTGGGCGAGCAGTGACATATAATCACGTAATTGGTCGGCATATTTTTCGCGCTCCTCCTCTCCGAATTTATAATCGACAACCACAGCTCTGCGACCCTTAATCATTACACGGTCGGGACGACGAATCGCACCTCCGCGAGGGGTAATTATGTCATTCTCATTACGGATTTCGCTCCACGTTCCACCGAACCACTCCGCAATGGTCGGCTCTTCAAGAGTCTTGCCGACCTCGTGACGCAGACGCTCTGCCTCGGATGGCGAGATAACCGAATCGTGTTGCATCTGCTCTATGGCAACGTAAATGTCGTCAGTCGAGTTGGCATTGGCAAAAGCCCGATGCATCAGGATTCCGAAGTTGCGTGGCGATAGCTCTATCTGCTCGTTGTCCTCAAAATAACGCTGTGACGGTAGGCGTAGGCGCATATCGGCTTCGAAGGTGCTGTACTCTCTGATATTGTGATGGATAACATCTCCGCTCCTCTCCTTCGACGCACAAGGTCCGCACATCTCGCCAAAAGCATAATATTCGTAACCGTTTGCATCGACCTCCGACCGGAACTCTGCGAGCGACGAGAGCAAAACCTTGCCGACGGTGTCGTTTTGACGGCTCTTCGGGGTAGTCTTGGGTATGAAGATGTGCAACGATTCGGCTGCGCGAGTGAGGGCTACGTAGAGCAGATTGATATTGTCAATGTGCGAATAGACCTTTTCGCGATAGTAGTCGGCAGAGAAGTACGAATCCGCCGTGATGGATTTGGTATTTATGGGGAAGGTGCCGAGTTTGGCTATCTGCTCGTCGCCTTCGACTTTTGCCCAAATGTAGCTGTTGTTTATACCTGTCGAGGTGCGCGGGTCAAGCTTCCAGCTGCACCACGGAATGACAATCACGGGCTTTTCGAGGCCCTTCGCCTTGTGGATGGTCGTAATCTCGATGGTACGGTCGCTCTGCTCGATGCTCATCGACTTTGTCGAGCCGCTCTCGTTCCACCATTTGAGGAATAGAGCGATATCGGGCACCTTGTCGATGCAGAAACGGACAATATGTTCGTGCAACGCCTGAATATAAGCGCTCTCCTCGGGGCGTTCCGAGAGTTCGAAGTGCATAACGATACGCTCAAATGCAGCTTCGGGCGAGAGCAAGCGTATAGATTGCAGAAAACGCAACTCCTCCTCGTCAAGAGGTTGCGAGAAGTCGTCCCGACTCCACTTTTCGTGACTGCGATAGATGGCACGACTGATACCGTCATTTGGGTCGATTGCGAGTGAGAGTACGGCGATGATAAACTTCACGACCTTTGAGTTGCCGATGACGAGAGCCTCCTGCGTCATCACGTCAAATTCGTAGCGCGGATCGTCATTCGTCTGTTTGAAGTCGAGCAATGTGCGGGCAATCTTGACACCCGAACCCTTGTCGCGTACCAAAATCATTATATCCTTGGGGCGGAAGCCCTTGTCGAGCAGTAGCTTTATGCGTTCGATAACGGGTGGCTCCTCGTCGAAGATGGTAACATTCACATAGCCATCGTGTTCGGCTTCTCGCTTGGCTGACTGCGCGTGATTCGTGTAGGCGGCTGCGAGCATCCCGTGTAACTCGTCGGCAGTCGATTGTGATATGCGTTTCTCGGCTACGGCGCTGTTCAACTCATTGTCGAGAATGTCGTTGTCGAGCTTTACCACCCTCTGAATATGTTCGTTGTTGAATTTGACTATCAGGGGTAGGCTGCGCCAATTCTCTTTGAGGTTGATAATCTCGGTATCGGCAACGCCGAGCTCTTTTGCTGCATCCTGTTTCAAAATCTTCCAGTCGCCGCCACGCCAACGATATATCGACTGCTTGACATCTCCCACGAGCAGAACCGACGTGTCCTCTGCCTGCGCCATAGCATTGTGGAGCAGGGGGAGAAAGTTGTGCCACTCTTTGAGCGACGTGTCCTGAAACTCATCAATCATAAAACGGTCGAATCGGGCGCCAACCTTCTCGTAGATAAATGGAGCGTCGTTGTCGGCGATGAATTTCGATAGGAGATATTTGGTCTCGGAGAGCAGCATCAGATTCTCCTGCTCGCACATCAGCAGAACCTTATCATAGAGGTCGGCAAGCAGGGCAAAACTTCGAAAGTTTTCACTGATAAGTTCGGTGGTGTTCCACAACTTTGAGTGCTCCTTCTGCAACGAGAGTATCTCTTCGAGATAGTTTCGTAACTCTCCGACTATCGCTTGTGCCGAGGCGCTGCCTCCTCCCTTGGCAAACCACCCTTCGGTCGAGTAGGCCCGCTGTCGAACCGTTTCACTCGGCTCTTTGCGCGGATTATCAGCCACGGTGTCGAAATATTTGGTAAAACTGCGGTAGAAATCGCTATGCCCGACACCGTTGCGCTGCATCAGAGCGATGGCGCCTTTTGCAATATCCGCAACCTTTGCCTGCGAAGCTCGTGAGCGGCTCTCTGTTTCGCGCACTATGCGTTTGAGTTCATCCTTCGGGCAGGCGTTGCCGACCGCCTCCTTGTTTCGCTCCTTAAAAATCTCGTCTCCCAACGCCAAAATACCGTCGCGAATATCCCAACGCTTGTTGTTGTCCATTCGCTCGTGCATAAAGTCGGTCAGCCAGCGTTGAAGTTCTCGATTGCCGGCTATATCTTCAATCAGCGCATCGGTGCTGCGATTGAGCAGCGTGTCGCTGTCGAGTTCTATCGAGAAGTTGAGGTCGATGCCGAGTTCCTTGATAAAGGCTCGTAAAATCCGCTGAAAAAATGTGTCGATGGTCAGCACCGAGAAGCGCGAGTAGTCGTGCAGAATCGATGCACGGACCTCGCGTGCGCGCTCTCTAATGGTTCGCTCATCGAGCGATAGCTCTTTGCAAAGATTGATTGTGTAGTTGCTTCTGGCTCCCGATGCGAGCAGATGTATCTCTTTGAGGATGCGGCTCTTCATCTCTTCGGTAGCCTTGTTCGTGAAAGTTACGGCGAGGATGTTGCGATATGTCGTTGGATTGCTTATGACATCGCGCACGTACTTGTAGGCAAGTTGATATGTCTTTCCGGAGCCTGCGCTCGCACTCAAAATTTTTGCTCTCACGGTTTGATATCTATTTGTCCGAAAGATACTAAAAACAAATCGAAATAGGGCACCTCTTGCCGAAAAAGGGGCACATTTGTGAAAAAAAAGAGGTTTTGTGACGAAAAATCGACAAAAATAGGGCTCATTCCGAAAAAAAAACGTATCTTGCTCTTTCAAAATGACACTTGGAATGAAAAAAGTAGCTTCGATATTTATGGCAATGGTTCTTTGCGGGCTTCTTACGGTGCGCGCACAGCAACCCCAAGTGGTGGTAGCGGAGCAATCTCAACCGGTAAGCGAGGGTGCATCGCGCCTTGCTGCAATAGTCAATACTCCGCAATCCGATTGGCTTGGTAAATTCGATAGAATCAACATTGTCGGAATGATGCAGGTAACGCTTATTCGTATCGATGAATCCGAGGCCCCGAAGATATACTACGATACGAAGGGCTCGACGACAACCAAGTTTAAGGCAGAGGTCGATAAGAAGGGTGTGCTGAATGTTATCGAGACTGTCGATGCGAAGCGTACATCCATTACCGAAGTGAAGATTTATTACCCCAAAATATCCTCATTGGCGGTTGCCGGTGCAGATGTTACTATGGAGCAGTCGTACGACGAGCAGATGTTCGATATCTCGGTGTCTGGCGGTGCGACCTTGCGCGCAAAGGTGGATGTTATGGACCTCTTGATGGAGGTTACGGGGCGTAGTAGCGTGGTTATCGAGGGTGCTGCCCGCTATCTGGGTTTGAAAGTATCGACCGCGAAGTTTGACGCTTACGCATTGCAGACAATGGCGACCATCGTCGATGCTTCACACGGTGCCGAGGTCTCGCTTTTTGCCTCGGAGCGCTTGGAGGCGGTGACTGCAACCTCTGCAAAAATTTCATATAAGGGTAATCCCTCGATTGTAAGAGTTCGTTCATCGCTGTTCGGTGGTGAGATTCTCTCCGCAGATAAATAGATTGTGCAATGAAAGGTTTTCTCGCCGAGATTGCACAACGTCTTTATGGGCGTTATGGCTCTGATGTATCGTCGTTGTCGATAATATTTCCGTCACGTCGTGCACGCCTCTTCTTTGTCGATGCTTTGTCGGCGGTTGCGGATAGAGCGTTGTGGCAACCCGAATGGCTGTCTATTGATGAGTTGATGTCCGAAATCTCGGGATTGAAGGTCGGCGACCGAACAAGACTCATTGCCGAACTCTATAAGGTCTATTCTCGGTATCACGACGAACCATTCGATAGGTTCTATTTCTGGGGCGAGATGCTGCTTGCGGATTTCGATATGGTCGATAAATATCGTATCCCTGCCGATAAACTGTTTGCCAATATTGCGGATATCAAGGAGTTGGAGGCTGATTTGTCATATCTGACGCCCGAACAACTACAAATTGTCAAAACCTTCTGGCGCAATATCACCGAGGGTGTGTCGCTAACCGAGGAGAAACGACGTTTTCTGGCGGTGTGGCAAACATTGGCTCCGATTTACCGTGAGTATCGTGAGCGTCTGGCGCAGCTTGGTATAGCCTATGCAGGAATGGTTCATCGCACGGCAGCCGATATGATTGATGAGGGCAGAGCTGCGTTTGCAAAGCCTCGTCGTTATGTGGTTGCGGGATTCAATGCCCTTTCGACCTGCGAGCAGCGACTCTTCAAATTTATGACAGCAGTCGCCGATACCGAATTTTTCTGGGATTACGACCTATACTATACGCAGAATCGCGAACAGGAGGCGGGTATGTTTCTGCGTGATAATGTCGTTCAGTTTCCTCCAAGGGAGAAGAGTCTGCCGAATGACAACTTTCGCAATATTCATTCGGTCACAACGGTCTCGGCAGTATCGAATGTCGTGCAGTGCAAATATGTGGCAGAGATACTGCGAGAACTCGCCAAGAAGGGTAGGCTCGATAAGGAAACAGCCATCGTGCTGACGGATGAAAATCTGCTCGAACCTCTGCTTCACTCGTTACCCGAGGATTTGGGTAAGGTCAATGTGACGATGGGATACCCGTTGCGCCAAAGCCTTGCATATACGTTTGTCGAGCGTCTGCTCGAACTGCAACGCCACGCACGTATCGACAAGGAGGGGGCGCTGCTCTTCTATTATCAGGATGTCGTAGGTCTGTTGTCACACCCCTATGTCGCTGATGCAGAACCGGAGAATACGGCACAACTGCTGGGGACTATTCGCAAGAATCGCCGTGTGATGATTGGAGCAGATATGCTGACAGCCAGCGAATTGCTGCGCGTTCTGTTCCGACAGGCAGAGGGGTGGCAGACGCTCTCGGGATATATTGGGGATGCCATTGCTGCGGTGGCTTCGGCGCCTTGCGTAGAGGAGGATAGGGCGCGTCGTACAGAGTTTTTGGCAGCGATGGCAGAGAGTGTGACCAAACTGCATAATTCGCTTGTAGAGTGCGATATCGAGCTTACGCAGGGAGTATATATCTCGCTGTTGCGTCGTCATTTGCAGGGCGTGCGAATACCGTTCGAGGGAGAACCGCTTGAAGGGGTACAGATTATGGGTATTCTCGAAACCCGCAATCTCGACTTCCGCAACGTCATAATTCTATCGATGAATGACGATAACTTCCCCGGCAATCACACTGCACAGTCGTCGTTTGTGCCCTACAACCTGCGCTTTGCCTACGGAATGCCGACGCCCGAACATCACGAGGGAGTCTATGCCTATTACTTCTACCGCTTGGTGCAGCGATGTGCACGGCTCTATATGCTCTACTGCTCGCACGCCGACGAGCGTAGTACAGGCGAGCCGAGCCGATATATCCGACAACTCGAATACGAAACTGATTTCGATATCCGCAGAGTAGAGGTGGGTGTGGATGTTAATCTCGACGACGAGGAGTATATCGAGGTGGAAAAGAGCGATGAAGTACTCGCCTCGATGCAGCGCTTCCTCAATCCCGAGGCTCCGTCAAAACTCTCGCCAACGGCATTTTCGCACTATATCGACTGCCCGCTTAAATTCTATTTCTCGGTGGTGGCACGCCTGCGCAGCGAAGAGGATATCGAGGAGAAGGTTGATGACCGCATCCTGGGAAATGTATTCCACTATGCAGCCCAACAACTCTATGGGGAGTTGGTTGATGCTCACAACGTAGGAGAACGGCTGAAAGCAATCGCCACGACCGAACGGCTCGAAAGTGTTGTGGATGAGGCTCTGCGTCACGAGTATCTGCATACCGAAACCGTCTCGCCCGAGGATTATGGTGGCGACTTGACGCTTATACGCAGTGTTGTGCTGCGCTATCTGCGAAATGTTATTGCCTACGATATCGCCCACGCCGATTTCCGCATTTCTCAACTCGAAAAGCCGGTGAGGTACGACTTTCCATTCAAAGTGGGGGAGCGCAAATTGAATCTTCGATTCGAGGGAATCTCCGACCGTATAGATTTTATGAACGACGGTACAATGCGTATCATCGACTATAAGACCGGAGCCAAACATCTTGAATATAAGGGTCTTGAATCTCTTTTTGACGGTACGCCGGAAGAACGCATATCCAACATTACCAAGACTATGCTCTATGCGATGATGATGTACTACACCTCGGGTCGGGATGTGTTGCCCGTGCTATATTATGTACGCGCGATGCACGATGGTAACTATACGCCGCTGCTCATTGACAAGACGAGTGGCGAAGAGGGGGCGATGTACTCTGCCTATCGCGAGGAGTTTGAGGAGCTTGTTGCGTCTAAACTCTCGGAGATGTTCGACCCGTCGATACCGTTCCGCCAATGCGAAGATACGAAGACCTGCTGTTTCTGTGATTACGCGCCGGTTTGTGGCAGGTAATTTTATAATGCGTGTTATTTATGGAAATGATGCAAAAAGTGGCGCTTTGTGCATCATTTCCTTATTTATTAGGTCTTCCTATTCATATATGTACGCTCTTATTTGTTCTGCCCAAATATTATATGCGGTCGGTGTAAGATGAAGTCCGTCTGTGGTTAATTCCTTTCGTAATTCTCCATTTTCATCACAATATAGGTTGTATAGATTTATGAAAGTGCAGTTGTTTTGCACGGCAAGTTTATATGCAATATTATTAGCTTTTATAATCGTTTCATTTGGAATAGCCTCTATTATATAATGATTGCAAGGAAGTAAACTTTGTATATATATATTAGCGTCAGGGCAGTTTTTCTGAATATCATCAATTAGTGCTTGATACCTATTTTTGTATTCGTCAATATCAATTGTAAATAGGTCGTTTATTCCTGCCATAATAAATATTTTATCAGGCTGGATTGTTTTAAGCATAAATACCCGATTCCGCATCCCGATAATATTATCTCCAGGATATCCCAAATTTAAAATATTGATATCAGGAAAGAATAATTTGAAATCTCCGCCTTTTGTTATAGAATTACCAAAGAATACAGCATCGAAATTTAGATGCAATTTTTCGATAGAATTATTCCAACCTTGTATTGCTCTATAATCAGAATAATATTGATGTTTAATATTTATATATCCTCTTTCTGCTAATTCTAGTTTAATAAAATTACTATATTTCTCTATTATGCATATAATGCCTATTGATAACAAGTTAGATAGCAATAAAGTGCATATCCATAATTTAGATCTACTGATTTGTAAAGTTTTCATTCCATTAAGCGTTTAGTTTGTATAAAATAAAAATGGGCTGTTATATCCGTCTTCACTCGTGAGCATCGCCAAACGCTCGTATATACCACACGGACAAACAGCCCATTGCATAATGGACTCTTTCCGTGCCTTGATATATACTCTGAAATTTTGGCGATTTTAACGAGTGTAAGACACTTAATATGTATATGTTATATTAGCATACTGCTAATACAAGGCAAAGATATAAATAAATCTTACATCTGACAATTATGACAAAAGCACTTATATACAAAATTATACCAACTGTAATTTTGTCCCACATTTCGAAGATGAAGGCAATCCGGTCTCGGCCCGAAACGGGTATTGAGAGGAGGAGCATATTTGCATACGCTGCGTGTTGTCGCGAGCAACTACCTCTATCAGCGATAAAAGGGTGTTGTAGTGTAATTCCGTATATCAGCGCAAAAAATACCCATATTGATATTTCTCAAACTCAATATGGGTACCTTTTAATTAATGAAATAGAGACTTCGGTTTTAATATATGACTATATAATTGAACAAATAATGTCTTTAATAAACCTTCGCTATATACTATTTTATGCTTCCATCTATTTGCCCACCATCTTTGGAATTTGTAGAACAATGTTTTTATTTTGCTATTCTTGGGTCGTGGTAAACTGAATTCTGGTGATAAGATATCCTCTAATACCCGCGTCTCTAATGTATAATCTCTAATAAATCGGGGAATGAAATCCGGATTAAGTCCGAGGTAATCAATTGAAATAGCATTGATACAATGCAGAAATTTATCCATATTTAGCTCGTTTGCAAGCTTTTCTAAATGTTGCCAATCTATAACATTATGGTATTTGTGAACAAAGAAATACCAGTCTATAATATGTCGCAAACAAATTCGCTCTGCGGCAAAATGAGATGCCATATGGCGTAGTAAAAACAGGGTGTTGAAATTAACGGATGGGAGAGATACAGAAACCCCATTTATATCAATCTCTTCACTCTCTTCGTAAGCATATTTCTGAAGAAGATTTTCGATGATAATATTAGAGTGATGTCCGTGAATATGCATAAACTCATAATGGTTTTCAACCATTATGCCATCGATATAGAATATAGTGTGTTGATGTTTGTCCTCATTTACGTTAATCCCTTTTTTTTGGTTAATCAATTTGTCCGCAATTTTTTGCTTGCCATATAACCAAATATCAATGTCTCCACAGGGCCTATGGCTCGGTATAGGATATAACAAACTCAACCCATACCCCTTTAACAACATCATCTTAATGTCGTATTTATGATAGAATATAGCTAGTTTGTAGGTTGTATTTACCTGTTTCTCATAAATCTTCTCTATTCGATCAATATTGCAAATCCAATTAAGGTTTTGCAATTTATTAGGCATTTTGGTGTCGGGAATAATTTTCTTATCTGCTAATGATTGGATTCCATCCCAAACAATTGCTGTTACACCTTGATCTACCGAAATGCGGTATATTGAGTCCCAATTTATTTCGGCAGAAGCAAATATTTGTTTGCACTTTTCAGTCTCAATTCGCAGGGATTGAATTCCCGCTTGTACAAGTGTAAAGAAGATTTTGCGTTCCATTTGTTGTTGCGATAAGTCCGATTAGCAATCTGTAATAATTTGAAGCATTTTATTTGCAAGAGTAGTTCTGTCAAAGCTTTCTGCTAATTCAAAACATCCATTTTTGCATTTCTTGTAATAAACGTCATCATCAAACTTGGCAATTTTGCTAATAAAATCGCTTATATTTTCGGGTTCGAATGCAATGCCAGCATTAAAACTTTCGATGATACATCTAGCCTCGCCATCAACTCCCATCAAGATAGGAATTCCCATAGCGGCATTTTCGAAAATTTTGGAAGGAATAACGGTCTTAAATAAATTAGATTTTTTGAGATTTATTAACGCTATATCCAATATCGATATATAACGCTTTACTTCATCCTTGGGGATGGGGTCTAATAAAGTGACATTGGAAAGATGTAACTCGTCTTTCAGCTTTATCAAATTGTTTTTTTCGGCACCGTTACCTATCAATAAGAACTGATAATTACTAGCCTCTAATGCTTTCGCGCAATGAAGAATAAAATCAAGTCTATGCGCCATTCCGTGAGTGCCTATATATCCAACAATCTTCTTCCCTTTTAACATTAATTCATCTATCAGTTTTTCGTCTTTGGGACAGGGGTAAAATAGACTTTTATTTACACCATTTTTAATAACATATATTTTGGATTTAGGAACACCTCTATCTATTAAACGCTCCTTGAAAGAGTCTGTAACTACTATGATTTTCTTTGCTGATTTATAACACCGTAATTCTTCCCATTCAAAATATTTGATTATAAAATTATCCTTCATCGCGCCAACAGTTTTGATAGATTCCGGCCACAAATCACGTACTTCCATAATCCAAGGTTTTCGTTTGAAAAATGACAGAGTGCGACCACTGAGCGCAGTAAAGAATTGCGGAGATGTCGCTACGATTATATCAAATTGTTGGAAAAGGCCTGCAATAAACGAGGATATGGAAAAACTTATAAAGTCCAATGTTCTTTTAAAGAAACCTTCATTTGCTGTAATATAAGACCAAACGCGAATAACCTCTATGCCTTCAATACACTCTTTCTGATATAATCTGTTTTTGTACCCATCATAGACCTTCCCGGTAGGGAAATTCGGAGCACAAGTGATGACCGTTACTTTTGAGCCGGCTTTAACCCATTCTCGACAATGGTCAAAAGTGCGACTTGCCGGAGCGTTAGTTTCGGGAGGAAAATTGTCTGTCAGGAAAAGAATCTTCATAGTGATATAGAGTAGTAAAGTTGTTTTTCAAAATGCATAATAATCTTATTCGTAGGCGATGGAGAGTTGTATTCATAATTGACATCACTTTGAATAATCTCTATTTGGGTAGCTCCAACGACCTGTATTTTTGCGATGTTTGTGACTATGTGTTTATTGTCATATTCTAAAATCTCGACTTGCGGATCCAAATGTATTATGCTTAATGCTTCTGTTTTTTTATTGAGGATATCAGTAATAGTAAAGTCGTCAGGTGTCAGTGAAAATATTCGCTTATGAATAATAGGTCGAAATCCGTTATGTGTAGCCTCAATGTAATTCTCGCTATCAACACTTACTTTTACGAAAGCGCGTTTACCAATGCGAAAACCACCCCAGACTTCGGATGAATCCCTCTCTTGGACACAAACCGTATTATGAGCGAAGGTACTTCGTTCGTATTGCCGTTGAGCATTCTTATTATATGTCGATATTCCCGTATCAACGATAAAAGGAACTCCTTTAATTCTTAATTCGTAATTAAATGTATCTGCATGGCTGTGCCCTGGTTGATATGATGCTGTTATATTCCCAATATCAACGCAAGACTCAAAAATGTCATTACGAAATATCCTATACCCGCATTCTTTTAGAGGTATTGGGGCCCAAGAGAGGTTAAGATTACGAGCATACTCAAATATTTGTTGAGGACGTGGTGCAATATTGTATGCCGAGTCATTTACTAATGGGTATGTGAAATCTTCGTATAGTACACTTTGCAAATGACCCAACATTGCCTCTGCTCGGCTCTTAATAAGTTTATTTAACTCTTTTTGATTAGTGAAAATAATGTTGTGAATGGAGAAATTGTAACAATCCAAAAGAGTGTTCAGTAAAATACAATGATACATCGGCGATTGCTCAAAATGAGCACCATCCGGTAAAATTTCGCGTTGTAATTCTTGAATCAGGATTTTGGATGCCTTCTTATAGAATGTGTCGTTCGAGAAATATATAGACGCAAAGAATAAGGAATAGGCATCTTCTAATAGGTGATTACCTAATAGATGGAATTCTAATTTCCGTATTAATAATTCGTATTGAGAGTAGAGGGCATTATTCCATTTTTCAAGTTCAACTTTGGAGATGGTATCAAAATTACGAGAAATGAATTTTATCCAATTAACGCCTCTTAACGCGGTGGGGTAAGGGTCTAATCCTATATGATTGTGCTCTATCTCATCAATGAAACTATTTATCCAGAATTGCCCCAGCGAATATGAAATGTTTTTTTGAGATAAAAAATCCATATAATTGAGATTGTATGCCCATAACATTCCATTAGAGGTGTCATTCCACGACGAGAATGGAGCCTCAATATTTATGAATGAGAATGAATTGTTTGGCAACAGACAATCTCGTTTCGCAATCGGCGCACACATAGTCGTACGAAGACCCAGTACTTTGCTTGCTTCATATTGATGCAACGTTGGTTTCGTCAATCTGTATTTAAATTGATATAGAATTTGAATCGGTTTAAGATACCGAAGAGTTCTAACTATGCGTGAGATATTCAAAATGATATATTATTTCAATGCATTTACAATTCTTTCGCAAGCCAAGCCGTCTCCATAAGGATTTACTGCTTTGCTCATAATATCATATACGGCAGAGTCTTCGAGTAATCGTGAGACTTCCGTAACGATTTTGTCATAATCAGTGCCTACGAGCTTTACAGTTCCTGCGTCCAATGCTTCCGGACGTTCCGTGGTGTCGCGCATCACAAGTACAGGCTTGCCTAATCCGGGAGCTTCTTCCTGGATGCCTCCACTATCTGTCAATACAATTGTCGATTTCTCCATCAAATAGACAAATGATAGATACTCCAACGGCTCAATAAAGAACATATTGCCAAGATTTGACAAGTTATCTCCGAACACTTCGTGTATAGGCTTGCGAACATTGGGGTTCAGGTGCATCGGATAGACAAAGTCCACTTCGGGGAATTTGATGGTCAAATCTTTTATGGCAGTGCACATATTTATAAAGCCATCTCCAAAATTCTCCCTGCGATGTCCGGTAATAAGAACAAGCTTTTTGCCGTTGCAAAGCCGTGAAACATCGTACCCTGCATCGAGAAGTACGTTTGCTAATTCAGAGTCCAGCTCGGGATTATTCTTGATTTTATTAACCACCATATATAGAGCATCAATCACAGTGTTGCCCGTAACCGATATTGCCGATTCAGAAACATTTTCTTTTAGAAGATTGGCTTTGCTCAATGGAGTCGGGGAGAAGTGATAAGAGGCAATACGTCCGGTAATTAGCCGATTCATCTCTTCAGGCCAAGGACTATATATGTTGTGAGTTCTTAAACCAGCCTCAACGTGACCTACGGGGATTTGCTGGTAGAATGCAGCGAGAGCAGCCGCGGTTGAGGTTGTTGTATCTCCGTGTACCAATATAATGTCAGGGGGAGCCTCTTTGAGTACATCTCTCATACCGGTAAGTACACGAGCGGTAACGTCATATAAATCTTGTCCCCGCTTCATTATGTTGAGGTCGTAGTCGGGTGTAATCTCGAAAATTTTTAGTACTTGATCCAACATCTCTCGATGCTGTCCGGTAACACAGACTAATGTTTTGAAGAGGTTCGGATGTTTTTGGAACTCTTTGACAAGAGGGGCCATTTTTATTGCTTCCGGTCTAGTTCCGAAGACGAGCATTATAGTTTTCATTGCGTATTTGTTTTTCGGTTAGTCTTGATTCAGAGAACTAGAATCCTTTATTAACACCACAAAAATCGAGAATGATTTTATTCGTTGTTGTTGGTAACGATTTGAAGGGAGTATGTGCGACAAGATATACGACAATATCAGCATTGTTAAATGCTGTGTTGTAGTCGGTCAGTTTATATACGTTGTGTTCAGAGACATTAGGCTCAACTATAAGAATGTTGGCGTTGTTATGGCTTTGCATAACCCTGGCAACGATTTGCTTGGCCGGAGATTCTCTCAAATCATCAATATCCGGTTTGAACGCGAGCCCCATCATTGCAACAGTGGGTTTTCGACCACTATTTATCTCAAATTTGAGCATTTCATTCTGGATTTTCTCTGCGCACCAAAAGGCTTTATAGTTATTTATTTGACGAGCTTGTCCAATTATTCTAGACTCCATTGGGAATTCAGATGTGATGAAATAAGGATCGACGGCAATACAATGCCCCCCAACACCACATCCGGGTTGTAAAATGTTAACTCGTGGATGTTTATTTGCGAGGTTGATTAATTCCCATACGTTAATACCTGCTTTGTCGCAAATGAATGACAATTCGTTTGCAAAGGCTATTTGCACATCTCGTGATGAATTTTCAGTTAATTTACACATCTCGGCTGTGCGGCAATTAGTCTTGTGCAATGTGCCTTTTACAAATAAAGAGTAAAATTCGATAGCTTTTTCAGTAGATGCTGAATTCAAACCTCCTATCACACGGTCGTTATTAACCAATTCGAAAATTACATTTCCTGGCAGAACTCTTTCTGGACAGTATGCTATGTAAATTCGATCCTTCAATTCAGGTCTTTCCGAAAATATAATTTGTGCCATTGCCTCTGTTGTGCCAACAGGGGATGTTGATTCTATAACATATAGATCTCCCTCTTTGAGCAATGGAATAATAGCTCTTGTTGCAGCTTCTACATAGGAAGTGTCTGGTTGATGATCTCCCTTAAAAGGGGTTGGTACAACCATAAAATATGCGTCAGATTCGACTGGTGTAGTGGATGCTTTTAACATCCCATTTCTAACGACCTCTTCGAGCAATTCCTGCATACCGGGCTCGATAATATGTAATTGTCCAGCGTTAGTTTTCTCTACAACCTTTGGGTTTATGTCAACTCCGTGAATCTGAATGCCGTGTTTGGCGGCAATAATAGCTGTGGGAAGTCCGATGTATCCCAGGCCCATAAAACAAGCTTTCATATAGGTATTATTTAATATTTATCCAAGAGTGTTGTTTAATGCTCTCAATGCAGGCGAAAGAGGCTTTTGTCGTATTCAATAGCGATTCGAATGGGATCAACGCCTCTCCTCCTTTGATTGCCAGATTGTTTAATAATGCAAATTCGGTATTATGACCCTTATCCATAGTTCCGCTCATTTTAGAAAAGTTTTTAAACCCAAAACATTTCAATGTTCGCCAATTGTCAAGTGTCAAAACTTTTTCTTGATAAAATACTTGAATATTCTCTTTGGGATAGGAGTTTGCTCCATTGGCAAAATAGTTAATAACAGCATTGGCTCCGTTCTCATATTTTAGCAAGATACTCATATTGTCACAGTTCTCTTGTGGGTTTACTCCGAGTGCATTGGCGCATACAGAAACAATCTTGCTACCGGTTAAATATGAGCATAAGTCGATAAAATGGCAAGCCTCGCCAATTATACGACCTCCGCCAACCTCCAAATCGTGCACCCAAACATCTTGTGGTATCGAACCTGCATTCATTGTTGCGACAATATTCATTGGACCATCGCCTAATAACGCCTTCATTTTCATGGCATAAGGCGAAAAGCGTCTATTGAATCCTACGTTTATAGTCAAAGATTTGTCTGATTGATTGTAAGTTTCTACTATATCGGACATCTCTTTTTCGTTTAAACATAAAGGTTTTTCGACAAATACACTTTTACCCGCATTAAGTGACTCAACAATCATTTTAGCGTGAGCATTATGCCTGGTACTACATATAACCATATCGATTTCAGGATCATTTAATATCTGTCGATAATCTGTTGTGGCTATATCAGCTCCCATTTTTTTTGCCGCAATCTTCGCTGCAAGGCCATTTGTTCGTGCCGATATATATTTTACACGAGCTTTAGCTTTAAGAAGAGATGGAATAATGGTGGAAAGGGTAAAGTTGCCGGCTCCAATTATGCCAATCTTCCCTGTCGAGGGCTTGCTGATGTGTTCGATGTTACAGTAAATTGATGGTGAAGATATTGGTTTGGGATTGTATCTTATGATAGATGCAATAGACCCGGCTTTACGCATATCTCCATAAACTTCTTGAAAATTTTCTAATGGTATATCTTCGGTAATAAGCCTATTTACATTTAGCGAATGGGTAGATATTGTGTGGAGAATGGCTTCAAAATTGCGCTTTTCGGTCCATCGAACATATGGTAATGGGTAGTCTATACCCTTTGCCTCGTAATTCTCGTCATAACGTCCAGGACCGTAAGAGCACGATACTTGAAACGACAACTCCTTTTTATAGAAATCATCTCGTCTCATATTCAATCCTACAACGCCGATAAGGACAATCTTACCACGTTTTCTGCTCATTTCGCAGGCTTCGTGAATAATATCGTTGCTTTGTGAAGATGCAGTTATTATTACTCCATCAGCACCATTATTGTCGGTAAATGTATGTACAAATTTTATTGCATCTGTACCTTGCGCCGGATTGATGGCATTGATTCCTAGTGAGTTTGCAATTTCGACTTTTTGCTGGTCGTAATCGATGCCGATAACCTTACAACCGTTAGCTTTTAATAGCTGTACTACGATTAGACCGATTAGACCTAAACCGATTACAACCACGCTTTCGCCGAGTTGTGGTTGGAGTAATCTGATACCTTCCAAACCGATAGAGCCTATAACGGTAAATGCAGCTTCCTCATCTGTAACAGAATCTGGGATTTTTGCTACGAGATTTTTAGGAATGCAGACGTATTCGGCGTGATTACCATTAGATACAACACGATCTCCAATAGAGAATTCGGAAACTCCTTTACCCACGGCAATAACTTCACCAACATTACAATAACCTAATGGAATAGGTTGATTTAATTTATTGAAAACCGCATTAATAGTTGGTTGCAGACCGTCAGTTTTTATTTTATTTATAACTTGTTTGACTCTGTCAGGCTGTTGTCGGGCTTTATTTATATAATTGGCTTTGCCAAACTCAACCAACATTCGTTCTGTACCTAACGATACTAACGTGCATCGCGTCTTGATGAGTACACATCCTGCTTTAATTTGAGGTGCGGGCACCTCCTCAAGGATTGTCTCTCCGGTTTTAAGATCTTGAATGATTTGTTTCATATTGAGTGTGTATTATCGTTTCCCTCCTAATTCAATCCCTAAAATACGCAATATTTTTGCTCCAAAAGCATATAGACTCTCTTGTGATTTGTAATCTTTATAGGTCTTGATTTCAATGTTCATATATCCCATAAGTTCCTCATAAGTAATCCCGAGTTTTTCTGCGATATATCTTGTGTCATTATCTATTGTTTCAGGATTGTATGGTTTGTTTTCTAGAATTTTTAATGCCTCTTTTCTCGTTATTTGATGTGTCAAAATCAGACTTGATAGTTGTACTTTGCGAACATCATATCCAAAGCGTTCGTAAAGCCAATAAGATTCATACCATTTAGTAAAGAAGTCTTCAAAATGCTTTTGGGGATATCGGATAAATCCAAATTTCTCTTCGAGAGTTTTGATTGCTTCCTCCTTGTCGTATGGAATATAGTCCAACAATCGGTGCAATTTTACACCTTTGATATATGGTAAATAGAATTTATGCCATATGATATTGGTTAGTGGAAATTTTTTTAATGCTTTTGAGCCAAATTTACGATGAATGTCCTTCAACTGTCTAACGTCAGATTGAAAATACATCCACTCTTTGGGGTTTCTTACACATTCTGTGGAATAGTTACCTCCCGTAATAATATGAGGAATATTATGTTTTGATGCAAATTTGTACATTGTAGCAAAACACGCGTGATCTTGTGGTGTGTCAATGTGCGATACTCCGGACTTAAAAAAGGCTATCTGCAAATCTGCCATTTCCTCCCAATCGATTTTTACGGTATGTAGCTTCAATCCAAGCTTATCTACCATAACTTTTACGTTATTTATAGATAATTCTGTATTCCAGCCGGTGTCAATGTGAAATACTAGTGGACGAAGACCTAACTTTTCGACAGCGTAATATAATAGATATGCACTATCAATGCCTCCGCTCATACCTATTAGACAATCGTATTCGCGATTTTCTCCCCATCTTTTGATTGATTCTACTATTTTTTTTAATTCATATTCTCTCCCTTTGCCATAATTCCATACGGGTTCGATAGAACTATAATATGTTCTACAATGGTCACAAACTCCATTTTGATCAAACGATATTCGAGAATCGCTGGTGTCCATTACACAGTTAGTGCAGACTCGTTTGTTTTGATTTGTATTCATTTTATTGTGTTTTTATAGCACGTTTGGCAATATCCACATAATCAAAGAATTTCATATTGGTTTCATTTCTCGCAATGCTACTCATCTTTGAATATGTTTGTTCATTTGTTGCAATATCAAGAATCGCATCTCGAAGCGATTCTTTTGAAATATCATCAAGCATCCTCACATTTCCATTCAAATCTATATGCTCGATACCTTTCCATCTTTTGAATATACCAGGCATTCCTAATCCTATTGCCTCTTCCCATAAGGTTGAATGAGTACCGGGGAATATAGCCAAGTCTGCGGCAAAGAAATATTTATAGGATTCAGTAGATTGTACCCATCCTACATACTTTATATTGGGATTATGGGCAATTAATTGTTCGATAGACTTCTGCATATCCAAAACTGGTGTGCCAAACAATATCAACTTGATGTTGTTATTATTTAACATACCCATAGTTTCCAATAAGATGTGTATGTTTTTGCGATAATCTATCTTGCCTCCTGAAATCAATACAAAATCACTCTTGTCAAGTCCCAGACACTTTCTAACAGAAGTCCGAATATCTTCTCTCTGTGAAAAATTTATCATAGAAGTGTCAAATCCAAAAGGAAGAAATGAGATTTTTTCAGTTGGGAATTTGTAAATATCCCTGTAAAAATCCATTCTTATTGGTAAGGTTCCATATAGTTTGTCAACTTGCGTGGCAATACGACTTACGAAATATCGATATACGATTTTGTGTAAAATATTCATCGAAATACAGTTTGTCGCACTATTGACATAATCTGTATGCGAATCCATTATCAATTTGACACCGGGATTTTGCTTTACGTACGCAGCAATTTCAAGCGATGCATAAGTCTGCCCATCGTGCATAAATATAAGATCTGGTTTAAATTCATCAAGAGTCTCCTTGACCCCTTTGTATATACGCAGCTTTCGCTTAAAAAATTTAGGCAACCACGAAGTGTAGGGTATGCGCCGAACTGGAATTCCTTCTGCGGTGTAATAAGATGATGCCTCTACATATCCTAATTTCTTCTCTTTAGTATATGTTTCAGTGGAGGTCAGTATCATAACCTCATGCCCAGCTTTTTTGTGCAAACGTGGTAAAACGTTTTCTTGGTATGAAAAATTGTCTATGTAAAATGCTGCAAGACAGCAGTGTAATATTTTCATAAATTTTTCAATCTATCAATGAATGTATGTGGAGACTTAATGTCCGAGGCAACTCTTCGCAAAGTGTCATCGTCTATATTCCACCATTGCAGTCTTTGTAATTCCGCTATGGTTTCATCGTCAAATCGCATACGTATCAATTTGGCAGGATTGCCAGCTACAATTGAATAAGGTTCAACATCTTTGGTAACAACACTTCCCATTCCGATTACGGATCCATTTCCAATGGTTACACCTTGTTTGATTAGAACGTGTGTTCCAATCCATACATCATTTCCTATTATAGTTCTTTTGTGCTCATCACGATCAAACAATGCAAATTTAGCTTTTACGCTATCTCGTCCACTATAAAAAACCGGAGAGGTGCCGACCCACTCAATAGGATGCATTCCTCCCCCAATTACCACATTGTTGGCAATAGATACGAATGCTCCTATGGAACAATTGGTAATATCACAATCATATCCACAAAAAGAGTGTCTATCCATAATGACATTCACTAACTGGCTACCAGCCTCAACTTTGGATGTTTTGTGAATGTTGCTATTCTTGATTGCTATTCCACGTATCTTTTTGGCCAATTTAGCCCAGTAATACATTACTCCCATTACTACAATCTTTCATCAATGATTTCTCTGTCGAGAAAACCTTTTACGTCATAAACAACAGCATTGTCTTTGAGCAACGATTTGATATCCAATGTGGAGAATTCCTTGTGCGCCACAGCCAAAATTATCGCATCGTATCTGCTGTTTGGTAATTCATTTACGATATCAATGCCATACTCGCGCTGTACAGATATTGGATTTGCCCATGGGTCATATACGCTGATATTCGATGTGTAATCCGAAAGCGTATGGTATATATCTACAACTTTGGTATTTCGAATGTCGGGACAATTCTCTTTGAATGTTATGCCAAGTAATAGAATATTCGCATCTTTGACAAGAATGCCCTTTTTGTTCATACATTTGATGACCTGATTGGCAACATAATCTCCCATTCCATCATTGAGCCTGCGTGCGTTGTACATCACACGTGGAAGGACTCCATAAACCTGTGCTTTCTGAATCAAATAATAAGGATCGACACTAATGCAATGCCCCCCGACAAGACCTGGACTTAATTTAATGAAATTCCACTTGGAGGCAGCTGCATCAATCACATCGCGCGTATCGATTCCCATTGCGTTGAAAATTTTTGCCAACTCATTCATAAAGGCAATATTGACATCACGTTGCGAGTTTTCGATAATCTTCGATGCTTCCGCAACTTTGATAGATGGCGCCTTGTGAGTCCCGTTGACGAGTACGGCGTTGTATAACCTATCAACTACGTCTGCTATTTTGGGAGTAGAACCCGAAGTTACTTTTTTAATCTTCTCTACTGTATGCTCTTTGTCTCCGGGGTTGATACGCTCGGGAGAGTATCCAGCAAAGAAATCTTCGTTAAACTTTAATCCAGATACCCTTTCTACCACAGGGATACACTCTTCTTCGGTTACCCCTGGATAGACCGTTGATTCGTAAATTACTATATCGCCCTTTGAGATAACCTTTCCGACAGTTTCACTTGCTCCCCACAAAGGCTTGAGATCTGGCCGGTTATTTTCATCAACAGGAGTTGGTACGGCAACAACATAGATATTACAATCTCGGATGTCGTCTATATTTGTGGTGCATACGAATCCGTTTTCTTGAATAGCCTTCTGCAAGAGATAATCATCTACTTCGAGTGTAGCATCGTGGCCTTGCATTAGGGCATTTACTCTCGCCGGATTCATATCGAATCCGACGGTTTTGAATTTTGTCGAGAAAAGACGTGCCAATGGCAGACCAACGTAGCCCAAGCCTATAACACAAATTTTGTAGTTATTCATTGCGGTATGAAATAAAATTATTCTATTGAAAGTAGGATTTGTATATTTGATTCTCGTTTTCTGCTGTTGCAATCCATGATAATCTATCATCTAATGATTGAGAGATTTGTGAAGATAACATCTCTACAACTCTTTGCGAAATGTTGTTGATAAAAGCATCATCCAAATTAAAGGAATTCTCGATTCCTATAACTTCCGGAATTCCTCCTACGTTTGAACCTACCACGTTGGCTCCGCACTTTAAGGCTTCCACAGTTACCAATGGCAACCCTTCATTTTTACTTGGAAGAATCAAGATATCAATACAATTCATAATATTAGGCATCTCTTCCGTGCGAACATTTCCCCAAAGATGGCAGTTGTTAAAATTGTGCTTGGATAGTGCATATTGCAATGGTTTTCGAAGTTCTCCATCTCCTACTATCCAAAAAACGATGTCCTTTGTGCTTGAATTTTGTATTTGTTCAAATATTTCCGGTAATAAGAGTACGTTTTTTATATCGAAGAGGTTACCGACATATGCTACCACTTTTTGGCCCTCTTGCACGTAGTATTTTTGACGTAACAAACTCTTTTCGGAATCACCTTTTTTGAAAAATTGCTCTGATGCACCATTGTACAATACACGCTTTTGAGCATTCTTTGTCAGTGAATGCGATGCTATCAATAAGGCATTGCTTACAAAAAAATTACAAGTTGCGCTTTCTATAATACTGATGGTCTCCTTCTTTATGAACCGATTCGTTTGAGGGATGGTATGGATATCTGACCCGTGCCAAGTGACATAATATGGGATATTATATAATTTATTTAGGTAAAGTGCAAATTTGCCGCTTCTATACGAATGTGCTGATATCAAATCATATTGTTTGAATAGTTCGGCAAAGTGATTCCATCTAATTTTTGTTACAATATCTTTATAATTTAGTCTTTGTCGTAGGATGTAGTCGGTTAGAGAATACTTGTACCACAAGGCGCGAATATTTATGTCGTCAATTTTAAGACAATCAACTCTATCGGGTAATGATGAAATACGTTTTAACTTGCGAGTGAGCCACCCCTCGTATTGCTGAAACGAATAGACATCGATTTGATAATCTGCAATATCTTGCAGGTGCTTAATTCTCGAAAGCACCGCATTGACCAGCCCCTTTCTATTGGTCAGACTCCCTTCAAATACAATTGCTATCTTCATTTGTAATACGAGAACGAATTAATCTTGATGGATTGCCGCCCACTATGGAGTATTCAGGAAAATCTTTACACAACAGACAACAAGCTCCGATGATGGAGCCTCGCTTGATGTGTCTTCCAGGCGTCATCGTGACACCCCCCCCTATCCAAACATCATCCTCGATAATGGTTTGAATGCTTTTGTCCGATTGAAATCCTTGTTCTATCATTGGGATATCAATGCGTTCGAAGGAGTGATTGTTTGCGTATATTTTACACTTGGGGCCCATCATTACATTTTTACCGACTTTTAGATTGCTTGGAACTTCGCAATCAATGCCGAGTCCACTATTATCGCCTATTTCGATATCACGACCACTTCCGAAATTTGCCAACCTCTCTACATTGACATTGTTGCCACAATACTTAAAAATTTGTTTGCACAAAATGTAGCGAACACGTTTCCCTATCCGAAAGAAAGAGTTAGAGCGTGGTAAGTATCTAGCTACTGAATAATAAATAAATAAACAGATGACTTTTTTTATACCTATTTCAACACCTCGTATTTTCATTTGTTTTGCGATTTTAATATCAGTGAGTTTTGGTAATAAGTTTCACTATGCGCCGCTACCAACATAAAGAACCCCATAAACCATAGATGCGGATAGAAAACATAGAAAAAACTGTCAAAGATGTATATTACTCCGAATATAAAGAATACAAGGTATTGCAAATCCTTATATTTGCGATATCTGGTCCATTGTCGTGATAAAAATATTGCCATCAGATATATATACAATAGCACACCAATTATGCCCTCATTTGCAAAAAGTTCGAGAAACGTGTTGTGTGAGAAGTGCCCGCTATACGAATATTTAGCATAGTTTCCGGGGCCTACCCCAAAAGGAAAATGCTCTAATCCTACATCGATTGCATCAATTGCAAGATTAAATCGGTCATCTTCCGCAAGGTCCCTTTCGTTTCTTTCTTGCAAATGGCTATCTTGGTATGTCGATTGGTATATTGGAGTGAGCACAAACACTGCTGCAATAATCGTACTGATGAATATGACTTTTGTTATCAATTTTGATTTTTTAAGATATCGCAAGTATAAAAGTATCGCTATCAGTGGTGTTTGAATTAATAGGACTTGTCTTGATGCGGTAAATAGGGCCGTGAGATAGGATAAGGGTATCATCCCCCAAAATAATATTCTCCAAATAAATGCCATTATGCGTTTTTTGGATATGTCCGCCAGTGTGAATATTCCGAATGTCGCATAGAATAGCATATATGCCATCTGATTCGCATTTAATATTTCGTCTTCCATTCGGTTATGATACTCATCCATAATTCCGATAATGTTGTTGGATGCATATACCCAAGCGCCACCGAATAATGCAATATATACCACGTATAGCCACGGAATATTACTACTCTTTTTTGCCATTTCAGATAGCGTGACCGCTAATAAGAATGTGCCAAAAATCTGTTTTAATTGGCGAAGAGCAGGATCGGTGTGTGCCGCCCAAATATATGATACAACTATCCACGCAAGTAGTATGGATAATATTTTCATATACTTATTTATTCCCGACACATATCTATAATTGAACATTATGCACAATCCAAACAATGCGGGAATTACGAGATGCAAAGCAACCCGATTTAAGTTTTCTGAATAAAAATTAACAAATGCAGAGAATAATAATCCTATAATCACAACTGCATTTGCAACTTTACCTAATAAATTGCTAGAATATACGAACGTTCCCACTTCCCCTTTACATTAAAACATACGTGGTTCAGATATATGAATGTTCTCTTTAACAACCTTTGCTGGATTCCCAGCAACAATACAATTTGCAGGAACACTTTTGGTAACAACAGAATTTGCCGCAACGATAGAATTATCCCCAATTATGACGCCTTTGCAGATCCTGCTAAACTCTCCAATCCAGCAATTTTTGCCAATGATTATTGGTGCCTTATTTGAATAAATCCAACTCCTCTCCTTCGACCCAGGTGCAGTGTGTTGCATAATCATGCGGTCGTCGGGATGAATAGGATGATTATTATTGTCGCAAATTGTCACATCGTTTGCAATACAAGTTCCTGCCCCTATGACAACTTTGTCAATTGCATATACTTTTGAATTAATCCCTATTTGAGAAAATTCTTCAAAAATAATTTTGCCACCATTACAACTGACTAAACGCCCTCTAATAATGGTGTTTTTACTTATCCTAATATCAGAACCTTTACTACCAAAAATCAAACTTATAGATGTGTTGTAGTCGGTAATGCAATTTTTGGGGATATGTGTGATACGTTTTATTTGTCGTGTCTTTATCCATCCAAAGATTTTCAGAAGCCAGTACATATTGTTTATTTTTAATTTCGTCTATTCTTGAATACTATACATTTTATTTCCTGTTTTTCACGATTGTCGAAAACAACAAAAAAATAAATTGTTGAATATATGACCATACTTAATAGTACAGCGAGCACTGCAAGACCTGTTTTTGCCCCAATTACAAATAATATCTTATCAGTTAATATCATTGTTGCTGCAAATATAACTGTAGCAGCCACCACGAAAAGGCTTAATACCCCCCAAGGATTATATTTGATTGCTTTGAAGCAAAAGTATACAGTTGCAATAGACGTTGCAACTTGTCCTGCAATTGTGCAATAAAGCACTGCATCCGGTGGATACCCTAATCTCAAGAGAATATATCCAATAGGAATAATTGCAGATAAAATTATCATTAGTGATATCTGATACCACTTTATATTCCCTGTTGCATAAATTGCTCTGTTAAATCCAGCCGTGAATTGCATAACTACTGATGATATAATTGTAAGCTTGCAAAACTCTTCCGTATAGTTAGGAGTTTCTTTTAGCCAAATATCCAAAATCTGTGGAGCTAACAATATTAGTGGAATAGACGATAGTGAAGAGATAAAGAAAGAAACTTTGGATGACAAGGTCGCAGTGCGCATCATCTTTTTTATATTACCTGCTCCATATAGTTTCATTATTGATGGTGCAAATACATTGGTAATGGTTGTTGCAAAAGTTTGAGCCAAGCCATTGACTTGATTAGCAATTCCGTATGCCGCATTGGCAATTGTGCCATAAAACACATTTATAAGCATAGCAACGCCTTGATCTCTTATTAAAATTGATGCAGAACCCAAAGAATTCCATCCGACAAAGCCAATCATTTTCTTTATTAACTGTTTGTTAAATAGCTCTTTGGCTACGAATCGTATTTCGCTATACTTAATTCTACACCATATAAACTTCGCACCGAAACTTACAAATAAAGCGACAAACATAAATATGGTGTACCATTCAAGTTTATTGCTGTCGAAGTACATCAAAAGAATGGCGGCTACGAATCGTAAAAGGCTATTTAACGCTTCGGTAATTGCCCATGCATAAATATCCTCGTGTGCATACATTGTAGCCGAAAAAGGCACCTGTAAGAGTGTGAATACTGCAGAAAATATCATTATATCATAAACTACGTGGGCTGTTAAGACCCGTTCCGGTGCAATTGTGAGGATTTCGCCTACAAACAACGGTTGTAAAATTAATAGCACAACAACTAGTCCAACAGATAGTAGAGTGTGTATGGAGATGCTTGCATTAAAAATCGATGTTAATTTATTCGGTTGTCCTTCTCCTATGGCAACAGACATAAAACGCTGTGTTGATATGAGTAACGAACCATTTAAAAATGAAAGCATCATAATGATTCCGGCCAGTAAGTTATATAGACCGAAATCATTCGCGCCCAATTGTTCCAAAACAAGTCTGGTCGCAATTAGAGTGACGATGGTGTTAAATATTATTTTAAGATATATTGCAAAGATGTTTACAGCAATCTTTCTGCTTTTCATAAACCTTGCAGCCTTTAACGAATATAGAAACTTACTTATACAGTGGTGGCGCCACTATCCAACCACCTCTGTATTGTTGCCCAAATGCCTTTGCGCTCAACGTGCGAGATTCTGCCTATGATTTGCATAAAATGGAATGCTTTTCCGTTATTCCTTATTTGTCTGCGCATAAACCAATAAAACACAAATGTTACCAAAATGCCGAGTCCGATGACTATGTATAATTGCAAATCAATGGATGCTCCAAGTTTATATGCAAAAAACCAGCACAATACGACAAATAAGTTTATGCAAATAATCGAAATTGTTGTTCCGATATGAGAGAAACCCAAATCAATGAACAAATGATGCAGATGTGTCTTATCTGGGTGGAACGGAGAATGATGTCTTGCGATTCGAGTGCTCATCACACGCAAAGTGTCGAATACGGGAATGCACATAACTGCTAATGTGAATGGGATGAGTCCAAGACTGGTGTCTATGAAATGACAATTGGCTTCCGCAGACAAGATATGAGCTACAAATGCTGACATTATGATGCCCATTGCTAATGTGCCAGCATCTCCGATAAACATCTTGGAGTACTTACCGAACACATTGTGGAAGAAGAACGGTATAAGCGCTCCAATAGTCATTGTAGCCAATGCGACCATCTTGATATCGCCCAGAAAGTGAAACATCACACCAAAAAGAATACAGGCGACTATACAATACCCCGAAGAGTATCCATCCACACCATCAATCAGATTGATGGCATTTATAATGCCGACACTGGCAAAGATAGTCAGCGGTACAGAGATGGTATTTGGAATAATATGACATCCCCATAGCCCTCGAAAGTCATTTATGTGTGTGTTCGTGGTATATATTAATGCTAAAACCACTAATATCTCGGCAATGAATCGAATTTTAGGCGACAACTCTATAATATCATCTATCAGACCGATTAACATCATAATCATCATTGCAACCAGTATCGGAAACATATCGTCAAAATCGCCGAATAAATTGAAACACATTGATCCTATCAGGATCCCAAACACGACGGATACTCCTCCCATTACGGGAATTGGAATGCGTTGCAACTTGCGAGCGTCTGGATTATCAACAATGTTTTTATTACGAGCAATTCGTAATATGTAGGGGTGAATCCAATTCGCTCCTACAAAAGCGGTAAGCGAGGCAAGTACTATCGGTAAAATTGTCATAACAAAATTGGGTATTTGTTTTTTAGGGGTTTCTTGTTTTGTTTGGTTAATAAGTTTCAAATGGTTAATTCTCGATTATCTCTATCGTTCCGTCGGCGATTTCCGCAAGGGCGACCGAGGCTACTCCGTCGAGCGAGACGACTACTCGCTTTTCGCGTATGCCTTTGACCTTTACGAATCGACCCTCCAAACCGTCAAAGAGCCCGCCTACGACGCGAACACGTGAGCCCTTTGTCAGATTAACCTCCTCGGGCAACAGATATCGCACCTTCTCGTTGCGGGTGTTGCACGCTGCCATAAAATGTGCCATCTGTTCGTCGGGGACCACAATAGGGATATTTTTACCCTTTTCGGGCTGTACCCGATATTGGAGGTAGCGTACTCCGCTCTTAACCTGCTGAATCTGCTCTCTCGAAGCTTTTGCGAAGATTAGGTTGTGTATCGCCGGTACGAGTTTGCGGCTCTTGACGCCCATACGGCTCTCCACGATTTTGCTGCACATCGGAACAAAGCACTCGATGTTCTTGCTCTCCAAAAACGATTTTGCCCGCATCTCGTTGCAGTAGGGGGCGCTCATCGCAAACCATACAGGTTCACTATCGGTGTTTTTTTGGAGCATTGTCATCGGTGTCGGTGCCGTTAATTGGCGATACTTTTAACTTCGTTTTATCATCCCGTTTTCGCGACAGGGCATTCTCTTGGCTCCTCAATGCGTTGTTATTGCATTGAGTGCGAGCGTGTTATGCTCTGTATTTTTTGTAAAATTCGGTTCGCCGCCTCACGAATACGCGCACACGGCGTACCTATAATCCACACAAAGGTAGAAAAATTTTGATTGAATGCAAAAAAAAATCGACACTTTTTTGTAAATGCCCCCCCCCGAGCGTAACGTGTTGATTGATAGCGTGTTGTGCATTGAATTGCTTTGGGATGGAACTTGTTGGTGTGTTAAATGGAGGGCGTGGATAATTTTTTTGAGAACTTTTACAGGGCAGAAGAGTCGATAATTCTCTTGTCAGGAGAGTGCCGAAAATGACTTTGTTTCGACCTTTTGAATATTATATGTTGCCAAATCAGAGTATGCCGAAAGTGATTTTGGAAGAAGAAAAAGACGATAAAGACAAATATTTTAGAGCAAACTCTGCACCAATCCCGAGAGGGTAGAGATGCGGGATTTGCCCTAAAATATTCTCGATGTGTCTATGCGATTTTCGTGTCGTTATTTCTTGGGAGTCTCTCGCTCAAAGATGCTCATCTCCTTATCGAAAATAGGGCTTTCGATGCCGAGAAAATCGAGCGTGGAGTGGAAAATATGATATTGTCCGGCTTGTTCTAAATTTTTGATTTTTACCGACTTGTCCGATTGCCAGATGATGAACGGAATCTCGATTTGCTCTTTCGGTGCCATCGACATCGGAACGCCGTGCATATAGAGGTTGTTTTCGCCCAGCGACTCGCCGTGGTCCGAGATGAAGAGCAGGCAGCAACGCCTGTCGTCGATGCTCTTCAAATCCTCTATCACGGAGTGTATGATGTAGTCTGTGTAGAGGATGGTGTTATCGTAAGCATTCAGCAGTTCTGCCCTATCCGCTTTTGCCATTTCGACAGTGGTGCAAACAGGTATGAATTGCTCAAATTGAACAGGGTATTTTGTGTAATACGCAGGACCGTGACTCGTGGAGGTGTGCAGAACTATGAAGATTTTTTTTGCGTCGCTCGACTCGATTACCTCTGCAAGAGAAGAGGTAAGAATCTCGTCGTATCTCTTGTCGGCATCGGGGTAGAGGGCCTTCAAATCTGCGACTTTTTGGTATTTGTCGATGTGCAGGGGAGGTTCGCCCCAATTGCTCGTGCGCCAGACAACATCCACGCCTGCGCGGAATAGGTAGTTAGGCAACAGCTCATAGAGTTTCTTGGTCGGTTTGTGGTCGAGTATCGCCTTGACTCCGGCAGTGGTGTATGTTGCCGCAGAGGTGGCTTTGAGAGCGATGACACTATCCTTTTCGAGTAGGGGATTTGTCTGCTTTTGATAGCCATAGAGCGAGAAATTTTCACTTCGCGCCGACTCTCCGATGATAAGTACCACGACATCTCGGCTGTCGGATATCGAGGTAACGTCAGGGAGTTTTATCTCTTGTCTGTTACGCTTTTTGACGGAGTTGTAGTATCGGACCGAATTTACCGTGTAAGACCACGGCATTAGCAGGCTGCCCAACTTTGTGGCGTGTCGGTCTATCCACGTGAAGTTGTTGATATTTGCGGCAACGACGGCGAGCATTACGACCAAGGCTATGCCGGAGGTCTTGCCGAATGTTTTGACGCTTTTGTAATTAACCTTGCGACTGATGACCCATATTGCCGGCAGAATACCGAGGCATAAGAGATAGAGTGCGGCGGAGAGTGACATATATCCCGAAGCTTCGGAGTAGCGGGTGTTGAAGACATTGCCCATCATCGCAGCCGTGACGAGCACGTCGTAGGTGTTCACGAAGTACAACATCGCCGCATCGGCTATGAGGGTAATGCCGATAATCCACTTGCCGACGCTGCGGAAGAGATAGAGCAGCAAGTTGTATATCAGTGCATTTGCCGCTAACATAAGGATTGCAAGTCCTCCCGTGATTATCACTCCGTTTATTCCGCCTTCGATGTTGTTGATTACCATCTTGAAGAGCGGAGCGTGGTATGCCACGAAGGTATATACGCTCAATATGATTGCGAGCGTTGTGATGGAGATCTGTCTGTTAAAAAACTTTACCATACGAATATTGTTTTGTGGAGTATTGTGCAAATCGAGACAAACAACCCGAACAATAGCAGGTTGTAGAGTATAGTGAGTGTTATGTTTATGCTATGCGTGTCTGTGCGGACGGGGGATTCTGATATCTCTGCGTCGTATCTCGCGAAGGCGTTGGAGTAGATGACCTCTCCCTCCGGAAAATATGCCGTGAAGCGTCCGTAATTATCGTGCGGCAACATCCGGTATCCTGTTGAGTCGGTTTCCTTTGCTACGAAGAGCGTGCGACCGTTCTGTCCGGTTATCCTGATGCTGTCTGCGGGCTGTGACAGAGCGATGTATATAGCCTTATCTTTCACACCTATATCTCTTACGCGCGGGATTGAGCGATTCTTCTCGATTTTTATCTGCCAATCGCCTTTGCCGTAGTCGGGCAGACGCATCGAATAGTAGCATCCGTCAAGCAGTGAGCCTCTTAAATCTTCGTAGCGGGCAGAAGGGGTGCAGATGAAGTTGCATCGTCTGGCTATGGCTCTCGAACGGTCGGGGTAGTGCAGGTCGTCATTGGCTATGGCAAAACTGTAATGTCCGGCAGAGAGGGCTGCATCCCAATAGCGGTTCTCTGTGCTCTTTCCGCTGTCTAACTCTACTATGTGGTAGCCGCCGAGCTTTGCAATCTGATTGTTGGAGAGGGTGGGGGTTCGAAGAGGGTGGTTCAGAACGATGATGTCGCTGTTTTGTCCCAGAAAGTCCAGCTGAAATTGCTTTTGGAAGGCAAATATCGGCAATATGTGGTCGAATCGATTCTCCTTTGCGCAGCCAAATACTAACTTGTGGTATTTCAGGAAGTTGTACCCGTGCTTGTAGAGATTTACCTGCAAATTCGAGTCGAGAGGGTGCTGTGTGATAAGGTTGTGATTCGAGAAGATTACGATGTCGTAGCCGAACTGTTCGAGGGCTTGCAATGTCTGCTCGGGGGTGTGGTCACACTCGTTCAAAATGCCTTTTACCTTTGTGTGAGTGTGAAAATTTGCCCTTTTCCAACCGATACTTTTGTCGAAATGTCGGTAGGGATTGAATATGTCGGGACCCTCGAAGGGTGCAGGTTTGCTGAAACGATACACGGGACTTACCCCTGTGGCGACTATTGCTAATAGGGCAACGAGCGCCACCGATAGTGTGGTTTTGAATAATATGGATGCTGCTTTTTTTGAAAAATCGCATTACTTCTAATATTATATTATGCAACAAAAGTAGTTCTAATATTGAATTATAGCAAATAAAAGCGGAATAATATATTTCCCATTTGACAGTTAAGGGGCCTGTGACGATTGGTCCTTGAAAGGGCGAAAAGGAAGTTAAAGGCGTTAAAGGGTGTTAAGGGCAATTAAGGGAGAATGGGGGATATGGGGATTATGGGGAGAATAGGGAAAATCGTTTTGCATTTTGCATTTCAAGCACTCCTCCCCTGTTTTAGGGGAGGTGGCTGAAAGCCGGAGGGGTCAATAATTTTACATTTTGTATTTTGCATTCTGAATTTCAGGAACTCCTCCCCTATTTTAGGGGAGGTGGCTGAAAGTCGGAGGGGTCAATAATTTTGAATTTTGCATTCTGAATTCTGAATTTCAGGAACTCCTCCCCTGTTTTAGGGGAGGTGCCCATAGGGCGGAGGGGTCAATAATTTTGAATTACATAATTCCGCCCGCTGCCATTAAGCAGTCATAGACTGCGTTTGTCATTCCTTGCCATCATAAGAGGCACTGACACGGCCTTGCCGTGAACCCCCGCAAGGAGTTGGGTAGCCCGTATCGTAACGCGACAATGCTCTCCCGGAGCATCTCCCTAAAAAAGTTCGAGCGCCGACAATGCCGACGCTCTCCCCCTGATTTGCGGATAATTAGTAATATTTTGCTTATTTGATAAGCCGTAATTGAGTTGTGCCTACGTGGTGTTTTTTCCCTTTCGGCACTGCAAAACTGCATCAAGCTGTCGTAATCGCCAAATTTTAGTGATAGAGACTCCGATAATGTAGCCAATTTCGTATTTTGCGTGGCGAAAATTCTCATTTAGGGGCGAAAATCGGGTAGCTTTTTGCCTGATTAAGCAAACCGAATTTCGGATAATTATAGGAATAGTGATGCCTGCTGCCGTATGTTATAAATAAAACTTATTGTGCTATCAAAAGATATAATAGGGATTTTAGTTTCGATTTCGCGATAAATGTTTATATTTGCAAAGGCAATGGAGGAAATCCTGCTGTTGCAACAAAAAAAGATAAATTATAAACTCTAAAACAGAAAATATTATGGCAAAGAAATGGCGTTGTACCGTATGCGGTTACATTCACGAAGGAGCAGAGGCACCCGAGCAGTGCCCGTTGTGCAAGGTAGGTAAGGATAAATTTGTTGAGGTTGTCGAGGAGGGTGGTAAACTCGACTTCGTGACCGAGCATAAACTTGGCGATGGTAAGGGTTCGGATGCCGAGTTGTGGCAGGGCTTGCAGGACCACTTTATGGGCGAATGTACCGAGGTGGGTATGTATCTTGCGATGAGCCGTCAGGCGGATCGCGAGGGTTATCCCGAAATTGCCGAGGCCTTCAAGCGTTACGCTTGGGAGGAGGCGGAGCACGCTGCAAAGTTTGCAGAGCTTATAGGCGAGGTTGTGTGGGATACCAAGACCAATCTCTACAAGCGTATGAATGCCGAGCACGGCGCTTGCGACGGCAAGATGCATTTGGCTCGCATTGCCAAGGAGCAGAACCTCGATGCCGTACACGACACCGTACACGAAATGGCAAAGGATGAGGCTCGTCACGGTAAAGGATTTGAGGGTCTATACTACCGATTCTTCGGCAAATAATGTGGTAATGCGTCAAAGAGGGTGCTTTTGGCGTTAGACTCATTCTCGAAATCCTCATTTACTGTTAGTAAACTGCGGTTTTTCGAATATCGTCTGCCTAAAAATCCCACCTCTTATACGCATTACGGGTTGTGGAGTCAAAGAGGGTGCTTTTGGCGTTAGGCTCATTCTCGAAATCCTCATTTACTGTTAGTAAACTGCGGTTTTTCGAATATCGTCTGCCTAAAAATCCCACCTCTTATACGCATTACGGGTTGTGGAGTCAAAGAGGGTAATTTGGGCGTTAGGCTCATTCTCGAAACCACTCCCTAATGCACAACTTATGAAAGTTTAAGGAATTTAGGATGTCCTAAATTCCTTAAACTACTTGAATTTACAACTATACCTAACTAATTGTAATGAAGAACCTATGAGACGATTTTTTCTGACAATTCTACTGCTTGTTGCAGTTACTCTTTCGGTTGGGGCGCAAGAGAAGCCGAAATTGAAATTTGTCGATGCCGCGACGCTCAATATCTGCGGTCACACGCTCCGCACCGATAAGAGCCCCTATTTCCGCTTCGACTGCGAGCCTTACAACCTTAACAATAAATACCTTGAACGCTATTCGCGTTACTCTCCCGGACTTTACGTTATGTTCAAGACCAATTCGTCGCAGATTGTGGCAACGTGGGAAAATCAGCCTCGCGTGGTGGCGGATAATATGACTGCAATTACGCAATTCGGACTCGACCTATATGTCAAGGAGAATGGTAAGTGGCGTTTTTGTATGTCGGGACGCGTATCTGCCAATCCTAACAAGAGTAAGAGAACCAAGACCATTGTCAAGAATATGGCACCAGGGGAGCGTGAATGGATGCTCTATTTACCCTTGTGGTGTGAGTTGAAGAGCCTTTCGATAGGTGTTGATAAGGATGCCACTATTGAGGCTGTCCCCTCGCCGTATAAGTACAAAGTACTCAACTATGGCACCAGCGTAACACACGGAGCCTCGGCATCGCGTCCGGGTATGACCTGGTCGGCACGTATGAGCCGTAATTTAGGTGTGGACTTTATCAATGTTGGTTTCAGTGGTAACGGTAAGATGCAGCGAGAGATTATTCCCCTGCTGGCGCAAAGCGAGGCTGATGCACTTCTTTGTTACTGCTTTGGTAATCCCACGGCGCAGGAGGTGGAGAGTAGGGTCGATTACTTTGTTGATGAGTTGGTTAAGGCTCATCCCGGCAAGCCGATTATCTTTATCCGTCCCCTTCATCACGAGAGCGACTATCTTGACCTGAAAAAGCGTGAGGCTCTGCGAATTAAGTTAGAGGTTGCGACTCGCAAGATGAAGGAGATTTGCAAGCGTCATAAGGATGTCTATTACTTGGATATTCCCTTTGCTCACGGTGCTGATTATGAGGGTACTGTCGATAATTCTCACCTGACGGATCTTGGCTACGACCGTGCAATTCAGGCTTATCAGCCCAAGATTGCTAAAATCTTGAAAAAGTATGGAATTAAAACGCAAAAGATTGGATACTAAACTTGAAAAACAGAAGTTATGAAAAGAGTTGTGCTGGCGGTTGTTGTCTTGTTTGCTGTGGCGGTGTCTGCTTCGGCAGCAAAGAAGCAACCCGATTTGAAGTTTGTCGATGCGACCACCTTGAATATCTGCGGACATACGATGCGTACCGAGAAGAGCCCCTATTTCCGCTTCGATTGCGAGCCCTACAACTTCAAGGAGAAGAAAGTGCGCCAATATTCTCGCTATCCGGTGGGTATGTACGTGACCTTCAAGACCAATTCGTCGCAGGTGTGGGCATCTTGGGAGAATGTTTCGCGCTGGATTGGCGATAATATGACCCCGATTTTCCAACTCGGTCTGGACCTCTATATCAAGGACGGTGACCGTTGGGTATTCTGCGGTGTTGGTCGCGTGTCGGTCAATCCCGAGAAGAACAGCCGTACCAAGCCGCTGATTGAAAATCTACCCGAGGGCGAGAAGGAGTTTTTGCTCTATCTGCCCTGCTGGTGCGAACTTACCAGGCTCGAAATAGGTGTGGATAAAGATGCCGCAATCGAGGCTATCCCTTCGCCTTTCCGTCATAAGGTTGTGGTCTTTGGTTCGAGTATTACGCACGGAGCTTCGGCTTCGCGTCCGGGTATGACCTATCCTGCGCGAATGAGCCGTAATCTGGGTATCGATTTTGTCAATTTCGGATTCAGCGGCAACTGTAAGATGCAACCTGAATTTACCGAGTTTTTGGTTAAGGTCGAGGCTGATGCCTTTGTGTGTGATGCCTTTGCCAATCCGACGGCCGAGGAGATTGCCGAGAGGGTAGAGCCGTTTATTGATGCTATGGTTGCAGCACACCCGGGCAAGCCGATAATTATGCTGCGCACCTTCCATCACGAGAGCGAGTTTTACAATACTGTGAAACACGACAAATTTGTCAATAAAACACGTGTTGCTCGCGAAAAGATGGCAATGCTGACCAAGAAGTATAAGGATGTCCATTTCTTTGAGATACCGTATGCTACGGGTAACGACTGCGAGAGCACAATCGACACTTCGCATCCCAATGATTTAGGATTTGACAGAGTGATTAAGGCTTATCAGTCCAAGATAGCGAAAACGCTGAAAAAGTACGGTATTAAGGGCGACAAATAACTCTTGTTATACAACTTCTAACGTAAGAGCGTGTCCAACAAGTTCTTTTGGACACGCTCTTTGTGTTGTAGCCCCACCGCGACTCGAACGCGAATTTAAGGTTTAGGAAACCTTCGTTCTATCCCTTGAACTATGGAGCCGTTCGGAGTGCAAATATACAAAATTTCAAAACAGTTTCTTATATTTGCGCCCAAACCTGAACGAATTTTGAGCGAATAATGCTAAAATTGAGAAAAAATAGAACTTTTCGTCAGCCGGCAGCGTGGGTCTCGGCTATTCCTATGGCGGTGCTGGTGGCAATGTTGGTACTTGTCATTAAGTGCTTTGGTAGCGATGCGATTATGGGAGGCAGTCAGCTGGCCTTGCTCTCGGCTGCGTCGGTGTGTGTAATGATAGCCATCGGATTTTATGGGTGTAGTTGGAGCCGTCTCGAAAAGGCTATTCTCGACAATATACACACCTCGGCGTCGAGCATTATTATCTTGCTGCTTATCGGAGCTATTGCGGGTACGTGGATGGTTAGCGGTGTGGTGCCGACGCTCATCTACTACGGATTGAAGGTGCTGCATCCCTCGATATTTCTGGTCGCGGCGTGTGTTATATGTGCTCTGGTGTCGCTTATCACGGGCAGCTCGTGGACAACTATCGCGACCATCGGTGTTGCGCTGATGGGTATAGGTCGGGCACTCGGTTTTGATGACGGATGGGTCGCCGGAGCGATAATTTCGGGCGCCTATTTCGGCGATAAGGTCTCGGTGTTGTCGGATACAACGGTACTCGCATCATCGACTGTGAGGGTTCCGATTTTTACCCATATAAATTATATGATGCGAACGACTATCCCGTCGTTAGTTGTGGCATTGGTGGTCTTTGCTGTGGCGGGCGTTTTGTATCCCCACTCCGATTCCGGCCACGCCGTAGCTGTGGCAGAGAGTATCAAACAGGCTTTCAATATATCTCCGTGGCTCCTGCTTGTGCCGGTATTTACGGGTGTGCTTATTGCTCGCAAGTTGCCGGCGATAGTGACTCTGTTCGCCTCTTGTGTGATGGCGTGTGTGGCAATAATTGTGGCACAGCCGGCAATTATTGCCGAGATAGCCGGCGTCGAGACCCTCGACTTTATGTCGGGATTCAAGGGTGTAATGACCTGCTGCTACGGTGCTACGGCAATTGATACGGGCAGTGCGGAGCTGAATGAGTTGGTTGCTACTCGCGGAATGGCGGGAATGCTCGACACAATTTGGCTTATCGTCTGCGCAATGTGTTTCGGAGGAGTTATGACCGGCAGCGGAATGTTGTCGTCTATTACCGAAATCTTCCTGCGCTTGGTGTATCGGGCGTCATCAGCCGTGGCATCTACGGTTGGTGCGGGCATATTCTTCAATATATGTACTGCCGATCAATATATATCGATAATCCTCACGGGCGACCTCTTTCGAGACCTCTACCAAAAGCGGGGATTCGAACCTCGATTATTGAGTCGGTCGGTTGAGGATTCTGCAACGGTCTGCTCGGTTTTGGTGCCGTGGAACTCGTGCGGAATGACGCAGGCCACTGTCCTCGGCGTAGCTACATTTACCTACCTGCCGTATTGTATCTTCAATCTTGTCAGTCCTCTGATGTCGATACTTGTCACTTCGCTCTTTTATAAGAAACGAAGTGAGAATTAGAGTGCCTGCTACGATTTTTTTGAAGGGGCGTTAAGGGAGCGCAATTGAAAATTGAAAATTGAAAATTGAAAATGATTTTCCCTATTCTCCCCATAATCCCCATAATCCCTACACTCTCCCCTAATTGCCCTTAACGTCCTTAATCCCCTTATAAAAAAAACTCCTCCCCTGTTTTAGGGGAGGTGCCCAAAGGGCGGAGGGGTCAATAATTTTGAATTTTGCATTTTGAATTTCAACAACTCCTCCCCTGTTTTAGGGGAGGTGGCCGGTGGTCGGAGGGGTCCGTCAATCATAAATTAGATATCAAACTCTATTACTGATTTAGCAATAGAGTTTGATATCTTCGGCAGTAATCTCGTTGCCACTCAATACGATAAGTCTTTCGACTACGTTGCGCAACTCGCGAATATTGCCACTCCAACGCATCTTGCCCAAGGCTTCGAGAGCTTCGTTCGAGATGGTTTTTGTCGGTAGCGATTGCTCGTCGCAAATTTTCTCGATAAAGTATTTGACCAGCAAAGGTATATCTTCTGCGTGGTCGCGCAGGGCAGGGACTTTGATGACGATGACACCTATGCGGTGGTAGAGGTCTTCGCGGAAGTTGCCTTTTGTTATCTCGTCGCGCAGATTCTTGTTGGTGGCGGCTATGACGCGTACATTGACGTCAATATCCTTGTCGCTGCCTACGCGACTTATGCGGCTCTCCTGCAATGCCCGAAGAACCTTTGCTTGTGCCGAGAGCGACATATCTCCGATTTCGTCCATAAAGAGAGTGCCTCCGTCTGCTTGCTCGAATTTGCCGCGACGTTGCTTTATTGCAGAAGTGAATGCCCCCTTTTCGTGACCGAAGAGTTCGCTTTCGATGAGTTCGGAGGGAATTGCAGCACAATTGACCTCGACAAACGGGGCTGTATTGCGGTTGCTCTTCTCGTGCAACCAGCGTGCGACAAGCTCCTTGCCGGTGCCGTTTTCGCCCGTGATGAGTACGCGGGCCTCGGATTGGGCAACCTTGTCGATAAGAGTCCGGACCCGCTCCATTGCTTCGGATTTGCCTATTATCGGTTCGACCGAACCTGTCACCGAGCGACGGCGTGGTCGCGTGGCGCTCTTTGCGTGGTTCTCGGCTCGGTCGGCGTTGGCAGTCGAGCGAATCGAGTAGAGCAGCCGGTTCATATCGATTGGTTTGGTCAGGAAGTCGTGAGCGCCACTCCGCAACGCCTGTATTGCCGAGTCGATGTTGTTGTCGGCAGACAATATAATAAATGGTATGCCGGCATTGGGAACGTGCATCGAACTGTCGGAGATAATCACGTCGAACGGGATTTTGCGACACATTTGCGCTGCTACGATTTCGTCATCGGCGGACTCTGTCGAGAAACCTTCGAATTCGAGTCTTTCGCGCAGCGTGTTTCGCATACTTTTTGATTGGTCCAAAATTAAAACCTTTGTCATATTGCAACTAAAATAAAAATTATTACATTTGCATCAAAGTTAGCGACTTTTCGACGAGAGAAACAATTTTCAACGGCAGTGCCGCCAATCGCAAAAGTCGTGCCGTTGCACTTCGAAAAAGCCTATCAAACCAGTCTTTTCAGCCAGCGCGTTCAACCGAACGGAGTAGTGGTGCAGAGGTGGGATGACCACGATGGGGAGATGGCTGTCGAGGAGTCTTATGTATTGAAAACTTTATGAAGAAGAATTACAATTACACACGTCCGAAACTCTATCTTCCGGAGTATGGCAGACATATTCAGGAGATGGTCGATTCGCTGCTCGATATTGAGGAGCGCGACGAGCGTACCCGTCAGGCAAAGGCGGTTATCGCCGTTATGGGTAACCTGAATCCGTTGCTGCGTGATACAGCGGACTTTACGCACAAACTCTGGGATCATCTGTTCATAATGTCGGATTTTCGTTTGGATGTCGATTCTCCCTATCCGCGTCCCGGACGAGAGGATTTGGTGGTTGCACCGCGTCGTATGGAGTATCCCCAAAGTTTTATCTCGCACAAGCATTACGGTAAGTATGTGTCGCGAATGTTGCGCTCGCTGGTCGATGTGAAAGAGCCGGAGTCGGTGGCATTGGCGGTGGATAATATCGCCCGCTATATGCGAGCCAAGAGCTTCGAATATAATCAGGAGCACCCCAATAACGAGGTCATCATAAAAGATATCAAGAGAATGTCCGGCGATGCTATCGAAGTCGATGAAGTTGCTCTGAATAATCTCCGAAGTGACTATAAACAGCACCTTCCGGCACGTCAGCCCAACAACCGCAACGGAGTGAAGCAGGGCGCACGCAAGGGCGCACAAGCCCGAGTGAGCAAAGGTCAGAGTCGCGGTGCACACGGGGCAAATCATCGTAAAAGTGCTGCCAAGCACAATTAGTGAGTCTGTTGTGCCGTTTTTAAGACGGGATTGACTATATTTGCATTCCTAACAGATACTTTGGATATGAAGAGAACCCTATTGATATTTTTTGTGAGTATGATGCTGTGCGGATGTCAATCTGCCACGGTAAAGATTTCGGGTCGTCTGCTCGGCTTGGGCAGTAAGGTTGCGTATGTCGAGCGTGTGTCGGGTGGCGAGGTTCAGCTTCTCGATTCGGTGGTACTCGAATCGAACGGTAGCTATAAGTTTATCGTGAATAATGTCGGAACGACGCCGACGTTGTACAACCTTGTCTATAATGGCGAACGTATTCCGTTGTTGCTGACCGGTGGCGAGCGCGTAACAGTCAATACCGTAGGCTCTCCATTGCGCAATTACACAGTCGAAGGCTCTTCCGAGTCGGAACTTCTGCGCGAGTTTAATCGATTCTATGTTGAGGGCTTGGGACGTCTGTCTTCAATTCTTGAAAAGTATTCGGGTAGTGCAATCTCTGCCGACGACAAGAAGCATCTGATGCAGGAGTATGCCGAGGAGTACCGCACCATCAAGCGTGAGCAGTTGCGCTTTATCATTGAGCATAAAGAGAATATCGCCGCGATTTATGCGCTCTATCAGCGTATGCCGAACGAGAAATATCTGTTCAGCAACCGCGATGATATTATCTATTTCCGCACCGTGGCAGATGCTATCGAGGCGAGCTATCCAACTTCACCTTTCCTGCCGACATTGCGTACCGATATAGCTCGTATGCAGGCACGAAAGTCGTTGGAATCGCAGATTTCGGAGGCGGGATACCCCGATTTCAAGTTGCCCGATATGTATGGTAAGGATGTTAATCTCTCGTCACTCGACGGAAAGGTTATACTATTGTCATTCTGGTCGGCAGAGTCGGGTAGTATGAATAATATCAACGCCGAGTTGAAGGAGCTCTACGAACGCTTCTCGGACGATGGATTTGAGGTCTATCAGGTCGGCATCGACCGCTCGAAGGCCGTGTGGATTAACGCTGTGCAGGCGCAGCAGCTGCCGTGGATTTCGGTAATCGATATGCGTGGCGAACATTCGCCGGTGCTGGGGATGTACAACATTAAGACGCTCCCTGCGAATTTCCTCATCGACAGCGAGGGTAATATCGTAGCGAAGAACCTGTATGGTAGGGACTTGGAGTTGCAACTCGAAAAACTTCTGCGCTAAAATGTACTATTTTGCATCGGATATACATTTGGGAGCCGGCGGGCGTGAATCTGCTCGCAGGGTTGAACGTCGATTTGTCGAGTGGCTCGACTCGGTAGGCGAAGATGCCGAGACGATATACCTGCTCGGCGACATCTTCGATTTCTGGTATGAATACCGCAGAGTGGTGCCGAAGGGGTTTGTGCGAACGCTGGCAAAGTTGTCGGAACTTACCTCGCGAGGCGTGAGGGTAGTCTTTCTGACGGGTAACCACGATATGTGGGTGCGCGACTATCTTGCCGAGGAGTGCGGAGTCGAAATTTATACAAAACCAATTTTCGAAGAGATTGCCGGTCGCAGACTCTTTCTTGCGCACGGCGATAATATGAAAATCGATGGGCAACCGATGTTGAAAGCGATGAACAGACTCTTCCGTTCAAAGGTTGTGCGTGCGCTCTTCTCGTGGCTGCTGCACCCCGATTTGGCGTTGAAGTTCGGGCATTGGTGGAGTGGGAAGTCGCGTAAGTCACACGGCGAGACCCCAAAGGATGTGAATCACGCTTTGGTTGAGTATGTCGGGGAACTGACAACCCGCGAAAGGGTAGATGTCGTGGTCTTCGGGCATACGCACAATGCCGAGATGCACGAATGTAACGGAGCGAAGGTGCTCTTTCTCGGAGAGTGGGAGCAAAAGCCTGTGTATGCGGCGATGAGTGCAGACGGAGCTGTCGAACTGAAAGAGTTGAATAATTAAACAGACAAAATATGAGACAATATCTCGACCTGTTGCGTCGAATCAAGGATGAGGGAGTGGTCAAGAGCGACCGTACGGGAACCGGTACCAAGAGTGTATTCGGACACCAGATGCGTTTCGATTTGAGCGAGGGATTTCCCCTGCTGACGACCAAGAAAGTCTTTATGAAGGGTATTATCCACGAGTTGTTGTGGTTCCTTTCGGGCGATACAAACATAAAGTATCTGGTCGAGAATGGTGTGCATATCTGGGATAACGATGCTTTTCGCTATTATAACGAGCTCTGTATCAAGCACGGTGTTCTGCCCGTAAGTCGCGAAGATTTCCTTGCGGCAGCGGGCGTGGAGTCGCCTATTGAGGGGTATCGCTTCGGAGATTTGAATCACGTTTATGGATACCAATGGCGCCATTGGGATAAGTCGGACGAAGGTTCGTTTGTCGATCAGATTGCGCAGGTGGTCGAGACTATCAAGAAAAATCCCGACTCGCGTCGAATGATTGTCTCGGCGTGGAATGTTGCGGAGGTTGAGGATATGGCTCTGCCGCCGTGTCACGTGCTGTTTCAATTCTATGTGGCGGATGGTCGCCTCTCGTGCCAGCTGTATCAACGCAGTGCGGATACATTCCTCGGCGTGCCGTTCAATATCGCATCGTATGCCCTGCTGACAATGATGATAGCGCAGGTTTGCGGGTTGCAGGCGGGAGAGTTTGTCCATACTCTGGGCGACACACATTTGTATCTCAACCATTTGGAGCAGGTGGATGAGCAGTTGTCGCGCGAACCCCGTGCATTGCCGACAATGCGCTTGAATCCGGACGTTAAGTCGGTCTTCGATTTCCGTTATGAGGACTTTACGCTCGAAGGTTACGACCCGCACCCGACCATTAAGGCTCCGATGTCGTTCTAATTTTTTTCGGAGGAGAGTAGATATGGTAAGTGTTATTGTTGCCGTTGCCGAAAATGGCGTTATAGGGGATAAGAACTCGTTGCTGTGGCATATTTCGGAGGACTTGCGCAACTTCAAGCGTGTGACTTCGGGGCATCCCGTGGTTATGGGTCGCAAGACTTACGAGTCGTTAGGTCGTCCGCTGCCCAACCGTACAAATGTGGTTATTACCCGCCAGAACATCGAAATCGAGGGGTGCGAGGTGGTCCATTCGCTCGAAGATGCTCTTGCGATGTTTCCGGTCGAAGAGGAGGTGTTTGTGATTGGTGGAGCGCAGATTTATGCCGAAGCTCTGCCCATTGCCGACCGATTCTATCTGACTTGCGTACATCGTGCATACGAAGGCGATACCTCTCTCCCCGAATGGAATGAGCGGGAGTGGCGTTTGGTCGAGAATGACTATTTCGAGCGAGGCGAAAAATATGAGCATCCTTTCGATATCAGACTCTACGAACGTATCCGATAACATTTATTGCGCCTTTTAGGATAGTATCAGACAGCGATTTAAGTATTTATACCATTGCTCAAAGAGCGATATGAAGGTAACTTTGCAGCGAGCAAAGTTACTTTTTTTATGGCTAAATATTTCGATATGTTGATGGAGGATGTGCGCCTGCGAGAGGGGTTGAAGGCGTGTATGAACTGCGGCGTTTGTACGGGAGTGTGCCCTGCGGCGGAGTTCTACAACTATGACCCTCGCCAGATTGTCAGCATTGTCCAAACTCGCGATGACGAGGCTATCGAAGAGTTGTTGCGTAGTGATACGATATGGTTTTGCGGAGAGTGTATGTCGTGCCGTCCGCGCTGCCCGCGAGGCAATACGCCGGGCTATGTGATTCAGGCTCTGCGGACCTTGTCGCAAAAGACGGGACTGTTTGTCGAGAGCGAGAAGGGTCGCCAGCAACTCGCACTTAAACGTACTGTGGGAGATAATATCCTACGCACGGGCTATTGTCTGGTACCGCGAAATATTAACCCCGACCTGCATCCCGAGCAGGGGACCGTCTGGCGTTGGATTTTTGATAATCACGAGGAGATATATGGTCGTTTTTCGCCCGCTTATCGTCAGTCGGGTGCAGGCGCTCTGCGTCGTATGGATGATGAGTCGCTTGCCGAGTTGAAACGCATATTCGATGTGAGTGGCGGTACCGAGATGTTTGAGTGTATTGAGCGGCACTCCGACCGCAAGGCTCGCGAGATGGGTTACGATGGAGCGACCGACGACTATATGATGCGAACTTTTACCGAGAATTCGGGTTTTGGACACGATTAACCGAAGAGATATGAGAAGAGCAAGCTGGTCGGAGTATCAGAAGGATATTGCCGACGATAAATATTACTATGCACGCAGCTGCATACGCCAGAATTTCTTCCCGGGCAGCGAGAAGGCCTTCTTGGATATCCTGCGCAACGATTTGGGCAAGGATGTGCTGGATGACCCGATGCACACCTCCTGTACGGGTATCGGTTATCACTCCGATGTAGTGCCACTCGAAACGATTATGACCGTCGTGGCGCGTCAGTTTGCGCTGATGACCGAGGCGGGCTACGAGAACTTCATCTCCTCGTGCATCACTTCGTTCGGTGTTTATACCGAAATTCTTGCAACGTGGGAGGAGTTCCCCGAGATGGAGGAGCGCACGCGCGAGAACCTCTACAAGGCGACAGGTCGTGAGTTTGTGAAGCCGAAATCGTTGGCTCACACTTCGGATATTATCTTTCATTTCCGGGATGAGATTGCTGCGAAGGCGAAACGTAAGTTGGTCGATTCGCTGACGGGCGAACCGTTGAGAGTGGTCGAACATATAGGTTGTCACTATGCAAAGATATTCCCGAAGTCGGGAATTGGAGGCTCGGAGTTTCCCTATGTGCTGGCAGGGATGATTGAGTCGTGGGGTGGCGAGTGTGTCGATTATCCGGAGCGACGTCACTGCTGCGGATTTGGATTCCGTAACTATCTGGTGCAGGCCAATCGCGGTTACTCGGTGGCCAATTCGCAAAAGAAGCTCGAAAGTATGGCTCCCTATCGACCATCTTTCATTGTCGCCAATTGTCCGGGATGTGCGATGTTTCTCGACAAGTGGCAATATACGATTGCCGAGATGAATGGTCGTACGTACGGAGAGAATGGTTACGGCATACCGGTACTTACCTACGAGGAGATGGCGGGTCTGGTGCTCGGATACGACCCGTGGGAGTTGGGTATGCAGATGCATCAGGTCGATGTAGAGCCTCTGCTCGACCGACTCGGAGTCGATTACGATCCCTCGGTTAAGTATTTGGGTCGCAACGGTAAATATATTGGAAAACCTGCGTCGGCGGTGGTAAATTGCCCGTCGCAAGACTTTATATACGATATCAAACTATGATGAATGAGCGAGTTATAGTCATTGGAGGAGGTGTTGCCGGAATGAAGTCGGCACTCGAACTGCGCAAACGCGGATTCGAGGTTGTGTTGCTCGAAAAGAGTGCAGCCTTGGGAGGAAAGGTGCGTAATTGGCACTGCCTGTTTCCGACTCTTACCGAGGCGGAGAGTGTTGTCGGAGAGTTGAAATCCGAGGTTGCCGAGAGTGATATCACGGTGCGCCTGAATGTTGAGGTTGTGGCGTTCGATAATCGTAGTGTGAGCCTTGCCGACGGCGAGCGCTTGGAGTGTGGCGCCGTGGTGCTTGCTACGGGATTTACCCTCTTCGATGCGCGTATCAAGGAGGAGTACGGCTATGGTATATACGACAATGTGATAACCTCGGCAGACCTTGAAAAGATGTTTCGCAAGGGTAGGGTTGAGTTGCGTAATGGCAAGCGCCCCCGTCGTGTGGCATTCCTGCACTGCGTGGGCTCGCGCGACGAGAAGGTGTGCCAGCGCCACTGCTCGAAGGTGTGCTGTGTGACGGGTGTCAAGCAGGCAATCGAGATGAAGCAACTGTTTCCCGAAGCGGATGTCTTCAACTTCTATATGGATATTCGAATGTTTGGACCGGGCTACGAGGAGATGTATCGCGAGGCACAGTTGTCGCATAATATCCACTTCGTGCGCGGTCGAATCTCGGAGGCGAGTCCCACGATTGATGGTCGCCTGCAAATCAAGGCCGAGGATACACTTACAGGTCGCCCGCTCAAAATGAGTGTCGATATGTTGGTGCTGCTTATCGGTATGCGAGCCAATGACGATAACGCCAGCTTGGCAGAGAGTGCCTCCCTGCCTCTGGCTCCGAATGGATTTTTCGCTCCGAAAGATTTGTTTGCTGGAAATGTATGTTCTCCCCGCGCCGGAATATTCTATGCCGGTGCCATTACGGCACCCAAGAGTATCGGCGAGGTGCTTAACGAAGGTTCGGCGGTGGCAAATGCCGTGACCGAATATTTAAGTTAGAGTAGTTATGGCGGCGATAAATTGGGGATTTACGATAAGCCAACCGCGTGTTATCGATGTGGATAGCAACAACCTGCGTAAGAGCGATGAGATTCTGCTCGAAATGCCGGAGTTGCAGAGCTGTATTGGTTGCGGAGCTTGTACGGCAAGTTGTACGGCGGGAAATCTGACGCAATTTAATTTCCGTAAGGTGCATACTTTTGTTCGTCGTGGTGAGTATCAGGGAGCCTACGAGGAGATGAATAAGTGTATGCTCTGTGGTAAATGTCGTCTGCTTTGTCCGCGAGGTATCAATACGCGCGGAGTTGTGATGCTTATTAAACGTAAATTGGGAGATTTTTGATTATGACATTTTTTGCTCCATTCTGCATACCTTTTATTATAGGGGCCGTGGCTATGGCGGTGACACTCGTGGCGAAGTGGGTGTCGTGGATATATTATCTTCCGCGCGCCGACCGCAAACTGCTGCTGCGCGGACTCTTTTCGGTGCAGACCGTGAAGGGTGTGGGCGAGGTTATCAGCGAGTGTCTGCTGCATCGCCGAATCTTTCGCGTGAATCCGCTGTTGGGCTATATGCATATGAGTTTGGCGTTCGGTTGGTTCCTGCTCATTGCAGTGGGATGGGTCGAAACCATTGCCTACCTCGGATTCGAACCCGTGCCATTGCAGGGACACGTCTTTTTCAAATATTTTGCAACAGGAATTACGGAGCACAAGCCGATATTCGATTTTTTGATGGATGCACTGTTGCTCTTTGTGCTGTCGGGAGTGGCTCTGGCGTGGGGTAAGCGCGCCTACTCGCGGGCTATGGGTATGCGTCGTACAACCAAGCACTTCCTGGGCGACCGTATAGCTTTGACAACTCTGTGGTTCATCTTCCCTGCGCGATTGGTTGCCGAGAGTCTTACCTGTGCGCTCTATGGAGGCGGAGGGTTCCTGACGGGTTCGATAGGCAGATGGCTGGCCGAATATGTCAATCTCGGCGTGTTGCAGGCTCTGTATGAACCCTCGTGGTGGTTCTATTCGTGTGCCTTGGGACTCTTTTTTGTAGCGATGCCATTTTCGCGCTACCAACATATCTTTACCGAGATACCGCTTATCTTCCTGCGCCGCTATCGTCTTCTTCCGCACGAGAAAATTTCGACGCTCGACAAGTTTCAGGTGCAGGCTTGTTCGCGTTGCGGAATCTGCATCGACCCCTGCCAACTGCAACAAGAGTTGGGTATCAACGACGTACAGTCGGTATATTTCCTGCGCGACAGACGTTATAACCGACTCAAACTCTCGGTGGCTAACAACTGCCTGATGTGCGGTCGTTGTGAGGCTGTATGTCCGGTGGGGATTAACCTGAACTCCCTGCGCCAAAATTCGCGTGACAGGATGCGAAACATCCCCGACGAATCGCGATATAAATACTTTAAGAATCTCGATCACTCGTCGGGTGAGGGCCGTGTCGGATACTTTGCCGGATGTATGACCCTGCTGACGCCACGAACACTCCACTCTATGGAGCATATTTTCAAGGCGGCAGGCGATGATGTGTGGTGGGCAGACCGAGATGGAGGAGTCTGCTGTGGTCGCCCGCTGAAACTCTCCGGCGAGACCGATTCGGCAAAGAAGATGATGAACTATAATAAGGAACTGTTCTATAAACATAATATTACCACTCTGGTAACGTCCTGCCCAATATGCCTGCGTGTATTCCGCGAGGAGTATGCCCTGCGCGGTATCGAGGTGCTGCACCACTCGGAGTATATTCTGCGGATGATGCAGCAGGGACGTCTGCGACTTGGGGCAAGTGGCGAAACCTTTACCTACCACGACCCCTGCGAGCTCGGCCGAGGCAGCGGAATCTATGACCAGCCGCGTGAGGTTATCTCGGCTGTCGGCGAGTTGCTCGAACCGAAACATTCGCGAAAAGATGCCTACTGCTGCGGAGGCTCGCTTGCCAATACGGCAATTGATGATGGGCAACAGCTGCGCTTGGCACGAGCTATGGCGGCGGAATTTGATGCAACAGGAGCCAAGACGGTGGTCACGGCCTGCCCGCTCTGCAAGAAGAGTATCTCGCGCGGTACAACTCTTCCGGTAAGAGATTTGTCGGAGGTCGTCGCCGAAAATATCATTGGCAAGTTGCGTTAGTGCTATTGAACTCCGGAGATACGCAGAGAAAAGGTTTTTAAGGGCATTAAGGGCAATTAAGGGCGTTAAGGGGGAGCAATTAAGAATTCAAAATTCAAAATGATTTTCCCCATATGCCCTATATTCCCCATACAACAAAAGAAGCGATTGACTACTCAATCGCTTCTCGTTGTAATCTTGTGGGAGCTGAGGGATTCGAACCCCCGACCCTCTGCTTGTAAGGCAGATGCTCTGAACCAGCTGAGCTAAGCTCCCGAAATGCGCCTGAACAAGGACTTGAACCTAGGACCCCATGATTAACAGTCATGTGCTCTAACCGACTGAGCTATTCAGGCATTCGGAACCGTTTATCGGTTTCGGAGTGCAAATATAGGCTCTTTTTTTTATTCTGCAAAACTTTTGCAAGAAATTTTACAAAAAAATGTAACTTTGTCGTGATGATAAAACGTGTTTTACATAGCTTTTTACGCCTAACTATTCTCATTTTCACGCTGTTGCACGCCGAAATGCTTTTTGCACAGTCGAAATTGATTTTTGATGCTGCGGAGCACTCTTTTGGCAATATTCGAGAGGATGGTGGGCGTGTCAGTCACACTTTTCGCTTTCGCAACGAGGGAAGCGAGCCTGTGGTTATACTCTCGGTGACCACCACGTGCGGATGTACGGTGGCAATCTTCGAGCGAAAACCGGTACTGCCGAATGAGAGCGGGACTATTGAGGTAACCTTCGACCCGATGAATCGCGCAGGAGCATTCGATAAGAGTCTGTCGGTTGTAACCTCGGATGCAGGTCGGGCACAAACTCTCAAAATCAGCGGTTTTGTAGAGGAGCGGCCACGCACAGTCGAGGAGCGATATCCGGTATTTGTCGGTAGCGGAGTGCGTCTTGAAGATAATTTTCACGCCTTTGCTTATGTTGAGCAGGGCAAACCGGCGCTGACGGCAATCAAAATCATCAACACTTCCGGGCGTACGGTGCGTTTGCGAGCTTTCGAGCAGCGACCGAGTGGCGTTATGCAGTTGCGCTATCCTGAACGATTGGCTCCGCACGAGGAGGGCGAGTTGATAATTATATATAGTGTACCGGTCGGCTCCTCTCGATATGGCACCGTCGATGCTATGGTCGATTTCGAAATCAATGGTCGTCACTCGGAGAGTTTCATCTCTGTAACGGGTATAATTATCGATAATCGTGACGAAATGCAATCTTCTTGCGCTCCGAAGGTCGAAGTAATGAAAAATATTGTTAAATTTGGGGCTGTAAAACGTCACGAATCGGAGCGTACGGACCGCTTTACCATAGAAAATAAGGGTTCGGCGCCACTCGAAATTCGAGCTGTCGAGGTTTTGCATTCGACCGTAACACTCTCTATTTCAGCAGGAGATACGATTGTGGTCGGCGAAAAACGAGAGGTTGAAATAAGGTTAAACCCGTTGCGAATCGACTACGGTCCGTTGAGTGAGCGGATAAGGATTGTGACCAACGATCCCGAGCATCCGATGCGAACTTTGCGCGTGACGGCTATAATTGAAGAGTAACAAAGACTACGAAATGTTCAAAATTAAAGAAAAACGCTATCTGGCAGAGAATATATGTCTTATGCGTATCGAGGCCCCGCGTGTAGCTCGTGCTGCGCAGCCGGGTCAGTTTGTGATTGTTCGTGCCGATGAGGTTGGCGAGCGTATTCCGCTGACCATCGCCGATTATGACCGCGAGGAGGGCACCGTGACCATCGTGACCCAGACCATCGGAGTCTCGACCAAAAAGATTTGTGCTTTGGGCGAGGGTGATTCGTTGGCAGACTTTGCCGGCCCGTTAGGTAATCCGTCAGAATTCGTAAAGATGCCGATGGAGGAGTTAAAGGGTCGTCGCTATCTCTTTGTGGCAGGAGGTGTCGGTACTGCTCCTGTCTATCCGCAGGTCAAGTGGCTGCACGAACACGGAGTGGAGGCGGATGTAATCATCGGCGCCAAGACCTCGTCGCTGCTCATCTATACGGAGGAGATGCGCAAGGTGGCTTCGAATCTCTACATCGCCACCGACGACGGCAGCGAGGGATTCAAGGGCTTGGTTACCGACGTTATCAAAGACCTGATTGACAATAAGGGTGTGAAGTATGACGAGTGCGTGGCAATCGGACCGATGATTATGATGAAGTTCGTGGCATTGACGACCAAGGCATACTCGCTCAAAACAACCGTATCGCTCAATGCGCTGATGGTTGATGGTACGGGTATGTGCGGAGCCTGCCGTGTAAGTGTAGGCGGCAAAACACTCTTTACGTGTGTTGATGGACCCGAATTTGATGCTCATCAGGTCGATTTCGACGAGGCTATGCGTCGTCAGGCGATGTTCCGCGAGCAGGAGCACGCTGCATCCGAGAAGGCTCATAAGTGTAACTGCTTCTGATTTTGAATTATGGCAAACAAGATACCGCGCGTGCCGGTGCGCGAACAAGATCCGGCAATCCGAGCAACCAACTTCGATGAGGTTTGCTACGGCTACAACCGCGAGGAGGCTATGTTGGAGGCCTCGCGTTGTCTGAATTGCAAGAATCCGCGTTGTGTGGCTGCCTGCCCCGTGAATATCCGTATTCCCGACTTTATCTCACGCCTTACGGAGGGCGATGAAGCAGGGGCTGCTGCAATCATTGCAGAGGATAGCTCTCTGCCGAGTGTCTGTGGTCGAGTATGTCCGCAGGAGATCCAATGCGAGGGAGCCTGCATCCTCGGCATCAAGAGTGAGCCGGTCGCTATCGGCAAACTCGAACGCTATGTCGGCGATTGGAAGATTGAGAATGGAGGCGGCGAGGCGACTGCTGTCGAGCGTAACGGACACAAAGTAGCCGTAATCGGTAGCGGTCCTTCGGGTCTGGCTTGTGCCAGCGACCTTGCGAAGATGGGCTATGAAGTGAAGATTTTCGAGGCTCTGCACGAGGTTGGCGGAGTGCTTACATACGGTATCCCCGAGTTCCGTCTGCCCAAGAAGGCAATCGTGGCAAAGGAGGTCGAGGCTGTAAAGCGCCTGGGTGTCGAGATTGAGACCGACGTTATTGCCGGTCGCACCGTGACCATCGACTCGTTGCTCGACGAGGAGGGTTACGAAGCGGTGTTTGTAGGCTCGGGAGCGGGTCTGCCCCGATTTATGGGTATCGAGGGCGAGAATCTCAATGGAGTATTCTCTGCCAATGAGTTCCTCACTCGCACAAACCTAATGCGTGCATATCGCGAGGATTACGATACTCCGATTTTTGTCGGTCGCAGAGCGGTAATTGTCGGTGGAGGAAATGTCGCAATGGATGCCGTGCGTACGGCGAAGCGATTGGGTGCCGAGGCGACAATCGTCTATCGTCGTAGTGAGGCAGAGTTGCCTGCACGCGTCGAGGAGGTGCATCACGCCAAGGAGGAGGGTATCGAGTTCAGAATGCTGACCAACCCGACACATATCCTCGGCAACGAGCAGGGCCGTGTGCGTGCCATCCGATGCGTGGAGATGACGCTCGGAGAGCCCGATGAGAGCGGTCGTCGTTCGCCAATTGTTAAGGAGGGGTCGGAGTTCGAAATCGAGTGTGACGTTGTGATTATGGCACTCGGGACATCGCCCAATCCGCTGATTGCATCGACTACCGAAGGTCTCGAAACCAATCGTCGTGGTTGTATTGTGGCGAACGAGAGCGGAGCGACCTCACGCGAGGGAGTCTTTGCCGGCGGAGATGCCGTGACAGGTGCCGCTACGGTAATCCTCGCAATGGGTGCGGGTCGTAAGGCGGCTACGGCTATTGACGAGTATATCAAGTCGAAGAGATAAGATTTTTATTTACTAACTTTATACGAATACTTTTATGAACAAGATTATGAGAAGAGGGATTGCGCTTTTGGCTGCATTAGCTGTCGCATTTCCATTTGTGTCGTGCGAGAAGTCGGATGATGCCCCGAGCATCAAACTCGCACAGAACCCTGTTGAGATTGTTTCCCAAGGAGGAAAATTTGCAGTTGAATACACCATAAAGAATCCCATTGTCGGAGGTCGTCTTGATGCCGATACCGATTGCGAATGGATAGACGAACTTGATGTTACCTACGTGAAGGTCAAGTTCACTGTTGCTGCAAATTTTGCCGAGAAGGCACGCGAGGCGGAGATTGAGCTCTTCTACGACGGAGCTGCGAAGGTTGTGCTTAAAGTTAAGCAGGCAGGTGCTGTGGTAGAGTTGGGTGGACATAAGTTTGCTGACCTCGGTTTGAGCGTTAAGTGGGCAACCTGCAATCTCGGAGCAGAAGATATCGGTGACCCTGGCGACTACTATATGTGGGGTGACCTCGTGAATCGCAAAAATGAGAACTATGTGGCAGATAACTATCCTTATCTTATCAAGGACTACGTTCAGGCAAAGGATGAAGATGGCAATCTGATGTTTGATGAAAAAACCGGAGAGCCCGTAATGACCGAGGTGTGGAGCTATACCGATATCGGTTCGAATATCAGCGGCACGCAGTATGACGTCGTTCGCAAGGAGTGGGGCTCATCGTGGCGTTTGCCGACACAAGAGGAGGTGCAGGAGTTGATAGCAAACTGTACATTCGTTTGGACTAACTATAAGACATCAAACGGATTTGAGATTACCTCAAAAATTAACGGCGAAAAGATATTTATGCCGGCAGCAGGCTACTATATGGGAACCGGAAGTTGTAGTTACTACGGCTCGAATGGCTCGTATTGGACAGCTTCGGCATTCAGTGATGATGGCAAGCCTGGTAGTGCATACTATATCCTGATGACCAGCGGTCGTGGTTTCCGTCTCGACTATACGGCATACCATTCGGCTCATACGATTCGCCCCGTTACGGAGTAAATTAGAGCTGGATAAACCATTGCACGGGCTGCCGACACATCTGTCGGCAGCCCGTGATGTTTTATTGCTTACGGGGAGTTGATAATTATGTGGTCGGCGATGATTTTGAAAGGGCGATAGAGGTGTTAGGGGTGTTAGGGGTGTTAGGGGTGTTAGGGGTGTTAAGGGTGTTAAGGGTGTTAAGGGTGTTAAGGGAATATGGGGATTATAGGGAAACTCATTTTGAATTCTTAATTCTTAATTGCCCTCCTTAACGTCTTTAACGCCCTTAATGCTCTTAATAACCTTTTCTCTGCGCAATCAATTCTTAATTCTTCATTTATAATTTATGAAAAGACCCCAAAAGTTTGGGTAAAAACTTTTGGGGTCTCTTCAATTTTGGAAAGGTCAGGACTACTTCGCGGGCTGTGCCTCGGGGCGCATTACGACATAGACCTTATTGTTGTCTTTGAGAATCTTCTTCGCCAACTTCTGTACGTCGCTGTATTTGAGATTCTTCACGATGTTCTCGTAGGTGCCGTACTGGTCGATACCGTTCTCGTACCAAGTGCGGAGAACCTGCATCCAACCATTATTCTGTTCGAGGGTATTCTTCCAATTTTTGAGGAAGAACTCGCGAGACTTCTCGATATCCTCGGCGAGAGGACCTTCGGCTGCAATCTTCTGCAACTCTGCCAGAACGATATCGCTCAACTCGTCAGCCTGCTTCTCGTTGGTGTCAAACTGAATACGGAGTTTATAGGTGTCGAACGGAGCATCCGAGAAACCACCGCTTACGCGAACACCATAGGTTCCACCCTTCTCCTCGCGAATAGAGATAAGGTAGCGCGAGTTGAGTGCTTGGGTAAGGAAAGTCATCGTCAGACGATTTTCGAGCGAAGCCTTTGCCTTGCCGGTGTAGATGCGTGCAACCGAGACTTTGGGCTGCTGCATCGGAACCTTGAAGTCGTTGGTAACCTCTCCTTCTGCGTAGCGTACGCCATCGTCCACGAACGAGAGAGCCTTCTTCGAAGAGGGGAGCGAACCGATATACTTCTCAACGAGCGGACGCAGAGTTTCGAGATTTACATTACCTACAATGGTGTAGGTAAAGTTACCGCAGGCCGAGAAGAGGGTGTTGAATACCTCATCCATACGTTCGAAGTTAACCTTGTCGAGCAACTCTGCCGAGAGGGGCTGACGGCGCGGGTTGTTGCCGTAGAGGGTCTTCTCCTCTTCGCTGCTTGCGATGTAGTCGGGGTTGGTTTTTAGGTTATCGACATACGCACGATACTGCTTCATTACAGTATTGAAGTCGTCCTTGTTGAAACGAGGTGCTGTCGCGTTGAGGTATACCAACTGCAACATAGTTTCGAGATCCTTGGGTGAGCAGTTGCCGGCGATACCGTGCTCGTACTCGCCACCCTTGAGGTAGGCGCTTGCCGACTTACCCGAGAGTTGCTTGCGCAGGTCGGTGCGCGAGAACTTCGATACACCCGACATCTGTACTATGGTCGGCAGGAAGAGGCCTGTATTGTAATCCTCATCCGAGAGGAGTGAGAAACCACCCTCCGAGTAAGCATTGAACAACACCTCGTCAGCCTTCAATGTCGAGGGCTTAACGATTACGCGTGCGCCATTGGCCAAAGTCCATTCGGTGGTGCCGAGTTTCTCGTTCTGCTTGGTCTTAACCACGGGCGAACCCTTCAACTCGACATCTGCGCCGATAAGCGGCTCCTTGACTACGTTATCCTCGTAGGGAGCAACCTCCGAAGTTGTAATCTTCTTGATTGTTGCAAGAATATCGGCCTCGGTCGGATTGACCAATCCCTCCTTCTTGGGAGCATCGACAATCACAATCTGATTTGTCGGAGTGATAAGTTTGCTTGCCAGCTGGTTGATGACATCCACGTTCAATACGTGCTTGATAAGCACGCTGTCCAACTGCCACTCGGTCTTTGCATCGGGCATCGGGCTGTTCTCGCGGAAGTTGTTGAGGTAGATTTCGACGTACTCGCCATTCTTGCGGTCGTTGCGGTTGTTGTACGCACGCTCACAGCTGCGGAGCAGGTTGTTCTGTGCGCGCTCGAACTCACCCTGCGTAAAGCCGTGGCGACGGATGCGCTCAACCTCGGTGCCGATAGCCTCGAAAGCCGTGAGGAGCTTGCCATCCTGTGATTGTGCAGCCACGCTGAACGACTCGAAGGTCGGGCAGATGCCGAACGAGCCATCGCTCATACCTGCACCAACAAAGGGCGCATCGGGCTTCATCGAAATCTCTTGCAGACGAGCATTTCCCATCTGGGTCATCATCATCGTTGCAATCTGCATCATCTCGGCATAGATAGTGTTGGCCGCCTGCTTGGGAACGAGGTTGCCGCGCTTGAAGATGTATCTTACAACCGAATTTTGCATCTCGGGGTCGGTAAAGATAGAGATGATGGGCTCCTCATTGTCGGGAACGACGATAACCTCCTTCTGCGCAGCATCTGCGGGCGAAGCGGGAATGTCGCTCATAAGGCTTTTAAGCTTACCCTCGACATAATCCACGTCGATATCGCCGACAACCACCACAGCCTGCAACTCGGGGCGATACCACTTGCGATAGAACGATTCGAGGTCGCTGTGCGAGAATCCTTTAAGCCCGTCGAGATGACCGATGAGGTTGCGGTGCTCATACTTTGTGCCGCGACCTATCGCCTGAATCATATTGATAGTCGAGCGCCACTGTGCGCCATCGCGGGTACGCAACTCCTCCATAATCACACCGCGCTCGGAGTCAATCTCCTTCGGTGCAAGGGTAATGAAGTGCGACCAATCGTGCAACACGAGCAGTGCGCTATCGACAATCTCGCGACGGGTGGTCGGCACGTCACGCAACTGATACTCGGTGTAGTCCCACGAAGTACCTGCATTGAGGTTGTAGCCGAACTTTACACCGATGCTCTCCAAGTAGTTAATCAGCTGTTTGCCGGGGAGATTCTTGGTGCCGTTGAAGGCCATATGTTCGAGGAAGTGAGCCAGGCCCTGCTGGTTGTCATCCTCCTGAATTGCGCCCACATCGTGCAGAATGTAGAAGTGAGCCTGTCCCTTGGGTTTCTCGTTGTGACGGATGTAGTAGGTCAGCCCGTTTTCGAGTTTGCCTACACGAACGTCTTTGTCTGCCTCTATCGGCTGCATTGGGTTAAATTGAGCCGATACGCTCGCTGCTGTAATCACTGCAACAACGAACAAAAATAGTCGTTTCATAGATTTTGTTAATTAAATGGTTTTGTTTGTATTTATCTCTTTACTCGTTTTATTTTGGGATACTGAAATAATTGTGAATTGTTGATGTTTAGTTTCTGCGGAACTCTAAAATTTCGCCCGGTTGGCACTCTAATTCGCGGCAAATCGCTTCGAGTGTCGAAAAGCGAATCGCTTTTGCCTTGCCGGTTTTGAGTATCGAGAGGTTTGCAGGTGTAATATCGACCCTCTCCGAGAGTTCGGTAAGCGTCATCTTGCGCTTCGCCATTACCACGTCCATATTTATAATTATAGCCATAGCGCGACCCCCCCCCGTGAAATTGCCGTTGTATGTATCATATTTTCAATATATTATATCTTCTAACCTAAATTACAATCTGCTCCATTGGCAGTCGGAGTGTCCCGATGCAGGTTGTTTATACGGCAAAGTTAGAAAAAATATGGCGAATTTCAAATATTTTTTATTGTTTTACGATAAAATATATCTTGCTGTTTCACATAACAGAACGCGGTTTAATGATGTTCTATTGTTCCAAAAGCCGAAAAATGGTGTTGAGTTTGCGAAAAAATAGGTATCTTTGCCTGTCTAAAAATGAACAGTATGCTATCAGGAAATGTGTATGATTTCAGCGTAGTGCCGCAGGAGATTGACTTTATGCTACGCGCCCGCCTTTCGGCAATGTTGAGCAATGTCCTCAATATTGCAGGCCACGATGCCCATCGTAACGGATTCGGTACGGATGCCGTGATGAAGGAGAATAACTCGTGGGTATTGTCGCGTATGGCCATCGAGTTTGACTATCTGCCCAAGCAGTACGATGAGTATAAAATCCGTACTTGGATTAACGACACGGGCCGTTTGGTCTCGGTGCGTAACTTTGTGCTGACCAATGCAGAGGGTGCGGCCTTTGGTCGCGTGTCGTCGCATTGGTGTATGATCAATCTCGACAGCCGTCGTCCGTGCGATTTGACCCCGATAATCGAGGCGCGTCGCCAATATATCTTCGATGAGCCGGCTCCCTGCGAGGCTCCGCGCAAATTGGGTGCGGTCGAGGCAGAGAAGACCGAAGAGCACCGCGTTGCGTATAGCGATATCGACTTTAACCGCCACACCAACACGCTCCGCTACATCGATATGATGGTCGATATGTTGCCTATGGAGCGACTCTCCGAGAGTTATGGCGTGCGTCTGGATATCCACTTCGTGAAGGAGTCGCGTTATGGTCAGGTGCTGACCATCGGCAGCCGTCAGGAGGGCAATACCTGGCTCTTCGAGATTAAGTCGGATGATGGTGCGGCTGTGTGTCGTGCATCGTTCGAACTCCGATAATCGGAGATAATTGTAGTATATATGCGCTGTTGCGCATATTTTCAAAGAAAATTTCATATCTTTGTCCCCTACGAATATTAGAGTACAGAGATATGAAATTCTTTTTAAGACTATTTACACTGCTGGTTTCGGTGTTTGCACTTTCGGGTGTGTCGGCACAAAATAACGATGCTACCGTTAAGTGGAAAGGAGAGGTTAAGTCGCTGGGTGAGAATGCCTACGAATTGCTGTTGGAGGGTACGGTGCGCGAAGGTTGGCACACCTATGACCTTCATTCGAGTTACTCCTCGACCTGGTTTGAATTTGCACCGAGTGAGGGAATTACGCTCGACGGAGAGCCTTACGAGGTAACCCCTTCGAAGAAGGTTGAGGCTGATGGCGAGGTACACGGCGAGTATTATGGTACGTTTGTTCTGGGTCAGAAGTTTACGCTGACTGCGGCTTACGGCGAGTTGAAGGGTGTCGTGAATTGGATGTCGTGCGTAGGCACAAACTGCGGAATGCCCGAGCAGTGGAATTTTTCGTTCAAAGTAGGCGATAAGGCTGCGGCAGAGGTTAAGGCTGCCGAGACTCCTGCCAAGGAGAGCAAACCCTTTGATTGGGGATTGGTTTTGGAGGCTATCTTGTGGGGCTTTGCGGCACTGCTGACTCCGTGCGTCTTCCCGATGGTACCGATGACAGTATCGTTCTTTATGAAGGGTAGCGAGAATAAGGCGGCAGGCCGAATGAAGGCATTTACCTATGGACTGTTTATCGTTGCGCTCTATACGTTGCCGATTGCGGTTATTATCCTGATTACCCGCTTTGTGGGAGGCGAGGCTGTGACTGCCGATATCTTCAATTGGTTGGCTACACATTGGTTGCCCAATATCCTCTTCTTTGTGGTCTTTATGGTCTTTGCGGCATCGTTCTTCGGCGCTTTCGAGATTACACTGCCGAGTGCGCTGGTCAATAAAAGTGATAAAAATGCCGATAAGGGTGGCGTTGCCGGTATCTTCTTTATGGCTTTGACATTGGTGCTGGTGTCGTTCTCCTGCACGGGCCCGATTGTCGGCTCGGTGCTGATTCAATCGACCTCGGGCGAGTTCTGGCAGCCGATTGTGACGATGTTCGCATTCTCGTTGGCATTCGCACTGCCCTTTACGCTATTTGCGCTCTTCCCCTCATTGCTCAAAAGCCTGCCCAAGAGTGGCGGTTGGCTTAACTCTGTGAAGGTGGTGCTGGGATTTGTCGAGGTGGCTCTCGGATTTAAGTTTTTGAGTGTTGCCGACCAGACCTACCATTGGGGGCTGCTCGACCGTGAGGTCTATCTAGCTATTTGGATTGTATGCTTCTCGATGCTCGGATTCTATCTGCTCGGCAAGTTGCGTTTTGCGCACGATAGCGAGTTGAAGTCTATCTCGGTTCCGCGTCTTGGTCTTGCCATTGCGGTATTTACCTTCGTGGTCTATATGATTCCGGGAATGTGGGGTGCTCCGCTCAATGTTTTGTCGGGATATCTGCCCCCGTTACATACACAGGATTTCGTGCTTACGTCGGGAGGCGTGGCTGCTCCTGCGGCAACCAACCAGAGTGTGAAGTATGGCGATAAACTCCACCTGCCTCACGGCTTGCAGGGTTACTTTGACCTTGATGAGGCTACCGAGGCTGCTAAAAAGGCGGAAAAACCCCTCTTTGTCGATATCACGGGTCACGGCTGCGTGAACTGCCGCGAGATGGAGGCCAGAGTGTGGAGCGATGAGCGTGTGCTCGACCTGCTGCGCGAGAAGTATGTGATTGTAGCGCTCTATACCGACGACAAGATGGCGGTACCCGAGTCGGAGTGGATTACCACCGAGGCGGGCGATACTTTCACGACGCTCGGTCGCATCAACTCCTACATCGCGCGTACCCGATTCGGCGTGAATGCACAACCTAACTATATCCTCATTTCTCCCGATGGCGAGCAGTTGGCTCCCGCCCGTGGCTACGATTTGAGCGTTGAGGGTTTCGTGGAGTTCCTCGAAGGTGGCGTCGCCGAGTTCGAGAAACGTCAGTAGAGCTACTTAAATAGGGCTGCAACCTATGAAGATTTGCATTGTCGGTCCGGCGTATCCCTATCGTGGCGGTCTTGCCTCGATAATGCAGACTATGGCTCGTGTCTATCAAACTGCGGGGCACGATGTGAAGATTTATACCTTCACATTGCAATATCCCTCGTTGCTCTTTCCTGGCAAGACTCAATATGTGACGACTCCGCCACCTGCGGATTTGCATATCGAGCGACTGCTCAATAATGTCAATCCCTTCAATTGGATTAAGGTCGGTCTGCGTATTCGTCGCGAGGCTCCCGATATCGTGCTGATGAAGTATTGGACTCCGTTTATGGCTCCGGCATTCGGCACGGTGGCACGCATCGCCCGCTCGAATGGCAAGACCAAGGTGTTGTGCCAAATCGACAACGTGGAGCCCCACGAACATCATATTATCGACCGCCCCTGCAATCACTACTATTTAGGCGGGGTTGATGGCTTTGTCTATATGTCCGAGCAGGTGCATCGCGAACTGCAAGCCTACACTTCGGCTCCGGCAATCTTCTCGCCACACCCGATGTTCGAGAACTTCGGCGAGAGGGTCGGGCGCGAGGAGGCGTGCCAACGACTCAATCTCGACCCCGCGAAACGATATCTGCTCTTCTTTGGGCTGATTCGTGACTATAAGGGGCTCGATTTGCTTCTCGAAGCCTTCGGGCAAATCGAAGATAAATCATTGCGATTGCTTGTCGCCGGCGAATTTTATAATGACCGCGAGCAGTATCGGGATGCTCTCGACCGTTTGGGCGACAGGGTTATTCTGCACGACGGATTTGTGAGCGACGAGGATGTGAAATACTACTTTTCGGTTGCTGATGCGTTGGTGTTGCCTTACCGAAGTGCAACACAAAGCGGCGTAACGCAGATAGCCTATAACTTCTCGGTGCCGATGGTTGTGACCAATGTCGGCGGTCTGCCGGAGATTGTTCCCGATGGCAGGGTAGGTGTGGTTTGTGAGCCCACGGCAGAGAGTATTGCCGAAGCAATCCGAAGACTCTATCGCGATGATACTCTTGTCCGTTTTGCGGAGAGTTTTCCCGAAGAGCGTAAACGATTCTCGTGGGAGGAGATGTGCCGCAAACTGATTGAGGTTTATGAAATGATAAAAAAATAAGGAGGTTTTCGCCTCCTTATTTTTTTGTCGTAATTTGCTTTATTTGCGAATGTTCGGCAACTCCAAGCCGTAACCATTACGCTTGTCCATAGCCTTCAACCAGAGGCTGAACAGAAGTGCCAAACCACCCAAGGATGCAAACATCAGCATCGGCAGGGTATAGTTGTAGGATACGCCTTCAACGCCTGCGGCAATCTGCTCGGCAACGCCGGGGTTGCTCTTTTCGAGAGCCCAACCGATAAGCATCGGCGTTCCGCTCAAACCGAAGTTTTGTACCCAGAATATAAGCGAGTATGCACTGCCGAGGAAGCGCTTGTCCATAATCTTCGGAATCGAAGGCCAGAGCGAAGCCGGCACCAACGAGAACGAGATTCCGAGCAGAATAATCGCAGCAAAAGCGATAACCTTGCTCGGGTAGAGCGGCAGAACGAGAGCGAAGGTCAGGTGGCAGACAATCATCAGCAGCGAGCCGAGGATAAGCATCGTAGCGCCCTTGCCTTTCTTATCGAGGAACCATCCGAGCAGCGGAGTGATGCAGGCTGCACCGATGGGGAACCAGC